>CAZNZO010000001.1:0-229290 GCA_964577535.1 uncultured Oscillospiraceae bacterium
TCCTTAAAATTGACTGTGTTTCAATTCTTCTTACTATTCTGTTGTCAAGCTTCAATTGCTGTATTGCAAAATACAGCTTTCTCATTCTACTATATCGGAGCAACAATGTCAACAAAATTCACGCAAATTTTCAAAAAAATTATATAAAATTGCCACAAATTTTTTACTTTGTTGCACTGCCGACATAATTTTGAATTTAACTGTTTTTTTGCAAACCCTTTGCCACTACGTTTATGCATTAAAAGTGCAAAATGCGGCAACAAAACGTTGCAGCTTGCTCTTTGTTTTTGTGCCGTTTAGGGGCGACCACCAGGGCCGCCGCCAGGACCACCACCGGGGCCGAACATGCCATTGCCACTGCCATAGATGACGTCGGTTAGCTTTATTGTTTGCGATTGCGAACCTGTTGTTATCACGTAGGTTTCGCCAACCTTCAAACTTGGACAACTGATAACCACGCTGGTATACCACTTTGTTGGTTTAAACCGCAACACTTCTTTGCCGCCTTTTGTTGACAAAACAACTTCGCCATTTGTGCGCGTGCAATTTACCATTATTGAACATTGAGTGGATTTTTCGCCAAAGTTTTGCGCCATGCCGCTGGAACCGGTTGCCACCAGCACGCCGCCGGTTATTTGTGCGTTGCCGTCGTAGTCGATGGCGCTGTTTCCGTTGCTGACAGGACCGCAAACATAGCATTCGCCACCGGTAACAAACAAATTGCCGTTGGAATCGATGCCGTCGCCACTGACAAAAATTTTGACTGAACCACCGCTAATTTTTATGTAGCAATTTTCGTCCGCCACAAACTGATCGGGACGGCCGCCAAAGCCGCCAAAGCCGCTTTGATCCTTGCCGCCGGCAGCATTAAGGCCATCGTCGGAAGAATGTACTTCTATTGTGCCGCCCATTATATCCACAGTTTGCCCCTCGATGCCTTCGTAGCTTTCGGCAATAGTTATTTGACCGCCACGAATTGCAACGTTGCCATCGGCGTGAATGCCATCGTCTTGGCTGCTGCAAGTTATTTCGCCGCCTTGAACGTTGACGTTCTTTTTGCTGTGAATGGTATCGCAAGAAGAAGTTATATTCAAAACGCCGCCGGCAATAAGCAAATTGTCGCGAGCATAAAGCCCTGCGCCACTGCTACGCGCGTTTAGAGTGCCGCCAATAAATTGCAACTGCCCGCTTGCTTCGATGCAATCGGATTGCGATTCGATAGTAAAATTGCCGCCGGCAACAAACACATAGCCCATGGCGGAGTCGGTATCGTGTGCGCAATGCATGCCGTCGGTGCCGGCAGTTAGCTTATAGGTGCCGCTGGCAATGCGAACGCTGTTGTTTGCGTTTAGAGCGGATTTTTGCGAAGTTACGGTTAGATTGACGGATGCGCACACAAGGTCGTCCTTAGAGACAATTCCGTGCCCTTGCAAGCAATTCACCGTCAAAGTGCCGTTGCCGTTGACGGTTAGGTCGTCCTTGGAAAACACCGCTGCATCAACGTTGTTTTGATCCACTGCAACAAACTGTTGCGTGGTTTGCAACGTATTGCTAGTGCCTTGCGCCGCCGTAATAAAAGTTTTGGCTGCCTGCCGCACGTAGATTGCCGCAGAAGTTTCGCAAGTTATATGAGCGCCGTTCAAAACAATTTGCACTTTGGCAGTTTTTGCCGCATCCACCACTATTTGTCCATTTCCGCTGCCGCTAAAAATGTACACGCCGTCGGAAGAAATTGTTAGCACTTTGTTTTTGATGCTGACTGCGTTGGAACTGCACGAAAAGCCGTTTGGCGAAAGGGTGACGAAGGTGGCGCCATCCGCATCGTAGCCAGTTTCCAAATCACGTTGAGAAAACAGCGTGGCGGAATCGAGCGGCTTTATGGTTACGGAAGTATCCTTATCGGTACTGCCGGCGCCCGTAGGCGTGCACGCACACAACGCAACAAGTAAAAACAGCGTTGCAAGCATCAATGCAAACAAACTTTTTTTCATCACTAGCCCTCCAACGACAATTGCGCAAACGCTTGCGCCAAAACACAATGAATTCCTTGCTATTATAGTGGATTGGCACAAAACTGTCAAGCCGCACAAGCCACTGGCGCAGCGCAACAAAAAACGTACCGACTAACCACTTGGATGGTTGCAATCAACCACCACTGTGTGCCACAACGTGCCACGCGCGCCACCAGAGGGAACACGTTAACCACTGCGCCACGCAGACAGGCCTCTAGCGCAAAAAAACCGCATTGTTTTGAAAAAAATTGAAGGACAAAAATACAATGCATAACGGTTATTTTTACACTCGCTAGAAGTGAAATACGTGGTTTCGCCATTTGGAAGCCACGATTCGTTTGCAAAAACCATGCGTAAACTGATGAGGTTTAGCAATCACAAAAATATAGCGTTGTGTTGTTGAAAGCGAAAACATAGACCTTTTGAAGGAAGAATGACGGAAATTGTCAAAAAAAACGCACAACGTAGGTTCTAAAAACAGAACAAAAACACAAAACCGCACCATTCGAACCATGTCAATTGGTTGTGCACGTGGCCGCATGGCGCACCGCAAAACACTTTGAACTTGCACGCACCACTTCGCAAACTTTTTTTTCGCTTGCCTTTGCACATATTGCAACTAAAAAGCAAAACGAGCCTTTCGCATTGAAAGACTCGTTTTGTGTGCAAAAAAATCTGTTCCGCAACAAGCGCTGCGGAACAGATTGAAAATGACTTTTTGCGTTTGCAAAGTTGTGCAACAATTATTCTTCTTCTTGCAATTTCTTTGCTTCTTCAACAATTTTGGGAACGTTTTGAGCGGGAACTTCTTCATAGCGAACGAATGCAAGTTCGTACTTGCCGCGACCTTGCGTCATGGAACGCAAATCGGTTGCGTACTTCAAAATTTCCGAAAGAGGAGCTTCTGCCGTTACAAGTTGTTTTCCGTTGACAACTTCCGTGCCCATAATGCGGCCACGACGTTTGTTCATGTCGCCCATAACGTCACCAAGGTAGTTATCGGGAACAACAATCTTCAATTCGTAGATGGGTTCAAGCAACACGGGGCCAGCTTTTGCACAACCATCTTTATAGGCAAGTTTTGCAGCCATTTGGAATGCGATATCCTTGCTGTCTACGGGGTGAGAAGAACCGTCGAACAACGTTGCCTTCAAGTTAACCATGGGATATCCTGCCAAAACGCCCTTTTGAATTGCATCGCGCAATCCCTTTTCTACCGAAGGAATGAATTGGCGAGGAACGGTGCCGCCCACTACTGCATCGACAAATTCGAAAACGCCATCGGCTGCGCCCGGTTCGAAACGAACTTTACAGTGACCGTATTGTCCTGCGCCACCCGATTGCTTTTTGTGTTTGCCTTCGCCTTCTACGCACTTGCGAATGGTTTCGCGATAGGCAATGCGGGGATCAGACAAAACAGCTTCGCACTTGAATTTGGATTTGAGCTTTTTGCAGATAACATCAAGTTGGGTTTCGCCCAAGCCAGACAAAATCATTTCGCCAGTTTCAGCCTTGGTAACAGTGAAAGAAATATCTTCGTCTTTCAATCTGGAAAGTCCGCCAAACACCTTGTCTTCGTCGCCCTTATTAGCGGCATACACTGCGCGAGAATATACGGGGCTGGAAAGAACAACGGGTTCAATGATGATATCTTTGCTATCGGAAAGAGTGTCTCCGGTGGAAGTTGCAGCAAGTTTGGTTAGGCAAACGATATCGCCTGCGCAAGCAACTTCGGCAGGTTCTTGCTTTTTGCCTTTCAAGAAATAAACCGTGCTGATTTTTTCTTGAGAACCGCGAGTTGTGTTGTTCAAAGAAATGCCGCCTTTGATTGTGCCAGAAACAACTCTGAACAACGTCAATCTGCCAAAGCTATCGGCAATGGTTTTGAATGCGCGCAAAACAACGGGACCGTTATCTTCTGCTTTGAGTTGAATTTCTTCTTCGCCTTTTTTAGCGGTGGTAACTTTGATGGAAGCATTGGGAAGCATATCTACGATGGCATCCATCAAGCTTTTGATACCTTTGTTTGTAAGTGCGGAGCCGCCCAAAACGGGAACGGTTGCGCCGGCAAGCAAACTAGCAGCAAAACCACTGGATACTTCTTCTGCGCTCAAAGTGCCTTCTTCGAAGAACTTCATCATAAGTTCTTCGTCTGTTTCGGCGGAAATTTCTACAATAGCTTCGCGAGCAGATTCCACTTCGCCTTGAAGTGCTGCGGGAACGTCTGTTGAAACAGCATCGGTTTGAAGATTTACGTAGGTGCCGTTGATAACGTTTGCGTAGCCAACCAATTTGTGTCCTTCAAGTTGAGGAACAACAATGGAAGTGACCTTGCCAAATTTTTGTTTGATAGCTTCGACGGTTGCGGGGAAGTTTGTGTTTTCCTTATCGATGCCGTTAACAAAAATCATAGCGGGGATTTTGTGTTCCGTGCAATATTCCAACGCCTTTTCCGTGCCTACGGACATGGAACCGGATGCGCTGGTTACGATTACGGCACTATCTGCAACGGACAACGCTTCCAACATTTCGCATTCGAAATCGAAATATCCCGGTACGTCGATGATGTTGATTTTTGTGCCTTTGTAGGTGCAGTTTGCAACGGAAAGACTAATGGAAATTTTGCGCGCAATTTCTTCTGCGTCGAAATCCATTGTGGCGTTTCCGTCGTCCACTCTGCCCAATCTATCCGTGGCTCCGGCATTGAACAAGATTGCTTCTGCCAACGTCGTTTTACCTTCACCGCTGTGCCCGATAAGTGCTATGTTTCTGATGTCTTTTGCATTTACTGCCATTATTAGTACTCCTAGAAAAAATTTGCTCGTTGCCTGGTACAACAAGCCACCGCCTATAATTATATACTATATCAAATCATTTTTCAAGGGGGTTACAACAATTCTTCAATAAAAAAATTATATTTTTGCAATAAATTTTCGTTATTTTCGCCCAAAACACGCACAGCAGGCTCGGCCGCCTTGTTTTTTTTGAAAGTTTTGCGCATTTTGCGAGCAACACCATCCAAACCATCAAAAATTTTCGTGTTGGGGAAAACGCGTGAAAAACAGTTTTTGTAGAGATTCATGCTGCTGTTGCCCAATGCAATGCAATCGAAACTGCCGGCGTATTTTTCCATGTTTTCGGCAACGTAGGCAACAACGGCGCGTTCGTCAGCACCACTTTCGGCAAGACGCGAAAAGTTTGGCAATGCAAGCGGAATTACGCTTTGAAAACGTTTGGCATGCCGAGCCACAACCTCGTCGCCAACTGCCAAAACTTGCGATGCCGTGTAGGTGCAAGAATGTACCAGCGGAATTTCACATCCGAACAAAGGCAACGAACTTTGCCGAGACAGCGTTTTTGCCGTTGTCATGGCAAGCGCCACCGACGAAAACACAACCGCATCGAAGCTGCCCTTTTGGGCATAATCCAGTGCACGATACGCCACGTCAAAAAGTTGCTTGGAACTGCATTCCCCAAGCGGAAAAGACTGCCCGAAAATTAGCACAGTGTAGTCAGCCGGCAAGCAATAGCAAAGTTTGTTGACGGTGGGAAATGCACCAACGCCGTCGTCCACAATAAGAATTTTCACCCAAAACACCTCCCAGAATGCGTTCCTTTTATTGTACGCAACAACACAGCAAAAAATGTTGCACATTGGCATTTGCACTTGTCGGCAGCGTATTTGCCGCGTGAGCAAGCCGTGCAAGCAACGTGAAACGGCGCCCACCCCAAAAGACAAAATGCAACGGCCATAGAACCACCGCAGCAACTGTTTTTGACGGAACGTTGCACAAAAGCATAAAATAATACGGATGAAAATTGACAGCAAAATTTAGGCGTTTTCCGCTGCAACAACTTGGAACGCACAAACGCAAAGCTTGCGATGCAAATAAATATGTTTACTTTTCGCAAAAAAAGTGGTATACTTACCAAGCAAAACCGTTTTGGGGGTGTTTTTTAGATTCGCCCGGCGTTAAAGATGGTTTGATAAGCGTGCCGAAGAGTCTGCTTCGATAAAAAGACAACCTTAAATTAAACGCTAATAATAGCACAAGCCGTTCCTTCAACAGAATGGCACTCGCTGCGTAACTTAAACGCGCGCATCGACTTTTGTTTTCGTCTGCGGCAAAAGATCCGGTGTCAGAAAGCGGACGTCGCAAATTGTCGTTTGGTTTGACGGCAGTTTGCTAAAACAATAAACCTTGGTGTGCAATTGCCTGTTTGTTGGAAGTTGCACACGACACCTAAAAACAAACTGCGCACGGAGAAAGTTAGATGGTCTTGCGTTGGTACACGGGTGCAATTCCCGTCACCTCCACCATTTAAAAAGCATAGGTTTGATACGAAAAGTGTCAGACCTTTTTTCTTTACATAAAGGAGTTATTTCCCTATCTGTAATGTAAGTAGTTAGCCTTGTAGGAGTATCGTTTGGTGCTCCTGCAGGGCTCTTTTCATTTTTAACATTATTTCGGTGGAAAATGATACGAAAAATCAAGGATTTTTATGTGTACAGTACACAATACGATATAATCAAAACAAATATTGAACTTTTTTGTGCAATTTTTCAACCAAATAGTTGACAATACGTGTTTTTCGCGATATAATTTCTGTAGAATAAAAAAGAGGTGTTTTGATATGACAGAGATTGGTAAATTTCTCAAAAAATTACGAGTTGATAACGGAGAGGTCCTTTTGACAATGGCTCAGAAGCTTGGAGTTACTCCTTCGTTCCTTTCCGCTGTCGAACTTGGAAAGAAAAAAATGCCTTATGAATGGAATTTAAAAATCCGTTCTGCTTATACACTCACATCTGTTCAAGAAGATGAGCTTGACGAAGCTATTTCTATATCTGAAAAAGCCGTTATACTCGATTTTGAAGAGGTATCGCCGACCGCAAAAAAACTCGCGGTATCTTTTGCACGTTCTTTTAGTGATTTCACTGATGAACAGCTGGAGTCTCTCAAAAAACTGATGAACAACGAGGATAGTGAATGAGAATATTTTCTGTAAAACCTACATCCAGACAAGCCATTTGGGAACACGTTAGAGAAATACGTCATTCTTTGGGCGTTGAGGATAAATTGTATTTCGACATCGTTCATTTTGTTGAGCGCGTTATGCCCGAAGTATTCCCTGAATTTGTGTTTGAGATTTGTACCGAAGCTGAAATGGGAAATCTTCACGGTGAAACAATCCCGGGTGAGCATAAAATTCGTATCCGAGAGGATGTGTATATTGGTGCTTGTGAAGGCAGAGGCAGAGACAGGCTAACGATGGCTCACGAAGTTGGGCACTTCTTTATGCACGATGAGTCATCAGTAGTTTTCTTCAAGGCAGATCCTAACGAGAAAATTCCGCACTTCCGTGACCCCGACTGGCAAGCGGATGTGTTTGGCGGTAAGTTACTTGCTCCATCCTACTTAATAAACGGAATGAATGTGCCCGAAATACACGAAATATGTGTGGTATCTACCGCTTGTGCGGATAGACAACTATATGCTATTGAGTGCGAAAAGAAAAAGGGATTTGACATAATTTCCGTATAAATATTATTCGCTTTGTGAAGGGGGATGCTTATGATTTTATATGCGGCATAAGAAACTGCTACCAACGGTGACTTATGCCTTTCGGAAAACTGAATATTTCAGGGGATATAAGAGTTCTTCAGTAAGCAGTTGTATTTATATCCCCTACCTTTACTATTACTATTTTACAAAAATTTTGAAGAAAGGTAGGTAAATAACCTATGATTAAAGGTCTCACGGATTTTGAGAAGTATAAGGTTATTCGTCCTATCATTGGAGATTGCGAATACGATAAATATGGCTTTCCCGTGATTAGGCGTTTAACTCGCGATTTGGATTACGAAAATTTAGAAGTTCGTAATTTCAAGTGTATGAAATCGTTGCCTGACAACGACAACAAGCTGTTAATGATGTTTAGCTACGATAAAGATTTAATGCGTTTTTGGAATGACCCGCTGAAACGAATTCCAATTATGCAAACCTATGCCGCCGTGGCCACTCCTGATTTCAGCATCTATCCCACAATGAATATCAATGAGATTCGACATAATATTTATATGGGCCGATGGTTGGGTTGCACATGGCAAAACTACGGCTTGCCCGTAATTCCTACAATTGGATGGGCTTTGCCGGACACTTACGATATGTGCTTTAGTGCCATAGAAAGCGAAACTCCCGTAATTATATCGACCTTGGGATGTACTGATTGCCCAGAAGATTTTTTGCACGGTTTTAACGAGATGAAGGCACGCATCACCCCGCCCATCATACTTGTATTCGGAAATATGATCCCGGGTATGACAGGCACATTCTTGAATTTTAAGTATACCGAATCCTTTGCTGTAAAAAATAAGCAGATGAAAATTGAGGGAATTCCTTCAATATTCACGATAAAGGAGGTGGTATAATGGGTTCTCGTGGTGCATTTGTAGACGTTGGTAAAGGAGTTTTTGACTTTGTTCAAGGCGGTCAACATTATATGTCATTGGGAACATTGAGTACTAATCCCCATGTAAAAGTAATTATTCAAGATTCCAATGCGGTAAAATCTCCCGAATATTCGCATACCGCGGGTAGAATCTATGCTGTCGTTAAAAATGGTGAGCTTAAACATCTCTCATATTACGATGATGCTCATAAACAAGCGGTTAGTATTGATTTGGCCCACAGCCATAAAGGAGTGCAACCTCATCGACACGTTTACCTTAGCCACAATAAAAACGCTCCCGGAATTCCTCCGACTGCGGAAGAATCGGATTTAATAAAAAAGATAAAAAAGGAGTTTCATCTACGATGAGAAAAAATGAATTCAATTCCCTTGAGGAGTTCACTTCCCAATATATCGGTGTGTGGGGACCTTCTGATGGTCATTGGTTTGGCTTGGATTTTTCGTATAACGGCACAGAATATAGATTTAACACAGGGTCGATATATGAGAAACAAGACACAATACTGCCCAATGGGAAAGAAGCACTATTCGGTCTTTATCGTAAAGATAGCAACCCGAAAGCAAATAAGAAGTACATTTTGCTTGAGGAATTTGCCGATATGGAGGATGCCTTAAACAGCACGTGTATTGAAGGTATTGCTTTCAGAATAATCATAATGGATGACGATACCGAGATTTTAGGACAAGATTAAAAAAGCCCGATAAGCGCTACCAACACTTATCGGGCAACTTTCAAAGGATATAAGAATCCTTCAGTAAGCATTATAATAATATCATATTTTGCAAAAAAATCAATAGTTTTCGTGTTAAAAAGACGAAATAATTATTGATTTTTCTGTATTTAAGCTTTGAACAGCATTTTCAGGCAAACGAAAAAGAGTCAACTATAGCGGTCGGCTCTTTCGTCTTTACATCATCACCGTCTCCTCGCTGCCGTTACGGACGGTAAAAACAAGCCGACCGTCATTATGTACGATATTTAGTTTGAATTTATGAATGGACAAGAAGTTACAATCTAAAATATAATAGAAATTAATATCGAGCCACCTGAAATATGGTAGTTTTCTTTATAATTTGTTTCTTCATAGGTGTCCGAAATTGTATCAAAATAGTCGCACACAGAAAAAAAGCACTTGCGATGGCAAGTGCTTTTTTCAATGAAGCGCACAGTTGCCTGTGCATGAAAAATGAAGCAGGGCTTCGTCCTATGAAGCAAGCCTTCGGCTTATTATGGCTAGGTGCACTTCGCTTCATGCGAGCATGGCGAGCGCTTCATGGCGCACCGCGCCGCTTCATGTTTGGAACGCAAACGCTTAATTGAATAATACCAGAAAAATATTTTATGTCTCTTGCTTCGTATTTTTCGCAAGCCGTGCTTGTGCCATGTCAAACAAGTAACCACAATACGCACAGTTGCCTGTGCATGAAAAACCAAGCAGGAGCGAAAAAAACGTGCTCTTCCCGTAAAAAATATTCGAGATTAGCGAACGTAATGGCAATAGCCACGGAAACTTCGTTTAGTTTTGCATTTAAATAGGGCAACAGGTCGCCATCCAAAACAAACTTGCCACAAAAGTTTGCCGCATGAAACACAAATTTTAGCAAATTGTTGAACTTGCGATATTATTATGATATAATTATAACAAATACGTGCACCACGTTGTTTGGCTGCACCAGATTGGAGGCAAAAGTATGTCTAAAACAAAAAAGATTGTTTTGATATCCGCAGCGGCTTTGCTTGCAATAATTGTTATTTTGCTGCTGGTTTTTGCGTGCATTTACGCCACGCGTTTTAGCACGGTTAATTCCATCGAACAAATAACTTCGTATGACGATGGTTTTGATTTGTACACGATGGATATCAAATACGACTACAGCATTGAAAATATTATTGCATACGGCATTGAAAGCAATGAAGATATGTTTGATGCAATAATGAAGGAATCATTGCCGTTGCTGCCCGTAAAAATGAGTACGCCAAATTTTGCGTGTTCTGCTTTTGGCATGACCACCACCGACGGCAACCATTTGATGGGACGCAACTACGATTTTAGAAAAAACACGTCGGCAATGCTTGTTCGCTGTGCACCAAAAAACGGATACAAATCCATTGCTTTTGCCGCGTTGAATAACGCCGGCGCCGACCAACCGCTGGCCAGCTTTTCCAAAAAACTTGCAACGTTGACAGCTCCGTTTATTTGTTTGGACGGTTTGAACGAAAAGGGCGTTTCCATTGCAGTGCTTGTTGTGGACAGTGAACCGGTTTTTCAACAAACGGAAAAAGACAACATTTTCACAACGCTTGCCATCCGTTTGGTGCTGGATAGAGCTGCCACAACCGAGGAAGCAATTGCCTTGCTGAAACAATACGACATGTTTGCATCTTCCGGCAAGGATTATCATTTTTATATTAATGATGCATCGGGCAACGGCAAAGTTGTTGAATGGGATTGCGAAAGCGAAACTAGAGAACTTGTGGCGACTTCGGTTGACGTTGTTACAAATTTCTACACAATATATGCCGACAAAGTGTTGCCGAACCAAAAGAATGGCCCCTATGGCCACGGCAAAGAAAGATACGACGATATTAAAAGCGTTTTGGCGGCACAAGAAGGCCACTACACCACCAACACCGCTTGGGATGCACTAAAAATTGCAGCGCAAGAACCCAGCGAAACGGATATCACCAGCAACACACAATGGTCTATTGTTTTTGACAACACAAACTTGACGGCAGAAATTGTTGTTCGCCGCAACTGGGATGATCCGCACAAATACAACGTGGCGGAATAGCCACTGTTGCAACAACGACGTTTTGAAAACCAATAAGGATTTATAACGGCAATGCACTTGAAATTGCCGTTATTTTTCTTTTTTAGTTTGCTTGTTAACAAGCGCAGTTTGTGATAAAATACCAAAAGGAGACGGCGCAAAAAATGCCAACCGTGTTCAATTTTTGGCGGCTAATGCACAAGCCGCAAGCAAGGAGGACTTTATGGCAAAATCTAAAAAATACGTTGGCAACAACGTTGTATATGCACTTTTGTATATCTTGATAGGCGTGTTGTTTATTGTGTTTAAAAACAGCATTTTAGGGTGGCTTATGACCATTGCCGGCGTTGTGTTTATTGCGTTGGGCGTTTTGGACATTTTGCACAAAAACATTACGCTTGGCGTGATTGAGGCAGTGATTGGCATAGTTATTATTCTTGGCGGATGGCTGTTTGTGGAAATTGTTTTGATAATTTTTGGCGCGCTGTTGATTGTTAAGGGCGCAACCGATCTTATTAAGCAACTGCAAGGCCGCAAGAACGCTGTTAAAATTATTGTTGCTGTGCTTACCATTGCAGTGGGCATTTTGCTTATCGTTAGCAAATGGGTAGCGTTGGAATGGTTCTTTATTGTTTTGGGCGTTATGTTTATTATCAACGGTGCATTTGCACTGTTGCAAAAATAACCTAACCACTACACTAATTGAAAACACCTTGAACGTTGATTCTTTCAAGGTGTTTTTTGTGAAAAACTGTTGATTGTTTGCCAATTACACGGGCACAATAGCGCCGTGCAAATTGAAAGAAAGTGCAAATACAACAAAACTAGTCGTGGTTTTTGCGCAAAACGTTCAGCAAAACGTAGGCGCCAATCAGTGCCACCACCGAGGCGGCCAGCACAACGTAGCTTGCAGCAATGCTAACTTTGTTTTGGAAAAAGTACAAGTTGCAGTCGACAGAATCCTTGATGCCTTCCAAAAGTTGCACGGGAACGTCGATTTTTTCCATTTCTCGGAAAACGCCGTCCAGAGTGTGATTTCGTATCAGCGAAGTGCCATACGTCCCGGGCAAAAAGCTCAATGCCTTTTGCAAACCACTGCCAAAACTGGAAATTGGCATATAGGCGCCGCAAATAAAGCCGTAGCCTGCGCTTACTATCGTTCCCACTGCCGAGCATTGCCCTGTGGTTGCCAAATTGCAGTTAACAACGGAAGACAACGCCGTGCCAAACAGCGACAGCAACAACACGTCCAAGCACATAAGCGCAACGTCGGCAAAGGAAAGGTACCAACCGACTATGGCCAAATAGGCCAAACAAATGATAAGCGCCGCATAACAAATGATAAGCGTCACCAACGCACAGGAAATGAAATAGCCCAACGCCAAGGTGGATTTTTTGACTGCGCTCATGGTAAGGTCGCGACGAGCACCGCTTATTTTATCTTGCACCATAAGCAAATTGGAACAAAACGCCACCGTCACGCAGCTTACCGCAAGCAGCGACGACACCAATTGTCCGCCCACTGTTGCATCTATAAGCGCTTGGTCTATAGCAAAGCCTTCGGGGATTGCGCTGACAAAGGAATCTTCGTAGACGTTGGCCAAAAATGTTGCGTAGAGCACAAGCAAAATCATCGGGGTGATGAGGGATGTGAAAAAGCTGCCCTTATCTTTGAAAAACAATTTGCAATTGCGTTTGATCAATGCGCCGAGTCCCATCATTTAAGGTCACCTCCCACAAGGTTTTTGCCGGTGACGGCCAAAAACACGTCGTCCATTTTGCCCTTTGTTATTTCGTAGTCGCAAAACAACGAAGGGGTTTTCAAAATAAGTTCCGTGGCCTGCTGGGTGTTGGCAATTTGCACACGAAAACCATCACGAACGGCAACGTAGGGCCGTTGCAAGGCCTTGACGGCCTGTTCTTCCACGTTATAGAAAGTTACGTAGTCGCCGGCGTAGGCGTTTTTAAGCTCCAACGGGGTGCCTTCTGCAACAATTTTGCCACCATCCAAAATAACGACGAAATCGGCATCCGCCGCTTCTTCCATGTAGTGCGTGGTCAAAAACACCGTAAGGCCTTCACGCTTGCGAAGGTCGTTCACTACGTCCCACAAAAGCTTTCTTGTTTGTGGATCTAGCCCAGTGGTTGGTTCGTCGAATACTAAAATTTTGGGATTGTGCAACAAAGCACGGGCAATATCTATTCTGCGGCGCTGACCGCCAGAAAGTTTGCCAACGGGCCTGTTTAAAAAGTTCTTGAAATCCAAAAGCATTGCCAATTCGGCAAGGCGTTGCTCGAATTGCTTGCCTTTTATGCCATACAAGGCTGCGCGGCTTTGCAAGTTATCCCGCGCGCTTAGGGCAGCATCCAAAACGGAATTTTGAAACACCACGCCCAATTTGCACTTAACTGCGGCGCAATCCTTATCCAAATCGCAACCGTCAATTTGCACGGTTCCGCTATCTTTGGAAAGCTGGCCGCACATAATGTTGATGGTTGTGGATTTTCCCGCACCGTTGACACCCAAAAAGGCGAACAATTCCCCTTCTTTTACACGAAAACTTAGGTTTTGAACGGCGTGAACTTGGCCAAAACTCTTGTTCAGACCGTCAATTTCGATAATGTTTTTCACTTTTTCTCCTCTTTTTTTCGTTTTGCAAGCAAATTTTGCTTTGCAAAATGCTTTTTTATTTCATACACAACGTGAATGGATTTTACCACAAAACGTTGCGCGTTGCAATACTCAAATATATTTTGAAACAAATTCTTCCACAAAAAACTTGCTTGCTTTCCGTACTTTGACTTGGTATTGCGATTGAACACGCACAAAACGCTTGATTTTTGCCTTCCGCTGCGGCTTTGGGGCCGTGGCTACTGTTTTTTGAATTTTCCATATCTGCACCGCACGCTGACAAAACTTTGGTGTTTTGTGCCCAACAATTTGTCCATTTCGTCGGCGACAGATTGGAAACGGGCATTCATAAAGTGCACCACTACGTAGTTTACTTGTTTTATGTCGCCGCAAACCGCCTTGCAAAAACTTTTTACCGGTGCCGCTACGGAAAAAGCCCACACAGGCGTGCAAATGGTGATGCTTTCGTACTTGGAATAGTCAATTCCATCCGGTTGTAGCGGCATATCCCAACCGTGCATGGCAAAGCGTCCGCACCACCAAAAACCTAGCGTGCCATGTGTGCGTTCGGTGGTTTTTATTTGATGTACCACGGCACCTGTGGCGTTGGCACGTTCGTAGGCCAACTTTTTTGTGTAGCCCATGCGTGAAAAATACACCACCGCAAGCTTTGGGTTTGTGCCCACGTTGGGATAATCGTCCGGGTTGAAGTGGAAAGTTTCTTGGCTGTGAAACACTGTTGCGCACACTCCAGCAATTGCTTGACAAACGCCAAACACAAAGTAGATTGTGGACATAAAGTTGAATTGAAAAATGCAAAATTGTATGCATATCCACGCCATAAGCGTTACGCCGAACACTCCGCCCAAAGCGGAACCTATTTTTTTGTTTGCAAACAGCAAACCCGCCGCAACAAGGTTTGTCAAACCGTTTACAACAAGCAGTGCAATGCCGGAAAACACAAAGTTTTGAAAAAGACTTTCCGCAAATGGCAAAACTTGAAAATACGGCAACATTGCATCCATACCCAACGCCTTGCCGCTTGGATCAGCCAACATCCCCAAAGCACCTGCAACTGCACCTGTGCCAACAAACAACGTCCAAAAAATAAGCACTTTTCTGGTTGTGTTGTAGCGAGAACCATTGTTTTTGTTGTTTTTCATTGAAAAATCCTCCCCAAAAGCAGGCTACGCTTTTAGCTGTTGTTGCATCCAGTCGTTTACAAAAGCAAGTTGTTCTTTTGTGTGAAACCAGTGTTCGCCACCCGACATGACGGTTAGCGTTGCGCAGTGGCTGTTTGCAAACGCCGCAACGGTATCAAAAGGCACAAGGCAATCGTGTTCGCCGTATAAAACTGCCGTGGGCACCTTCCAACATACGGGATTTTGCCGCACCCACTGCAAATATTGCCACGAAAGCAGCAAATTGCCATCGAAAATTGTGCCTTGACGATGCAAATCTTCTTCTGATGCACCACAATGCTTCAATGCGTCGCAAATTAGCCGTTGCATATCCACAATGGGAGACACAAAAAATGCTTGGCAAATTTTTTCTTGCGGCAACGCCATCATGGAAAAATATGCGCCAATGCTGTTGGCAACCAAATATACCTTTTGGTAGTGTTGTGTAAGTTGCAAAAACTCAACGGAAAATTCCTTTTGCGCTTCCCACGGCGTTTCCGCGCCGTACTCCATGCCCAAAACGTCGCAGCCGCAAAAGGCCTTACAAAAACTGTTTGCTTCGCTTGCCGAACCGCCCTTGCCGTGCACGTAGACGACTGCCGCGTTGCAACGAGTTTTTTCAAAAGTTATTTTTTGTTCTTTCATAAATATTTTTAGACGAAGTAGCCAAATTTCGCAAGTTGCAATTTTAAGATCAAAAAGGAATAGTCTGCCGCAACGCCGCCGATTTGTTAAATTTCCTCAAATGTCAGCGTTACTTTTTGTTTACAGCAAGCGGCAATATATTGCCAAAGTTTTTCGTATTTGTTCATTGCAACCTGTAATGTTCAATGCGGGCAAAAACTATCAAAGAATGTTGTGGGTGTTTTGCGTGCCGGTTTGCTGTTTTTAATGGTGACAAAAGCGCCCACACGAAACTACTTCAACATGCGATGACGTTTGTGATAAAACAGGCAGGCGCAGATAAAAAAATTGAAGATTTTTGCCGCTTGCAGCACTTAGTTGGCGTTATTCTCATTCAAAAGCGCATACACAACGGTATCTTTCCAAATAGGATTGCCTTGTTGATCCTTCCAAAAATAAACGTTCTTTTTGTGGTGAGCCTCTTTTTGAAAACATAATTTTTCTAGCAATTTCCACGAATTTTGGTTTTGAGGATCACATTCGGCAAAAATTCGATGCACGCCGTGCGCAAAAGCTTCTTTTATTATTGCCAGACAACTTTCGTATGCGTAGCCCTTGCCCCAATAGTTTTTGTTGAAAACGTACCCCAGCTCCAATGACTGAAAATCTCTTTTGCCAACGTACACATTTCCAATAAGTTTGTGCTGCGACGGCAATTCCACCGCAACCATTTCATCGGTGGAATTCGCCAAATCAAATTTTCACGCACGGCGTTTATATCCATTGCGTGATAGGGCTCAAATTTTACCACTTCTTCATCCGAAAGATATTCGTGCAAATCTTGCAAATCCTCTTGGCAAAATCTGCGCAAAACAAGTCGTTCCGTTTGCAACATAGAGCAACCTCCAAAACTAAATAACGTATTACAATTGCACATCAAATGATTTTTCTTGCACCAAATATTGATTTGTTTGACGTTGCGTTTACACAGCATGATGTGCAAAAGCAGTTTTCGTTGCGACTTTTTTGAAAATACTTTGTTTCCTTGTTTTATACAACACAAGTTCGACGTTTGTGCAACCTTCGTCGTAGCGGCAAATAAGCAAAAAGTTTTCTCTGCATACCACGCCGAAACAACATTTTTCGTCGCCCAAAATGTTTTTCACTTGTGCACCCAAATATATTTCGTCGTCGCGCAAAAACTTGACTTTTTCGCCGCTTGGCAACGAATATTGCAAGTTGACGAAGTGCCCGACAAGCGGATAAAGTTCCGTAACCTTTTCCATGCCGACGATATTCAACCCGTTGATTTCATCAATCAACCCGTTTTTGAACAACGAATAGCTTTCCATGCCGCCGGTGAGAATGCATTTTGCAATAAAACACTGCTTTCCGTAGGGGCAACCGTTTGTTTCAACGCAACCTTTGCATTGATTTTTAGACGGACATTGGGCACAATTTGCGCCGCAAATAGATTTTTTCATGTGTTTTTCTCCTATGTGATATTTTTTATTACGCTTTCGCTGTTTTGTACGATGCAACCTTTTTGTGCATAGTATTTCAGCATTTCAGGCAACTTTTTCTTGTCGTAGCTTGTGATGCAATCGCTGAATACGTGAACGCAATATCCCTCATTTGCCATGTTGTAGCAAGTGGATTTTATGCACGCTGTGGCGTCTGCCCCAACGACAAAAAACTCAGTTATGCCATGTGAATGCACAAACTTGGTTAGTTCGATGCATGTTAGCGCATTACTTTTGGTTTTTGTGAAAACGTTTTGCGAAACAACGCTTAGTTCCGCAACAAATTCTGCACCAATAGTGCCTTGCTTGAAGGTACGTGCTGCTTCCGACAAATTGTTGTGCCCTACATATAGCACGTGCATGCCTTTTGAGACAGCCCAAGCCACGACATTGTTTACGTTTTTGATAATTTCTTTATAGTTTTTGGTGATATCGTTTTGAAGGTCTATAACCACCAACGCTTTGTTCATATTTTACTCCCTTTGGGCGTTGACAATGCCGGCATAAATTTCTTCGGGAATCATGGGCGAACAAATTGCTTGCAACAGTTCTTCGTCGATTTTGCCATTTTGGGCATATTGCCTGCCACCTTCGCGAACAATTTGCAACCTTGGCTCGGTTACCGCCGCTGCTTCCGGAACATTGAACATGGGCGTTTCGGGCACAGTGATTATTGTGTGGTTTGCAGGGAAAAGCAACTTGAACTGCGCAACAGCCGCTTCGAAATTTTGTTTGCTGTTGGGGAAGCCACAGCCGCACATCATAAGGTATTTAAGGTGAGAATAGTCTTGCCTGTTGACGTGTTCGTAGCGTTCGCCAACCTTTTGCATTTCCATGGAGGAAAGGGGCAAAATGCGGTCGATGATGGCTTTTAGCGGCGCAGGCATTCCGTAGAAATAAAGCGGAAAACTGAACAACAACAAATCCGACTGCAACATTTGCTGCAAAATGTTTTTCATGTCGTCGTTTATTACGCAACCGTTGCCGCTACGCATGCAATAAAAACAGCCAGTGCAATACTTAACGTTGCAATCAACGGCGTTGACGATGCTGATTTCGTTTTGCGAAACGTCGTTCATGCCCTGCAAAAACGCGCTGGTAAGGTGCATGACGTCGCTGTTTTGGCGTTTTGGGCTGCCGTTTATCACCATTATTTTCATGTCGATTCTCCTTGTTTTTTGAAACTTGTGTTACAAATTGTTTTGGGATTTTTCAAATGCTAGCACTGCGGAAAATTGTGCCGTTAGCATTTCGCTGACTTCCTTTTGAGAAAAGTTGCACACTTTGGTTGAGCACATTGCCCCCAACCCGAACGTAAACACCAGCATGGTGCGAAAAACTCTGTTTGCTTGCTGTTCCGTTAGGCCATAATCTTCTTCTAGCGCAAGAATACTTTCCTGCACACCGCTGCCCAGTTTTGATATTAAACTTTCAAAATCCATAGCCTTGTCGTTTGCTTGCAAGAACAACAAATTGAACAAATTTGGCTCGCTCATGGCAAAAACAATCAATTTCATGCCGATTTGTTTGAAATGCGGCATGTCTTGCCCGTTGATTTGCAAACTTTCAAGGCGGTGCATTGCTTCCGCCCAAACTTCTTCGGCAATTTCTTTCATAGACGAAAACACGGTGAAAATTGGGCTAGCAGAACAATTCAACTTTGTGCGCAAACTGTTGGCTGTTAGCGCTTCTGCACCGCTTTCCGCAACAATTTGCAGAGCGCAATCAACTATTTCCTGTCTTGTAAATTTGGGTTTAGGCGGCATTGTTATTCTCCTTAACTCGATTGTTCGTTCTAGAACGACCATTCTAGATTATTTTATTATACTACTTTTATGGCGACAGTCAAGAATTTTCGATACATTTTTTGAACTTTTTTGTTTTTGGGAGGGACATCGCCAAGCTTTTGAACAAAGTGCGTTGTTGAAAAGTTTCTTAGCAAAGCAATAAAAACGCCGATGCTTTTAGGCATGCACCATTGAACGGCGCAACGATATGGGAAATTGAAATGTATAACACGCATTAAGCACGTTTGGAAACTGCTGAGCACTAATTATTTTCACGCAAAACCACGTTGAGGGGACAAAACCATTCTGCTTTGGGCACAAAAAATAGATAGCGTAGCAAAAAAAAACGGCGCAACTAGACGTTGCGTCGTTTATGTTTGTTATAAATTTGCTTTTGCTTGCAATTGTTGTTTTGAAAATTGCAAAGTATACAAGTTGTAGTAGCGGCCTTTGTTTTTTAGCAATTGATCGTGATTGCCCTGCTCCACTATTTCGCCATGCGAAAGCACAATTATGTTGTCGGCGTGCTGAATGGTGGAAAGTCGGTGCGCAACCATAATCATTGTGCCAACGTTCATCATCTTGGAAAGAGAATCTTGAATTAGAACTTCCGTTTCCGTATCGATATTTGCCGTTGCTTCGTCCAAAATCATAACTTCGGGTTTGTGAATTATGGTGCGAGCAAAGGAAAGCAACTGGCGCTGACCGGCAGAAAAGTTGTTGCCGCGTTCGCGCACTTCTTCATCCAAGCCCTTGGAAAGTTTTGCAATGAACTTATCGGCATTTACATAGCGGCAAGCTTCTTCCACCTGTTCGTCGGAAAACTCTTCTCGCAAAACAATATTGCTGCGAATGGTGCCGGCAAACAGGAAAACGTCTTGCAACATTTGTCCAAAATGCTTGCGCAAGGAGCTTATTTTTATTTTGCGAATGTCGATGCCATCCAGCAAAATTTGCCCCTTTTGAATGTCGTAGTTGCGGCACAGCAAGGACAAAATTGTTGTTTTGCCACTTCCCGTTGCGCCCACAAACGCCACTGTTTGTTTGGCCTTTATGTGGAAACTTACGTCTTTTAGCACCCATTCGCCTTCGTTATAGGCAAACCAAACGTTTTTGAATTCGATGTCGCCATCAACATTTTCCAGTTCAATAGCATCTTCTTCGTCCACCACGTCCGGCTGAATATCCATGATTGTGAATATCTTTTCCGCCGAGGCAAATGCCGATTGCAAGCGGTGGAATTGTTCTGCCAAGCTTTGAATGGGGTTGAAGAAACGGGAAATATACATGTAGAACGCAACCACAATATCAGCCGTGATGGCCTGTCCCATAAACTGCCAACCGTCGATATAGCCTTTGCTTCCAAGGAAGAACAGACACAAAACGGAGGAAATATACAGCATGTAAACGGAGGGGCGGAAAATACCAAACACAAAAACTTGTTCTTGTTGCGCTTGATAAAGCTTGTCGCACTTAGCGTTGAATTCGTCCACCTTTTTTTCCTGCCGGTTGAAAATCTGAATTATTTTCATTCCGCTTAGGTTTTCCGAAAGGAAGGTGTTCACGTCGGTGAAACCATCCTTAACTTTGCGGAAAGCACGGCGTGAAAACTTGCGAAACATGACGGTGAACAGCACCACGAAGGGCACAAAACACAAAATCATTAGCGTGAACAAATAGTTGATGCACAGCATTGCCACCAAAACGCCCACGATAACAAAACAGTTTTGCACCAAGTTTACCAGCATTCCCGTGAACATCATGGAAATTGTGCCGGTATCGTTGGTTACGCGCGTTACAAGTTTGCCAACAGGTATTTGCGACAATTGCGCGTGCGACAAACTTTCGATGTGGCTGAACACGTCTTCACGCAGTTGGGAAACAATTTTTTGACCGGTTTTTTGCAACAACAGCGATTGACAATAGCTGCAGACAAGCGAAACAATCAAAATGGTTGCATAAAGCCCAACTTTCAAAAACAGTTCCACCAGTTCAAAATCGTCTTGAACAAGTCTTTCGATATCCGAAACCAACAGCGGAGCAACAATGCTATACGCAATGGAAAACAGCATCATCACGCCCACCAAGACAAAAACTTTTGCATAGGGCTTTGCATAGACAAGCAAACGTTTGAACAGTTCGCCGTCCTTCATTTTTCTGTCGAAGCCCATTGCTTCCTTTTTGTCTTTTACGGCGATATAAGCCAAAATTAGCACTGTGGAAAACACGCCTATTATTGCGCCCACTATAAGAAGGGGAAGATACTCAGTCATTGCTCCATTCCTCCTTTTCTTCTTCTAGTTTTTGCAACTCTACCATGTTTTTATAGGCAGGGCACGTTTCAACAAGTCTTTCGTGCGTGTCGAAACCAAGCACCTTGCCGTTATCCAAATACAAAACCTTATCCATGTTTTGCACAGAAGAAACACGGTGCGCAATCAAAATTGTGGTTTTGCCGCCCCTGTTTGCCGCAAGGTTGGCCAAAATAACTTTTTCGGTGTCTGTATCGACGGCAGAAACAGAGTCGTCCAAAATAAGCACAGAGGCATCTTTCATCAATGCGCGCGCAATGGAAATGCGTTGTTTTTGACCGCCGGAAACGGTGACGCCACGCTCGCCAAGCAGCGTTTCGTAGCCGTTGCGGAACTCAACAATGTTTTCGTGCACGTCGGCAAGTTTTGCCACTTGCTCCACTTGTTCGCCCGATGCTTCGTCCACGCCGAAGGTGATGTTGTTGGTGATGGTATCGCCAAACAAATAGTTATCCTGAGGAACGTAGGCGCAGAAACTGCGCAAACTATCTATTGTGACGTCGTTGACGTCGTGGCCATCCACAAACAACATGTCGCGAGGCACGTTGTAACAACGCAAAATCAGGTCGGCCAATGTGGTTTTGCCACTGCCGGTTTTGCCTATCACACCAATGCTTTCGCCCGCCTTTATGCTAAACGAAACGTCACTGAGCGCATCGTAGTCGCCATCGGGATAGCGGAAGGTTAGGTTTTTGAATTCGATGTTGCCATCGAAGCCTTGCAATTCAACGGCATTTTTGTCGTCCTTGACTTCGTTGGGGGCATCAAGCAGTTCGGAAACGCGTTTTAGCGATGCTTTGCCGCGGGAAGAAAGGTCGATTAGTTCCGTTATGGACATTACCGGCCAAATAATTGCGTTGAAGTAGCCGATGAATTCCATAAGTTCGCCGGCATCGAAAACTTTTTGATAAACCAAGTATCCACCATAGCCCAAAATTACGCAAATAACCGATTCTACAAACAGCGTGACGGTTATGTTGAGCAACACGCTTATTTTGGTATATTCCACGTTGGCTTTTTCGTTTTTCTTGTTCAAACGGCGGAAAGCCAGCAGTTCCTTGAATTCCTTGACGAACGCTTTCACCACCGCTATGCCGGAAAAGTTTTCCTGAGAGAAATCCGAAAGTTCCGAAAAGGCTTCCTGACGAGCATCCCACTTTTTGGTTATGTACTTGCCAACAATAACGCCGATTGCAACCATCAATGCCATGGGAATCATGGAATAGAGCGCAAGTTTCCAATCCATATTTATCATTTTGTATAGCGACATGGTGCCTAGCGCCAACGAGTCGCACAGCATCATTACGCCCCAACCAAACGATTCGTTCAAGGTATCCAAATCGTTGGTGAAAAGGGACATCAGGTTGCCAACTTTGTTGCGTTGATAAAATTGCAACGGAAGTGTTTTGCAGTGTGAAAACATTTTTTCACGCAAATGTCTTTCCACACGCACTCCGGGGATGAAAAAGCACACGCGCCACAAAAAGCGGCCGATGACCATCACGACAATGACGCACAGCATGGGAACGCAAATTTCGTTCCACAGCACGGTTTTGTCGAATGGCACTTCCACACCGCCAACGTTAACAACGCCGTTGTTTAATCCCGTTATGATAAGGCCGTAGATCTCGGGTATTTTCAGCTGAAAATAGTCCACGGCAATAAGCGCACACATGCCCAAAACAAGCAGCCATGAGTAACGCAAATAGTATTTGTTTATGTGTTTGCCAAAAACCATTTTTTGCCTCTTTTGTTAGTAAATGTACAAATATTTAATTATTGTAAACCAATATGCAAAATTTGGCAAACGATTTGAGTTGCGCCAAACAATTTGTGCACTATTTTTAACATATTTTTTTAGCAACAAAAAAAAACGGCCGTCTTTCGACGACCGAACTATGCTAGTTTTAGCAGTTCGCTTAAACTCTGCAACGGACAGAAACTGTGCGAAACATAGTTTTGGCACACATAAAGCGCTTCTTTTAGCGTATCCGTGGAAAAATTTAGGTTTTTTAGTTTTGCATAGGACAGGCCGTCCAACATGTTGCAACACGCCACCACTTTGGGACTGACTTGTTGCGAATGGATGCTTCGGCAACCGTCGCACACAACGCCGCCACGCTCCAAATCCAAATATAGTGCAGTGCGTTTGGCGCCACAAACAGAACAACTATCAAAGCCCAGTTTGAAACCGTCAATTTCCAAAAAGTCCAACAAAAATTTTAGCGTTACTAGTAGCGGCTGAATGCCAGACGAAAGTTGTTCCAGCGCACGCAACAAAACCACAAACAGTTGCGGGTCGTTTTGCCCTTCCTCGGTGTAGTTCAAAAAGCATTCGGCAATGGCGCATGCAGCATAGTAGCAAACAATGTCTTCACGCACGGAATAAAAACTTTCCAATTGCTGGCAAGTTTTTAGGGTGTAGCGGCCGGCAGTTTGCACCAATTCGTACTGACCAAAGCAAAACTGATCGCACGCAAATTTAAGTTTGGCGCTGCTTTTGCGAACGCCTTTTGCGTGAACGGAAATTTTGCCGTACTCCAACGAGTACAGCAAAACCAGTTTATCGTTTTCTTTGTAGTCGGTGGCTTTCAGCGCCACGGCTCTTGTCGTTACGTCCATCGTCAGACAGTTCCTTATACAACCGATAATAGGCAACGTTGCCTGTTTTTTCGAACAAATTCCAAACCAAATCTTTCATAGTTCACCTCGATACTAGTGTGAACTTGCAAGCAGGTTTCTATTCGGTATTTCTAGCGGCTTGTGTAGCCCAATTCGTTCAAAACGCTAGGATTGTTGCGCCAATCTTCTTTGACCTTTACCCACAACGTCAAAAACACGCGTGCATCCAACAATTTTTCGATGCTTTCGCGCGCGTGAACGCCAATGCCCTTGATCATTGCGCCGTGTTTGCCCAAAACAATGGGTTTGTGCGAAGCCTTTTCCACCAAAACGGTGGCGTCGATATCCCACGCACCGTTTTCGTATTGCATTTTGTTTAGCTGAATGCCAACACCGTGCGGCACTTCGTTTTCGCAACACAGCAACACTTTTTCGCGAATGATTTCGCACACCAAATAGCGTTGGCTTTTGTCCGTCACGTCGTCTTCTTCAAAATAGAGTTCGGTGCCATTCAAATACTTTTTGAGCGCTTGTTTTAGTTCTTCCACACCACGATTGCGACGTGCAGAAACACAATAAACTTCCGAAACGCCCTCCACTTGGTTTAGTTTGGCAAGTTCTGGCATTAGTCTTTCGGCCTGCACAATGTCTATTTTGGTAACCGCCACAACAATGGGCGTGCCACTTTTTTTGTATTTGGCAATTTGCGCAAGTTCCCTTTCGGAAATGCCGTCGTGCCCGTCAATTACCACCAAAATGCAATCCACGTCGGAAACTGCGTTGTCGATGCTACGCAACATGTAGTCGCCCAAGGCGTTTTTGCTTTGCAAAAAACCGGGGGTATCCACGAACACAATTTGGCTGTCTTCGTCCGTCCAAATGCCCATGATGCTATCTCGCGTGGTTTGCGGCTTTGGCGAAACTATAGAAACTTTTTGCTGAATAAGCGCATTAAGCAAAGTGGATTTTCCGGCGTTTGCCAAACCCACTATTGCAATAAAACCTGTTTTTTTCATAATCTACCTGGATATTCCTGCCGATTGCAAAATTTGCTTTTGCAACGACGTCATTTGCTGCTCGTCGGCTTCTTCTTCGTGATCGTAGCCCAAAAGGTGCAACAATCCGTGCAATGCCAAAAAGCAAATTTCACGTTTTAGGCCGTGGCCATATTCTTCCGCTTGTTGCTTGGCCCTATCCAAACAAATAACCACGTCGCCCAAATTTAGGCGTTGCGTTTCGGGGTTGATGCTATCCAATGCAAAATCGGAAAGAACGATGGTTTTTCTGTTTACGTCGGCCGCCGGGAAAGACAACACGTCCGTTACCGAATCGACGTTGCGATATTGCGCGTTTAGCTGACGAATTTCGTCGGGGGAAACAATGGATAAAGACATTTCCAACTGCTTGGAGGGTTGTCCCAAAAAGCTTAGCGCCTTTTCCAAAACTCTTTTTATTTCGTATTTTTTAAGTCCTGCGTTTGTGAAGAAAATTTTCATTTGTCACCTTCCAATTTTACTTCGGGATACTTAACTCTTTCGTGACGAATACCCGAATAGGTTGTGATTATGGTGCTTTTGATGATATCCAATTCCTTCATGGTGATGTCGCAATTGGAAAATTGTTCGAATGCGATACGCTCGTCCACTATGCCGTCAACAATTTCTTCCGCCTTGGATTTGTCGCCGCTGGCACGCAAAGCCGCTTCGCAGGAGTCGCAAATCATCAAAATTGCAGAAATTTTGTTGGTGGGCTTGGGGCCATCGTAGCAATATCCGTCGTATGGGAGTTCACCGTCGGTATATTTTTTTGCCTTTAGATAAAAATATTTTAGCGGCATTGTGCCGTGGTGTTCCATTATGGCTGCTTGCACTTCTTTTGGCAAATCGTATTCCTTGGCGATGGCCAAACCGTTTACCGTGTGAAGCTTGATCATGTTGACGCTGGCTTCGGGGGTCATTGCATCGTGCGGGTTTACGCCGCCAAGTTGGTTTTCGGAAAAATAGGCAGGGTTGCGAATTTTGCCGATATCGTGATAGTAGGCGGCGGCACGCGCCATAACTACGCTTTGCCCAATTGCCATTGCGCACGCCTCGACGTAGATGGCAACGCTCAAACTGTGGTTGTAGGTGCCGGGAGCTTTTTCGAACAACTTGCGCATTAGTTCGTTATCGCTGGAAGCAATTTCGGAAAAACGGAATGCCGAAGTTGTTTTGAAAACCTTTTCTGTTATGGGAACGATAACAAACATAAGCATAACACCAATGATGCCGCTAGCAAAGGAGCAGGCCACTTTTATGCCAAAATTCGTCAAATCCCAATTATCTTCGAACATGATGTAGCTGATTGCACAGCAACAAGCGGCGACCACGCCCAGCAAAATGCCAACTGTTACGTAGCGCAAACGGCGATAGTCCTTGCCCAAAACAAAGGAAGCAAAAACCATTTCTACCACGCCGCCAAACAACAAATAGAAATAGCTTTCCGTTGCAACCGTTGCGTCTGCTTGCCAGTTGATGCATTGCAAAAAATACATCATGACAACAACAAAGTTGGCAAAGAAGCCGCATTTGCCCGATACTATCAACGACAGCACCAACGAGCAAAGAGAAAACGGAACTATATACAGCCCGAACGTTTGCCAAAAGTTGGCGCAGCAAATGGCCACGTAGGAAAACAACATTGTTGCAAACATGGCAACGGTGCTGCGAGTTTGCTCCATTGTTTTTCTATCGGCAAAATAGCAATATAGCGCCAACGTGGCCAATAGCATTGCCGTTGCGGAAAGTTGCACCAAAATTTTGGCACCGCCACCATCACCTGTTACTGCATTCCAGTTGGTGAAAATTGCTATCGCGGAAAACAACAAAAAGGCCACGGCATAGCATGCGGCTATTTGTTTTCCCTTGATAACGCTAATTCGTTTTACTTTTGTCATTGTTTTTCCCCGTTAGTTTCGTAGGCTTTTACTATCTGCTGAACCAGCGGATGGCGCACTACGTCTTTTTCTGAAAGTTTTATAATGCCAATATCGTCGATATCTTTCAATATTCTTACGGCGTGTTTCAAACCGGAAACGTGGCCGCTGGGCAAATCGACTTGAGTCAAATCGCCGGTGATAATCATTTTGCTGTTTTCGCCAAGTCTGGTCAAAAACATTTTTATTTGTTCCTTAGTGGTGTTTTGCGCTTCGTCCAAAATAACGTAGGCGTTGGAAAGCGTTCTGCCGCGCATATATGCTAGCGGCGCAATTTCGATTGTTCCACGCTCCATCATTTTGGCAAAACTATCTGTGCCAAGCATTTCTTGCAAGGCATCGTATAGCGGACGCAAATAGGGATTCACCTTTTCCTGTAAATCTCCCGGCAAAAAACCAAGTTTTTCGCCTGCTTCCACCGCCGGACGAGTTAAAATTATTTTTTCGACACGCTTTTCTTTGAAGGCGTTGACGGCAATGGCAACGGCCAAATAGGTTTTTCCCGTGCCGGCGGGGCCAATGCCGAAAGTGATGGTCTTTTTCTTCATCAAATCGACGTACTTCTTTTGCCCAACCGTTTTGCTTTTGATGGGTTTGCCCTTGTTGGTTATAGCAACCACATCATAAAGCAGCTCGTCCACTTCGTCTAGCTGTCCGTTTTTGGCACAGCCGCACAAATAGTTTACACGGCCGATATCCAAATTTTCACCGGAATCCAAAAAACTTTTTAGCTTTTTCAAGACGGAAAGGGCCGCATCGACGTTGCGTTCGTCGCCCATCAAATGGCTTTGACCGTCCTGCATAACAACTTTCACATCGAATGCTTCACAAACGGCCTTTATGTTTTCGTCGAATGCGCCGAACAAACGAATAAGTTCGTCTACGCAATCCACTTCAATTTTTTTCGTTATCGTAAACCTATTCCTCCTAGTTGATATAAGTTTCTCCAAACACGGTGACTTCAACGCCCTTTTCGCTGACTACATATTGCGCGGAAGTGACCGCAAAATTAGCTTGTTGTGTGGCAAGTTGCAATGCTTGTTGCTTCAAATTGTCCACGCACTGTTGCAACAGCACCTGCTTTTGCACCGTTTGCGTTTCGATATAGGAAACGTGCCTGATTGTTAGGCCCAGTGGCCACAACCTTGTTTGCTCGGCAACTTCGCGATAACTTTTGAACGGCGGCTTTTTGCCGTAAGTTTTGCCAAACAGCACCACTTGATTGCTAGCAAAAACTTTGCCTGTATCTTCCGTCACTTCCACAATGGGGTTGTACGGCACAAAGGCCGTATGGCTGCGCTGCAAAACTATGCGTCCCAAAGCGTAGGTTGGTTCCGTAGTGCCGTCGCTAAAGGTTCGGTAGCCGCAAATAAGCAAATCCCCCTTTTGCACGCTATCCCCAACGGCAACCACCGCAGTGCCCTGTTCGCAACACAGTTGCAAAACCGTGCCGGAACAAGTTGCCACAATGTCTCTTTTGGAATGCATGTCGACAATGGGTGCCGGCGTTTTCTTTTTGAAAGCGCTAACCTGCAAAACACTGCCATTGCGGCACACAAGTGCATAGGTGGCATCCAATTTTACCGACAGTTCGTTGCTAAGCGCATCCACGTCTAGCCCCAAAAGCGAGCGCCCCACACAAATGCCCTGCTGTTGCAACGATTGCAAAACCACGTCCCTTTCGAAGTCGCCTTCCACTTCTATTTTCCAACAGACTGTGGCCGACCATGCCAAAAACACTAGGCAAAAAACAAATGTTGCAACCAAGACAAAACGTTTTTTTGCAACTTGAAGCAAGCAACTTACACCCATTGCTTGCACTTCCAAAACATTATAGCACTTTTCTTCTAGATATGCAACAATCTGCTTAGAAACGGCCGTTTGCACGGTTATTTGGCATTTTTTGCCTTGGTTTTGCACATCCAGCAACGTGAACTTGCGCGACAACGCATTGGTGACACAGGCAAAATTCAACCCCTCAAACAGGATTTTTGTTCTGGCGCTAAACATCTTTTACCGCCACGCCGCAAATTTTGCCCACAATCACAGCAAAGTGCCGTTCCAAACACTTTATTTTTAGGCACTTTCCACAAATTTCCAATTGGCGCTTGCCATAGGCAAAACGCACTTTTTCCGCACAGTATTCCGTGATGCCGCCGTGCCCTTCCACAACGGCAACACTATCGCCAAAAACGGCGTACTTTCCCTGCGCCGTTGAGGCCAATTCCCATCCGCAAATATCGCCAATACACCGTTGAAACGAACCGTTCATAGGCACATTATATGCCCAGCGGCAGGCTTTTTTGCGTGATTACAGCACTTTGTCTAGCAAATTGTTTATTTCTTTTATTTTTTCCTTTGTTTCCTCGCCGCTGGAATTTTGCACGCAATTCATCAAATGCGCCTTCAAAATTTCCTTGTTTGCACGGGACAAAATTGCCTGACTGGCCAAAATTTGGTTGGAAATATCCACACAATATCTATCTTCGTCAATCATTTTCAAAATTCCGTCAATTTGACCGCGCGCAGTGCTGAGCAAACGCTTTATTTGTTTTTTATCTGCTTTCATTTTTCACCAAACTACAAAACTTTTACATCCACAACGGGATAATCTTGCGCTTCAACAGCGGCTTTTAGTTGTTCTGTTGTGACGTTTTGACAAACAACGGTTGCTGTTTTTTCTTGCAAACTTACGGAAACTTCCGTAACGCCTTCTACGGCCTTCAAAGCCTTTTCTACACGAGCGGTGCAATGTCCACACATCATTCCTTCGATGGTAAGCACACAATTCATAACGTTTTCTCCTTTTTGGTTTGTTGCACAAAGTGCGTTGCAAGGTGCATCGGCACCATTGTTGTTTGTTTTGGGCGGCTTAAAAAAATTTAGCCTAAGCGCATTGCCCACCACGAACAAGCTGGAACAGCTCATTGCGGCTGCACCTATCATGGGGCTAAGTTTCAACGCAAGCGGCGTTAGGTACAACACGCCGGCGGCAAGCGGAATGCCAATAACGTTGTAGAAAAACGCCCAGAACAAATTTTGCTTTATGTTGCGAAGGGTTTTTCTGCTAAGAGAAATGGCTGTTGCCACATCTTGCAAATCGTTTTTCATAAGCACCACGTCGGCGCTATCGACGGCAATATCCGAACCGTTTGCAACGGCAATGCCAACGTCGGCACGGGTTAGGGCGGGAGCATCGTTGATGCCGTCCCCCACCATGGCCGTTACGCCGCCTTGCATAAATTCGGCCACCTTGCGTTCCTTTTGGTCGGGCAGCACTTCGGCAAAATACTCGTCAATGCCAACTTCGTCGCACACCGCTTTTGCCGATGCGGCACTGTCGCCTGTTAGCAAGGCAGTGCGCACGCCCAGAGCATGCAAAGTTTTTACAGCAGCTTTGGAAGTGGGTTTTATTTCGTCTCCAACACCCACAACGCCCACCAACTTTTTGTCCTGCACAACAAGCAAACACGTTAGTGCTTCGGCGGCATATTCGTCGACAGTTTGTTGCCAATTGCCTTCGGCGCCAATTTCGGAAATTAGCCGTGCGTTGCCAATGGCATATTCCACGCCATTGGCAATCGCCGTTACGCCACGCCCTGCCAAAGTTTGGAAGGTTTGCGGCGTTTTTGTTTCGATATTGTTTGCAGCGCAAAAATCAACAATTGCTTTGCCTAGCGGATGTTCACTTTGCTTTTCGATGCCGCCTATCACGGCAAAAATTTGCTTTTCGTCAACAGAAAAACTATACTTTTTGACTGTGGGCACGCCAACAGTTACGGTGCCGGTTTTATCCAACACAACTTGTTTTACGGAAGCAAGTTTTTCTAGCACTTCGCCATTTTTGAACAACACGCCGTTTTGCGCCCCTTTGCCGGTAGCAACCATAATAGCAACGGGTGTTGCCAACCCCAAAGCACAGGGACAGGAAATAACCAACACCGCAATGGCAAATTCTAGCGCAAGAGAAAAACCTTTTCCCAAACACAGCCACACAATAAGTGTAACAAGAGAAATGCTCATGACTATCGGCACAAACACACCAGCAATTTTATCGGCAAGGCGTTGAATGGGCGCCTTGGAGGAACCGGCTTCTTCCACCAGCGAAATTATTTGCGCAAGCACACTGCTTTCGCCAACGTCGGTAACCTGCACGCGGACGTATCCGCCTGCGTTAACCGTGCCGCCGATAACCTTGCTGCCCACCTGTTTTTCAACAGGAATACTTTCGCCGCTTATGGCGCTTTCGTTGGCAAAACAACTGCCAAAAACAACAACACCGTCGGTCGGGAAGGATGCTCCACTTTTGACGGCCACCACGTTGCCGATGACAAGATCTTTGCTATCCACCAAGCGCTCGACGTCGTCTTCCACAAGCAATGCGGTGTTGGGCACAAGTTTTTTTAGTTTGCCCAGAGCATCGCCAGTTTTGCGCTTAGAACGGCCTTCGAAATATTTGCCCAAATCTACCAGCGCCAAAATCATGGCGGAAGATTCGAAATACAGTTCGTGATGATATTTTTCAACAACGGCCAAATCGCCTTTGCCCAAAGCGTTGCTCATAACGAAAATGGAAATTAGGCCATAGAGCGCGCCGGCAAAAGAACCGACGGCAATTAGCGAATCCATGTTGGGCGAACCGGCAAATAAACGCTTGAACCCAACGGTGAAATAGCTGCGGTTGACGTACCAAACGGCCAAACAAAGCACAAACTGCACCAGCGCAAAGGATACGGCGTTTTGCACACCATCCAAAAACGAAGGTAACGGCAAACCCACCATGTGCCCCATTGCAACGTACATAAGCACCACGCAAACGGCAATGGAAAACACCAACCTAAACAGACTTACGCCACTTTGTTTGGCAGGTGCAACGCTTTTTGTTTGACCGGCAATGGCGGCGCCGTAGCCGGCTTTTTGCACCGCTTCAATTATGTTTTGTTCCGAAACTGACTTTTCGTCAAACTCCACCGTCATGCTGCCCGCAAGCAAACTGACGGAAACGCTTTTTACGCCTTGCAGTTTACTGACGCTTTTTTCCACGTGCGCCGAACAAGCCGAACAAGTCATTCCGGTAACTTCAAATTTCTTTTTCATAAATCCTCGCTGATACCCCCCCCCACCGGGTGTGGGTATGTTTGCATTATATACCCAAAAACCATCGAAGTCAACCACATTTTTCTGAAATGAAATTGTGTGGCAGAGTTGGGCCTTTCAATGAATTTTAAGTTTGTTGGAATATATTGTTTATTAGATCTTGAAATTTTGGAAGTAAATTGCGCTTCATCTGCACTATTAAAAGTTGATAAACTTGCTTTGAAAGTGCATTTTGGTGGCTATTGCGCTTCGAAAAATTGCCCTGCACGGCTTGTTGATTGCGGGAAACTTTAGTCTTCGCACAAAAGACTTGTTGTGCGGCATTGACTAAAAAAGTTGCACGGACGGCAGTTTTTGCGAAAACTATCAAAAACACCACTTTCGTACGACAAAAACAAACTGTTGCGCCGGCAGTTGACCGCATTGGTTGCGTCTGATATAATATCACTAACGGAGAAAACTATGATTTTGATTGCACTTGTTTGCATTTTTATGACAATGAGTTTGTGCTTGGCAGCTCATTCCCTGTTGTGGTTGATAGCGGTTGCTGTCTGCCCGCTTATTTTGCTTGCATTTTGGCGCAAACCCACGCTTAGAAGTTCTCAAACTATTTTTTCCGTCGTTTATGCGTTGGCATTGGGGTGCGTTTCCGTGTTCAGCGCTTCCAACGCAGCTTTTTCGTCGCAGTTCTATGCGCAAGTTTCTAAAACGCAATTGTTTGCTATCTATTTTGCGGTGCTGTTTGCAACCTCGGCGCTGGCATCCATTGTCTTTGCGAAGTTTGCAAAACGCCCATACGCTTGGTTTGCGCTTGGCGTTTTGTGCTCCGTTACCTATGCCTGCATACCACAGCGAAGCGTTGCCACTTGCGCCATTTGTTTTGCGCTTGTGCTTGTTTCAGCAACCAGCGTGCTAATTTCCATGAAAATAATGGGCAAAAAAATAGGGGAAGCATCAAAAGTGTTGCAAAAGAAAAACGTTGCACCATTTTTGCTGCTCAGAAACTTGGCGTTTGTGTTTGCCGCTACCGGCACCTACGTGTTTGTTGCCAACAACTTGTTTGGCGAAAATGGATTTTTTGTCACCAACGTGTGTGTGAACGCCGTGTGCGCGTTGCTGATGTTGGTGCTAACCTTCACATACTTGCGCCAACCCATGGATGCCGTTGCCGAAGCCAAACTTGCCGCCTTGAAAAGCAACAACCAAACGCTAAACGCAGAACTGACAAAACAGCAACTTGAACAACGGCTTGATTGCACCCAAAACTATCCGCTTGCAGCATTCACCAAAAAGATGTTTCTTCACGTGCTAAGTTGCAAAATGGTTGGGGAAGAAATAACCGACGAAACGGCTTGTTTTGTGGCAAACCACTATGAAATTTACGGCCCGTTTGCCTGTGCGTTGCACTTTCCGCTGCCCTGTTGCATTTGGACGGAAGCAGCCATGACAGACCAAGACAAAACGGCAAGGCAAATAAAAAAAGGCATAGACAACCTGACCAGGAAATGGCTTATTGAGCCCATTCGCGAAAAAATTCCCAAACTTGTTGCTAGGCCACTGACAAAATGCATAAACTTTACACGCCCAATTGCCGTATACCGCTTGAACAAAGAAAAAATTGACAAAATGTTTGAAGATAGCGTGACGGCACTCACCACCGGCGACAACATTATTGTTTTCCCGGAAAAACCGCCGCATGGCAATCGCTACAAACTGGGCGGAGTGGATCAGCTGCAAACAGGATTTGTTGAAATTGCCGAGCACTACCACCGCCAAACGGGCAAGGAACTTAGCTTTTATCCCCTATATGTGGACAAAAAAGGCCACAAATTGGTGGTTGGCCAAAAGGTTACCTATAACAGTAATGCCAGCCCTCACGAAGAAAAGTTGCGCATTGCCGATGAACTATACCAAAAACTGGATGACGCCGCAAACAAAGGAAAAAGCTGCAAATAATTTTCGAAAAGCATTGACACCTAAACAAATTGATGATAAACTGTGCATATCGAATATGCACAGTTTGTTTTATGTTTAGGAGGAAAGTATGCTTGAAGTAAAAAATTTGTGCAAAACATACACGTCATTTCAGCTGCACAACGTAAGTTTCACACTGCCCGACGGTGTGATTGCAGGCTTTATTGGACAAAACGGAGCGGGCAAAACCACCACTTTGAAATGCATTATGCAAGCCGTTGTTCCCGATAGCGGTGAAGTTGTTTTGGATGGCAAAAGTATGGCGCAACACGAAAGGGAAAACAAGCAAGCAATGAGTTTCACTTGCGGTGCCTTCGACTACTACCGCAACTGCAAACTCAAAAAAATAGCCGACGTATATTGCAACTTTTACGACAAGTGGAATAGCCAACAATTTGACGACTACTGCCAACGCTTCCATTTGAATTTAAACAAGAAAGTTAAGGAACTTTCTGCAGGAATGAAAGTTAAGTTTGCGTTGGCGCTTGCAATGTCGCACGATGCAAAAGTGTTTATTTTCGACGAACCCACAAGCGGCCTGGACCCAATTGCTCGCGACGAACTGATTGACGTTTTTCGCGATATTGCCGACGAAGGCAAAAGCATTTTGTTTTCCACCCACATAACCGCCGATTTGGATAAGTGCGCCGACTACGTGTTTTTTATTGACAATGGCAAAATGCTTATAACAAGCACAAAAGACAAACTTTTGGAAAGTCATGTGATAATTAAAGGTAGTTTGGATCAACTAACTGACCATCTGAAAAGCAAACTTGTTGCCACAAAAACACACGCATTTGGCTTTACGGCACTGGCCAAACGCAGTGAAATATCCACGGAAAATTTTGTGACTGAAAAACCATCGCTGGATGACATTATTGTGTATTACAGCAAGGAGGGCGAATAAGGTGTTTAGACTGTTCAAAAAGGAATTGGCACTTAACGTGCCTGCACCACTATATGTTTTTGCGCTGTTTGGCTTGATGGTGCTTATACCCAACTACCCCTACATAGTTGCATCCGGCTACGTAGTTTTGCAAATATTTTACTATCTGAATATGGTAAGCCAAAACCTATCCGTGCAGTTCACATCCATGCTGCCAGTAAAACGCAGTGATACAGTTGGCGCAACCACGCTTGTTATAGCGTTGTTTGAGTTGCTTAATTTGGCCGTGATAGCCCTTTGCATTTTGCCGTCGCAGTTGCTGAACCCCAACGGAAACTTGGTAGGGCTAGATGCCAACTTGACACTTCTTGGCGTGTGTTTTGCATGCTTTGGGACGTTTAATTTTGTGTTTTTGCCAAAATATTTCAAAACTTGCTACAAAATTGGATTGCCCACTTTGTTTGGGCTGATAGCATTTTTGTTTGTTTACGCTATTTGCGAAACTGTTGTGCAACTTTTCCCCACTTTGACGGCAATGCTGGACGGATACTCGGCGGAATTTATTTGGGCAAGGGCAATTGTTCTTGTTTGTGGAATGCTTATTTACGTGACGGCAACAATGTTTGCAACAAAATTAGCAACAAAAAAATTTGAAAAAGTGAATTTGTGAAATGAAACTTGCAATAAAAACTCACAGCGAAACACCCATATACGAACAGCTTTTTGATCAAATTGTTGCCAACATTGTTAGCAACGAAGTGACGGCGCACCAATGCTTGCCATCCATTCGCACCGTGGCGCGCGAACTGGAAATTAGCGTTGTGCCAGTGAAGGCGGCATACGAACTGCTGGAACAAAAAGGCTATGTCTACACCGTGCCAGGCAAAGGTTGCTTTGCGATGCCTTTGCAAACGGATGCAAAAAAACTGGATATTGCCAAAGAAAAACTGAGCGAAACGCTGGTTTTTTGCAAAAAAATGGGACTGGACTGCGAAAAAATTGTTGAATTGGTTAAACAATGCTACCAAGAGCTTTAACTGCTTGCGCAATCAAAACACAAATATAAAAAATCCCGATGCGTTTTGCATCGGGATTTTTTTTGAGACTTGAAGAAAATTAGTAGGTATCAACCAATTTGTTGGCCAATTTGTACAAATCCATGTTGAAAGTTCTGCGTTTAGACAAAGCTTCAACAATGTCTTCGTCGATAATTTCGTTGTGGCAAACGCCAACAACACGGTTTGTTTTGCCTTCCAGCAAACATTGCACGGCGTGTGCGGCCATTCTTACGCCAAGCAATCGGTCTTGAAAACTTGCATCGCCACCGCGTTGAATGTGACCAACAATCATGGGGCGAATGTTTATGCCGGGGATGCGTTTTTCAATTTCCCTATACATAACGTCGGCCTTGCCGGCGCCTTCGGCAACAACAATGATGTTATCCTTTTTGCCGTTGGCAATATTGTGTTGCAAACGTTCCACTACTTCATCCATTGTGAAGGGAACTTCCGGCACCAAAATCATTTCGGCGGCGCTGGTGATGCCTGCATACAAAGCAATGTCGCCACAGTTGCGCCCCATAACTTCCACAACACAACTGCGATCGTTGCATGCCATTGTGTCGCGAAGCATTGTTATTGTGTTCATTGCAACGTTAACGGCAGTATCGAAGCCCAACGTGAAATCGGTGTAGGCAAGGTCGTTATCGATTGTTCCGGGGATGCCCATTGTTTGAATTCCGTATTCTGTGGAAAGCACTTTTGCACCTTGAAAACTGCCGTCTCCGCCAATGACAACCAAACCTTCAATTCCGTTATCGCGAAGGGTTTTTACTGCTGCCAAACGGCCTTGTTCCGTCTTCATTTCGGGGCAACGAGCGGTTTTTAGCACCGTGCCGCCACGATTAATAACGTAGTCGACGTCGGTAGGCGACAATTTGCGAATTTTGCCTTCGATAAGCCCTTTGTAGCCCAAATCCACACCGAACACTTCCAAGCCGTGTTCCGTTGCGTATCTAACAGTTGCATACACTGCGGCGTTCATTCCCTGTGCATCGCCGCCACTTGTTAAAACTGCAATTCTTTTCATAGTTATTCTCCGTTATTTTTTGCTTTTGTTTTGTCTATCCAATTCCACGTTGCTGTTTTTCTTGAAAAACCGGCGAACTATGCCAAGATTTCTTCTGCTGCGCAACGCGTGCTTGTTATAGGTGAGGTTAAGTTTGTCGTAAAGCGGCAAATAGTTTGCTACGGATTTTGCAAAATCTGTAGTGCTGTTGCTCCAAGCACATTCGGCAAGCGCCAACATTCTGGGCAACAAATTGAAAAACAACTTTTCTTCCGTGGCCACGTATTCCGTCCAAATTGCGCCTTCAACGCCCAAAACGTTGCTTACGCAAGATTTTTTGATACCTTTAAGCGCATTGAACTGCACTGTTTTTCTTAGTGGAGTCATTGCGTAGGGATAATCGAAATACAGGTGGAAAAATGGCGACATTATGGTTTTTCGGCCGTGGTTGGCTTGGCGAATACCCGCGCCACGGGTCAACGGCTTCCACACTTGGCTGATAATTTCGCTAGAACAATCTTTGCGCACGCCGTCGTTCCAGCAAATAACCGTTTTTCCCTTTTGTTCAAGATAACTGCGCAACTGTTCCACAAAATAGGTTTGCAACTGGTCGTAGCTATCAAGTTTTAGTTCGGCAAGTTTTTCGCGACACTTTTTGCAATTGCACCATCTATCTTTGGGGGCTTCGTCGCCGCCAAGATGCACAAATTTTCCGGGGAAAACTTGGCAAATTTCGTCCAAAACATCGGTGATAAAACGGAAAGTTTCGTCGTTGCCGGCGCACAAAATATCCTTGGAAATACCCCACTTTTGACGCACTTCCACTGGCGTGCCTTCGCAAGAAAGCTGTGGATATGCGGCAATCATTGCAACGGCATGGCCGGGAACGTCCAATTCCGGTATTATTTCTATTTGACGGGCAGCAGCATATTCAACCAATTCGCGAGCTTCGTCCTTGGTGAGGTAGCCGCTAACTTCCTTGTCGTCCACAAAACGCTTGCCGTTTTCCACCACTTCGGAACCGCTACGCGTGCAGGAAATTGTGTTTAGCAATGGATATTTTTCCACTTCCAAACGGAAACCTTGGTCGTCCGAAAGGTGCAAATGCAATTTGTTAAGTTTCACGCGCGACATCAAATCCACGATTTGTTTTAGTGTGGATAGTGGGAAAAAGTGACGGCAAATATCCACCGACAGACCACGATAGCCAAACTTGGGAGCATCTTCCACATAACAGTTTTTGCAGGATGGTTCCACTTGCGTTTCGTCCAAACGCAGCAACTGACGGAGAGTTTCCACCGCATAAAAGCATCCAGCTTGGGTAGAAGCAGAAATTGTTGCGCCTTCGGAAATCATCAAATAGTATTCTTCGTCGCCACAATTTTCGTTAAACTTAAAAATTACCTGCGCTTGCGAAATGTCTTGTGAAAAGTCCAATTCTATTCCGCAGCTATCGTGCACCAGTTGCACAAAACGGTGCGCCTGTTGCAAAAATACGTTGTCGCAATAAACTTTCGTTAGCGACGTAACAACAAATTCTCCACCAAGTTTTTCGCATTTGGCAGGTTTCGGAATAATGTTCATAATGCAAACTGTATGGCTAGCGTTGAATATTTGCGCCAAAGGGCGCAGACTGCAGGTAGCCACATATACACATTCTAGCACAACGGCAGTGTTTTTTCAACTTTTTTACACATATTGTTGACAATTTGCACCTTCAAAAAACAACAAAAATGCCGTTTTTTGCTAGAAAAAAAATATATGGCAACATACAAACTACCGCAAAAACGCCCCACGTAGGTTGTTTTTGCGTGCAACAAAAAAACACCCCGAACTGTATTCGAGGTGTTTTGCAAATTGTTGTTTTGTTTTTCGCTTATTCGGCTTTTTTGATGATGACGTACTTGTTTTTGCGGCGACTAACAAACAGGCACAGGGCAATTATTCCCACTGCGGCGGCAATTACCACCACCGTCCAAAGCAACAAACTCCAAACGGTTATTCCGGTGGAACGAACGCTTTCCCACATGGTGGAAACTTTGACGTTGTTAACGCCGAAATCACGCATAACGCCCAGGTCGGAAAGCTTGCGCCCATATTCGTTTTCCAAAGCAAACACAAAGGGATAGCGCCAATTGCTGTCGTCAATCGGGTCGCAATAGTCGAAGAAATATTCCTCGAAATCCTGCCAACTTGCATAGTCGCATTGGTCAGCGGAAAGAGCGTTGCCCTCTTCGTCAACAGGCGTCCAGTATTCCGGCGCATACACGCAGTAGCCTTCCGAAAGCACAGCACGACACTCTTCATCTACACGAATTTTTTGGGGATCGATGGCGGCAGAATAGCCAATTTCCATCATGTTTTGCGAGCCAACGGCAAGTTGATTTAGGTAGTTGACAAACAATTTTGCCGCCAAAAGGTGGCTATCGGGGCAGGTTTTGGGAATAACCCAACCGTCGAACCAAATGTTGCCACTGCCGTGCGGCACGTAGTAGCCCAGCGTGTAGCCGCCACTTTCACCATCGGCATATTCTAGCATTGGGTCGCAATAGTCGTCGTCCCAACTTTCTTCCACGGCATACAAAGCGTCGCCGCTCCACGCCAAATCGACGTAGGCAATGCCTTGAATCAACTCGTTTTTGCCGAAGTCAACTTCATAACCATACAAATCTTGTTTTTGTTCTTTCAGCGTTTGCGAACAAAGTTCAATAAGTTGATCGTCAACGGTGTTGATGAGTTCGCCGATGGGCAAATCCACGTAGGCAATGCCATCGGAATTTACCAAACCATCCAGCTTGCCGCTTTCCATCATATAGAAAATTGTTGCAGCATAGCTATCGCGAATGCTATCTTTCATGTAGATTCGGCCCGTCAAACCATCGTGCAAACGGTTGCCTTGCGAATCTTTGTTGAACAAAAGGCCCCAGTTGGCATCGTTCATAATTTCGCGATCGTAAATGCCCAATTGTTCAAAATACACCTTGTTATACAACACGCCCAACGTTCCGTACATATACGGTACAAAATAGTCGGACATTTTGACGTACTTTTCGCCATCTGTACCATTAACTTTGACATTGGAAAACACTTCGTTAACCTTGTTGACAAAGTTGGGGTCGACGTTGTCGCTGTTGTGAACGTAACCGCTCAAATTGATGCCTTCAACATACTTTTCTTCGTTGAAATAGTTCATGGGAACAAGCAAATCTTGTTCCAAAAGTTTTTGAATGGCGTATTCGCTGGGACACATAACGTCCACCACGCTGTCGCCGTTCATAATTTTTGTGAGCATTGTTTCATTGGTATCGAAAGTTACATACACTACGTTGATATCTCGACCCGTCAACTGTTTGTAGTAGCTTTTGAAATCGGTCAAATCCACGTCGTAGATGTAGTCTGCCCAGTTGTAGACAACAAGCTCGTCCATTTGCGTTGTGGCGCCGTCACATGCGGCAAGACACAAAGAAAACATCAGCAAAATAGCAATTAGCAAAGCAATTGTCTTTTTCATACTTTTGCCTCCTTGCGTTGCGTCTTTTTGATGTTAATTAGCATAAGCAACGTCAAAACCACCACGAAGAAGATGGAGAACACTGCAAACCAAAACGGTTCCAAACTTTTTAGGCGCGCATCTTCGTAGATATAGGTGGAAAGGGTCTCTATGCCTGTTTCGCCCTTGTTAAGTTGGGTGATGATGAAATCGTCCAGCGACATTGTGAACGCCATTGCAAAGCCGGAAACAATGCCCGGTGCAATGAAGGGCACAACAACCTTAAACAATGCACCCATCGGGTTTTCGCCAAGGTCCAAAGCCGCCTCGTACATGTTGGGATCCATTTTTTGCAAACGCGGCAAAATGGAAAGCACAACGTAGGGCGTGCAGAAAGACACGTGCCCTATAATCAGGCGAGTCCATCCTTGCGGGAACAAAAAGCTGAATGCCGAAAAGAACACCATTAGCGCCACTGCCATTACAATTTCGCTGTTGATCATGGGCAATTGGTTTACCGTTAACGTAACTTTTTTGGCGCGTTTTCCCAAATAGAAAATGCCTATCGTGGAAAACGTTCCCAAAATTGTGGAAATAACGCCGCTGACAACTGCCAAAATAATGGTGTTTTTAAGTGCGGAAAGCAACTTTGCCGACTTGGGGCCGTTGAAAATTGCTTTGTAGGCCTCGAAAGAGAATCCGTTTGCAAAACTGAAATTGCTGTTGTTTGCAAAACTGAACACAATGATTACGACAATGGGCAAATAGAGCACTGCCAGAACCAACGCCAAATAGCCGTCGGCAAAAAATCTTTTCCAAAACGATTTTTTCATAGCGTGCTCCTTCCGCTATCTTCTTTGTTGACAGCGTTTGCAAATAGGTTAGCAACAATAACCAGCACCAACATAACCAAACTCATAACACTGCCCACACCGTAGTTTTGCGCAACGGTGAATTTGGTGTTGATGCTATCGCCAAACAAATAGATTTGGCGGTTAGAAAGCAATTCGGAAATTGCAAAGGTGGAAATTGCCGGAATAAAGGTCATTGTTATGCCGCTGATGATACCGGGAACGGAAAGCGGCAACACCGTTTTTAACAGCACGGTGAATTTATCTGCGCCCAAGTCTTCCGATGCTTCCACGTAAGCGTGGTCGATGGAAATAAGGGTTGTGTGCAATGGCAAAATCATGTAGGGAAGGTAGTTATACACCATACCGAACACCACTGTGCCCATTCCCAAAGGCACGTTTATTGCCAAGAAAATTGCCTTGGTGGAAAGCGTGCGAATAAGAAAGTTAACCCACATGGGCAAAATGAACATAAGCACGAACACTTTGCTGGATGCGTGATACTTAACTAGCAGGTAGGCCACGGGATAGCCAATAACCAAGCAAATAAGTGTGGTGACAAGCCCTATCACAAGCGAATTGCCCAGTACCGTCAAACTACCACTATCTGTGAAAAAATCCACAAAGTTTTGAAAGGACAGTTGACCATCGGCAATGAAAGCGTTTATTAGAATAAGCACTAACGGCAACACCACGAAAACAAGCAAAAACGCCATGTAGGGGTAGGCCAGCACCTTTCTGGAAAAACGCAGTTTGGGAGTTTTAGTTTTCTTCTGCATTTTGTTCCTCCCTTGCTTCGATAATCAATTTGGAAGGAGCAATTTTTATGCCGACACGGTCGCCCAGAGACCATTCGTAGTCGTTATCCACAAAAAAGTCGTCGTAGGTATCGGTGCGGACAATGTATTGCCAATAGCTTCCCTTATAGATGGAAGAAATAACCGTTGCGCCAATGGTTCCGTCCTCTTCGTCGTCGGTTAGTTCCACGTCGTCAAAATCGACGGAAACACGAACGGGCGTGCCTTCTTCCAAGCTGGTTGCACATTCGAAACGGCCATCACAAAATTCCACAACGTTTTCGTCGTAGATGACGCCGTTGAAGGTGTTTATTAGGCGCGATTTGTGCATGATGTGGAAATCATAGGGCTTGATGTAGATGCCGATGATATCCCCTTCCTTCACTTCCACGTTGTCGTGAATGACAATTTCGTTGCGTTCGTCGCCAAAAGTTAGCGCCGTCACTTGGTAGTGATCGCCCTTGAAAACGCAGGTTAGCACTTGCGCTTCCACCAAGCATTGCTTATCGTCCTTATCCACAATTTTTATGTCTTCCGGACGAATGATAACGTCGATGGGTTCGTTATACTTAAAGCCTTTGTCTACGCATTCGAATCTGTGGCCGGAAATATCCACGCAGAAGTCCTTTACCATAATGCCCGAAAGAATATTCGATTCGCCGATAAAGTCGGCCACAAAGGCATTTGCGGGCTCGTCGTAGACTTTTGTGGGCGTTCCTATTTGTTGAATAATGCCGTCTTTCATTACGACGATCTTATCGGACATGGTTAGTGCCTCTTCCTGATCGTGCGTTACATATACGAAAGTGATGCCCAGTTTTTGATGCATGGACATGATTTCCAACTGCATGTCTTTGCGCATTTTAAGGTCCAATGCGCCCAAAGGTTCGTCCAAAAGCAAAACTTCCGGTTCGTTAACAAGTGCACGAGCAATGGCAACACGCTGTTGCTGTCCGCCGGAAAGAGAGTTTACCGAGCGGTGTCCGTAGTCTTCCAAGTCTACCATTTTCAAAGCAGCGTTCACTTTGTCGGCAATTTCCGCTTTGGTGAGTTTGCGCATTTTTTGCACGGTGTTGCCCTTTTTATCAACAAAAGGTTGACCATCAGGCACGGTTTTTAGCTTCAATCCAAACGCAATGTTGCCAAACACCGTTAGGTGCGGAAACAGTGCATACTTTTGAAATACGGTGTTTACGTTGCGTTTGTGCGGAGGAAGGGCGGTGATATCCTGTCCATTGAACAGAATTTTGCCTTCTGTGGGTTGTTCGAAACCTGCAATCATGCGCAAAGTTGTTGTTTTTCCGCAGCCGGAAGGTCCCAGCAAAGTGACGAATTCGCCGCGCTTTATGGAAAGCGACAAATTTTTTACTACGGGTTTTTCGTCGTAGGATTTGTAAACGTTTTTGATTTCGATGATATTTTCGTTCATTTTGCTCCTCCTAGAAGTTTGATGGGGTTGTAACCCACAAAACTTTGCTTTCTCCTTTGTGTGCGTTGCGAATGACGTGTTGCTTTTTGCCATCTATGGAAAAGCTGTCGCCGCATTTCAATTTTACTTTTTCCGTTTGCGTGACAATTTCTACCTTGCCGCACAAAACGTATCCAAACTCTTCGCCGTCGAAGGGCAAACGTTCTTCACACTCTGCGCCTTGCGGCAAAGTTAAAATTATTGGTTCCATTTCCTTGACTTGCGAATTGGGTATAAGCCAAGTGTTTGTGCCACCACCGTTTTTAGAAACGAAATAGTCGTCCTTGGTGTACACTATTTTTTCCACCTTGGGCTCGGTGAAAAATTCCTGCAAGGAAACGCCCAGCACGTTCAAAATGTCTTCCAACGTGGCAATGGATGGCGAACAAAGGTCGTTTTCTAGCTGCGAAATGTAGCCTTTTGTCAATTCCGTTCGCAAAGCAAGTTCTTCTTGCGTTAAATCCAGTTTCAAGCGGTACTGTTTTAATTTTCGACCGATTTCTAACATTTTCGCAAACTCCTCAAAAAAAATACCCATCAAGCAACAACCAAATATCCAATGTAAGCCAAAGTGGCACGGCGCCTCTCCAACGCGCCTACATAAAATAGTTAGTTTGCCTGTGGGCAACTGCAATTAACGTATACTATTAGAAGTGAATGTTTGGCCTGCAACAAAACATTTGCAAAGCTTTAGTTTTGCTGCAAAAAACCGTTTACTTCAAGTACGTGAAACTGCAAAGTTTTTGCTTTCTGCTATCAGAGCAAAAACTGCTTGTATTATAATACTGCAATTAAGTGCTGTCAAACGTTTTTATTACTTTTACTAAACTTTTTTTATAGTACTAAACTTTTTGTTTGAAAATAATAATTGAAGCACGTGGCACCACCATGCAAAAAACTGCACGCAAAAGGGCACAACTGCTGCTGTGCCCTTGACGTTAGTTTTTAGTTTTGCCGAAACTATGCAACAAAGTTAAGTTATTCGGCAACTTCCGTTGCAGGTGCTTGGTCTCTATCCGTTGCAGCTTCTTCAACTGCCAATTCGGCAACCTCTTCAGCCGCCGAGCGTGCCAAACGCTTTTTGTATTCCTTGGCGGCAAAGTAGAGCGGGATAAGTGTCAAAACAACCAAAATTCCTGCCCAAAGGAACATGTTTTCTTGCGGAATTTGTTCCACTGCACCGGTATCGGGGTTGGTGAACACGCCGCCTTCGGTGTTTTTGATGATGGCGTTGCCAACAAGCGTGCCAATAAGCATGGGGATAAGGGTGAAGAACAACACGCGCACGCCCTCGAACTGACCGCGCGTTTCTTTGGGGAACAAACCACGCACCCAAATCATGCCGGATTGCATAATTAGCACGTAGCCCAAGCCAACCAAGAACACGCAACCCAAAAGTGGCAAGTTTTTGGCGGCAAACGCCGTTGTGTTATCCACGTTGGATGGGTCTTTTACAAGCATGGAAATAAGGAACAAACCAATGGCGTTAACAATAACGGCAATAAGTGTTACAAGCGGAATTTTGTTGCTGTTGATAAGTTTAGAAAACGGAATTGTTAGCACCACCGCCAGCAACAAGCCAATGCCTTCTATAAGTCCCATATCGCCAGCGCTGAAACCAAGGTCGTAGAGCATCCAGTTGCCCATGTGAGTGAAATAGAAGTTGAACGGGATGAAGAACACGCAAACAACAACACAGGCAAGCCACATTTCTTTGTTGTCGGGGTTCTTTTTTAGTTTTTTGAAGTTGAATGCGGAAAACATTTGCGAAGCAAAACTGCCTTCCTTATAGGGTGCAACGTCGGGAGCATCTTTCATTATGAACAGGGAAATTACGCCCATCAAAATTACGAAACCGCCCATAACGCTGAACAGCAAAATGTAGTTATCGGTGCCGTGATCGCCGGCAGTGCTGCCAATTTCCACCAAAGCGCCGCCAAGCAAAGTGCCAACCACCGTGCCGAAAATGGGCAACGCTGCAAGCGCCGCGCCAACAGCGCCTTTGTTCTTTTCGGTGGTGTTATCGTTAAGCCAAGTGTTGTAGCCGCAGTCGCAACCCATCGAGCCGAAAAAGCTCATGACGGCGTCCGTCATTACAACACAAAAACCGGCCACAAACAGGTGTGTGGAAGCAATTTTGCCAATGAATTCCGTCAAGCCGAAAATTATGGTGGTTATGCCCCAAATAACGTAGCCCCAGCAAACAAACTTTTTGCGTTTGCCTTGACGATCGGACAGCGTGCCGAACAAGAATGTGGAAAGCGTGGTTGTGAAAGCGCTGACAATAACCATGCTTGTTACAATATCTACGTTTTTGGCAATTTTGGCATAGACGAAAGTGTTGAACCACTGGTTTTCCATGTTCCAACACAGTTGACCGGCAATGCCCATGCCCCAAACAATAATCCAAAATCGCAAGGATTCCAAGAATTTGCCTTTTTCTTTCATATAGTCCTCCTGTTGTAAAGAAACGGACCTTTCGGCCGCAAAACACCTCTACCAAAATATTTTAGCACTGCAAAAAGCATAAGTCAATACTCAATTTTTTGCTGAAATGGCAAAAAGGCAATTTTGTTGCAAACGGTTGCAAATGCACCGCTTTTGTGCTAGAATAAACGTGCAAAGGCGTGGCCCTATAGTCTAGTGGCCTAGGACGTTGGCCTCTCACGCCGATAACATGGGTTCGAACCCCATTAGGGTCACCAAAACAAAAGAACAACCAAACGGTTGTTCTTTTTTTGTTATTTTGATTTAGAGAAGGGTGAAACACGCATTGTACAATTTTTGCGGAACAATGTTGAAATGTGACGGATTTTGTTGAAAATTGCGGAAAGTTATGGAAACTTATGGCAAACTATTAAAAGCAGTAAATGTGTGGCGAATTTGGCCGAAAGTTGTAGAAATTTGTTGAAAATTGTCGGGTGGCACGGTTTGCACATAAAACAAAAGAACAGCGTTTGTTGCTGTTCTTTTTTTGTTATTTGTTGAATTGTGTCGAAAACTGTCAGCTCATGTCGAAGGTTGTCGCAAGCAGGCGAGGCGAACAAAGGCCAACACGCCGGCGCTTGTTGCAAGCCTAGTAGCCCAAGCTTAGCACAATTAACATCAGGCCTACAAAATATGTTAGGCTGTTTGAGCGGACAATCCATTTGTTGTTGCGCACAACAAACCTATCCACGGTCAAGATCATGTCGCTTAGCATAAACAGCACCGATCCTACGCCCATAAGCACGTTGGGCAACGACGGCATAAGCACTATCGACCACAAGCCGAAGCTGCCGTGAAGCATTATCGAAGCAAGGTAGAAGGTCATGCCCCAACGCATTTTGCCAAACTTAAACGCTTTGGGGAAGGCGAAAGTGAGTGCAACGAATCCGCCCCACAAAACTGCCCAAATAAGCAGTGCCCAAAAGTAGTCGGCAAAGACAAAGCCTTTTGCTTGGAACATCGCCAAATAGTAGGTGGCAAAGCAAATGTTGCCGGCCAAAAAGAAATCGCCGCCGCGGCCAAGATGGAACACCAAAAACAGGTCGCCAAGGTATGCCAGCATCAATGCCACCATAAGCACAACTTGATAGTCGGATGCTTGGTAGTTTGCGGCAAATTGGCAAATTGCGTAGGCCAAATACAGCGTTGCCATGAAGTATTTGTTGATTGTGCGCAGCTTTATGTTTCCGCTTGTGCGGGTGTAGAAATAGCAACACAACGCCACCAAATACACCGATACAAACACTATGCTCATTGGTTGCATAAGTCAATTCCTCCCATAGGCGGAACGTCAACAACAACGTCACTTTCCGGATAGGTGCAACACGGGTGGACGTAGCCAAATTTTATATCCGCCTTTCTTCTGTGGTCTGTTTCTTCCGGAACGTAGCACTCGCCGGAAATTTTTCTGCTGTGGCAAAAACCGCACACGCCAGATTTGCATCTTACCGGCGAAACAATGCCGGCCCTTTCCATTGCGGTTAGCAACGTTTCGTTTTGCCTTGCAGGAATTTGCACAACGCTATCACGCATTTTCACCGTTAAGGTGAATGTTTTTGGGTTTTCCACAATGCGGTCGCCCACGGAATTGTGTTCCCTGCGCACGGAATGAAGATTGATGCCAAGCAGTTGGAACTGCTCATCCAAAAAACTATACATTGCATTGGGGCCGCACACAAAAATGCTGCAACCGACGGGCAACAAACTTGCAATCACGTCTTTGGTGATGAAGCCGTGCAAATAGTCGGGGCAATTTTCTTCGGATAGAACCACGTGAATTTGCACCTTTTCGCAGGCTAGTTGCTTAGGGTCAAACAACATGTCTTTTTGCGTTTTGGCGCCGTAAACAAGCACCAAATTGAAGTTTTCGCTGCCTTCGCGGATGCTTTTTGCCATGGAAACAAAGGGCGTTACGCCACTTCCACCAGCAATGGCAAACACGGTGGGTTTGTCGCGCAGGTCGTCGTGATAGAAATCTCCGCAAGGCTCGCCCACAAAAATGGTGTCTCCAATTTTTGCTTGCGTGGCCAAATAGTCGGAAAACAATCCGGCTTTTTGCACCGTCACTTGCAAAATGCCTTGCAATGCCTGGCGCGGCGAAGAATAGATGGAATAGGGGCGAGTTATAAAGGATGTCCCCACTTTTGCCGACAATGCAACAAACTGGCCGGCACGGAAATAGGGAAACTTGCCGCTTTCGCTTTGCAACGTTATGGTTACGCAACCATTGCCACATGCCAAAAGGTCGGCAATTTTTGCCTTTGTAACGTTGGGGTGCAGCGCTTTTGAAAGCTGGTTTACGCCATAGGTTTGCGGCAACGGGGTGCTTGGCGATTGGTCAATTATTTTGCGACGATCGTCCGTCATGCTAAGGAAGCGTTGTATATCGTCGGGATTTTTTTTGAACAACATTCTATTCGCCCTCCTTTGCAATGTCGCGCAACGTGCGGTCGGCTTCGTTGGCGCCAGATTTGTAACTGCTGGGGTAGCCAAGCAATCTTTCGCCAAAACCACCACCAATGCGCAAGCCGCCCACAAACCTATCTTCTTCCACCATCATTATGCGGTTAAGCAAGCCGTCGCGAGGGGCCGATTCGTAGCCATAAATTACCCCTTGCGGATGTCCGCAATACCTTGCGTAGGTTTGTGGCGTTGCAACGGCAACTTCTTCCAAATGCTCAACCAGGTGCGTGCCTGTTGCTTGTTCGAAACGTTGCAACAGTTTTTTGGCAATATCCGTTTTGGTCTTGAAATAATCCTGTTCGGAAACGTTCGACCAAACGTCTTGGGTGAACAGCGTTGTTATGTAGAGAATGGTTGTTCCCTTGGGCGAACAATCGGGGTCGGCGCGGTTCAGGCACACCGTTGCTTGGCTGTAGTTGCCGCCAAGCGTGCCCATTTTTTGGTATTCGTGCACGCTGTCGCAGGAATCGTACACAAAATAGTTGTGGTTTTTTATGCCAAGTTCGTCGGCGGATTTGTTGAAGCCATAGAAGGCGGTGAAACCCCTGCCAGCAAGCTTGCGAGAATTTGTTAGTTTTAGCGCACGTTCGGGGACGGCCTCGCTGCTAAGCAACCTGCCATACACCACGTGCGGCGAACAGTTGGCAATAACGTGACGAGTGGCGTATTGCGTTCCGTCGGCAATTTGCACACCGCAAACGTGGCCGCTTTGGTCGGTTAGAATTTTTGTCACTTCGGTGTTGAAGAAAATGTCTCCGCCAAGTTCGTGAATGCGTTGTTCAAAGGCCAGCGACAGTTCGTGCGAGCGATATTTTGGTATGCATGCGCCCATGTTTATGTAGCTATACAACATGTTTGCATAGTGCAAAAAACTAAGGTTGCTGGCATCGGCGCCAAGGTAGCACCAATATGCGCAAAGGTTATCCACTATCACTTGCGGATATCCCAGCGCCTGGAAGGCTTCGCCCACCGTGTAGGAACCGCAACGCAAATAGTCGGGATATTTTTGCAAAAGCACTTGCGGATCGGGCTTTCCCTTGGATTGAGAAAGGTAGTCCATGGCATCCCGCACCTGCTTGCACAGGCGGAAAAAGTGTTCGGCATACTTGCCGCCGTTGGGGCACAACTTGTCGCAAGCGGCAATATAGGCATCAAGGCCAAAAGGCATGGTGAAATTGTAGCCTTCTTTTGCGGTTATCAAATTGTAGGCATCTTTTAGCTGAATCCATTCAATTTTGTCTTCCACGCCCAATTCACGAAACAGTTTGCGTGTGCTGCCTGGCTCTTCGGGGGTGCCAATGCCGTTAAATTCGTGCAAAGAGGCCTCAAATTCGAACCGGCCGCGCACAAAACTTGTGGCAAAGCCGCCAGGAATGTTGTGTTTTTCACAAACCAAGCAACTTTTGCCGGCGGAAAGTATTCGTGTTGCAGCAGCCAAACCACCATTGCCGGCGCCAATAACAATAACGTCGTAGTGCTTCATTTCTACCTCTATCAATCGGGAACAACCACGGTATAGGTTGTCACGTCCTTAACCACTTCGCCATCTATTTGCAAAGCGCAGGGCTTATCGAAAGTGACAGTTACGTTTTTACCTTGAAAAACACTTACGCAGTTGGTTTTTTGCACGTGTTTTCCGGTGAAAATGGATGGGAACAGCATAAGCATGCCCAAACGTCCACGTTTGTGCGCAACCACAACGGAAACGGTGTGGTCGGGGGCGAATCTATCCTGATCGGGGGCAACCATCATGCCGCCGCCATAGAAACGGCCTTTCATTGTGGGGGCAAGCCAAACTTTTTTGAAACTTGCCGTTTGGCCGTCCACGTTGACGGTGACACGCTTCAATTTGTAGCCACCGCAAAGCAATTTTAGGGCAATGTTTGTGTAGTTAACGGGCTTGGTGGATTTTTCGCGCAGTTCGTCGCCCACACGGCACACTTCGCCATCAATGCCGTAGCCAATGCCGTTTATGAAACGACGGCGCAAACCATTCACCTCGATTATGGGCAAATGTTTTAGCATGTCGTTCAAATATATTTTGCCTTGCTCGTCGGCACGGTGCTTGTTGTCGTTGAAAAAGTCGTTGCCGCTGCCGCACTTAACGTAGAAAATTTTGTTGGCAATTTCAACGTCGGCCAGGTCGTTGGCAAGGTGGTTCAACGTTCCGTCGCCGCCCGTCAAAATTATTTCGTCATCCTGTTTTAGGCCTTGAACAAGTTCCCTAACGTCGGTATCCAGCACACTTAAAAAACTGCACGTTTCCGTAAGGCTTTTGGCCCATTCTCTTGCATCCTTTTCGCCCATGCCGTTGTTGGCTTTGGGGTTCATCAAAATGTATTTCATTTTGCCTCCGTTTTGCCCCGAAAAAGACTTTGTCGCCTTGGGGCTTTGCAGCAAACTTTTTTTGCGGTTTCTGCTTTTTGAAAAACCGCATTTTGCTTGATTATATTTTAATCGTTCGGTCATTCAATGTCAATACCCATTTTTGTGCAAAAGCAAAAAAACGAAGCAAAAATTGCAATTTTGCTTCGTTTTTTGTTGTTTGTGTTGGGATGTTGCACTGTTGCGGTTTGTTGTTTGTGGTGCCAACATTCCACTGTTACGGTTTGCGGCTGGTGCGCCAACACATAACTTTTGTGGTTTTCGCGCCAACACTGCATTTTTTGTATTTGTTGTTGTGGGGCAATGCTCCACTTTTTGGCCTGTGGGCAAGCGTGCAAACGCCACATGTTGCAGTGTTTGGGTTGCGGCCACATTCCGTTTTGCAATTTGAGGGGGCTATTCCACAACCACCGTCACCGGCACGGCCAGTTCGGCATACATTTTTACGCTTACGGGATAGGTGCCCACAGTGCGTATGGGGGTTTTAAGCACAATTTGCTTTTTATCCACGGCGTAACCAAGTTTTGCCAATTCGTCGGCAATTTCCTTGCTGGTGACACTGCCAAACATTTTGCCTTGCGCAGTGCCTTTTGCCGCAACAATGTGCACCACCGTGCCTTTAAGTTTGGCGGCTTCGGCATAGGCCTGTTGGCGTTCGGCTTCCTTTTGTTTTTGCACTGCTTGGTCGTGTATGGCAACGCTGTTAATTTTATCGGCCGTGGCAACTTCGCCCAAACCTTTTTTTAGCAAAAAGTTTTTTGCGTAGCCATCGGATACGTTGACGATTTCGCCTTTTTTGCCTTGTCCCTTAACGTCTTGCAAAAGCAACACTTTCATATTTTTTGCACCTCCTGCACGGACGGCCAAAACCTTTGGCCTGTTTGCACCATTATACAGCACTTTTGCGCCAAAGTCAACAACGCAAACAATTTGCAACAGGCAAAGTATAAATGTGTGCCACTTTGCGCAAACTAAAAACAAAAAAAGGAGGTTTTGCATTGTGAAAAACCAACAAACAATTTTGTGCGACGTGTGTGCTTGCAAGCACCACAAACTTCAAAACGGCACCGGCTGTTGCAAGTTGGCGCAAATAACCGTTACGCCTTGCGACGACTGCGCCACCGCCCACTTCTGCAAGGACTATCAAGAAAAATAGCCATAGGCAAACCCCAAAGCGAAGGCAACAAAGGCCTTCGCTTTTTTGCTTTTTGTGTTGAAAACAAAAATTGTGTTTGGTATAATTGTGGTATAAGTTTTGCAAACGGCACTGTTTGCACACTTCTGGCGCACTTGGCACAATTGCTACGCGCCTGGTTTTAGTGGCACGGCAAACAAAGCACACGCAGACAACACAGGAGAAAAACCATGACAAGCACATCCACCAACGCAACGCAAAAAGAAATAACCTTTTTTGGCACAAAAGCACAGGTACTGAACCAACTTGGTTGCTACATGAGCAAAACCGATGCTCAAACTTTTTTTGAAACCTACTTTGAGCAATCAGAGCCAGATTGGGGCAAGGTGAGCGCATCCAAAAGAGTTCGTTACCAAACAAAAAATACGCAAAACACCAACAAACTGATGGCATTGCGCCTCGCCAACGCTTTTGCAACGGACGTTATTAAACCGGGATGGGAACAAAACGGCATCGTGAATTGTTGCATAGACATGCCACCGCAAAACAATTTTTTGCAAAGCAAGCACGCATCGCTCAAAAACAGACACTTTTGCAAACGCACAAAGCCAACCAACCTTTGTTTTGACCAAATTGCTGAACAAACAATTGTTGCCGGCAAGCCGCAAAAACAGCGCACGTTTTGGAAGCAAATTGGGCAGGGCTTTTTTGCCGGCATGTGTGTGGCCGCCGACATTGCACTTAGCTGCACACTTAACGTGGCGGCCATAGGCACGTTGCTGACGGCCTGCTCTTTTGCTTTTGGCCAAAACACAAAAAGCAAAAAACAAAATGCCGAAGCGGCTTGCATTGCTTCCATTGTTTTTGCCAAAAACGTTTTGCCAAAATACAAAAACATTTGCAACAACACTTGCAAAAACTTGTGTTTGCAGTGCAATTTTCGCAGTGAAACAAAGTGCAAACTTACCAAAGAAAAGTTTGTGCAAACCGTGAACTACTTGCTGAGCAAAGGAATTTTGGTGCTGGAAAACAAGCAAAACGATGCCTAGCACTGCAAGGGCAAAAAATGAAAATTTTTGATGAACACAAAAAAACACAGGCACTTGGCCTGTGTTTTTTGTTTGAGCTGTTGCGATTACAATCTAAACAATGATATCACAATTTTGACTTATGCATAATAAATCGTAATAGACTCAATATAAAGAGTATACTTTGAACTGCCCACACTTTGGATCGTGATTTCTGATACATTGCTTAAAGTCCATTCATAATCGACAAACGACGTTGTCAATGTTTCCGTATTTGCAGTGCCATTAACTGTTATTCCAGTTGCAGCATTCTTTGCAACAGAAAGAACAATCTTTGTTGCCTTGTTAGTGCCCAATTCCAAAACCAACTTACCAACATTTTTATTCGACCCAAACTTTAGCGCCGTACCAGATTTCCAATAACATTGTGTTAGTGAAGCAGAACTGATAATATCTGTACCTGAAGAAAGTCTAGCTGTGATATCAGTTGCGTTTGAAATTGCATTCGGATTTGAATCCATCGTTGAACCAAAAGTATAGGTTGCTGTTTTTTGAACAGGCGTTGTGCTTTCGGTTGCTCCACAACCTTCTCTTGTGCAAGTTCCATCAACAAATTCATGTCCCAAAGCGGAAATCACAAGATCATCGTCGGAAATTTCATTTCCACTATTATCGAAGTGCTTTCCACAAACAGTGCAGTCTGTGTGTGCAACAGTACCTGTAGTTTCGCATTTTGCAGGAACTTCGTCAATTCCATCACCCAAAGAGTGTGTTGTGAGTTTGGCAATTTCTTCCGTCTTGGTGTTGGAACACTTGCTGCAAGTGAAGGTTCTTTCGCCAGCTTCTTTGCAAGTAGCGGCTTTGGTCACTTCGCCATCGCCCCAATCGTGAGCGCAAGCTTCGGCATAGTATTCAACTTTGTTAAGACGAACAAATCCATTGCTCGTTCCTGATGCACAGTCAATTTCAATAACGTAGTACAAGTTGCGAGCAACTTTGTCCTCACTGATTGCAAATTCCACTACGCCAACGGCCAACGTTCCATTTATCGTTTCAACAAGAGTCTTATCCTCTGCAGACGAGCTGTAAACGTGCAATTTGATTGTTGCAGTGCCTTTTGAAGTGTCATAAGTGGTGATATTTACTGACACTTTGGTTACTTTTGCGGCAAAGGAAGCAGCAATGGTTGCTGTGACGGTAGCATTATTTCTACCGGTTCTAATTTCACTCCAACCGTTATTGCTATTGTTTAAACCAAACAATTTCCATGTGTTTGTGCCTATTGTTGCATTCCACGTGTCAGTATAATTGTTACATTTATCTTGTTGGTCCGCAGGGAATGTCAGAGTTGCAAACACTTCGTCAGCAACTGTACTTTCGTCAACAATGGTAACAACAACGTTCGCATTGCCTGTAACAACAAAGCTATAGGAGCCATCGGCTGCTGCTTGAAGAGCAGTTCCATAAACTTTTACGCTTTGCACTTTGTAGCCGGTATTTGCGCTAACCGTGAAGGTTGCCGTCTCGCCGCAAGTGTAGGTTGCTGCCAAGCCGGTGATTGTTCCGTTTTCGATAGTGCTGGAAACAGCATAGGTGGGAAGAGTGATGTTGGATGCCGTGCAGTTCTCTTTGAATTCGTAGGTATCGTAGTATCTAGTCAATTCGCCAGTGACGGTGACTTGTGCACCGACAAACAAAGTGTTTGCCACTTCTTGGGTGCAAGCAAGGCGATATGCTTGAACAGTCTTTTCGCCAACGGTCATATCGAAGGTGATGTTATTATATTGGCTGTTGAATGCGTCTACAACCTTGGAAATGGTTCCGGTAAGTTTGTAGGTACCTTCGAGGCTCTTGCCTTTGCCAAGTGCAAACAACAAATCCAAAACTTCTGCTTCGGTCAAGGATGCGCTGCAGCCTTCGCGACTACAAACGTTTTCAACATAGCTGTGTCCCAATGCGGAGCCGCTTTGGAAGGTTTCTGTTCCCTTTTCGCCGCAAACGCAAGATTTGAAGTAGGTTGCTTTTGCCGTGCAGGTTGCTGCGGAAGCAAGATAGGTTTCGGTTGCAACTTCCTTGTCGTAGGTGTGGTTTGCCAAAGTGCCATATTGTGCGCCGCAATCGGAGCATTCGGCTTTTTGCGTGCAGGTTGCTGTGCCGCCATGGCAATTTTCGGGTGTGGTTTTGTGTTCGGCGTTGTGCTGGCAAACTTTGCTGTGAGTGCCATCGCCATTGGAAACATAATCGCCATAGCTGTGCGCTTCGGAATTGATTTCAAGGGTTAGGCTTGCAAGTTCGGTGCCTTCGGCATTGAAGTTCTTGCCGCAAACGGTGCAATCCTTGTGAGCGGCTGTGCCGGTGCTTGTGCAGGTTGCAGGAACTTCGTCAGCCCAATCACCAAAGGTGTGGTTTGCCAAAGTGCCATATTGTGCGCCGCAATCGGAGCAGGTTGCTTTTTGCTTGCAGCTTGCCGTGCCACCAGCGCAATTTGCCGTTGCAACGTTGCCGCAACGCGTGCAAGTTTTGCTGTGGGTTTCGGTGCCTTCCACGTGAGACCAAGTGCCATATGCGCAGTTATATGCTTCGCCGCCAATGGTGATGTTGGCGGTGTCGCAAGAGAGGCCTTCTTGTGCGCTAGCAAAACGAATGTTATAGGTGCCTTCGGGCAACACTAGGGATGCTTTTGCCGTCCAGTCGGTGCCGGTAATGCGGCTTTGTGCGCCGTATTCGATTGTGCCTTCAACTGTGCAACCGGATTCTACTGTTACGGAGAGACCATCGTCGTAGGAACCATCAGGAAGCAAACCATACCAAACATCGAATGCAACGTTGTTGCCGGTTGCAATAACCTTGGAACCGTTTTTGTAGGTGATTGTGCCAAAGTTGTTGCTGGAAACATAGTTGGGGATTGCTGCCGTGCCTTGAACAACGGCGGAACCATCCAAAATGACGTTGTCGAATGTGAGGTTTGCGTAGTTTTGGATGAGGATTTTTGCGTTAGCTGCCGCAACGGTGTTGATTGTGCCGTTTTGGAAGGTAACTGTTGCGCCCTTAAGAAGTTGGAAGCCGTTTGTTTTGGTGCCAACAGAGCCAACGGTGTTTTTGATGACCGTGTAGGTGAAACCATTCAAATTGAAGGTGACTTTGGTGCCGCTTGCAATAACAATGCCGTCGCCACTGGTGTTGTGAAGCAGTTTGATGGTTGCTTCGGTGCCATCGGTGGGCAATGCTGCTGCCGCTTCGGCCAAAGTTTGATAGTTGGTGGTTGTTTCGCCAACTGTTAGTTGTGCTGCGGGAGAAACGTAGCTGCAACGAGCGCATTGGCCGCTTTGAGCATCGCAAGCGTGTGCGATGTGGGCTGTGCCAATGGTGATGTTGGCTTGTTCGCAAGAAATTGTGCTGGTGAAGAGAACTTCGCCACTGAAGCTTGCGGGAAGAACCAAGCTTGCTTTTGCCGTCCATTCGGTGCCGGTGATGCGGCTTGCTGCGCCGTATTCAACAAAGCCTTGAACAGTGCTGTCGCCGCTGATGGAAACGCTAACGCCTGCATCGTAGTCTTCGAACATGCCGTACCAAACGTCTACTGCAACGTTTTGGCCAGTGGCAAGCAACTTGGAGTTGTTTTTAATTGTGATAGTGCCACAGTTGTTGCTGAGAACATAGTAGCGGTTATCTGCTGTGCCGGCGGTTAGACCTGCGCCATCCAAAGTTACGCCATCCAAAGTGAGGTTAGCATAGTTTTGAATGATGAAGTGAGTGTCATCGGCAACGGTTGCAATTGTGCCGTTTTGGATGGTGACTGTTGTGCCCTTCAAGAAACGAAGTGCGTTTGTGGGAACGTCGCCAACAAGGTTGCCGTTAACCGTGTAGGTGTGGCCACCAAGGTCTAGAACAACGTTTGCAACGGAAACGTCGATGCCATCGCCTTGCAAATCGTTCTTCAAAGTGATGGTAACGGGGGTTTCGGCGCTATGGTGTTCGGCTGCCCAAGCGAATGCTTCCTTCAAAGTTGCAAATGCTTGTGTTTGGTCGCCATAGGTTGCGTTTACTGCATAGATGTTTTTGCCGCATTCGCAAACTTGAGTTGTGCCGTAGTTGTGAGTGGCTTGATCGTAGTGAGCGTGGCAAACACTGCATTCGTGCCAGTGGTTGTCGTTATCCGTTGACCACTTGGTTTCAACTGTGCAATCGACGGTTTGTACGTGAGTTGCATCGTTTGCGCAAACGTGAGTGTGTTTGCGTTGGCCTTCGACAGGTGCCCATGCACCATAGTTGTGGCCGATTGCGGAGATAACAAGGGCTTCTTCGGTTGTGGGTTTCTTATCCTTATCGAACAGGCCGTGGCAGGTATCGCACACGTAGTGTTCGGCTGTGCCATCGTCTTCGCAAGTTGCGGGCTCTTCGGCAACGTGAGCGCCTTCGCCTTCGAACTTGTGGCCAAGAGCTGCAAGAACAAGGGCTTCTTCGGTTGTGGGTTTCTTATCCTTATCGAACAGGCCGTGGCAGGTATCGCACACGTAGTGTTCGGCGGTGCCGGTGCCTTCGCAAGTTGCGGGATCTTCGGCAACGTGAGCGCCTTCGCCTTCGAACTTGTGGCCGAGAGCTGCTGCTGTTACGTTGGTAACTTTGGTGTAGGTTTCGCCACTCTTTGTGAATGTGCCAGAGCAGTTATCGCAAACGTAGTGTTCGATTGTGCCAGCGTCTTCGCAATTTGCGGGAACGGCTGTGACGTGAGCGTTTTCGCCTTCGAACTTGTGGCCGAGAGCATCAACTGTTACTTTGGTAACCTTGGTGTAGGTTTCGCCACTCTTTGTGAATGTGCCAGAGCAGTTATCGCAAACGTAGTGTTCAATTTTGCCTTCTGCTTCGCAAGATGCGGGAACGGCTGTGACGTGAGCGTTTTCGCCTTCGAACTTGTGGCCGAGAGCTGCAAGTGTTACGTCTTCGAGCGTGGTTGCTTTTGTGCAATCAGCATCACTGAAATATTTTTCGCAATCTGCGCAGTACCAATATTCGGTGTTGCCGGCGTTTTCGCAATCTGCATCAGATGCTTCCGTTTTGGTTGCGTTAGCGTGTTCGCAAGTAGCAACGGGAACGTAGGAAATTGTTATACTTGCAATACGATATTGCTTGTCGTTACCATTTGTAAGTTTAACAGAACTTGCATTGATAGTATAAACACCATTGGTCGTTGCATCCAATTTGGTTTCGCCAACAGTAACAGTGATTTTGTCAATTGCAACTTCTGAGTTACTCGTCAATGTTATGGCAATACTAGTGATAAGATAATCATCAGAAATTGTGATAGTCAGTTCACTGTTAACATACAGACGTATGCCGCCATCTTTGTTAAGACCAATATAAAGGTTGTTCTTCGCACCAGCAGCATTGGAAGTTACTGTGAACAACGCTGCATCCAAGTTGACTGTAGCGGCATTGTTGCTGTCTTTCTCCATATTTCCAGTGCTCGTGCCGGTGTACTTCAAAATAACGTTTTGGGCAGTTGCCTTACTTTCGTCGACAACACTAACGGCAATTTCCGTATCGGAAATAATTGTGAATGAGTAGTTACCGTCTTCATCTGCAAGAACAACACTACCGTTGATTTTAACAAATTCTACTTTGTAGCCCTCATCTGCCGTTACTTTGAAGGAAACGGTTGAACCGCTTTGATAACTTTCATCCAAATCGGATATTGTTGCGTGTTCTACTTTGGGAACAGTAAGTGTGTAGGTGGGAATAGCAACGTCTACGAGCAAGCAACCAGTATTAAACTCTCTGTTGCCGTAGGTGTAGATGAGCGTACCTGTTACGGTGATTTCATGACCGACTGCCAACGTGCTGGCGTCTTGTCCTTCACCACTCTTCATACGGTAGCACACTACGTCCTTGCCGCATACGGAAATGGTGACTGTAATATTTTTATACGTAGCATCCCACGCTGAGGTTATTTTTGTAATTACACCAGTTAGTTTGTAAGTTCCGGGCAAAGATTCATCGTTTGCAAGTGCATAGAGAGCATCAACAATTTCTTGTGCCGTCAACGTTTTTCCGCAGCCTTCGCGTTGGCAAACGTTTTCTGCGCAGTTGTGTCCAAGAGCTTTGATTGCAATATCTTCTAGTTCTTTGCCGTCGGCATCGAAGTGCTTGCCGCAAGCAGTACAATCTTTGTGGGCCTTGGTGCCGGCAACTTCGCAAGTTGCGGGAACTTCGTTGATCCATTCGCCAAAGGTGTGTGCAAGTTTTGCAATTGCAAGGTCGGTGAGTACCGTTTCCTTATCGGAATCGAAATTCTTGTTGCAAACGGAGCAATGCCAGTGAGCTTTTTCGCCGGCTGCTGCGCAGGTTGCAGGTTTTTCGGCGTGGATTTCATCGCTATCCCAAGTGTGGCCTTTTGCCGCAATGGTTAGGTCGGCAATTTCGTTGCCATCGTTATCGAAGTGCTTTTGGCAAACGGAGCAATCCTTGTGGCCCTTTGCACCGGCAGTTGTGCAGGATGCAGGAACTTCGGCAATCCATGCGCCAAAGGTGTGGCCTTTTGCCGCGATAACAAGATTGGTGAGTTCTTGGTTGTTTGCATCGAAATTCTTGTTGCAAACAGAGCAATGCCAGTGAAGCAGTTCGCCAGCTTCTGTGCAGGTTGCGGGCGTGCCTTCCACTTTTGTTAGAGTGTGAGCAGCGGGGATAACCAAACTTTCCAACTTGTTGCCTTCGGCATCGAAGTTGTAGCCGCATGCAGAGCAAACTTTGTGGCCTTTTGTGCCGTTGGTTGTGCAGGATGCAGGAACTTCGTCCACCCATGTGCCAAACACGTGCGTGCCGGCTACGGGGATGGTGAGATCGGCCATTTCGTTGCCTTCGGCATCGAAGTGCTTGCCGCAAACGGTACAATCTTTGTGAGCCTTTGTGCCGGTATCGGAACAGTTGGATGGAACTTCGTTGATCCATTCGCCAAAGGTGTGTTCGTTGGTTACGGCAATTGTGAGGTCGGCAATTTCGTTGCCATCGGCATCGAAGTGCTTTCCGCAAACGGTACAATCCTTGTGTCCCTTGGTGCCTGCTTCTTTGCAGTTTGCAGGAACTTCGGCAATCCATTCGCCCAAAGTGTGGGTGCTGGTTATTGCAATTGTGAGGTCGGTGATTTCGTTACCGTCGGCATCGAAGTGCTTTCCGCAAAGGGTACAATCTTTGTGGCCCTTTGTGCCTGCTTCTTTGCAGGTTGCGGGAACTTCGTCCACCCATGCGCCAAACGCGTGAGTGCCGCCGGTGATAGCAAGATCGGTCAATTCCGTTGTGCCATCGGCAGCAAAGTTTTTGCCACATCTTTCACAATGGAAGTGAGCTTTGGTGCCGTTGCCCAAGCACGTTGCACCAACTTCTTCGATGAAGTCGGCACTGGTGAAGGTGTGGCCCAATGCCTCGATGTTTAGACTTTCTTTGGCTATCTCGTTGTGGTCAGCATCAAAGTACTTTTCGCAAACAGTACATTGATAGTAACCGGCGATGCCTCCCTCAGTACAGGTGGCGGTTGTTTGGTGCCACTCGCCGTACTGGTGGTCGCCTTTGCAATCCGGATTACATGCCGCAAACGCGCCAAGCAAAACGGATACTACAAAAACTACCAAGAAAATTTTCAAGAGTTTTTTCATTGCTTTTTCTCCTTAATAAATTTCTATAAAAAAACCGCCGAAGTATTTCTACTTCTAGCGGAAATTCCCTATTTTTTGCGCAGTACAGGTAGTGCCTGCGGACAAAACTGCCGTAGCACACGTTGTGTTGGTTGTTGTTTTGCTGCAAACTTCCATATATCGCCTCGAACGAAAACCACAAAAAACCACTTCTACTGCTTTTACTAAACCATTTTAGCACTAATATATTTTTTTTGCAACACCGTTAAGCAACTTTAAGATGAATATTTTTCAAATTTTTTCGTTTTACGCCAAAATTCCACAAGCCGCACTTTGGCGGCACACTTTTTCATGCATACCTTGCGCCCAAATGCCCAAACTAGCACGGGAGGGAAAACTATGAGCAAAAAGAATTTGGCAAACACCAACAAGGCCGATACTTGGGCGGGCGTGATTGCGTTGATTGTTATCTGCGCCGTTTTTGCCGCACTTATTTTGGCGGCAGTGGCTAGGAACAAAGGGGAAATTTCCTACGAGACGCCCACCACACGCCGCGCAACGGAGCAAACGCTTGTTTACAAAAATGACAAACTTAAAGACGGCGAAGAAGTTAGATGGTTTGTGGACGGCGAAAAAATTGCAACGTCCGCCATGCGCAAAGGCCGGGCCACGGCAACTTTTGTGCCGCAAACGGAAGGCGAACACGTTGTGAAGGCTTATGCCGGCAAATACAACGCATCCAAAAGTTTGCAAGTGCTTAGGCCGTTGCTGAAAATTTGTGCACAGGATGCCACCATCACCTACGGAGAAACGCCCAACTTGCAATTTACCTGCCAAGGCTTAGTGGATGGCGACACGTTGCAAAGCTTGGGGCTTAACGTTGCGTGTGATGCGCAGGCGCAGGGCTGTGGGGTGTTTCCGGCGATTGTTAGTTGCAACAAATGCGAAACCTACGACGTGGAACTGTGCGACGGAACGCTGACGGTGCTACCCAAGCAACTTAAAATTGCCACTAGCGTTGTTAAAACTTACGACGGCAAAAAGGAAGTTGATTGTTCCTCTTTGCAACTGGAAGGGGTTTTGGACGGGGACGAAGTTTCCGCCGTGTGCGACAAGTTGTATTTTCAAAGCAAAAACGCCGGCAAAAACCAAATAGTTACGGCCAACGTTCAGCTGGTGGGCAAGGACAGCGCCAACTACGTTTTGCCAAGCACTTTTGAGGGCACAATTCTGCCCAAACAATTGCACTTGCAGGGCACCAATGTTGCCAACAAAGCATACGACGGCACCACCAAAGCGCAACTGCAAACGCTGGGGCAACTGCTGGGCGTGGTGGACGGAGACAACGTTGCGCTAGGCAATTTGGAGGTTAGTTTTGAGCATGCGCAAGTGGGCACGCAAAAGGTTAACACAGGCAATGCCACTCTTGTTGGGCTGGATAAGGACAACTACGTTTTGCAAGATCCGCAAGATTTAAGTGCGGAAATAATTTGGCCTAGATAATTTTTTTTAAAAATATTGCAAACTGTCGCTGCGTAATGTATAATATTGTGATGACGGACAAACGGCATACCGTTTGTTAGAATTTCGTCAGTAGAGGTACGGTTATGAAAAATTGCAAAGCACTGAGAATTGCAACCGGTTTGCTAACACTAATTGCGGCAATAGCACTGCTATCCGTTGCTATTTTGACGGCGTTGCCCTTTGCAGTGGGCGCAACGTTGTTGGGATTTTTTGAACAATTGCAAAACGGAGTTTCCGCTTTTGTAGATAGCCTTCCGCCGCTAAGCAATTTGCCACAAAACGTTGGTGAACTTTTGTTTTTGGCAATTGGTTTGGCACTTCCTGCAATTTTGTGGCTTGTTGCATCACTGACGTTGTTTTCCAAACAAAAAAAGGGCCGCGGCAAATACGTTTTTGCTGCGATAATAACTTTGATTGCCGCCGTGTGGTTTGCCATTGTGGCGGAAATGACTTGCGAAACTTTCTTTGGCGAAATGCAAATTGTGGCACGCATTGTTGCGGCGGCCATTGGCGCACTTATTGCACTGCTTGCCGCGTTGCTGCTTGTTGGTTTGGCACATGCAAAAAAACGTGAGCCTCAACCAGCAATTGAAACTTGCGAAGAAGAACAAACTGCCGAAACGGAAACGGACGAACAAGTTGAAACGGAACAAACGGTTGCAACCACCCAAACGGAACCGACTGCGGAACAACAAGTGCCGCAAAACAAGGCGGAAGAAATTTCGCCGGCTACGGAATACGTTCCGGTGGATATGCATTCGGTTAGCGAAATTGTTGAAGATACCTATGGCAACAACGTTACCGTTAAGGGCATAAACATGAAAAAGATAGAGGCTGCACGTTCGCTGCTGGATGCCGGCATAATTTCTAAGGACGAATACATTGCCTTGGTGGATGCATACTTGAAGGATGCCAACTAGCAAACGGCAAAAATTTTATATTTGAAAATTGAAAACGGCGACTTGAAAAAGTCGCCGTTTTTGTGTTACGCGACGCCAAGCAGAATGCCCGTCGCAATTATGTTGAACTAGAATTCTTCTTCGTAGGGTTGCAACAAACCGATTGTGCCATCGTTGCGGCGATAAACCGCTTCGACGTTGCCCGTTTCGTCATTAACAAACAGATAGAAATCGTGGCCAAGCATATCCATGCTGTCGGCCGCTTCCAGCGCCGTCATGCGATCCACCGGGAATTTTTTGGTTTTTGCAATTTTTACCGGTTCCAAATCTACGTCGGAAACAAATTCGAATTCCGAAGGTTCGGGAAGTATTTGAGATTTGCTTATTTTTTCACGATGTTTAACAAGTTGACGTTCCAACTTGGGCAAGCAAGAATCTATGTTATAGTACATTGTGTCGCCAACCACTTCCGAACGAATGTAGGTGCCACGATGATTGATGGAAATTTCCATTTTGCATTGTCTGCCCAAATCGGTGAGCACCACTTTGCAGGGCGTTTCGGAATCGGTAAAATACTTATCCAGTTTTTTGAGTTTCGCAGCCAAGATTTGTTCCAATCTTTCGGAAACACGGTAGTTTTTCGATACGATTTCAAGTTTCATAATTGTACCTCCAACTTGATTTGGGAAAAACCTTTCCCATCTACATTATACCACGTTTTGGATATATTTCAATATGTGTGAAAAAATAGTGTTGAATGTTCACGTTTTATTTTATACAAGAATTTTTAGTGTAAGAAAATACCACGGAAAAGCATAATGCCGAAAGCGTGGCCGCCACTAACCAACAGCAGCAAAAACAACGCACGCCGGCAAAAACCAAGAGCACAAGGCAGTTGGCATTTAGAATGAATTGCCGCTGCTTTTTTTCGTTGCAAAAAATTTGCTGAAAGTGAAAACAAAGTTGCATGTGTTTGTGAAACGTTTATTTTCCTGCTGAAAAGTGTTGTGCGCTCCTATACAAACAGAATTTGCGGTTTGCCAAAAAAGACACAATTTTCAAAAAACAAAAGGTATAGCCGCAATTTGACTATACCTTTTTTGGGTGTTTTTTAATGTTATTTGCAACGTTTTGAAATATTTTTTGCAATGTTTTGCGGCGTTTTGCAATGTTTTACAGTGTTTTTTGAAAATTTTCGAAAACAAAAACAAAGCTTGCATGGTATTTGTTGCACTGAAATTCTTTCAACAAACCAAGCCTCAAAACGTCAATTCCGCAGGCCGTTACTTTTTGCTGAACACAATTTCGCCGCCCTTGGCGTCCACAATGACGCTGTCGCCGTTGTGCAACGAGCCAACAAGCAGTTGTTCGGCAAGGGGGTCTTCCACCTTGCGTTGAATTGTGCGTTTTAGTGGGCGTGCGCCAAAGTCCTTGTCGAAACCGCTATCGGCAATAAGGGATATTGCCGCATCGGTGAACAGCAAGTTGACAATGTTTTTTAGGCGTTTGTGCAGGTTGTAGCACAACAGCTCCGTTATTTTTAGCGTTTCGGCACGTCCCAAATAGTTGAACACCACAATTTCGTCCACACGGTTTAAAAATTCCGGACGGAAAAAGTTTTTGAGAGCACGTTCGACGTTGTCGCGCATGGCGCCGTAGTCGTTGGATTTGCCAAAACCAATTTTGGAAGACTTATCTGCAACGCCAACGTTGCTGGTGAGAATTATCACGGTGTTTTTGAAGTCGACAGTTTTGCCGTGAGAATCGGTCAGACGGCCTTCGTCCAAAATTTGCAACAACAAATTGAACACGTCCGGATGGGCCTTTTCGATTTCGTCAAACAGCACCACGCTATATGGCTTTTTGCGCACTTGTTCCGTCAAGTAGCCACGTTCTTCGTAGCCAACGTATCCCGGAGGCGCGCCAATAAGTTTTGCCGTGGATTGCTTATCCATATATTCGGACATATCGATGCGGATAACTTCGCTGTCGTCGTCGAAAAGACATTCGGCAAGTGCCTTGGAAAGTTCCGTTTTGCCCACGCCTGTGGGGCCAACGAAAATAAAACTGCCAATGGGGCGATTGGGATCTTTTAGCCCTGCACGCTGACGGCGCACTGCCAACGCAACGGCTTTTACCGCTTCGTTTTGGCCGATAACGCGTTTTTGCAATTCTTCTTCCAAATGCACCATTTTGTCCCGTTCTTCACGAGAAAGTTGTGCAACTGGTATGCCCGTTATTTGCGCCACCACCAAACGAACGTCGTCTTCCGTAAGCTTCAAGTTGCGTGCGGCAATTTTTTGCTCGTAGGAGGCTTGTTCCTTTTCGTAGGCGAAATAAACTTCGTTGTAGCGTTGGTTTATCTTCTTTACCTGTTCAAGATCGTTGCAGGAAAGCGCCAATTCCTTTTTGCGTTTTAGCGTGTTTAGTTCGGAAATTAGTTGCACCAATCTTTGAGGCGTGGCAAAGGCATTTATTTTTAGTTTGCTGCACGCTTCGTCGATGATATCGAAAGCCTTGTCGGGCAAAAATCTGTCGCTAATGTAGCGCACGGAAAGTTGCACTGCTGTTGCAATGGCTTCATCCGTTATTTGCACGCCGTGGTGCTTTTCGTATTTGGATTTTACGCCACGAACAATTTGCACGGCCACTTCCGGAGTGGGTTCTTCCACAGTGATGGGTTGAAAACGGCGTTCCAACGCAGGGTCGGCTTCTATGTAGCGAACGTATTCGTTGGTGGTTGTTGCGCCAACAATTTGCAACTGTCCGCGGGCCAAAGCCGGCTTCAAAATTTCTGCGGCATCCATGGATCGTTCCGCCGAACTGCCTGCGCCAACCAAGTTGTGAATTTCGTCAATGAACAAAATTACGTCGCCGGATGCCACAACTTGATCCACAACGCTTTTTATGCGTTTTTCGAAATCGCCACGATAGCACGTGCCTGCAACCATACCGGCCAAATCCAATTCCACAAGGCGTTTGCCCTGCAACTCGGCAGGAACGTTGCCCGAAGCAATGCGCATTGCCAAACCTTCCACAACGGCAGTTTTGCCAACGCCTGCTTCACCCACCAAAACGGGATTGTTTTTGGTGCGACGAGTGAGTGTTTGTATTACACGAGCTGTTTCTTCGTCGCGGCCAATAATGGGATCGTAGCCGCCGGCCAAGGCTTTTTCCGTCATGTCGAAGCCGAAAGAAACGGCGTTGCTTTGATCGGCTTGCGCACGGCCGTCCATTTCAAAATTCATTCGGTCGTCGAAAGTTTCTTGCTTTTGCGGCTGGGGTGCAACGGTGGGAATGGCCGTATCTCTGGAAAAAGAGGATAAATTTTCCTTGTTGGGCAAAAGCTGCAAAATACGTTCGTACATCATTTGCGGGGTTTTGCCTTGTTGCTTCAACAACCACACTATTTTTTCGTAGGCGTAGCTTTCGGACATGGTTAAAATTGCCAGCAAAGCGTGAATGCAGTCAACGTCCTTTTGCCCCAACTTGCCGGCAAAAAACACCGCGCGGAAATTGAGCTCGGTAATCTCGCTAGAATCGGAAACGGGGCCGCCGCGACCTGTTTGCTTGGGCTCCAAATTTTTGCTTGTAAGGCCAAATTCTTGCAACACGCTCTGCGCGCTGCTAGGCACGTTTGCCAACTCGAACAAGACGTGTTCCGCTTTTAGCGTGGGAACACGCAATTGTCTGGCAAACAAATAGGCCTTTTCAAAAACCGTTTGTAAGTTTTCCGTTTGCATCACAAGTTACCTTCCAAAAATTGTTGCCTACATTGTACCAAATTGTTGCAACTTTTACAAGGAAAAATACCAAATACTTGCGCACAAAACGCAATTATCTTTTGGCAAGCGGCACAAAACGGCCAAACAGCAACGACAATTCCTTTGCTGTGGAAGGTATTGCGGCAAGTAGCAACGCCACAACGTATTGCTTTGGCGAAAGCGTTACCAGCCCGAATGCGCGCTGAAACAGCGGCACAAAAGCCACAACCGCCACCAACGCAACGGAAACGACAAAGCTGATAGCCATAAACGGAGTTATGCCACCACGAAAAACACTTTTGCTGCTGCGCATTTCCAACACAAAAAACAACTGCGAAACGGCCAGCACCAAGTAGGCCATGGTTCCGGCGACTTTTTCGCCCTGCGCATTGCCCACGGCATACCCCAAAATTGTGGAAAGCGCAAACAAAATTCCGCCGAATGCAACCTTTTTGCCACCACCGTGGCTGAAAAACGTTCCGCCAAAATTTTGCGGCGGCTGTTGCATCACGTCGTCTTCTTGCTTATATACGCCCAGCGCCAGCCCCGGCAAACCGTCGGTCACAAGGTTTATCCACAGCAATTGCATTGCCGAAAGGGGAGAAACGTTCCACGTTAGCAATGCCACGAAAACAAACAACACTTCGCCCACGTTGCATGTGAGCAAATAGGTTACCGCCTTTTTTATGTTTTGATAGACACTTCGGCCCAGGCCGACGGCATCCACTATCGTGGCAAAATTGTCGTCCGTCAAAATGATATCCGATGCATCTTTTGCCACTTCCGTGCCACTGCCCATCGCGCAACCGACGTCGGCATTTTTTAGCGCCGGCGCATCGTTCACGCCGTCACCAGTCATTGCGACAACGGCATCGTGCTTTTTCCACGCCTTCACTATGCGCAGTTTGTCCGATGGCGTAACCCGTGCGTAGACGGAGATTTTTTCCACCTCATCGCAAAGACGTTGATCCGTCCAGTTTTGCAGTTCAGCTCCGTCCAACGCCTTGTCGCCATCATTCATTATGCCTATGGTTTTGGCAATTTGGCAAGCCGTATCTATGTTGTCGCCGGTTATCATAACAGGGCGAATACCGGCGCTTTTGCAGGTGGCAACGGCGGAAAACGCTTCCTTTCGGGGAGGATCGGCAATGACGAACAATGCCACTATGTGCAAGTCCTTTTCTAGCGCGGCGCTGCGTGGAAAATTGTGCGCAACTTGTTTTACCGAAAGCGCCAGCACCCTGAACCCTTTTTGAGAATAGGTTTTGTAGTGCTTTTGAAAACGCTCAAAGTTTTGCGCGCCCTGCATTACTTCGAAACTGCCTTTTGTTATGGAATAGTAGTTGTTGTCGCTTTTAACAACAACCGTCATCAATTTTCTGGTGCTATCAAATGGAATGGAGAACAGGCGCGTTGCCGGTTTTGGGTTGATAATGGCCGAAATGACGGCAATTTCCGTCGGGTCGCCCACCCAACCGTTGTCGCTTTTTGTGGCATCGCAACACCAACCGTACGCTTGCAAATTGAAGTTGTTTTTTAGCCCGCTTGCCGCAACAAAACTGCCGTCGAAAATGCCCAAAAGCGTCATTTTGTTTTGCGTCAAAGTGCCGGTTTTATCCGAACAAATAACCGTTGCGCCGCCCAACGCTTCCACCGCCGTTAGCCGCTTTATAATGGCACGTTTTGCCGCCATTCTTTCCAGCCCTTTGGCCAAAACCACCGTGACAACTGCCGGCAAACCTTCGGGAATGGCCGCAACGGCAAGCGAAACGGAAGTGAGAAAAACGTTTACAAAAATGCCGGAAAGTGTGTCGCCCTGCCCCATGTGCTTCACTTCTTTGGCAAAACTTATAACCAACACGGCGAAGCAAACGCACAGGCAAGTTATGCCAATAACCTTGGAAAGTTGCTTTAGCTTTTGTTGCAGTGGCGTTAGCACCACGGAAGAATCGGCCAGCGCCTTTGCAATTTTTCCCAGTTCCGTGTGCTTGCCTGTTGCCACCACCTGCGCCGTGCAACGTCCTTTTGTGACAAAACTGCCGCTGAAAATTTTAGATTTTGCGCTAACGGCACACTTTTCCACCGGAACGCTTTCCCCCGTTAGCGCCGATTGATTGACGAAAAAGCCCTCCGCCTTTTTTAGTACGCAATCGGCCGTAACCACGTCGCCCGCTTCGAAAACGCAAACGTCGCCCGGCACAAGCAATTGACTGTTTTCCTGCACTAACACACCCGAACGAAAAACTTTGGTTGTTGGCGTGGTTAGTTGCTTCAATGCATCCAGCGATTTTTCCGCACGGAACTCCTGAAAAGCGCCCAAAAACGCATTAGCAAGCACAATGAGCACGATTATTATCGGCTCCAACAAATCTCCTTTGTCGCCGCCAATCAGCGCCAATGCAAAAGATAGTGCCGCCGCCACTAGCAAAATGATTATCATCAAATCGGCAAACTGATGAAAAAACTTGATGACAAACCTGCTCGGTTTTTTGTTTTCCGTAACGTTTGTGCCCCACCGCTCCAACAGTTTTTCCGCTTCTTCTGTGGTTAACCCCAAAACCGTTTCTTTCACTACACACTCCGCCCAAAATACTTTGCTAAAATAGTATGCCAGTCCCACAAAATTTAGTATTGATTGCGCCAAGGCGACTTGATGCAAAATCTTGGCCGAAAGGCAGCGGCAACAAAAATTGCCAACGCGTACGCAAAAAGAAGACACAATTATTCACTAGCCCACGCACAAAACAGTGCGCAAGGCAACAAAAAAGGAAGCTCGGCAAAACCGAACTTCCCCAAGGCGTTATATTAAATTACAAACTTTCTTGTTCAACGGAGCCCACGTTGCCCAGCAAATGGTCGGCATATTGCTTTTCCTTGTAGGCAAACTGCTTTTTGTAGTTTCTGATGGCGAACCACACGAAAATTACCAGCGACATTACTTCCGCAAAGGGATAGCAAAACCAAATTCCATCTTGTCCCCACAGATAGTTGAACAAAATTGCCGACGGAATTAGGAGAATAAGTTGACGACACAAGGACATTAGCAAACTGGAAATAGGACAGTTGATGCTTTGTAACATGTTGATGATCAAAATGCTGAACGCCGCCGGCACAAAGCAAATGCTTATGCAACGGAAGGCGTATGCACCCTCCTTAACTAGCAGTGCGTTTTCAATTTCCAGTTGCTCCATTGTTTGTCCTGCGGATGGCGTTTGACTTTTGAAAATGGACATGAGCAATTCCGGCATAAGCTGGAATGCCAAAAGTCCGGCCGTCAAAATGCCTAGCGCAACGGTGAGGGACAGGCGGAAAGTTTTTTTGAAACGCGGACGCAAATTTGCGCCGTAGTTGTAGCTTAGAATAGGCATTGTGCCTTGCATAAGACCAAACACAGGCATAAAAATGAAGGATTGCACTTTGAAATAGGCCGAAAGCACGGTGATGCCATTGGTATATTCGCGCAACATAACGTTCAAAATTATGGTGACAACGGAACCCATTGCATTCATAACAAATGCCGGCAAGCCTATTTTTACAATGCTCAAAAAGTATTTCTTTTCCGGTTTGAAACCTTTGATATTTATGGAAACGTCTTGCTTTTTGAACACGAAAAAATACAAATCCACAAATGCTGCAAACCACTGCCCTATGGAAGTTGCCAAAATTGCGCCCAAAACACCCATTTTTAGCGGGATGATGAACAAAGCATCCAATGCAATGTTTGTTAGCGCGCCCACCAATTGGCTATACATAGGCACCCTCATGTTGCCTGTTGCTTGCAAAATGCGTGCGCACACAATATCAATCAAAACGCCGCCGCCGGCCGCCATGTAGATGGTTAGGTACAGCGTGCCTTGTTCGATAACATAGCTAGCATCCGATGCGTTTTGTTCGTTGACGAAAGCAGAAACGAACGGACGGCTGATGGTGAAGGCCAGCACAACAAGCACAGCCCAAGCGCACAAAGCCAAAACGATGGAAGTTTTTGCCGCCTTGTTTGCCGATTCTCTGTCGCCTTCGCCCAGTTTGCGGGCGATGAAAGCGTTTGCGCCAACGCCAATGCCTATTGCCAATGCCGTTACAAGCATTGTCATGGGCATAACTATGCTGACGGCGTTGAAACTATCCTTGCCTATGTTAAGCCCGGTGTAGCCATCGACGATATATTGAATGTTTGTTAGAAACAACGAATCGACAATGTTATATAGCGCCTGAACAAGCATGGAAAAAATTGCAGGCAAACTCATTTCTGCCAACAACTTGCCAATGCTTTTGTTGCGCATTTTGTCTGAATGTAAAGATACTTCTGCCACGATACTCCTTAAAAAGCGGTTGCACTGTTGTGCAACCGTGTTTATTTACGTTTATTTTGTTATATAGCCACAAAAACATTGCAAAACTATTTGATTGCAAGATTTTTGTATTTGCAAAAAGCAATTTGATAATCGCCGTCCAAAATCGTTTGCGATTGTTCCACCAGCTGCCAATTTTCCTTTTCGTCCAAGTTGGGAAAAAACACGTCGGCATTGCCATCGGCAAAAACTTTTGTTACAAGGGCAAATTCGCAACGATCCAGCAGCAGTTTGTAGACGGATGCTCCGCCAACAACAAAAATTTCGCCGCAAGCGCCCTGCAAAACTTCGTCTAGTTGATCCACCGTTTGCACCGTTATTGTGCCTTCGTGTTTGGCACCGGAACTATCCAAAACAACGTTTGTTCTGTTGGGCAACGCACCGCTAGGGAAACTTAGAAAAGTGTTTGCGCCCATAACTATTGTTGTGCCCGTGGTTGTTTGCCGGAAAAACTGCATGTCTTTTGGCAAACGGAAAAGCAAATTGTTGTTTTTACCAATGCCCCAACGGGTGTCAACTGCAACAATAAGGTTCATTTTTTCCTCCGCAAAGCGCAAAACTAAATTGCCACTTCAAATTTTTCGGCAAACGGTTCGTACTGATAGTTTTCCAGTGCAAAGTCGTCCACGGTGAACTTATAGAAATCGGTTACATCTTTGTTGATAACAAACTTGGGTGCTTCGTGCGCAGTGCCTTGCAACATTCTTTCCACTTGCGGAATGTGCCTGTCGTAGATATGCGCATCGGCAATTACGTGCACCAATTCGCCCACTTGCAAATTGCTTACTTGCGCCAACATGTGCACAAGCACAGCATATTGAGTGACGTTCCAGTTGTTAGCCACAGCCATATCGTTGGAACGTTGGTTCAAAATGGCGTTCAACTTGCCGTCCGTTACGTTAAAAGTGACGGAATAGGCGCATGGATAGAGATGCATTTCGTGCAAATCGGCATGAACGTAAATGTTGGTGAGAATTCTTCTGCTGGACGGATTGTGCTTTAAATCGTACAAAACACGGTCAACTTGATCGAATTCCCCTTCCGGATAGACGTGCTTTACGCCCAGCTGATAGCCATAGGCCTTGCCGATGCTGCCCGTTTCGTCCGCCCAACTATCCCAAATGTGGGAGTTAAGTTGATTCACGTTGTTGCTTTTCTTTTGCCAAATCCACAACAATTCGTCAATGGCCGCCTTAAACGCCGTGCGGCGCAAGGTGATGATGGGAAATTCCTTTTGCAAATCGTAACGATTGACTATGCAAAAAACTTTTTTTGTGTGCGCAGCAGTGCCATCCGCCCAATGAGGACGAACTTGTGCGTTGGCGTCGTCAAAACCGTTATCAATTATGTTGCGCATGTTGCTTCGAAAAATTTCGTCTGCTCTACTCATTTTTTCGCCTTCTTTTGCAAGAATAGATCTATTGTAACAAAATAATTTTGCATAGTCAAACAACAAAGCCGTGTGTTGACAAAAAAATTGCAAACCATTTTTGCAATTTGACAGCGTGCGGGACAGACCATCCGTGTTAAGATTCCGCCATTGGCGTTTTGATTTGTTGCGGTTGACGAACATCTGGCAACACACAACAAATAAGAATAGGCAAAACTTTGGGAACCACAGCTTAAAGCGGTGCTTTCGTTTTTTGTCGAATTATGCTTTGGGGTGCAACCGTTAAGAAAGTGAATTTTACTCAAAACAAATAGATTTATTTGAGCCCCAACAAAAAAAGTGTTTCATTTGGTTTGACAACCCTTAAAGCAAAAAAACGCCGAAGTTTTTTCGGCGTTGAAGTTTGCTTTGGCAACAAACTATTTATGTTTGCCCCTATCGGAAGAAATTTGCTGTTCCACAGTGGGCACCACAAAAACGTTTGTGTGCGTTTGGTCAATTTTTTGTTGAATGTATTGTTGAATTTGCACCGGCGTTAGTTTTGTGTCGAAGTGAATTGCTACGTCGAAAATCAAGTTGGTGAGAGTTGGGCCCTTCACCATGCGAAAATCGTGTATGGAAAAGTGTTCGTCCAGTTGCTGAACAATTTCTTCCACTTGGCTTTTGTAGCTATCCAGTTCGGGGTCGCCAACAACGACAGGATCCATGTGCGTAACCAACGTTATATCGGTGTTTTGGACAAAATCACGCTCGATTTTGTCCATAAGCTCATGGCTTTGCATCACATCCACCGATGCATCCACTTCCACGTGCACACTTGCATAGTACTTATTCGGGCCGTAGTTGTGAACGTTTAGGTCGTGAATTCCGCATACGCCGTCGAAGCGTTTGATGCGTTCCACAACGGAATCAACAAGCTGTTTGGAGGGTGCTTCGCCAAGCAGTTGGTTTATTGTTTCCTTCAAAATTTTTATGCCAGCAACGGCAATAAACACCGCAACGGCAACGCCCATAATGCCATCCAAATTTATGCCGATAAAATGCGAAACAACCACAGCAACCAAAACGGCCAAGGTGGCACACACGTCGGAAACTGAATCGATGGAAGTTGCTTTTAGCAATTCGGAATTATATTCGTTGCCCAATTTGCGGTTGAACAAAAACATCCAAAACTTAACCACCACGGAAACGCACAAGGCCACCACCGTCCAAATGCTGAAAGTGAGTTCTTGAGCATTGCCCTGCACCAGATCGACAATTTTACTAGCGCTTTCCATGCCCAATTCGAAGGCCAAAACAAGCACAATGAAGGCAACAATCATGCTGGCAACGTATTCCATGCGCTTGTGGCCGTAAGGGTGTTCGGAATCGGCCGGTTTGCCGGCCAACTTCAAACTGACAAGAGAAATGACGTTGCTTCCGCAATCGGTAAGGTTATTCAGCCCGTCCGCCAAAACGGACAAGACGGAAAACACCGCACCGACAACTATCTTTGCGGCGGCAAGCAACACGTTCAAAACAATGCCCACTATGCCGGATAGTTTGCCCACCTTTTCGCGCACGGCTGCATCGTGAGTATTTTCGCTGTTTTTAACAAAAATTTTTAGTAGCAATCTAGTCATATGGCAATTTTACCGCAATATTTTTGCGCTGTCAATGCGTTTTGCCCCTTTGCATGGCAAAAGCAATGGTTTTGTTTTGGCGCAGAAAAAACGACAACTGCAAGCATGCCCGCAATGGCACGCAAAAAGTTGCCGCATTTTTGATTTTTTCGGGGTGCTCTTGGAAGTTTTTTCGTTAGGGCTTGGAAACTTTTTGAGCAAAAGTTGCAACAACACAATCAATTGCCTTTTGAGCGTCCTCTCCCTCGGCATAGGCACGCACTTTGTTTTCCGTGCCGCTTTTGCGCAACACAATGCGACAATTTGGATAGAGAGACAGCACGCGGTTGGAAGTTCTGCTTAGTCCGTCTGATTCGGCAAGAGATTTGTTATCCGATGTCAGTGGCAAGTTGGCGGCGCAACAAAAAATTTCTTCACATTCCTGTGTGTATTGCTGCAAACTACCCATTTCCATAAAAATTTTGCACACAAACAATGCGTTTAACAGCGCATCGCTGCCCGTGGCATAGTCGCACAACAGATAGTGTCCGCTTTCTTCGCCGCCAAAATTGCAATTGTTTTTGACCATGGCGTTGAAAACGTTCACGTCGCCCACATCGCTGCGTAGCAGCTGTATACCCAAGTTTTTCAATGCTTGCTCCACGCCACCGTTAGTCAAGGTTGTGCCGCAAACACCGCCTTTTAGCATGCCCGTTTGTTTCAAGTATTTTGCAATGGCAAAAAACACTTTGCTGTTTGAAAGTTGCTTGCCGTTTTCGAACACGGCAAGCCTATCGGCATCGCCATCGAATGCAAAGCCCAAATGAAATTCACCGTTCAATTTGCTTTGCAAAAAACCTGGGAAAGTTGCGCCGCAACCGTCGTTTATTTGTTTGCCACAGTTTTTGTTGCAAAAAGCCGTTACCTTTGCACCAGCCTTGCAAAACAACATCTCTGCCACCTTGTAGGCAGCACCGTAGCAACAATCCAATGCAATTTTTAGGCCAAACAAATTTACCGGCAATGCGCGCAGCAAGTCGTCGCAATAGATGTTGTCCACGTCGTAAAACACCGGTTCAAATATTTTGCCGGTGGATTTTTCGCAAGTTAAATTGTTCATCATGCGAGAAACTACGTTTTGCTTGGATGCGCACAACTTTACGCCGTAGCGATCGAACACTTTTAGGCCGTTATCTTGCGGCGGATTGTGGCTTGCCGTTATCATAACACCGTAGTCTCCGCCCATTTTGCGCACAAAATGCCCCACTGCGTTGGTGGGCAAAATGCCTAAATTTATAACGTTGCCGCCGCCGGCATATACGCCTTGCGCCAACGCATCAAAAAGTTTTTCGCCGGAAACACGTGTGTCGCGGCAAATAAGCACAATGGGACAATCGCCGCCCAAAAGCGCCAAACTTTTTCCCAACAAAAAAGCAGTACCATCCGTAAGGGTACTGCCGTATGTTCCTCGAATTCCGTCCGTACCAAAAAAATTCATAACGTTGCCTCTAAAAACAGTATTTTTTATCTTTGGCAGGAAAAAAATTAAAGTTATTCGGAAAATTTTCGTGCGTAGACGGTGGCAAAAGTGCCTGCTTTTGCACCATCGGCGCATGCAGTGACAATTTGTTTCAACGCGCCGTTTGTAACGTCTCCTGCGGCAAAAAGACCTTCCACCGTGGTTTGGCACTTATCGTCCACCACCAAATAGCCTTTTTCCGTGTGTAAGCCGTCAACGGAAATAAAATCTGTGACAGGTTGCGCACCTATGGCAACAAACACTGCCGAAACTGCTAGCCTGCTTGTGTTTTGGCCGTCGAAAACATCCACCGCCGAAACAACGTCGTCGCAAACAATTTGCGAAACGGAACAGCCAAGCAACGGTTGAACGTTGGGCTTGGCAAGCAGGCGTTGCACCATGCGTTCCTCCGCCGAAAAGTTGTTTTGCGGAACAACAACGTACACTTTGCTGCACAAATCCGCCAAATATTCCGCCTCGCGCACGGCAGGAATTCCACCACCGACAACGGCAACTGGCATGTTTTTGTAGAAATTGCCATCGCAAGTTGCGCAATAGGAAACACCCTTCCCCACAAACGGCGATTCAAAACCCAGTTTGTTGTGCGCAGTGCCTGTGGCGACAACAACGGCGGGGAAGAAAAAATCCCCCTTGGTGGTTTTTATGCAAAACTCGTTTTGCTTTGTTAGGGAAATAACTCTGCTACGCACCACTTTTAGCCCCAGCGCTTTTGCTTGCGCCGCAGTGTCGGCAGCCAACTTCCACCCTTCAACACTAGCGTACGACGGATAGTTTTCGATTATTCCCAAATTGGCAGTCTGTCCGCCCAAACCAAACTGTTCAAACAAAGTGACTTCGGCATTGGCACGCAATGCATAAACTGCCGCGGTAAGTCCGGCAACACCGCCGCCTATAATTGCAATTTTTTTCATAAATTTATACGCTCCATTTTGCAACACTTGGCGTGTAACACTTTGCATTATTTTGCATGTTCTTCTTCTTTTTTGACGAAGCGTTGCACGACCAACATTCTTATTTATTTTACAACACAATTGACGACTTGTAAAGGAGGTGAGAAAATGAGTTTGATAACTTTCGTCTTCAAGCCAAAAAGAAAATGGCTAGCAGAAACACAAAGTGGGTTAAAGTTGGAAAATATACAATTACGTCACATGCACAAAATAGAAGCGTACAAAAAGACAAAAATCTAGGCAAAACGGATATGCTTCGCAATTTGTTTGGAAATTCAAAAAATTCTCGCATACATGCAGATAAAGACGGTTCCAGACAATACGACAGACTAAACACAAACAACCGCACTTTGACTTTTATTACTGCTGGTAATCATCATGTTAAAACCATCAGAAAGTATCACAAAAAATGAACAAAAAGAAATTCGAAAATTTGAAAACAGGAGGTAAAGTATTGTGCCATCTAACATTTTATTAAACCACCGCCCTACACTTAGTAACGAATCCGTCGATTTTATAAAAGAGACAGTTTTGCCAGAACTCAAAATTACAACATCTCTCGGAACAAAAGAAATCAGTGATATCGAGGATTGGATTCACAAAGTTATTGACAGCGAATACGATGAGCATGGAAATACCATCATTTTGAGTGAAGTGGAAAAAAGTGAAATTGAAAAAGCCGAGAAGTTGCTTGGTGAGCTTATGAGCGTTTGGGACAACAAAACAGACAAATATATAGATGATCTAAACGCAAAATTGGGATTTTAGTGAAAATACCGACAAAATAATCATGTGACGAAAGAGACAGTTCTAGTTTAGCTGTCTCTTATTTTTGTAAAAAAAGCAGTTCGCAACCACTTTTGACAGCACAAGTTGCGAACTGCATTTATAACTTTAATTATGTGATCTATCTGCACCTTGCTTGGCGAACGGCATGCGCCCAACCCTCAACAAGTTGCAAACGTTGTTTTTCGTCCATGGACGGGCAAAATTCCCTATCCACCTTGATGTTGGCACGAATGTCGTCCACGTCCTTCCAGTAGCCTATGCACAATCCTGCCAAATAGCAAGCGCCAAGTGCCGTTGTTTCGGTAACTTTGGGGCGCACAACAGTTGCATTCAAAATGTCTGCTTGGAATTGCATCAGGAAGTTGTTTGCGCTGGCTCCGCCGTCCACGTTTAGGCTGCGAATTTTAACTCCGGCATCGCGTTGCATGGAAGTTACCAAATCGTAAACCTGATAGTCGATGGCTTCCAATGCGGCACGAATGAAGTGTTCCTTTTTTGTGCCACGGGTAACGCCGGTTATGGTGCCGCGTGCTTCTGCATCCCAATAGGGTGCGCCAAGCCCAGTGAAGGAAGGAACGATATACACGCCGCCAGTAGAGGGCACTTTTGTTGCGTAGTTTTCCGTTTCGGCCGCTTGTTTTATCATGCGCATTTCGTCACGAAGCCATTGGTTGATTGCTCCGCCGATGAACACGCTGCCTTCCAAAACATAGGGCGGTTTTTCTTCCAAACTTGCGCCCAGCGTTGTTACCAAACCGTTGTTGGATTTAACGGCTTTATCGCCGGTGTTCATAAGCAAGAAACAACCGGTGCCATAGGTGTTTTTGACGTCTCCTTCGTTTACGGCAAGATGTCCGAACAATGCCGCTTGTTGGTCGCCAACAACACTGCAAATGGGAATTTCTCGGCCGATAAACGTTTCGTCGGTGCATCCGTAGTTATATCCCGAAGGATGCACTTCCGGCAACATGCACTTTGGAATGTCGAACAATTTTAGCAAATCGTCGTCCCATTGCAAAGTGTGAATGTTGAACAGCATTGTTCTGCATGCGTTTGTGTAGTCGGTGGCGTGAATTTTGCCGCGAGAAAGTTGCCACATAAGGTAGGTATCCACCGTTCCGAACAGCAATTCGCCCTTTTCGGCACGTTCGCGCACGCCTTCGACGTTATCCAAAATCCACTTAATTTTGGTTGCAGAAAAGTATGCATCCAACACTAGGCCGGTTTTTTCGTAGATCATATCGGAAAGCCCTTGCGCTTTTAGTTGCTCGCAATAGTCGGCGGTGCGTCTGCACTGCCAAACAATAGCGTTATACACGGGTTTTCCGGTGTTTTTATCCCACACGAAGGTTGTTTCGCGTTGGTTGGTGATGCCGATAGCCGCAATATCCGCTGCCGAAACGTTTGCACGAATAAGCGATTCCACAATCACGCCCACTTGCGAACCCAAAATATCGTGAGGATCGTGTTCCACCCAACCGGGTTGGGGGTAAATTTGTTGAAACTCTTGTTGAGCCTTGCCAACTATTTGCCCTTGCTTGTCGAAAACGATTGCGCGAGAACTAGTTGTGCCTTGGTCTAACGAAAGAATGTATTTCATGTTATTTTCTCCGTTGGTAGTAAATTTATAAAACTACTTTGCTTGCACGTTTTTGGTAACGACAAAATCCACACCGCAACCGCAAACATTTGCAACGGCCACGTCGCCAATTGCAACGGGCGCAGTAAGCGTTACGCTTTTTAGCGCTTCCAAACTTTGGAATATCAGTTGTTTGGGGATAGCTTCGCGGGTTTTTACCGAAACCATTTCTATTGTGCCGCCAGCAACGCGCACCGAACCGGTAACCATGCGTTTGGGCGCCGTAACTTCGTTTACGGCATAGGTGACGCCACGAGGACAGGTGTTGCCTGTAACCACTATGTTGTTTTTGTCGCTATCGTCCACGGAAAGATGACACCCCATGGGGCAATTGATACAAATCATTTCTCTTGCCATAACCTATTCTCCTTTTATAAGGGTAATTTCCACGTCGTTGGCGTTTTTAAGCGTCTTCATTTGTTCCGCCGTCAAAACAACGTTTTCCATTTCGCCAGGGGCAACTACGGGGCGTTTGCGGCCATAAACCTTAACACCATCGGCAAACACGGCAAGTTCGACCTTTTTGAACACGTTTGCAACACGCATTTTGAAACTTTGGTTTGCATAAACTTGGTCTTTGTTAAGCACTGTGGGCACGCAATAGCGCACTCCGTTTGTGCAACGAATGGTAAGTTTTTCCTTGCAGGGTGTTGCGCCTTTTACGTATTCCGCCGCACATTTGCCGGCATTTTCGCTTTCGGCAGACACAAAGTCTACCAAATCGTGAACGTGCAAAACGTTGCCACATTCGAACACGCCGTCCACGCTTGTCATAAGGTTTTCGTCCACCACTGCGCCGCCGGTGACTGTGGAAAGCTGCACTTGCGCATTTTTTGCAAGTTCGTTTTCTGGCAACAATCCTACGGAAAGCAACAACGTGTCGCACGGAATGGTGACGGCCGTTTCCATTTTGGGTTGCAAGCGTTCGTCCACTTCGGCAACGACAACGCCTTCAACACGGTCACGTCCCTTGATATCCACCACCGTGTGCGAGAAATACAATGGAATATCGAAGTCGTTCAAACACTGAACAATGTTTCTGTTCAAGCCGGACGAATAAGGCATAAGTTCCACAACGGCCTTTACGTGTGCGCCTTCGAAAGTCATTCGGCGCGCCATGATAAGGCCGATATCGCCACTACCCAAAATTACAACTTCTTTTCCGGGCAAATACCCGTCGATGTTGACAAGTTTTTGCGCTGTGCCTGCGGAAAATACGCCTGCTCCACGCATACCGGCAATGTTAATTGCTCCACGGGGACGCTCTCTGCAACCGCAGGCAAGAATAACTGCCTTGGCTTGCAATTGCACCAAACCGTCCTCTGCGGAAACGTAGGTTACAACTTTTTGCGTGGAAACGTCAATAACGGTGGCGTTGAGTTTATACAAAATGTTGCGTTCTTTAACTTGCTCTACGTAGCGAGCGGCATATTCGGGGCCGGTTAGTTCCTCCTTGAAGGTGTGCAAACCAAATCCGTTGTGAATGCACTGGTTCAAGATGCCGCCCAGCTCCGGTTCGCGTTCCAAAATTATTATGTCGCGTTCGCCGCAATCGTAGGCCGCTTTTGCCGCAGCAAGCCCGGCAGGGCCGCCGCCAACTATAACAACGTTAACGTTTTTCATCATTTAGTCCTCCCCACCACAACTTGACTTTCGCCGCCACGCTTGGTGACGTCTTGCATGTCGCACCCAAGTTCGCGCGAAATAATTTCCATTATGCGCGGTGTGCAGAATCCTGCTTGGCAACGTCCCATTCCGGCACGTGTGCGCCTTTTTACGCCGTCCAAATCCTTTGCGCCAACAGGGCGACGAATGGAATCGACAATTTCGCCCTCGGTGACCATTTCGCAACGACAAACAATTTTGCCGTAGAGCGGGTTTTGATCGATAAGTTTTTCCCTTTCGGCGTTAGAAAGCTTGGAAAATTGCGGAATTGCTTTGCGGTGCGCTTGGAAATGCGCCTTTTGGCTTAGTTGCAATTTTTCCGCAACCATTTGCGCCACGTCCACTGCAATGGCAGGCGCGCAGGAAAGGCCGGGGCTTTCGATACCGGCAACGTTGAAGAAATTTTGAACACTGCTTTCGCCAATGACAAAATCGTCGCCGTCCAGGTGTGCACGCAAGCCGGAAAATTGTGTGATAATGTTGCGTCTTGCAAGCGTGGGCACCGTTAGCAATGCAGTGTTGAATGCAGAGTTGAGTTCGTCGGCCGTTGTGTTAACGTCGTCCTTATCCAAAACGTCGGTAGCTGTTGGGCCAACCAAAATATTGCCGTGTGTCGTCGGCGTCACCAAAATGCCCTTGCCCATTTTTGTGGGAAGTTGGAACAAAGTGTGATCCGCCAAATATCCGCACGTTTTATCCATCAAAACGTAGTCGCCTTTGCGTGCCGTGATGTGTAATTTTTCTTGGCAAACCATGTTGTTTATGGCATCGGCAAAAACGCCGGCACAGTTAACCACCACTTTTGCATTGTGGATAGAACCGTCTGCGCATTTAACAACAAAGCCGCCTTCCGCTTTTTCCACGGCAACAACTTCCGATTCAAAACGGAATTGCACGCCGTTTACTGCGGCGTTTTCGGCATAGGCCACGCACATTTCGTATGGCGAAACAATGCCGCCGCTAGGCACAACCAAAGCCGCCACCGCTTGTTCGGAAACGTGGGGCTCCAGCTTTCTTATTTCGTCGTTGCCTTCGGCTATATACAGCCCGCTTACGCCGTTTTGCACACCGCGGTTATATAGTTCAGTCAAACCGTCCTTTTGCGACGGGTCGAAACACAAAACCATTGAGCCGTTGCGACGGAAAGGAAATTCCAATTCCTTGGAAAGTTCGTCGAACATTGCGTTGCCACGCACGTTATAAAGTGCCTTTTTTGTGCCTGGCTTGGCATCGTAGCCGCCGTGAACAATTCCGCTGTTGGCCTTTGTGGTTCCCACGGAAACGTCGTTTCCGCGTTCCAACACCAAAATTTCGGCGTTGTACCTAGCAAGTTCTCGAGCGATGGAACAACCAATCACGCCACCGCCGATAACGATTACGTCTTTCATATATCCTCCTAAAATAACGTGTTTTGCAAAAAGTTGCGCTGCAAAAACCCTTTTTTAAATTGCTAATTTTGCAGCCAGACCTTACGTTTACTTCAAAACATCCCCTGCACAATCGGCAGGGGATGTTGACAAATCATTTGCAAAACTTTGCCGTTAATAAACTACAATTATAGAACGGGTTTTTATGCAAAGAAACCTACATAAGGTTGGGATGCAGCAGTGTTTGCAACTGTGATGATGGTGAACAACAAAGCGTTGATCAATGCGCCCAACCAAGCGTTGCCGGTGCGTTTATACAATCTTCTGGAAAGAATGGTTGCAATGATAAGCACGGGAACGATGGGGAACAACACGATGTAGGTCAAAGCCATGTCGCCTTGCCACAACACGCCGGTGGAACGGAATGTGCCGTATTGAATTGCCATTGCAAGAACAATACCGAACACGTTGAACACTGCGTTGATTGCGATGGTTGCCCATTCGGGAAGGTTTTTGAAGCTGTAGGTTTGGTTCAAAATGCTGTTGATGAAGTAGAACACGAAGAACACAAGTGCATAGCGAAGCATTGTGGGAAGCATAACTTCAACTTCGAATACTTTTACGTCCAACGTCCAGAAACGGAAGTCTACCTTCCAAATTGCCCAGTTGATGAACACAACTGCATACATTGCTGTGATAACAACTGCTGCAAGCAACAACGTTTTGATGAAGGAAACGAAACCACCTTCGATGCGAGCTGCACGAAGAGGATGTTCGTCGGCGCCTTCGATGCCTTTAACTCTGTTGATGATGTAGTTAACAAGCCAATTGATGCCGATAACCAACAACGAGAACAATCCGCACACCACTGCCCAAGTTGCAACTGTGCCGGTGGTATCTTGCGGGAAGTACGTGGTTTGCGAGAACAACAAGGTTTGGAAGCCACTTAGCCAACCGCTGGAAACCCATTGAATGGAGAAGCCACTAAACAACGTGATGATAACTGCGCATACCCAGAAGGAAACGTGTTTGCGAATGCCTTTAAGTTCGGGAAGCACTTCGCCAACTTCGCCTTCGGCAACTTCTTTCTTTTTCAAACTTGCAAAGAAAGGAACAGAGAGAAGAAGGTCTACCAAGGGAAGAACCAATCCAAAGAAACCAACAAGTCCAAAAGTGGAGAACAGTTCTTTAACAACCCAAGTTTGTCTGCCTTCGGCAATATATTCGTGACCGTTGGGGGTTCCGAATGCTGTGTAGAAGAAGTTTGTTACGTAGCCGGCACTTTCAACCGAGAAGTGGTTCAAGGGGTGAATTTCGTCTGCTTCGTAAACAACGCGGAAAGCTCCGCTAGCGGCTTGTCCGCCAGCAACGCTAACAAGAGAACCACCAATATAGATGCCGCCGTTTTTGATATCGATAGCATCGGCAGTTTCGCCGTAGCCAGTAACGCCAACAAATTTTGCAGCGCCTGTGGATTGAAGGAATTGTCTGCTAATGGACGGAGTGCCATCTGCCAACGTGCTGTTGAAGAAGAATTCGTCGTCCATTGCTTTCAACATACCAACGGAAACGCCGGGGCCAGCCATAATGAAGGTGCTCCAACCTTGCATCAAACCTGCGGAAACAAGTCCCAAACCGGTGCCTTTGGAGTGATTTGCTTCGTTGTAGATATCCGACATAAGAGTAGACATTGTTGTGTAGCCACCCATGGAGTGTCCGGAAATACCAATCTTGGTAAGATCTACGTATTCTTGCAAAGCAAGATACTTAACTGCTTCGTACATACCAGACGTGTTCATCATTGCGCTGGTAGCACTGGAAATTTCGTTGTTGCCGTGGCCGCCGCGGTCGATGGTTAGCACTACGAAACCTCTGCGAGCAAGTTCAATTGCGTTTTGAAGTTGCAATTCGCGGTTGTTCAAATAGCCGTGGGTTAACACCACTGCGGGCAGTTTGTGTGTTGCCGAAGCATCTTTTGGTACAAACAAAATGCCGCTGGCAACGGTGCCTCTAACCGAAACTTCCGGACCTTCGCCGAAGTTGGTTTTAACCTTGCCATTGAAAGATTCGTCGCGTAGGTCGGTGACCGAAACTCTAAACGCGTCGCTTTGAATCATGCTTGCGCAAAAACTAGATAACAGTATCAAAGCCAATGCAGCACCAAGAATGATCAATGCAATCTTGTGTTTTCTGAAGTAGTTCATTATTTTTCCTCCTTTATTTATTCCAACGTCCATTCACTAGAACGTTAAAAACAAAACTTGTGGGCAACTGTCGCAAATGCGACAATGCCAAAACTAAAACAAAAGCAAAAAACAAAAACACTTTGTTCGGCCGCTTGTCGGCCAATGTTCACAAAACTTCTGCGGCATACTTGCCGACTGAAAACATTGCTGTTTGCGTTCCTTAGACGGAACGTCAAAAAGCTTGCAATAAGACAATAAATATTATTATTTACGCCCTGTAACTATGGGATTACCATATCACAACTAAACGCAAATTTCAAGAGCAAATTTTTTGCTATATAACATATTTATAGCATATTTGGCACTTTGCAATGAAAATGTAGAAAAAAGTTGAAAAAAGACAAAAAAAGGTGCCCTATTGCGGGGCAAAAAAGCAAAAAAAATAGGGGCAAAGGATGGAATTTTTTCATGAAAAAAGCGCTCGACCAACATCGAGCGCCTTAACTTATAATTGTTGAGATAGCAGCGTTTTGCCATCGAAATCGACAATGCAAACGCTTGTTTCGTCGATAATGCAAAATGCGGGCACGTCTTGCTTAGGCAATGCGCAACTGCTAACGTTAACGCAAACAACGCCGTTGACGTTGCAAATTTCGTTCTGGTGAAAATGCCCATAGACAAGCAAATCGCCTTCTTTTAGGTGTGGCAATGCATTTTTGTTGTGAACGTGACCGTGAGTGAAAAACACTCTGCGCAAATTTTCGCCATTTTTGAAGAAAACGGATGCTTCACTTACAAAATCGAAATTGCTTATCATTTGGTCCACTTCGCCATCGCAATTTCCACGAACAACAACAAGCCTATCGGCCACGGTGGAAAGCGTTTCCGCAACTTGCATGGGCGCATATTCCGTAGGGAAGGGGTTGCGTGGGCCATGGTTGTAGATATCGCCCAAAAGCACCAACACGTCGGCGCCGCTATTTTGGAAACTTTGCACCACTTTTTGCGCCCAAAAGGCGGAACCGTGCAAATCTGTTGCAACAAAATATTTCACGGCCTATTCCTCCGTTTCGGCGTTTTCTGCCTCGCCCGATTCGGACGGTGCACAGCAAGTGTTGCAATAGACGGGAGTGATGCCCAATTCTTCCAAAGTGAAACAACGCATTTCCGTTTCTTCTTCGCCCTTGGCAATTTTTACCGTTACAAGCTGACGGATCATGTCGGTATCCACCACTTTTCCTTTGCCAGCCGGCGTTTGAATTTCTGCATTGTTTTTGGGCATAAACTTTGCCGTTTGAGAATAGTAATCGTCTTCGAACTTCAAACAGCACATAAGGCGGCCGCACAATCCGGAAATTTTTTGAGGATTTAGCGAAAGACCTTGAGTTTTTGCCATTTTTATGGAAACGCGGGCAAAATCGTTTAGATAGGCGTTGCAGCAACAAACTCTGCCGCACGGACCCAAACCACCCTTCATTTTGCACTCGTCGCGAATGCCTATTTGGCGCAGCTCTATCCTCATACGGAAAGTGCCGGCAAGTTCCTTAACAAGGTCGCGAAAATCCACACGACTATCCGCCGTGAAAAAGAACACAACCTTGCTGTTGTCGAATGCAAACTCCGCATCCACAATTTTCATTTCCAAATTGCGTTTGTTGGCTTTTTCCTGCGCATCACGAATGGCTTGAGGGCGCTTTTCTTCAATGGTGCGATGTTGTTGCTCATCCTTTTCGGTAGCCTTGCGCACAACGTTTTTCAATTCGCCCTTAACTTCTTCTTCGGACACTTCGGTGTTAGCCAACACAACCGTGCCATATTCCAAACCGTGAGTCGTATCCACAACAACGCCGTCGCCTTGGCAAAAAACCAAGTTTTTGGGGTTGAAATAGTAGGTTTTTCCCGGTTGTTTAAATTGTACTCCAACTATATTCGGCATCTAAATTTAACCTCCAACATGCAACTTGCCAACTGGTCCATAACAACGGTTGCGTTGCCGCCGTCGTCAAGTCGCCTTTTTGCGGAATCAATTTTTTCTATGCAAACTTCCGCCGCTTGCAAAGAATAGTTTTCACAAATTTTAAGCACCGTGTCTTTGTGCGAAGGCAACGAACAAAGCGTTTCCGTCAAACGGAATGCAATGCTTTCCCTAAGCAAAACGGACAAAAAGCGCAAAACCCACTGGACGGATTCCTTTTCCGCAACCACAGGCGCAACAAACTGCAATGCGTTTTTGGTGGAAGTCATTTCCGCACACCAATCGACGGCACGCTGAAATGCCCTTATAACAATGGGGTTTGAAACAACGCCTTCCGCAGTTGCAACGTCACTGCAAACGCAGGATGCCACTTCGCAATAGGAACGCAAGTAACCTTTTTTGCACAACGATTCGCAAATTTCTTGCGGCAAAGCCTTGTTTTGCTTCAACACCTGACAACGCGAACGAACGGTGGGCAGCAAACTTTCCGCATCGGTTACACCAATGAAAAGATATATGTTTTCGTTTGGCTCTTCCAGCGTTTTTAGCAACTTGTTTTGCCAAATTTCTGCACCAGTGCCGCTGACGGAATTGCTTGCATCCACCAAAAAAACTCTAACGTCGCCGTCATCAACGGGACGTTTGTAGCTTTCTTCCACCAGCAACAAAACGTCTGCAACCGAAAGCCTGCCCTTTTGCTCGTCACGCGGGAATTTTAGCACGTCTTGGTGCAAACCCAGCTGAACTTTTTTGCAAGTTTCGCAGCCGTCCTTTGCCGTGTGATTGTTGCACATGCAAACTTTGGCGCATTGCTTCAACAAATCGGGCAACAGTTGTTTTTCCGCCGCCACAATGTAGGCATGCGCCGCCTTTCCGCGCGAAAAGGCTTCTCGCAAGCTATCGACGACGCCATTGTTGTTTGTCATTGCAAAACTCCCTTTTGACGCAACACTTCACGCAATTTTTCTTGCGTTTGTTCCTTGGTGCCGGAAGCATCGATAACAACGAATTTTTCGGGATTTTCCGCTATCAGTTGCTTGTAGCCGTTATAAACTTTTTCGTGGAAGGAATATTCCACCGCTTCCATTCTGTCCTTTTGGTCGGCTCCACCCTTGCGCTCGAAAGCCTTTTCGGGGGAAAGATCCAAAAAGATGGTGAATTCCGGCATGTATTCGCCCACGGCAATTTGGTTTAGGTGAACTATCTTTTCCAAGCCCAAACCACGTCCCAAACCTTGATACACGTAAGAAGAGTGCACAAAACGGTCGCAGAAAACAACTTTGCCCTGTTCGATTGCCGGTTTGACAATATCGTGCAAGTGCTGAATGCGCGATGCGGCATACAAAAACGCTTCGCACATGTCGTCCATTTCCTTGTTTTCGGCATTCAAAATGATTTTGCGAATTTGTTCCGCAATGTCGCTGCCGCCCGGTTCGCGTGTGAACACCACGTTTGCGCCCGTTTGCAAGCAATATTCTTTTAGCAGTTGCGTTTGATAGGTTTTTCCAACGCCGTCGCAGCCTTCGATGGTAATAAAGTTTTTCATGTTTTCCCCTTTGTGCATCGGCTTGCCATTTCCCTTAAGGAAGCGGCTAACCGCAAAATTCCAAAAATCCTTTTTATTGTAGCACACTTTTTGCGTTCTTTCAAGCCTTTTTAGCAAGGCGTATTTGCTAAACGCCATTGACAAAAACACAAACAAACCGTATAATATTTGCCGAAGAGGTGAACGGTTGAAAGACGGATTTTTTCAAAAGGTATATAGGGCGGTGCAAACCATCCCTTGCGGAAAGGTTGCCACCTATGGACAAATTGCAAAAATGTGCGGCAACGCAAGAATGGCCAAACAAGTGGGCTGGGCATTGCACGTGAACCCTAATCCCATTGAAACACCTTGTCACCGAGTTGTTAACAAGCAAGGACAACTTGCCGGCGCATTTGCCTTTGGCGGAAAAACCGTGCAACGCGATTTGTTGCTTAGCGAAGGCGTTACTTTTGTGAACGAAAACACCGTTGATATGCAACTTCACCATTGGGAGAACTAAACATGCTAGACAAAAAAATGACAGCAGTGCTAAAAATGTTGTCGGAAAAAGTCGGTTACGGCTACAAGGTTGTTAAAAAGCAATCACTTTTGGATGCATTGCCCAAAAGATTGAAAATAAACGACGACACCTTCAATTCCATATTGACGTACCTTAAACAAAACGACTACGTTGTTGTTAAATACCAAGACAAAGAGGACATGTGCTTGACACTCACCGTCAAGGCAGAATCCTACCTGGAAGGCGAACAAGAAGTTGCAGTTAAATCCAAAATTGCAACGGGACAAGCCGCAGCGTTGTTTATCGGCGTGTTTTTGGCAGCTTTCTTGGGCGCGTTCATTGCCGAAGTGATATCCAAATTGTTGTTCTAGAAGGAGAGGCAAGTTATGCTAAACAAAAAAGAAGTTGCCGTTATGCGCTGCGTATACGAAGCGTGCAAAAGGCACAACGACAGTGCGATAATTTCTGACGAAGTTATTATCCAAAGCTGTCCGGAAAAATACAAATTGACGGAAATAAACGTTGACACCATTTTGAAACAGTTGGAATACGACGGCTACTTTGAATGTACCAAATCGGATAAAGACGGAAAAACCGTTAACGTTATTTCGCTAAAACAAAAGGGCAAAGCCTTCAAGCGTGAGCTGATACAGCGCCGCCGCGAACTGATAAACACTTTCTTTTGGCGCATTGTGTTTGCCGCACTTGGTGCCGTTGTGGCGTTGTTGGTAAACAAACTGCTTGGTCAATAACAAATTTGCGAAAGCCTTGTGCTTTCGCTTTTTTTGCAGTTTTTTGCAAAACCTACGTGCAAGTTAGCAACACCAAACAAAAAAATTGAAAAACACAAAAAAGGTCGGGCTGTATAAGCTCGACCTTTTGTGATATTTGTGAATTATGTTTTTTGGGTGCAACAATTAAGCAAGTGAATTATGCTTGAGCCAACAGATTTATTTAAGGAAAATCTCAAAAAGTGTTGCACTGGGTTTGACAATTCACCTGCCGATAAAATTACAGCACGGTTGCGCCGACAGTGCGCACTTTCAAAGCGTGAACCTTTTCTTTGCCATAGCGTTTGGATGCTTCGTCGCAAAGCTTTTTCACTTCCTTATCGCCCACAACGGCCAAAATGGTGCCGGCAAAACCGCCGCCGTGCACACGTGATGCGCATTGCGGACAAACTTTGCGCACAAATTCCACCGCTTCCGCCACAGTTCTATCCTCGTTGACATTACAGTTTTGCAGTTGAGAAATGCTGCTATCGCCGGAATCGCCAATGATTTTTAGCAAACTTGCCTTGTCGCCATTTTGCAATGCGGCGCAAAAATCATCTACGCGATGGTTTTCTTCAAAAAAGTGTTTGGCACGCAAAGTCGGGCGATTGCCAACTTCTCGTTCCACGCGGCGCAAGTTATCGAAAAACAACTTTTCGTCTACGTCGGCAAGACGATCCTTGCCAAAGTGTGTGGCAACGGCCTTCATTTCCGCAGGAATTGCCGCATAGTGTTCCGTCAAGGATGCGTGGCTTTTGCCGGTGTCGATAACAACCAAGTTTAGCCCTGCCAAGTTGCCATCCAACTTTGTGGCGGAAAAACCGTTTTTGAAATCGATTGTAACAACGCCGCCTTCGGCAATTACGCCTTGATCTAGCAATCCACACGGCTTTTGAAAATAGACGTTTTCGGCATATTGCCCCACTTCTGCCATGAGGCGTGGCGACAAACTGCCTTCGTTATACAATGCGTTTTGAATAGCCGCAACAAGCAATTGAAATGCCGCACTGGAAGATATGCCGGCTCCGCTGGGCACCGTGGTGTTCATCAAAGCGCGAAATCCGCCAATGTTTTTGCCACGCTTTTTAAGCCCGGCCAGCACGCCTTTCACCATGCCAATGCTGCCGCTTTCAACGTTATCGACGTCGTCTAGGGCAAATTTTATATCCCTATACCCATTGCTGCACACGGTAACCATGCCGCTATCGTCGGGCAAAAAGGCCGCAATAATATCCAAATTGACGGTGCAACCAACAACTCTGCCGCCGTTATGGTCGGTGTGGTTGCCAACCAATTCTACCCTGCCGGACGAACTTGCCAAGTAGCAATAGGATGCGCCGTATTTTCTTTTGAATTTTCTTATCAAACTTTCGTAGCGTTTTAGCTGATGAAAGGTTTTTTTGCCATATAGCGCCACAAACCTTCCGGAAGCCTGTCTTGCACACGTAAACTTTTCCATTGCCAAAGTTCCTTTGTGTTTTTTTGTATTTTAGCACAAAAAAAATCAATTTGCAACAATTATTCCACAGTGACGGATTTTGCCAAATTGCGCGGCTTATCCACGTCTCGACCCAATTTTTTGGCCACAAAATATGCCAGCAACTGCAACGGCACAACAGAAACAACGCCACAGAACACGTCGTGCACCACCGGCAAAGTTATTGCATTTGCGCCGCCAAACTGCGAAAGCATCACCACGGAAGCGCCGCGCGAAGCAATTTCCTGCGCAGTTGTTTGGTTTTTATCCGTCAAATTGCCCACGGTGGAAATAACAAAAGCCGCAACGCCCTTTTCCATAAGCGCCAGCGTTCCGTGTTTCAATTCTCCCGAAGGGTAGGCCTCGGAATGGATGTAGGTTATCTCTTTGAGCTTCAACGATGCCTCTGCCGCCGTGGGATAATCGTGGCCACGCCCCACGAAAAACACAGCAGAACTATCCTTTATTTCCAAAGCAAGCTGTTCCACCGTTTTTTGCAAGTTTAGCGTTTGGTCTAAGGCAAGAGGCAGTTTTGTTGCCGCATGAAAAATTGCCTGGTGGCTTTCTGTGGAAATTTCGCCCCGCACAAACGCAACGTCGGCCAGCAGCAAAACAAGCGTGACCAACTGGCAGTTATATGCCTTTGTGCTAGCAACGGAAAACTCTCCGCCGGCAAAAACGTTCAACGTGCGATGGCAAACAAAACCCAGTGAGGAAATTGGCGTGTTAGTGACGGCCACTACGTACGCGCCCGATGCTTTTAGTTTTTCCGCCGCACGGATGGTATCGGCAGTTTCGCCGCTTTGGCTGATGCACAGCGCCAAAGTGTTGCCGTCGGTAGGATATTGGTCGCAAACAAATTCGCTGGCAACAACGGGCAACAAATCCAGATGCAAAAATCGCCTGACTGCAGAGCAAGCGGCGGCACCGCTGTTGAAAGCAGTGCCACACCCCACAAGATAGATGCGGCGCAATTTTTTTAGCATTTTGCATGGCAAACCACCATTTTTTGCGTAGTTTTGCACGGCATCCTTAACACGCAAGGGAATTTCTAAAATTTCTTTTAGCATGGCATCGCCCTGTGGAGCGCTTGGCACTTCCGCTGTGGCTTTTTGCCACTTCAAACACAATTCGTTGCCATCAAAACCCAAAAACTTCACGTTGCAATTTTGCGCAACGGCAATGCAACCATCCGGCATAGATGCAACTTTTCCCATGCTTGCGGCAAAACGAAAATCCGAACAGAAACTCACTCCGCACAGCGAAAGGCTTGCCACCAACGGGCTTTTGTGGCGCGCGGCATAAATTTTGTTGTTGTGGTTGCAAAGAATAAGCAGTGCGAACGATCCTTTTAGCATGGACACGGTTTTTTGCACCGCCTGCAAAACGTTACCTTTATAGAAAAATTGCAGCAAATGCGCCACCACTTCGCTATCCGTTTGAGAAACTGTTTGCAAACCGTTTTGCGCAAGCATTTTTGCAAGTGAACGGTAGTTTTCGATTATGCCGTTATGGCAAACGGCAAAGTTGCCGTCGGCGGACAAAAACGGGTGAGCGTTAACTTCGGAAACCTCGCCGTGCGTTGCCCATCGGGTGTGCCCCATAGCAAGCGAAGCTTTGAGCGGAATGCTTTTCAATTTTTCCTGCAACGCATCTATTTTTCCCACCGTTTTGACAACGGAAAGTTGTTGGTTTTTTATGGCAATACCGGCCGAATCGTACCCACGGTATTGCAAAAAACGCAACGCATCCATTGTTTTTTGAACACAGCCCTGTTCTGTAGTAGCAAAAATTCCGCACACAACCATCTCCTTTTCGAGGTAGTATATGCCGTCAGGCAAAGTTGCGACACAAAAAACAAACGGCAAAAAGTATTGATATTTTTTTTGCCAAAAAACACTTTTTTTAGTAGCGCGCGGCGCAACCACCCCAAATATATTTGACGGCTTTTTAAGATAGTTGTATAATTTTGTGGTTTGGAAGTTGCCGCAAAAAAGCGGCTGAATACGGAGAAATTTTATGCAAAGAGAAAACGTAAGAAATATTGCCATTATTGCGCACGTCGACCACGGCAAAACAACGCTTGTGGACCAACTGCTTAAACAAAACGGCATTTTCCGTGCCAACGAAGTGGTTGCCGAACGCGTTATGGATAACAACGATATCGAACGCGAACGTGGCATAACCATTTTGGCAAAGAACACCGCCGTGCACTATAAGGGAACAAAAATAAACATTATCGACACTCCCGGCCACGCCGATTTCGGTGGCGAAGTGGAACGCATTTTGTCGATGGTAGACGGTGTGTTGCTTCTAGTTGATGCCATTGAAGGTTGCATGCCGCAAACACGCTACGTGCTTAAAAAAGCGTTGGGCTTGGGCAAAAAAGCGTTGGTTGTGGTAAACAAAGTGGATAAGGGCGAGTTTGACGAAACAGAGCTTCAAGAACAAATAATGGAATTGTTCATGGAACTTGGCGCCACGGACGAACAGTTCGACTTCAAAATTATCTACGCATCGGCAAAACAAGGCTGGGCAACGGATAAACTTGGCAAGTCCTCCACCAACATGGCACCCTTGCTAGATGCCATTTTGACGGAAATTCCCGCACCGGAAGGGGAAATTGAGGCTGGTTTGCAACTGCTTATTTGCAACATCGACTATGACGAATACGTTGGCCGCATTGGCATTGGCAAAGTTAACCGTGGCAAAATTCAAAACGGACAGCAAGTTATGGTTTGCCACCGCGACAACAAGTTTAACACGGCAAAAGTAACGCGTTTGTATCAATTTGAAGGTTTGAAGCGTGTGGAATGCGAAGACGGCAGCATGGGCGACATTGTTGCAGTGAACGGCATTTCTGATATGAACATTGGCGAAACGCTTTGTTCCATCGATTGCGTTGAACCACTTCCCTTCGTTAACATAGACGAACCCACCATATCCATGATGTTCGTTGTGAACAACAGTCCGTTTGCCGGCAAAGAAGGCAAATTTGTTACCAGCCGCCACCTGCGCGCACGCCTGTTCAAGGAAGTGGAGACAAACGTTTCTATGCGTGTAGAAGAAACGGAAAGCCCGGATAGCTTCAAAGTGTATGGACGCGGCGAACTTCACCTTTCCATTTTGATTGAAGAAATGCGCCGTGAAGGATACGAATTTCAAGTTTCTCGCCCCAAAGTTATTTTTAAGGAAATTGACGGCGTAAAATGCGAACCCATGGAATTTTTGGTTGTTGAAGTGCCGGCCGAATACGTTGGCAGTGTTATGAACAAACTGGGTGCACGCAAGGGCGAACTTGTTAACATGTATCCCGACAACCAAGGATCCACCCGTTTGGAATTTAGAATTCCTTCCCGTTGCCTTATTGGCTATCGCAGCGAATTGCTTACCGACACCAAAGGTTTTGGCGTTATGAGCAGTGTGTTTGACGGTTACGAACCCTACAAGGGGGACGTGCAAGAACGCGCAAGAGGCAGTTTGGTTTGCTTTGAAGACGGCGTCACCACCGCTTACGGCTTGTTCAATGCGCAAGAGCGTTGCCGTTTGTTCGTGGACGTGGGCGTTCCAGTATATGCCGGAATGGTTGTTGGCGAAAACAGCCGCGAAGACGACATTTCCGTTAACGTGTGCAAAACAAAACACCTAACAAACAACCGTGCCAGCGGCAGTGACGAAGCACTTAAACTTACGCCGCCAACAGTGCTAAGTTTGGAACAGTGCTTGGAATTTATCGGCGACGACGAACTTGTTGAAGTTACACCCACTTCCATCCGTTTGCGCAAAGCTATTTTGGATCACGCCGAACGCATGCGCATTTGGGCCCGCCAAAACAAAAAAGCCTAGTTGCAAGCAAAAACAAACAACGCTAGGCAAAAATAGCAACACAACATTCGTTTTGTTGAAAAACAAAATTTATGCAAAACAAAATCCGCCAAGAACTCTTGGCGGATTTTTTTGATTGAAAAACTATTGAACGCTTGTTGCTTCAACAACTTCGGACGAATGGCAAATGCTTTTTGTTGCAACCATTTCGGCAGGCGGCAACAGCTGCAAAATATCCGTTTTTTCGCAAGTATCATCCAGCTTTTGCAACACCACCAGTTGAAACACGACAAAGAAACTAAACACCGGTTCGAAGGTGTTCATATCCACAAGTCCCTGACCTTCGAAAGCAATCCACGCAAAGAGCGTGAACAATGCGAAAGGATTTTTTCTGCGTGGCTTTGCAAGCACTTCCCTGAAACGCATAACGTAGTAGAAAACGTAGCACACAATGCCAACAATGCCCATGGATGCAATCACTTCGAACACGGTTGAATGGAACCTCGCGCAAGCATCGGGACTGTCGTTAATGGCAACGTTGGGGTGCCCGCCCATGCCAATGCCGAACATCGGACTTTGCTTGAAAAATTGCCATGCCTTGCCATATAAGCCGTCTTCGCCAAACCTTCCACTAGTGCCTTCGATAACCAATTTACCTTCGGCAAAATAGATTTTTATTTGCGAAAAACGGGAAAGCAATCCTTCCACCAGTTGCGAAACTTGTTGCCAGAAAATTGCGCATGCCAAAATGCCAACGGCAACGGCGCCGGCAACGCAAACAAGCGTTTGTTTTTTGTTGCCCAAAACTATTGCCGCAACAAGCGCGCACACAAACGCAACAACACCGAAAAGCGTTGCCGCGCGAGAAAGGGTAAGCGCCAAACAAAGCAACATGACGAAGCTTATCAAAACGTAAACAAAGGCATGTTTTTTTGTTCGAACGGAAAGGTACAAACTCATTACCATTGCAAAAGGAATGAAGGTTGCCGCCATTCCACGATTGCCCCAGCCAAAATCCCAATAAGATTGCGCCCATTGCGACGGTTCAAGCGGCGATTGAGCAATTAGAACGGCCAATTCTGCACACACCACCAAGCCAACGTAGACGCACGCTTTTGCAAAGCACAAGGGCACATCCACCGAATTGCGGCCGGTTGAGTTGACAAAAACAAAATAGGTTAGCAACATTCCTACGCCCAAAGCCAACACAAGGGGAAGTTCCGCCAAATAGTTTGCGGAAGAAACAACGCCCAAACCTCCCACCAACAACGCCAGCGAAACGGCTGCTTGCGGCACAAACATTCGGCCAATCACAACTGTTTTGGGCAAATTGCGGCACACAAAAAGGACAATGCAAACGGTTAGCGGCGCAATGGTTACGGCTAGCACAACGGGGGTTATTTCCGCCGGGTTGCGAATGACAGTAAGACACACCATAACTGGCAAAAAGGTGGCCGAGGCATCGTTGCCAAACAACAGCGTTACGCAGGTTGCCGCAACAAGCAAAATAAGCCCCACTGCCGACCAATTTAGGCACCAACACAAAAATGCGACAACACAAATGCATGCAAAATAGACGTCGCTATACACAACGCGACGCACAACGTTTTCCGTTTTTTGCAAGCATTCCTTTGCCGTCATTTTTTCACCTTACTTTTGAAAATAGAAATTTCACGCCGCAACAAACGTTGCCCAAGTGCTGTGAAATTCATTATCTATTATATTACCAAAAAAACGCTCGCAATGCAACCTGTTAAAAAAAGTTTAGCAAGCAAAAAACGGTTAGAACTGTCGTTCCAACCGTTTTTTTTGTCGAACCTAGCCGTGATAGCCGTATCGGTCGGCGTATTTTTCGCGACCGCAGGTGCAATCAACAACTTTCCCCTTAGAAATGCACAGCCAAACAAGCACGAACACACCGGCCACACCCACCAACACGTAGAGCAACGTTTCGAGCCACGCCATGCCAAAGCTAATCCAATTGACGAAGTTGAAACCAAAAATGCCAATGCACAGCCAGTTTAGCGCACCAACGATGGTAAGCACCAATGCAATGACACTAAACACGTTAAAAGTCTTTTTCAAAACTAATCCCTCCTTTTTGCTGTTGCTAGTGTGTGTAGCTTTGCTAGCAATATTCCTCACAAAAAAATTCTGGACGGTAACACATCCCACAAAAACCTTACGCAACAGGGCAAATGGCGCAAAAAACAAACAACGCTACGGCAAAGACACAACTGCACGCCTGACTTCCTCAGAAACTTTTGGGTGCTCCGGACATTTTGTAAAAATGCCGTCCGCTTGGGTATTGCTTAAAGAACTAGGCGCATCTGGCAAGCAAACTGCTGCAACAACCATTTGGCAGGCAGCAAAAACGCCCACTCCCAAATTGGAGCAGGCGCCACAAAAATTATTTGTTTTGTTCGTGAATTTCCGATTGTTGCTCCACTGCCAAATTTAGTTTTGCGGTGCATCCCACGTCGCCAAGACGTTTGAAACGAAAAACCGCTTCCGCAGTGGGCAAATAGACAAAATCGTTGTTGAAGGAAAGTGTGTAGAAGGTGCCAACAGGGTAGTTAAGCGTTTGATCGCCAAAAGTTGCAACAATTCCGTTTTGGTCGTGCACTATACTTGCATTGCCCATATCCACATAGTTGCTGCCCACAAGCTTTTGGGCAAAAAACTCTTTTTCGAAGTGGTAGTTGCCATTTGTTAGCTCGTCGCGAACGCACTGCGTTTGCCAAGCGTACCAATCCACCACTTTGCCAAACTTGCCGCCTTCTAGCTGGCCGAACTTATTCATAACAACTTCGTGGCCACACTTTGCGCAAACAAGTTTGTTGCCGTGCCCAGTCATGGCAAATTCCTCATTGCAATGCGGGCACTTATACAAAATGCTTTCTAGCCCTTCCACCAAATCGGGAACGTCAATTTCTATTTTGTTTTGCAATTGATATTCGTAGTCGTCAAATTGCAGATCGCTAACAATTCTTTGATATATTTCCGCTGCGGAAATGGTTTTTGCTTCCGCTGCATCCACAGCAAGTTTTGCATGCGCCGTTACCGGCAAAAAGCGTTTGGAATGCGCCCACCTTGGTTTGAACAAATAGCTGCCGTCAAAACGGACGGTAACAAGGGGCACTTTGAACATTTTGACAAGTTTTGCAATGGCCGGCTTTATGGGGTTGGGGGTGCCCACAACGGAAAGTTTTGCCTCCGGATAGATAACCACCGGACGTTTTTTGCTTAGACAATATTTTATGTCGGAAAGCAACTTCATATCCACTGTGAATTGCTTTTTAGGCAAAACGCCAAATTGTTTGATAAGCTTGGGCCACTGTACCAACTGCGTTTCACTTATCACAAAGTTTGCGCAATGCGGATACATCATTTTGATTAGCGCACCCACGTCCACAAAACTGCTGTGGTTGGCAACCACAATGTAGGGCGGCTTTATTTTGGCAAGAGTGCCATCGTGCACCAATTTTATTTGCTTTTTGCAAAACTTGTTGCCATAGAACCATAGGCCCAATCTGATGAAACTTTTCTTTGCCAAAACAGGTTTTTTGCGCATAATCTTTTGCCCTTTGTGCTTATTAGAAGTGGAAATCTCCTTTGGCTATTATATCAGCCATTGTTGCAATCGGTCAAACGTTTTGCAAAAATAACTTACCTGGCAAAGGCCAATGCGCCGCAAAAACAATGCAAATGCAAAAATTTGGAACAGCGCAGTTACTTTTTGGACAGGAAAAACATATTGTGTAGAAAGGTATGTTAATGTCCACAAAACACCCAAAATTTGCACAAAACGTGTTTGATAACGCCAAAATGAAAAAGTACTTGCCGGCAAAAACCTATGCCGCTGTGCTTGAAGCACAAAACGGAAAGGAACTGCCGCCCTGCCATGCCCAAAAATTTGCAAACGGTTTGTGCAAATGGGCAAAATCGGTGGGCGCAACACGCTATGCGCTGGTGCTGGATCCCTTTTGTGGCGGCACGGTGGGCAAAATGCATTCGTGGATAAGCACAACTCCCAACGGCAAAGTTTTGAAAAATCCAACTGCCAAACAGCTGCTAACGGACGAATGTGACGCATCGGCCTTTGGCTGTGGCAATTCGCCATGCAACGCCAAGGGGCAAATAAGGTGGTTTGCGCCACTGCCTGCCTACGTGGAAGAAAACTGTTTGCACATTCCGGCAACGCTAAGTTGCAACCAAACGGCGCTGGACGAAAAACTGCCGCTTTTTCGCAGTTGCCTGGCACTTGATAAATGCGTAACAAAACTAGTGAATTTGCTGGGCACAAAGACGTCGCGGGTGTTTTCCGTTGTCGGCGCCGAGCAGGAATATTTCTTGGTGGAAAAACGCCACTATTTGCAACGTCCCGATTTGGTGCAGGCAGGGAAAATTTTGACGGAAGATTGTTTTTGGGGCAAAAACGTGCTGCCCAACTACTGCCAAGCGCCGCATAAAAAAGTGGCAAACTTTTGGCAACAAACGGAAAGGCGGCTAGGCCGTTTGGGAATAGTTGCCCAAACGCAACACAACGAAGTTTCGCCGTGCCAGGCGGAATTGGCACCTTGTTGCGCCGAAGCATTGGTTGCCTATTGGCAAAATCAGCGAATAATGCAAACGCTACGTTCCGTTGCCGACAAGCAAAACTTGGCCTGCTTGCTACACGAAAAACCCTTTCCGCATCTTAGCGGAAGCGGCAAGCACAACAATTGGTCGCTTTTTTGCAATGGAAAAAACTTGTTTGAGCGGGGAACGACACCGCAACAGCACGCACAATACGCAGTGCTTATCGCTTGCATGGTGCAAGCAGTAAGTTTGCATCAAAAACTGCTTTGCCTATCCGCCATGTCCTGCGGAAACGACGAAAGACTGGGACAATGCGAAGCGCCGCCGCAGGTGATTTCCCTTTCGCTGGGCAATGCCCTTGCCGATCTTGTTGAAGCGGCTAGCCCCAACTTCAAATTCGGGCATCAACTGCTTTCGCCGCCACAAAATGCGCCGCGAAACCGCACTTCGCCGCTGGTGATTACGCAAAGCAAGTTTGAATTTAGGTTGGTGGGGGCTTGTGCATCCATTGCCGCCTGCAACACTGTGCTAAACGCCGCCTTTGCCGAAACGGCAGATATCTTGGCAACGCAACTGCAAAATGCGCCGGACGTTTGGGCACAGGCGCAGGCCTTTGTTGCCGACGTGCTTAAAAATTGCGGCAACGTGCTTTTCGATGGCGACAACTATTCCGCATTTTGGCAGGAAGAAGCTAAGCGTCGCAAACTGTTTTTTGCCCAAAACACGCCGCAAACCATTGTTGCAAGCAAACAAGAAAGTCTTTTGCAAAAACTAGAAATTTTGTCGACCGAAGAGCAAAATGCTTGGCGCACTGCAATGCTAAACCAATATTGCCGTCAACGCCAAACCCAAGCAACTGTGCTGGCCGAAATGTGCCGTGAGGTTTTGCCCATAGTTGACAAAACAATTTGCTTTGAGCGCAAGCCGGAATGGCAAACGTCCCAAAACGCACCAAGCCGGCGCATGGCAAAACTGCTGTGTTGCAAAAAAATGCTAGATTCCTGTGCAAAACAGCTGAGCAAACAAATTGAAAGTGCCACACACGACGTTGAACAGCGTGCCGTGCTGTTTGGAACGCCGCTTGGAAAAACAATTTTGGCGGCGCAACGATGGCTATCCACTGCCAGAAGCCTTTGCCCCAAAAACTTGTGGCCACTGCCCGACTGCACCGAAATTTTGCACTACGACTAGTGTTTTGGGTACCACGCAACCCGCGTTTTGAACGCATTGGTCGTCGCGAGAAAATGCAACTCTGGTGCAGTGGCTGACACGCACAAAAAAACGCACATAGATGGGCGGCGCACTTGCTATTGCCACTTGTGTTTGCCGCTTTTCAACAATCCACGCAACTTTTGCTATCGGGCCATTGATTTTGCCGTTTCCAAAACAAAAAACGGAACTTCTGCTAGTGAAACAGAAATTCCGTTTTTAATTGACGTTTTCAAAAAAAAATTACAATTTCAAAATTTTTTGCACAAGCGGTTGCAAAAAGTCGCCGTGATATTCTTCCACGCGGCCCAAATCGCACAAACGAGCAATTGCCGGGTCGATGGGTAATTTACACACCACGTCAATGCCGTTTTCGGCGGCAAATTGGTCAACGTGGCTTTCGCCGTAGATTTTGTGCTGTTTGCCACAATCGGGACAGCAAAAATACGACATGTTTTCCACCAAGCCCAACACGGGAACGTTCATCATTTGCGCCATTTTGACGGCTTTGCCAACAATCATGCCCACCAATTCTTGCGGCGAAGTTACAATTACAATGCCATCCACCGGCAACGATTGAAACACGGTGAGAGGCACGTCGCCTGTTCCGGGAGGCATATCCACAAACATATAGTCCACGTCGCCCCAAGCAACGTCCGTCCAAAATTGTTCCACTGCGCCAGCAATAACCGGTCCGCGCCAAACAACAGGGTCGGTTTCCTGCTCTAACAGCAAATTTATGGACATAACTTTTGTGCCAAAAGCCGTTTCAACAGGATAGATTGTTTCGCCATCGGCAAATGCATTTTGGTGCAAACCAAACGTTTGCGGGATGGAAGGCCCGGTGACGTCGGCATCCAAAACAGCCGTGCGATAGTTTTTGCGTTGAAAATCCACTGCAAGCAACGAAGTTACCAGCGATTTACCTACGCCGCCCTTGCCACTTACAACGGCAATAACTTTTTTAACTTTGGAATTCTTCGAAAGTTGCAACTTTTGCGGCCTTTCGGAACAGTTGGCCGAGCAGTTGGAACAATCGTGAGTGCAATCTGACATGTTAGTTCTCCCGTTGCCATATATTTTTTGACGGCAACAAACAAATTATACCACGCTTTTCAACAAAACTCAACGAAATTGCGGTGTGGCTTTACAAATAGCAAAAAAAGTCCTATAATTTTGTTATGGACGAAAATCGCATTGAAGAACTGGCCTTGCGCGCACAAAAAACCGGCACGGCCGTTTTTACAAATTTTTTGAATGAGCAAACGCAAGCGGAAATTGCCGCCAAATATTGTGCATACAACCCCACATTTTTTGGCGGGGCAAGTTTTGCTACGCGAAAAATTGCTTGCTTTGGCGAAAGCGAAGAATTTCCTTTGCGTGTTTTGCAAATAACGCCAACGGGCGGCAAGTTTGCAACGGAACTATCCCACCGCGACGTGCTGGGCGCAATTATGGCGCTGCAAATAACGCGCGAAAAGGTTGGGGATATTTTTGTGGGCAAACAATGCTATGCGGTACTACACCAGTCGGTGGCAGATTTTGTCGCCCAAAACCTGCTTAGCGTGGGCAGAAACAACGTGAAAACGAAATTTGTTGAAGAAATTCCGTCAAACCTTGCGCCAAAAATGCAACAAGCAAAAATTTCCGTTTCCTCCAACAGGTTGGATGCAGTGCTTTGCAAAGTGTTTAACCTTTCGCGACAACAGGCAAGCCAACTGGTGGATTTGCAAAAAGTTTCCCTAAACGGCATGCCTTGCCAAAAGGCCACGCGACCGCTAAACGACGGCGACGTTGTTTCCGTGCGAGGATATGGCAAGTTTACCTTTGGCGTGCCGCTGGGGCAAAGCAAAAAAGGCAAACTGCAATTTTCCATTTTTCTTTTTGCCTAGCGCAAAGGCCGTTTGCAAAATACCATTGACGGCAAAAAACAAAACTAGTATAATAGGTGCATTATGTTTGAAAAATTATCCATTGCCGAATATAACAAAATTCTTGCTTCCAAAGCACCCACACCGGGTGGAGGCAGCGCTTTGGCCATTGTGGGCACCATTGCTTGCTCTCTTGCAGAAATGGCTGTGAACGTTACGCTGACAAAGCTTGACCCAGACGACGAAAAAGCGCAATACTTGCAGCACAGTGCAACGCTGTTTGCCCACGCGCGCAGACGTTTGGAACAACTTTCCAACGACGATGCCGAAGCTTTTCGCCGCATAATAGATTGCACGCACCTGCCCAAAGAAGATGCAGAACAACAAACCTACCGCACCAACCAACTGCAAAAGGCCTACCACAAGGCGGCGCTTGTTCCGTTGGAAGTGATGAACGTTTGCCGCGAAGCTTTGTCGGTGGCGCAAAACCGCACATATCCGTTTTTGTATCGCTATGTTGCATCCGATTGCAAAATAGGCATGGATTTGTTTGCCAACATAATAGAAAACTCCATGGAAAACGTTTATGCCAACACTTGCTTGATAAAGGATAAGCAACTTGCGCAATCGCTGGAAAAACAAGGCGAACAAATTGTTGCCACACTAAAAAAATAACAAAACTAAATTTGCAAGCGGCCCAATGGTGGCCGCTTTTTATTGCGCCAAAACCGAGGTTGCTGGCGTGAAATGTTTTTTTGTCAACGCCGAACAGCAACCACTATGCATTCAGCAAAAAAAAGTTTGTGTTTGTTTTTATAGACACAAACAAACCCAAGCCCCTAAAAACAAAACTAACAATAAAAACAAATTTGACTCAATGCCAAACTTGACACAAATGCCAAAAATTTGCTTTCCCAAAAAACACCTAGTTGCAAACGGTTTGGCAACAAAAAAAAGACTTGCAACAAGTGCAAGTCTATTTTTTTGCTATTTCGAAAAACTATTTCGCAATTGCTCCAAGTCCGAAAGTTCCATCGGTGAATTCTACAAATACGATGTAGTATGTTCCAGCCGTCAAAACTGCGGGGTTATCATTCCAAGCACCACTGTTTTCATAGGCGGGAGCTTCAGAGTGAGGAGGCAAATAGATGGTGTCGGGAGTAAGGCTAACAACTGTAGTGTTACCAGCATCGGGAAGCCAGTTTTGTTCCCAAGCGCCTACGCCGCCTTCTTCTGTGTATTTGGTTTTGATAACTTTGATAGCTTGGTTACCGTCGAACTTCGTAACTGCAGCGCCTTCTGTCAAAGCATAGCCGAAATCCCAACCAGCACCGGTATCGGTAACAACGTGTTCAACGATGTAGAGATATTTAGCATTCTTAAGTTGACCTTTGATGCTAGCAACGCGAGCGTCGGAAACAGCGATAGCTTCCATTTGGTACTTCGCGTCGATTTTGCTAGAATCGTTAGCATCTTTGGGAACGCCCCAACCATTGAATTGTCCGGTGATTATATATTCATAATCAGGGTTTACAAGGGGTTCTGCTTTGCAAGCTGCAAGAGCAACTACGCAAGAAATTGCGAGCATTGCTACAAGAACAAGCGTAACAATTTTTTTCATTTTCTTTTCTCCTTTTTTTGTTAAAAAAAATATACAAACCGCTTTGCGGTAGTATCCTGTTTTACACGACAAAACTAACGATCTTTGTCGCCGTGCAACTAGTTTAACACAACCAAACACAAAACGCAACGGGTTTTTGAAAAAAAATTGCAGTTTTGATGCACAAAAATGCCGAAATGTGCCCTGTTTTGTGCAGAAATTGGTTTACCGTAGGTTATTTTGCGAATTTCGGGTTCTTTGAGCCAACAAAAATAACTTGTTTGCGTTTTTAGTGCGATGCCAACTGGCCTTTTGGAACCGCACAAACCAAAGTTTTGTTCAATCTTTTACACAACTTCCTGCAAAAAAGAAAAACACTTTTTGCCAATTGCTTTGCAAAAAGTGTTGACTATTCCGCCAAAAACAATACGTGCTTTGCCTGCCGCCTTGTCAAATACACGTTAACGGCAACGTTGCTGTGCCACAAATGGCATCCGCATGTTTTTTGCCTATTTTGTAAGTTTCAACTTTTGGCACACGTCGGCCAAATCGTAATCGTATTTTTCGTTGAAGGGCCAAGTGTGCAAGCCGTCGTTTTCCTTGCGGGGGATAATGTGGAAATGCAAATGGAACACGCTTTGTTCGGCACTTTTGCCGCTGGCATTCAAAACGTTTACACCACTGAAACCGCAATCTTCCACATAGTGACGGGAAATTTTTTGAATTGCAGGCAAAATGTGTGCCAAATAAAGGCTGTCGCAATCCATAACGTTCTCGCAATGCTTTTTGGGGATTACCAACGTATGGCCGTAGCAATCGCATGCAATATCCAAAAATGCATAGACGTAGTCGTCTTCGTAGATTTTGTGAGAAGGGATTTCTCCTTTTATTATTTTGCAAAAAATGCAATCACTCATAGCAATTCTCCTTTTGCCCCATCCAAATAGGGCTGTGTTATTTTTACGTTGCCAACGTTGCCAACGGTAGCGTTACCGCCAAAATACACACGCAAGTATTCTGGTGTGTATCCTTCGAAAACGCCGTTTTTCTTGCGTTCGCACAACACAGGGCGAACATCGCCCAAAAAACTGTTGGTGAAGTTTTGTTTCAACTGCGCCTTTATTTGCGCCAAATGCTCGGCACGAGCCGTTTTGACTTTGCCGTCCACATCCGGCCAGCCGTATGCAACGGTGCCTTCCCTTGGGGAAAATGGGAACACGTGAATATCGGCAAAACCAACTTTTTGCACAAAATGGCAGGTTTCTTCAAATTCCTCGTCCGTTTCGCCGCAAAAACCCACTATAACGTCGGTAGTGATGGCGGCTTGCGGAAAGACTTTGCGTATTTTTTGCACGGCCTGGAAATATTGTTCCGTTGTGTATTTGCGATTCATCCGTTTTAGCACCGTGTCGCAACCGCTTTGCAACGACAGGTGAAAATGCGGACAAAAGTTGATGGTTTGCAAACTTTGCAACAACTCGTCGGTTACGACGCTTTCTTCCAAACTGCCAAGGCGAATTCGTGTGGGAATGCCTTGCAATGATTGCATAAGCTGTGGCAAACTTTCGCCGGTATCACGGCCAAATTGCGAAATATCTATGCCGATGAGCACCGTTTCGGCGCTGTTTGCACGCTTAACTTCTTCGGCAACGTCGGCAATTTTTCGGCTACGGCTGCGCCCACGCAAATAGGGAACAATGCAATAGCTGCAAAAATTGTTGCAACCGTCCTGAATTTTTACAAAAGCACGGGTGCGGCTTTGCGATGAAAAAACACTTTCGGCAAAGCAAGAAGGCACTTCTTCCACGCACACGCCCACGTTTTGCAATTCGTCCACAATTTTGGTTTTATCGGCAACGCCCTTGATAAAAGTGACGTTGGGAATATCCACAAATTGATTGCTGTTTTTTTCGGCGGCGCAACCCACAATAAGCACTTTGCAATTGGGGTTTAGTTTGCGTGCACGAGCCACCAGCTGGCGCGACTTGTTTTCCGCCTCCTTTGTGATGGCGCAAGTGTTCAAAATGAAAGCATCGGCCTTTTTGAGCCCGTGAAATGCCTCGTGACCGGCGTTTTTTAGTGCGGTGATAATTTGTCCGCTTTCGTATAAGTTGGTTTTGCAACCCAATGTAAAGACCGAAACTACCATATCACTTCACGTTCATGCGCAGTGCGCACCATTCTCCACGACGCTTAACTTCAAAATTGCAAAACTTTTGCGAATACAGATCCAACACACCTTGCAACTTCACGTCCAAAATTCCCGAAAGAATAACAATTGTGTTTTTGTGCACCACCGACGAAATGCCTTCGAACAGCAGCGCCAAAATGTCCGCCGTCAAATTTGCAAACACCACGTCGAAAACGCCATCCGTTTGTTCGGTTAGGTTGCCGGTGAAAATTTTGCACCTATCTTCAAGGCCGTTTATTTGCGCATTGTGCAATGCAATTGCCGTTGCTTGGCTGTCGATATCCACCAATTCGGCACTGCTTGCGCCCAGCGTCAAGGCGGCAAGACCCAAAATTCCGCTTCCGCAACCAACGTCTAGAACACGCTTGCCTTGCAACGACGTTTGTTCGGCAAATTGCAGGCACAAGGAAGTTGTTTCGTGCTGACCGGTGCCAAAAGCAATGCCAGTATCCAGCAAAAGCACCTTTTTGCCGTTGTCTTGGCAAGTTTGCCATTCGGGGCAAATAACAAGTTTTTCCGTTTCGATAGGACGGAAGGTTTGCTTCCACGTTTCCACCCATGCATCGCCTTCCACTTGCGCAACTTGCACCTTCAAACTGCCGGCATCTTGAAGGGAAGCAAAACTGCTTTGCAAATGATCCAAAACAGACGATGTTTCTTCCAAATTGCAATAGCCTTTTACCAACACTTCTTCGCCATAGATTGCATCCGCCGCATCGTCCTTGTAGTCCCACGTGGCGTTTTGGTACAAATCGTTTTTGTCGTATATGCTCACACCATCCATGCAAACTTCTTGCAAGAAATAAGCGACGAGTTCCGCCGCTTCACTTTTGGTGCTGACGGTTATTTCCGAATACTTCATAACTGCCTCAACCAATCAAAAAATCTATCAACTTTTTGGCATTTTGCCATTCGCGCTTGTTCAACTCGTAAAGTTGCCTGCCCTTATCGGTGATGGTATAGTACTTGCGCGTTGCACCAACGTTTTCTCCCCAAAAACCTTTGATGCATTCCATGTCTTCCAAACGATGGTAGGCCGAATACAAACTTTGTTCGTTGGGAACGTACAAGTTGTTGGTTTTTTGCGCAATATAACGGCGAATCTCGTTGCCGTACTTTGTGCCGCTAATCAAAGCGGATAAAACGAAGGTGTCGATATGACCTCGAAGCATATCACTTGAAATAACTTTCATCTTTTGTTCTCCATACTATGTCTATCATATAGACTACCACTACCGCCCTTTTTTGTAAAGCACAAAAAGGCCTTTTTTCAAAAAATAAAAAACGAAAAGTTTGTTCACAAATATGAAACACTATGAAACATTCTTTTGCCCTTCTTTTGACTTTTGGCGTTGCGTTTTTTGCGATGAAAAACACACATTTTTGCCATGTTTTTGATGCCAAACTGTGCGCTCAAAGCGGCGGCACGCAAGACAAAAAAAACTAGAAGCAACCGCAAAGCAAGCGGTTTGGCCGCAGATATTTGCTCATTGCCACAAAATGAAGACCAACTGCAAATTGATTTTTGAAATGCACAGCAAAACTAATGTTTTTGAAAACTTCCCCAAAAGCATCGTTACTTGCGCATTATGCCGCACTAGAACTGTTTGCGCAAAAACTCAACAGTTTGCGCACCACTTTGTTTTTGCATACATCTGCCATACACACAACGTGTTTCAAAATGCCGCAACTAGTTTTTTGAAAAACAAAACACCTTTCTAACTGCCTTTCCCAACGCTAGCACCTCCAAAAGCGCAAAAAAAGAGCCCACCCATTTGGGTGAGCCCTGGCATTTTTGTTAAACTATGCAAGACGGATTCCGCGAGCAACTTCCACAATAGCCAATTTTTCCACTTCGGGAACAATGTTCACGCTGTCGCCAACGCGAAGCAACGTGGCTTGGTGTTCGGGAACGAAAACGTTAACGGTTGCATCTCCAACACGGCATGCGGCAAATTTTTCGGTGCCGTAATCCAAAATTGCTTCAACGCTTGCTTTGATGCCTTTTTCGTCGCTGATAACTGCATCGTATGCGGTAAAGCCAAAGTCCAAAGCCTTTTCGAAAACGTCTTGGCCGCCGCCGTTAACCAAACGCATAGCAAGCGTGCGGGGGCAATCGAAGGATGCTTCGCCAACATCCAATGTGAATGCAAGGTCTTTGATCTTTTTGATTTTGTCGTTGATAAGTTTTTCGACGGTGACTTTGTGCTTGGAAATTCTGCCGGGCAAAACGTTGTTGCAATTCAACGGTTCAATGGTGCCAAAGTCGTCGGTCAAAGAAATTTGTTTGAGGTCGATAGCAATGTTAACTTCTTTGCCGATAACAGCTCGGTTATCGATAACTGCAAACAAAACTCTGTCGGCAACCTTAAGGTGAACAAGGCGTTGACCGTTGACGTCTTCTTCTTCAATCACCGTTGCAGGGATGGTGCCACCAAGAGAAATTGCAGAAGTGGGAATGGAAACTTGGTATTTGCCATCGGAAGCCTGGATTGCTTCGGGCAATGCAATTTTTTGGTTCAACACAGAAAGCACGTTGGATTCAACAGCGCCGTCCACAACAATTTCTTGAGGAATACGCGGGGTGATGGTATCTTCCGTTTCGATATCGAACACGTGCAAGTGAGACATATCCAACGAAACTTCGATGATTTCGTCCACATCGTAGTAGCTGCCGGCAGGTGCCTTAACAATAACTCTTGTGGGGCTTTCGCCAATGGTATCCACACCATCAATGTTAAAATCGGCATAAACTTGGCAGTCGGTGCCCAATTCTTCGGTGTGAGAAACACGGCATTTTGCCTTGAAGGGATAGCGGTTTGCATCAACGGAAACGTGTTCGGCACGCAAACCAATGATAACGTCTTGTTCGCCGTCCAAATAGGAACGTTTTGTTTTGTTGAAATAGTCGGCAGGAACGGTTAGGCTTACGGGGGTGTTGTTGAACGTAACGTCCACAACGTCGCCGTGAAGTTTCAGGCGGCCATCGAAGAAGTTCATTTGAGGCGTTCCGATGAAGCCTGCAACAAACTTGTTGCCGGGGAAACGATATAGGTTTCTGGGGGTGTCGATTTGTTGCACAAAACCATCTTTCATAACAACAATTCTGGTACCCATAGTCATTGCTTCAACTTGGTCGTGCGTTACGTAAATGAAGGTGGTTTGAAGTTTGTGGTGCAACTTGGAAATTTCCGAACGCATTGCAGTGCGCAATTTTGCGTCCAAGTTGGAAAGAGGTTCGTCTAGCAAAAATACTTTGGGTTCACGAACGATAGCGCGTCCCAATGCAACACGTTGACGTTGTCCGCCAGACATTTCTTTGGGTTTTCTGTTCAAATATTCGGTGATGCCCAAAATATCGGCAGCTTCCCTAACTTTGCGATCGATATCTTCCTTGGGAAGTTTGCGCAAACGAAGACCAAACGCCATGTTTTCGTAGACGGTCATGTGGGGATACAAAGCATAGCTTTGGAACACCATTGCAATGTCTCTATCCTTGGGTTCCACGTCGTTGACAACAACGTCGCCAATGCGCAATTCACCAGCAGTGATATCTTCCAAACCGGCAATCATTCTTAGCGTGGTGGATTTTCCGCAACCGGACGGACCAACGAAAACGATAAATTCTTTATCGGCGATATCCATGCAGAAATCGTTAACGGCCTTTACGCCGTTGGGGTAAACCTTGTATATGTGGTTAAGTTGTAGACTAGCCATAATTCCTCCGAATTTTCTTTTTTGGGCACACTGCCCACATTTACCAAGTAATTATAACCGCACAAAACGTCAATGTCAAGGTGTTTTGATAATAAAAAACGCTGTTCATTTATATATAGGATAAATTCTAGGATATATACGAAGACTCGTTGTGTTTTTATAAAAAAAGAACAAAAACAAATTTTGATTGCTGCTTTTGGTACTGCTTTTTGATGACGAAAAGACGGCAAATTTTAACTTTGCAACACACCTTTTTGCACTGCCGACAAAACGTTTCACGCGCACAGGGCAAATTTTTGTCGCCGTCTTGCAACATTTAGCGAGCGGCAAATTGCAAAACTTGTGCGCAAAGCAAGCAGGCCGAGCAATTGCCACGCTTGGTTTAGCAGGTTTGCGCCGCAACAGGCCGGCAAACATCTTTGACTGCCTAACGCGCAAAATTGCAAGTTTTAAGTTTTCTAAAGTTTTTTGAACTTCACAAAGCACGCCCATTTTAGAAATAGTTTTTTTTAGCAATCAGGGCAGCGAAATGCCACACCACTTCGAGCGTTTGGCAAAAAACAAGCCCGACAAAACTGTCGGGCTTGCTGAAAACTATTAGATTTTTTTCGAAAACTGCATCCGTCAAAACGGATTGCATGATCGCTTTAGCGGCATAAGACAAAAGTCAAAAATCACTTCAAAACGACACTGCCACGTGCGCCAATGGTAAGAGTGTTGCCTTCTAGCGTTGATTTTTCCGTAGCCCACGCACGCAAAGTGGAAATGCCCAAAGAACTTACGTTCAAGGTGGCGCTTACCGTGCCCAAATTGTGAATTACGTACACAACGCTGCCGTTATATTCGAACCTTAGCGCTGCAAAATTTTCGCCAAAAGTGGTTACGGCAGTAACTTTGCCACGGGCAATTTCCGGATTGGCGTTGCGAATGGCGATAAGCTTTTTGTAGTGGTTTAGCAAGCTTTGCGAGTTGCTTAGCTGTCCCTTAACCGTGCCGTTAGTTTGGCCCTTGGGGTCGTAGGTTGCGCCAGTGGGATCTTTGACGGAATCGCCGTCGCCCCACAGCATTGCCAAACGTCTGTTGGCATCGGTGTTGGCCGAGCCACGACTGCCCTTCATGCCAATTTCTTCGCCGTAGTAGATGTAGGGGTTGCCGGGCATAAGCAAATACAAGCTGGCCGCTTGTTGCGCCGTTTTTTGTTCGATGTCGACAGCGCCGCCAATTCTATCCATATCGTGGTTGGATAGGAAGGGCGCCATTATTGAATCGGGATTTTTTTCCTTGGTTGCGTTGTAGTAGCTTTCCACTGCGCCGGAAAACATGGAACCGCTGTTGCCGCCATACAAAACAGCCGCCATAACGGAACCACCAACTTGCGAGAAGGAAAAATCGAAACAGTTGATTGCTTCGTAGTAGTTGATAACAGATACTTGATTAGACCAGTTTTCCCCCACCAAGTAGGCATCGGATTTATGCTTTTGGCAAGTTTGGTTTAGCCACTTCAAAAATTCGATGTTTTTGGCATCTTCATTAAGGTAGAAATACTTCACGGCATCCAAACGGAAACCGTCAATGCCCATATCCACCAGCCAATACTTAACAATTTCGTCCACTTCGTTTTTGACAAGTGGATTGTCGTAGTTTAATTCCGGCATTTCACTGCTGAAATTGCCTTCGTAAACCCAGTGGTTGCCTTGCGGATCGGTGGCAAAATCGTACCAAGCGCCACCGGCCGAGCCGATTTTCACGGAATAGTAGTCGTAGTATTGGTTGTCTACATCACCTTCCCTACGCACCCTTTGCGCCGCTTCGAACCAACGGTGTTGCTTGGAAGTGTGGTTTAGCACAAGGTCGATAATCACGTTGATGCCACGGCGGTGACATTCGTCAATTAGTTCTTTCATGTCTTGCGTGGTGCCATACTTGGGGTCCACCGTTTGGTAGTCGAGCACGTCGTATTTGTGGTAGCTAAGGGAAAAGTTGATGGGCATAAGCCAAATGCCTGTGATGCCCAAGCTTTTGCCACTGTCGGGGTCGCCGTCGTTTAGATAATCCAAGCGGTTGATAAGTCCGCGCAAATCACCAATGCCGTCGCCGTTGCTATCGGAAAAGCCGCCCACAAAAATTTCGTAGAAAGTGCGGTAGTTATCGTCAATTATGTTTGCTTTTAGGTTGTCATCCGTTATCACGTTGTGTTCGGCGCAAGCCGCAAAACATAAGGGCAAAACCAGCACCATCAACAACACAAAAGCTACAATAGTTTTTTTCATATACGTCCTCAAAATTTTTGAACATTTTTTGCTACACAAAATTATATCTTATTTTTGCCGTTTTGGCAACGCAAATTGCACCACTTGCCCGCAAGCAAACGTTTTTGGCAAAAAAACATCCGCAAAGCAAAACTTTGCGGATGCCAAAATTGTTTTTTGATGCGACTGCGAGCCAACCAGGCCTTAGCCTTTCACTGCTCCGGACGTTGCGCCTTCGATATAGTACTTTTGCAAACACAAGAACAGCGTTACGATGGGAACTGCAATGCACACGCAGCCTGCGGCAAATGTTGTGAACACGTTGCCATCGGCTTTTGCGCCATACATCATTTGATACAAACCAACTGCAACGGTGTGCAATTCGGTGTTGGCTTCACCAAGAATAACTCTTGCAAAAATGAAGTCCATCCACGGGCCGGTGAATGCCAGCAATGCCGTGTAGATGATGATGGATTTGGAAAGGGGCAAAATGATGTGAACGAAAACTTGCGCTTGCGTTGCACCATCCAATTTGGCCGATTCCACCAAAGCGTTGGGAACTGTATCGAAAAAGCCTTTTGCCACGTAGAATCCCAAACCTGCACCTGCCGAGTAGCACAAAATAAGTGCAAACAACGTTTGAGTGAGGCCGAGGGTCTTCAAAATGAAGTATATGGCAATCATGGACATGAAGCCGGGGAACAATCCCAAAATCATGGCCAAGTTCATGAAAGGTTTGCGCATTTTGAACTTGATTTTGGACATGATGTACGCCGTTGAAAGGGTGAGCAACGTGGACAAAATGCAAGAACAAACGGAAACGATAACCGTGTTGCCAACTTGACGCAAGAACTTTGTTTCGGTGAACAGTTTGACGAAATTGTCGAACCCGAATTGTTTGGGGAAGTAGTGAGAAACTACCGTTCCAACCAACACGCCGTCGTTATATTCGCAACGGAATGCTTGAAGGAAAATCCACAAAATGGGATACAGCCAAATTACAACGAGTATGGACAAGATAATGTAGGTAGCGATGTTGGCAATGCGTCTGTTGCGACGCATGTGACCTTTCTTTTGAGCCGCAATACCAAAATTGTTTCTCATTGGAACGTATCCTCCTCTTTGTAGGATTTACTTCTGCGATAGGTCAACAACGTGATCGTCGACGTGAAGATGAAGGTTAGAATACCAATTACGGCACCTTCGTTATACATAGAGTTATCTACGGTCAACTTGTAGAGCCAAGTAACCAACAAGTCGGTTTCGCCTGCCTTGAAGCCTGCAACGCCAGGGCCACCACCGCTCAACATAAAGATGATGTTGAAGGACGTGATGTTGCCGATGAAGGAACTGATGAGGTAGGGCGTGGTGATGAAGAATATGTAGGGGAAGGTGATTTTGAAGAACATTGTTACGGGTTTTGCGCCGTCCACCTTGGCCGCTTCGTAGAGGTCGGCGGGAATGTTCATCAAAATGCCGCTTGTCATAAGCATTGTGTAGGGAATACCAACCCACATGTTGATTAGAATGATCATAACTCTAACCAAAGTTACGTTGCGGTTTTCCAAATCGTGCCCCAAGAAGTTGATTGGTTCATCTATCAGACCTAAACTCTGCAACATTCCGTTAACTGGACCACTTGCAGAAAGCAAGTTTCTCATTGCCAACAACGAAATGAATTGCGGAATTGCAATGGTCATAACGAACACAGTGCGGAAGAAGATTTTGCCCTTGATGCCCTTTTTGTTGATGAGCACTGCAAGCAAAATTCCACCAAAGTAGTTGGTTACCGTTGCAAAGAAAGCCCAAATGAGCGTCCACAACAACACGGGAAGTATGCGCTGACCAACTTCGCTGTTTTCATCGGTGAAGATGTTGATGAAGTTTTCCAGGCCAACCCACTTGAAGTTGGTTTGACCAATAGCAGCTGTGCCGCCATAGGACGTGAATGCAACCAAAATCATGTAGAGGGTGGGAAGCACCGTAAACAGTGCTACCCCAATAATCGTGGGGGAAAGCATGGTTACGTGGAACTTGGTATCTAGCATGGAAGCAAGGTCTTGTTTGAAAGAGGTTGCGCCTTCGCCAAAACGTTCGTCCAAGTCGGCCTTGTATGCGCTGGAAATGTTGGCAAAATATGCCACCAAGAACAATGCAATTGCGCCAATTGTCAAAACACCAAACAGCAAAATAAGCATTGAGTTGGGAATTCGAATGGGCAAACCGTCGGGGCCAATGCCGTTGAAATCGGGCGATTCCGTATCGACGTAGCCCAGCGTGCCAAGGTTTTGCAACGCTTTCCAGCCTAGCGGTGTGCTGTTAACTTCGGGGGAAAGTATCATGAAGGCAAAAAATGCAATTTCTATCAGCAAAAACAAAATGCCTTTGACAATTTGCTTGTGACTTAAATTACCTGCACCCATGATGAAGTGAGAAAGTTTTGTTCCTACACTTCCATCCACGAAGCGTTCGCCGAAGCCTTTGAAACCATCTACAATTCTGCGCCACAAGCGTTGAAAAGGATTGGTTTTTTTTGTTAGTAATTGTTCGGACATGATTTTCTCCTAGTAATCACTTGTTATTTTTATTTGCCTGTTGCCTTGCCGGTCTTCCAAATGTTTTCGATAGTTTGCAAACCTGCCTTCAACTTTTCGTCCGTGTCGTATGCTTTTGCGTTGTCGGCACTGGAATCGCGTCTCAAAATGATATCTTGAGTGTAGGTATCTGCACCACTTTGATAGAAGAACAAGTTGAGGAAGTTGTGGAATCCGAACGGTTGAGGAATTCCCCAAGCGGACATTTCGATTTGCTTAGCAGCAAGTTGAGCTTCTACGCTGTTGCCTTGCATTGCGGCAAATTCTTTGGATGCATTTTTGTAGGTGGGAAGGTTGTTGCATTCTTCGAAGGAACCTTCTTGAATTTCTTTGCTGGAAAGATATTGAATAAGGTCTTCGCAAAGTTGTTTGTTGCCATCTTTAACAGCTGCGCTGGATGCATTGATGCACAAAACTTTGCAGTCTGCAAATGTGCCGGACTTCATAACGGTGCCTGCCGTGCAAGTGCCGTATGCGTCAGCTTCGGTTATGGTGTAGGTGGGAAGTTGAGCAATGCCCAATTTGTCGCCCAATGCGCTCTTTACGCCGTTAAATTTCCAAGCCCCCCCAACAAGTGCAAGTGCTTTTCCGTCGCGAAGAAGAACTTCGAAAGTATCAGAACCGGAAAGAGCGCCGCCGTTGGGATCGTTGAAGAAACGTTGTGCCCACTTGAAGTTTGCCATTGTGTCGTCGCCGGTGCAATAGCAACCTGCCAACATTTCGGTAAGGTTGGAGCCTTCGTAGATTTTTACGCTGGTGCTGTTTGTTTGAGCGTTGCGTGCAAGCATGAAGAAACTAAGGTTGTAACTGTCGTTACCCATAACGGTGGTAGCCTTAACGTTGCTGCCGGCAGCTTTTGCGGCGGCCATCAAGCCTTCCCAAGTTTTTACTTGTTCTTCAGAAACAAGGCTTTTGTTGTAGTAGAGAACAAGGGCTTGTCCGATATAGGGAACAGCAAAGGTGAATTCCGTGCCGTTAACTTTGTTTTTGATAACGGACTTGTAGCCGTCGGCGTTATCTGCTTCGATTTGAGCAAGCAAGCTGGGACTTGTGATAGCAGCAATAACGGGAGCGGTGCCAATAAGTTTGCCAAGGTTGTCGTGAGGGATGGTGAAGATGGCCGGGCCGGCTTCGGGATCCTTCAAAACGGCTTCTGCAGCGGTGGAAGCATCCACGCCCTTAACTTCTACCGTATAGGGGAATGCTTCGCCGTTCTTTTCGGCATAATCAGCTACGTACTTTTCCACTACGCTCGCATAGTAGGCTTCGGATTCCGTTCCTACCCAAATGGTGAGCACTTTGGGTGCGCAAGCTACAAGAGACACTACGCATGCCACAACCAATACGAACGTAATTACAGTTGCAATTAGTTTTTTCATATTTTCCTCCTGAAAATTTATACATATACTAAATTAACCGTGGGCATAATGCACCACTATTAACTTCAAAATTTTAACACCTTCACAAAAGATATTCAAGTAAATTTTGTGAAATAATTTTTCTATTTGCCTTTTTTGCCCAAAACTGCCGTTTTTTTGAATTTTTTGCGCCGTTTTTGCTAAAATTTGTGAAAAAAACAAAAATAAAAAAGGTTGTTTTTATCCTAGATTTATTATATAATAAACACACGAAAAACTGCGCACACAATGCGTTTTAAGGAGAAAAAGCCATGATGATAAACAGCAATCAAATAGTTTCCATGTCCGATGCCAACCAAAACTTTTCCAAGGTGGTTAGGCTTTGCGAAGATTTGGGATGCGTTGTTATTTTTAAGAACAACAAACCCAAAATGGTTTTGCTAGATATTGATGCAATGAAAATAACGTTGCCGCAATCCAACGACAATTTGGATAGAGCCGCCAAAAAAGAAATTGACCGCGCAAAATGGCTGTGATGTTTGGCGCATAAATTTGCCTTGTGCCATTGCGGGCAATATTAGCCCATGCCGGTGCGGATAGCTTCATTTGCAAAAATTTTTGCAAGCACCCACACAGCGCACATTGTAACAGCAAAAATAATGCTTCGGAACGCCATGCTACACCACGTTTGCTATAAGTTGCAAATGGGCTACAACGTGCTGCGCGGCGCAAACGGAAAATGCCGGCAAATTTTCAGGAAACGCAAAGCTCCAAAAATTAACTTTCTGCATGCGCCTTTGTTGAAATGAGAACAGTTGTTGCGTGGCGCAACGCAAACGCAAGGTTGCGGCAGGCAGTGCGCAAAAGATAACGACAAAACAAAAAACTAAACAACGCCCCGAAACGCCGACTTTTTGCGGCGTTTTTTGTTGCCATAGGCACCACAAAACACAAAAAATGCCGCAAAATTTGACCATCGTTGTGCAAAATTTGCGACAAATTATTTTTTATTTAGCAAAAACAAAATTGTTATCGGCAAGTGAGCGAACCAACGCAAAACTGTGAAAAGGCTTGCAAAGGCCAATTTGCATTGTTGCCAAAAGAAAGCGGCAAAACGTGCAACGGCGAAACCAGCAACCGACACACGCCTTTTTTGAAAAACAAAAGCCCGCACAGGGCGGGCTGTTAAACAAACAGATCTTCGATTTCCTCGTCTTCTTCACCAACGATCGTCTGCTTGTTTTTGACTGTGAATGGCGCAACAATGCAATAGATGCCTAGGCCAACTGTCATGATTGCAACGCCAATTGCAATATAGAAATTATAAGCCGGGTCCATTTCTGGCAATTGCACGGCCAGCAAACTCATTTGGGTTAGCACGATATCCACACAGGCAGAAATAAAGGACAAAATGCGCAAGTTGCGGTGATAGTCGTCGCGGCGCTTATCGCGCACCAGCACCACCACCGATTTTATGAACATTGTGAACGAAACGGTTGCAATGGTTATGGAAGGGATAAGCCCATAGTTGGCTGCCGTTTGGCCGTTTAGCAGGCGCAGGTTATACAATCCGTAGAACACGCCGCCAAAAACAATAAGCAACGAGGAAAGCACGTGCGTTATGCGAACGTATTTTTCCTTGTGCTTAACAATGCCAATAAGGCAACACAATTTGGAAAGCGCCAAGCACATTGTGAACAGTGCCGACACTATCAAAAAGTTGGAGTTTTGGTAAATGCCCATTAGCAATTTGCAAACGGACCAACAAATTCCAAAAGAAAAAATGAGGATTATGTTAACAACACTCCTCTTTTCTTTTGGTAAGTTTTTGTATTTTTGATACAAACTCATTTTTTACCCCACTTATTTTACCGTCGGGCGCACGCATAGCAGCAACAAACGGCAAATATCTTGCACGTCTTCTTTGCAACCGCCGCTTGCCCACTTCATAACCAGCGCCATCATGCCGTTGAAATAGTATTCCATCATGTAGGCACTTTCGTCACCATTGAAGCCGAAACGGGCCAAAATGGGACGAAAAACGCCGTCAAACAATTTTTGATAGGTTTTGCGTGCATTGAACAGCACAGGGTGATGGCAAAACGCCGCATAGATATGCAAGTTTTCTTTGACGAATTGCAAAAATGGAATTAGCCGTTGTTCGTCCACTATCACCAACTCTTCTAGCGATTCGGCGCGCAAGTTTGGCGGAGCCACCTCCGCTTCGCGAAACTTTTCCAGGAAGGACTTGTTGGCGTTTTCGAGCGTTTCCGCCAACAAATCGTCCATTGTTTCGTAGTGAAGATAGAAAGTTGACCGGTTTACACCGGCTTTGTTGCACACGTCTTTTACCGTTATCAGGTCGAAATCCTTTTTGTCTAGCAACAAAACCAATGCATCGTTCATAAGTTTGGCAGTGTTGAAATATTTGCTTTGATTTTTGTTCACAATAACTGCCTCCCTTTTTTAAGCAATTTGGTTGTTATTCGATGATGCTTTTTGCAAGTTCGATAACGTCGTTAGCGTACTTTTCTTTTCTGGCGCGCAAAAACTTTTTGTAGATGGGATAGTTTGCGGAAACGCCGGCGATGCCAACAAGGCCAACACCAATGCCAACGCCCATGGTTACAGCTGTACCTGCGCCAATAACGTTCATGCAAAGGCACATTCCAACGCCCAAAAGCAATGAGCAAACAACACCCAACGTATATGCCAAAATAAGTGCCGGACGGCGAACTTTGTTATCCAATTTTTTTAGTGCCACAACTTTGGATCCTGCTTTTTGGGGAAAAGCATATTCCTTTGCGATACCTTCTGCATAAGCTTTGTCAAATTCATTCATTTTTTAGTTCCTCCTTTTGATTACACGTTGATTATACCAAACGTTTTGGCCAAAATGAACAACAAAATGAACGAAAAGTGTTGATTTGTGATAACTTTCAAAAAAATTATAGCACTTTTTTTGTTTTGTGACAACAGCCGCAAAAAAACTTGCAAACTGCTAGCGCACCAAAATGCAATCGACGCTTATAGTGCCCGATTGCACCCAGATTTCCACCGTGTGTTCGCCTTCGCCAAGGTTAAGCGCAACCGCCAATTGGCGCGCATCGCTGCCGCTAACTTCCACCGTTTGGGAAACGCCATCCACCGTCACTTTTAGTTTGCAATTGTTTTGCTGGCGCACCACCAAGGCAAACGCACTGCCGCTAAACGAATACTGCATTTTTCCACTGCCACAAATAAGCGTGCCGAAAGTGCTTGGCTGGCAAACTTCTTTGAAGGGATTTTGCTTGCCGAAGTAGCTTAGGCTTTGGGGCGGTTGTTCTTGCCCGCTGAACGCATAGCCAAACTGCACGGAAGAAATTGTCACGTACTTATTGCCTTCGGGGGCAGATTTTGTATCCGTCACCACAAGTTTGTAGTAGCGGAATTCGACCTCGTTGAAGTTTGCTTGCACGGAGATGCCCGAAAGCGGCAAATTTTCGAAATAGCCTGCCTGTTGCCAGTTTTGGCCATCGATGCTTACGTGCAGCGCAAAAGTGCAAGGCAAGTTTAGCTGCCCGGTTGTGCGGGAAATTATTTTTAGCGTGTTGAAAGTTGCCACTTTGCCCATATCGGCAACCAGTTCGAAGGGATTTTGCTGGCTGACAAAACAGTCGCTCTGGTTGTGGTAGTAGGTGCTTGGGTCGCCGTCGAATATGTTTTGAATATCCGTTGATTCGTCACAACGTTGCATGTTTGCGGAAACCAGCGTGTGTTCGCTGCTTGGCGAAACTTCCAGCAGTTCAGACGTTTCGTACACGCGCTGGAAAAGTTGTTGCGACGAAAAATTGAACACCGGCATTTGCATATCGTTGGTGCACAAAACGCTTGTGGGCACGGTGGCCATGGACTTATTTTCGTCCAAATTGGCCATGCCCAGTTCGGTGAAGGCATCGGCATAGTGACGAGAAAGGGTTATTTCGCGGAAATAAACGTAGTCGCCGGCAGAAAGATTTAGTTGCACCACGTGTTCGCCTTCCGTTTGAAAACCGCCGTGATCGGTGTTTAGCGAAAGCACTTGTTGCAATGCGTTTGGATCGTTAACTGACAAATACAGCGTGTTGTTGCCACGTCCGCTACGCAAACAAAAAGCATAGTTACCACTCTTTTCCACGTAGATTTTGCCTTGCACAATGCCAATTTGGCCGTTTGACAAACCGTTTAGAAAAGTAGATTGCGAATTGTACATTTGCAAATTTGTGTAGCCTGCAAAATTGTTGGCGACGGCTTCTTCCACCGATTGGTACTTTTCGCCGTCGTAGCTATACTTGAACACTTCCACCTGATTTTTGTCGTACTGGCGGAAATTTAGCGTTAGCGTTACACTTTGCGTGGGAAAGTAGTCGCTTTCCAGCGCAAGTTTAACCTTTATTGTGCCAGAATATTCTTCCGTACCCGGCACGTAACGATAGACGTTTTGCGAAAGCTTTGTAAGCGTGCCGCTTTGTGGGTTGGAAATGCTTTCGATGCGAAAATTTACGCCGCTTGGCAACACAAGTTGCGTGTTGAAGTTGATATCTTGCGAGGCGCCACGCTCAAGAAGGTAGGGACGCATTGTTTCCACAAAAACTTCGTTGCCGTTTTGCAAAATGCTGCGCCCTGTTTGGAACACCGTTGCAACGGGAACGAAAGGGGTTCTTTCGGCAGTGTCGTACAACGCCTTTACTTCGTCGCTCAGCTTGCAATGCAGCATGTTTTCGAAATAGAAAGTGAAATTATAGTTGGTGGCAAGGGAAAGCGCTTGGTACCAGTTATCCACACCAAAACCCTTTTGCAGTTGCGTGGCTTGGGCAAAAGTTTGCACGCCAAAAGCGTGAATGATATCGGCATAGGCGTTTAGGGCACGTTGCTCCGTTCCGCTTTCGGCATTTTGCACCGTTTCGCGCAGGCTGCGTGAAGCATCGGTATATCTGTTCCAACCGCTAAGGTCGCTGTCGTTTAGCGAGCGGTTTTGAGAAATGTTTGTATAGGAAACGTAGGATAGCAGCGACGTGGCGTTGTTGGTAACTTCGTTGGTTTTGCTGTTTTCCATGCCGTAGCTTTGGTAAAGGTGGTTGAATTCGTGAATTACTCCCCAAAAGCCATCCGTAACCATGCTTTGATAGTTTAGCGCATTGCCCATCCACGAACAAGGCATGTTAACCCAGGAATCGCCGCCCTGAAAAGCGCACGCCGCGCCGGCTGCAACAAAACAATCGCACACAAAGCCCACACCAATGGATGCGTTTGCCGAACAAGGCACTTGACGGCTTGTGCGAATTATCTTTTCCCACAGGTCGCCCACTTGCACCAAATTTTGATAGTTATAGTTGCCGTACTTGGACGGACCGGAAATGCGCACGCCAAGATCCCACACTTCAAAATCGTAGTAGGGGGCGGAATAGTTTTGCATTTTTTCCACTTCCGCTTGCGTGGTTTGGCCATGAATATAGTGCGCATAGGGAACGGCGCCAGAAATGGTGACGGAAAAAGTGCTGCCAACAGCCGACGGATACACGTAGATTGGGCCGCCCAGCGGATTACCCACGTAGGCGGTGGTTGAAGTTATTTGCAACTTGTTAGCAACAACGGGCATACGCGAAAAGTCGTTGCGTTTCTTCCAAATGTTGTTGATATTGTTGCGCTGGCTAACCTGCCCCACCACGACGGTTAAACTGCCGCCAATGGCATCTAGGTCGGCTTGAGAAATTTCCACCTTTATAACTTCGCCGGCCGGTGCATACAGCCCGGTTACGTAGTTGCGCTGTTCGTTTGCGGCAATTGTTATGCGCTGAATAACGGCCAGTTCGTCGTCGGAAACATCGCCGTAGTACATGCCGACGGCGGAAGTGTGCTTATAGAGTTTTTTGCCGGTAGGCGTGCCGCCAAGCAACAAATTGCCCTCCGCATCCATTGCGTCGTAGGAAGTTGCCGACGCCATTATCAAGGAGTTTTCGGCAAGAAGGGCATCCTTTTCGTCATCGGTTATGCCCGGTAGCGCCGTGCCATAGGTAGGATAGCGCCCGCAAAGCCCTTCGTTGGAAGTTGTTTGTGGAATTTTGCGCGGAAGGGTGCCCAGCGTTTGACTCCACTGGTTAACTTTGCCATTGAAGGTGGAAGAAAAAGACAGTTGCTGCTCTTTGCCGCCATACAAAACAAAAAGCAAAACGGAAGCAAGCAAACATACTGCCACCAAAATGCACAAAATAGCTATCGTAACTTTTCTTTTTGCGATCATAAAACTCCTTGCGTTCACCAAACAATTTGCGGTCAACAAAAAACTGATTGTTATGATAGCATTTGCAGGGCAGAAAATCAACGAATTTTTGCAAAATTGATGCAAAAAAAGCAAGAACGCGCTCCTTTATGGAACGCGTTTTTGTGTTTTGTTTTTTGAATGTTTTGCATTTGCGGCCATGAACACGGTTTTCGACTTGACGTTTGCTGCAAAGCGTTTTTGCAAATGCAAAAGTTTTGCGCCGCTAAACAAAATTGTTTTTGCTAGCTGCTAGTAGGAAATGTTGTTGTAGGTTGCCCTGTTGTTATCGTTTGTTATGTCGTCGATAACCGTACCTGTGATGCTTGTGTAGCCAACGGATGCACCGCTGTTATACACGTAGAATCTTGTGGTGTAGGACGAACCGTTTTTTAAGTTTGGATCACGGTAGAATTGAGCGCTATAGGTGCCATAGTAGACGTAGATGTTGGAGTTTACGCGACTAGTTGTTGAATACACTATGCTGTTCGCCGCGATAGATGCGTTCCAACAATACATTTTGATGGCGTTTTTGTAGGTATCGGCCGTGGCACCTGCACCAAAGTAGTTTGCACCGCCTGCACCAAACACCACTTCCGCATCGTCGTAGACGTTGAATGCGTCGGTACAGCCACCACTATTTTGTCCGCCTTCGTGACCGAATTCGCCCTTATAGATAAGCACGTGCGCCGTGGAGGACTCGGTGATTTGTCTGTTGTTAACACGTGTTACGCCGGTTACGAATGCGCCACCGTTACCGCCGTCGAATGTTCCGCCACGAATAATAACCGTTGCACCGCCAACCACTTTAAGTCCGTAGAATGCGGCAGGACCAGACTTGCCTTGCATTTCTTTCTCATATCCGGAGGCATTCATATTGCCTTTGAACAAGCCGTCGTAGATTTCTATTCGGCCACTGCCGTTAGCCATAACGCCATTGCCATATTCGGCGGTATACTTGCCGTTGTAGACGGTGATGTTGCCGCCATCCAGTTCGATTGCGTGGCCGCCCGTTATGCTCTTGCGGCTTTGCCAACCTTCCGTTATTGCAGTGCCTATACTGTTATAGATAGCCCCTGCCAGGTTACCCTTGGTTTCCACAACGATATCGTCCTGTGCGGTTGTTGTGCTGCCCAAGAAAATGTTGCCGGTTTGAGTAGTGCCGCCCACAACGGTTGATCCGGAATAGATGCCGCCACCAACAAGGGCTGTTATTTCGCCTTTGTTGATTGTCAAGTTGCCGCCCAACACGCGAACTGCATAGCTTTGCACAACCAACGAACTATACGTATAGGTTGTGCCATCCAGCGTGTCGTTTTTAAGTCCGGTGTGCATCACCTTCAAATTGCCGTCACTTTGGAAAGAACCGCCGTTGACGTAGATGCCGTCGGTGTTGCGATAGGGGGTATCAACAATTGCGCCGTCTTCGTAGACGGGCAAAGTTATGTTGTAGGGGTTGCTGTCGGTTATGGTGGAAACGTCCGCTTCCGCGCGAGAAGTTATTTGATAGTTGCTGCTTGGTTCAAACGCCAAGTCGCCACCACGAATAGCTATGGCAGATGCATTTTTGGTTGTTATGTTGCCTGTGCCGCTTAGTGCCAACGAACCGCCGTTCAATGCAACGCCTACTTCCAAGCTAGAAATATTGACGTTGTTCAAATTTACGTTGCTTGCGGTATCTGTGCTGGAAAGGAACACGCCAACTGATGCATTGGTTGTTGTTCCAGTTTTGTTGGTTGTGTCGTCCACGCCAACGGAAATATCCACGTTTTGCGCCACAATTGTAAGTTGCGATTCCGAAACGGCGCTTATGCCGTAGCACTCGTCACCACTGGTTAGTTCCACTTCGCCGCCGGTCAGCAACACTGTGCCGGCTTCGGACAAAATGCCATAGGATTTTTTGCCGTGAAGTTTGTAGGAATAGTTTGTGGAAACAACGGAACCGCCGCTGCCCACGTGAATGCCTATGCCACTATCACCATCGATGGAAATAAGAGCAGTTGCACCGGTCGATTCCACTTCTACACGGCCGTTTTCGGCATAGATGCCTGTTTGGTTTGTGCCGTTTGTCATGGTGATGGGCAAGTTTTTGACAAAGAACTTATTGCCAACAACGAAGGAGCGAATACCAAAAGCGTTGTTGCCTTGAACGGTGAAACTGCCGCCATCAACGTTGATGCCCGATGCTGTGTCGGTACCGTAGATGCCGTTTGCTCCTTGGCCGTTAATAACATACTTGTAGCCGTTGGAAACAACCGAGCCGTTGCCATTTACGTGAATGCCGATAGAGTTTGCGCCTTCAACAGAAATTGTTGAAGCGTTTGCTGTGGTGGAAGTCACGTCCACACGGCCTTTTTCGGCATAGATGCCCGTTTGGTTAGTGCCGTTGGACATGGTTACATCCAAATCCTTAACGTGGAAATCTTGTTCTGTTACCAACGAGCGAATACCAAAGGCGTTGTTGCCTTGAACGGTGAAGCTGCCGCCGTCAACGTCGATACCCAACGCCGTGTCGGTGCCGTAGATGCCAATTGCATCGGTGCCGTTTATTAGGTACTTATATCCTTTGGAAATAACCGAGCCGTTGCCATTTACGTGGATGCCGATAGACTGGGTGCCTTCAACAGAAATTGTGGAGCCGTTTGCAACGGTGGAAGTTACGTCCACACTGCCATTTTCGGCATAAATGCCTGTTTGATAGTTGCCGGTGGACATAGTTACGTCCAAATCCTTAACATGGAAGTCGTCCTCGGTAACCTTGGAACGAATGCCAAAGGCGTTGTCGCCGTGGACGGTGAAACTGCCGCCGTCGACGGTTATGCCTAGCGCAGTGTTTGTTCCGTCTATGCCAATTGAGTTTTTGCCGTTGATAACATACTTGTAGCCATTAGAAACAACCGAACCATCTTCCGTTACTTGAATACCCACAGAGTTTTCGCCTTCTACAGAAATTGTTGAAGAGTTTTTGACGGTGGAAGTTACCGTAACGCTGCCGTTTTCGGCCGTGATGCCTTTTGCGTTGGCGCCATTAACTGCAAACGGACTATCCGTAACGGTGAAGGTGCCTTCGGTATCTTTTATCAAAGAGTGTATGCCTTGCGCGTTGTCGCCGTTGACTGAAAATTCGGTTGTGTCAACATCCAACACGCCTTTTGCCATAATTATGCCGCACGAATTGTTGCCGATAACGTTGCACGCGGCGTTGGCAATTTGCAATGAACCTGCGGCAACGCTTATTGCCGAAAGTTGACGGCGAGTTGCGTCGGAAACGAGGCCATTGGTGAGCCGCTTGGTAAAGGAGCCGCCCGTTACTGCAAGTTGGCCACCTTCCATGCTGATGATATTGTTGTTGCTGCTATACAAATCGCCCGTTGTTACGTTTACTTGCGCATTGCCCGAGTTCAAAATGCAGTAGCTTTCGCCATTTTTGGCCAAACGGCCGTTGTGCTGTTCGCCTGCACTGTCGGTTACGGAATATTCTCCGCTAGTTGTGAACCAACTGAAATTTGAAAAGTAGTTTGCACCTTCCACAAAGGCGTTTTTTGGGGATTCCTTTTCCACAACGGTGTTGGCGCTGAAACTTGTTGCATCGGGCACGCGCGAGGAGAAGAAACCTTGTTTTACGAAAATTTCGCCACCACTGCAATTTACGCAAGCAGTGTTTTTAAGACCAAAATACTGGTAGAAATCGCCGTCTTGAACATCCAAAGTGCCGCCTGTCATTTGGATGGCCGCATAGTAGCTTGCTTGCACATCCTTTTGGGAAGCACGCTGGATAACGTCTTCGTAGCCATAGATGGTAACTTCCACGTAGTTGCTGGCACTTTCGCCGGCCGGCAAGTTTTCGATGCCGGCAAAGGCATAGGAATAGTCGCTTCTGTTAACGAAGTAGGTATAGTACCAATCGGCCATGGAAAGGTCGGTAGATCCGGAAACAACGCTTTCGCTTGTGCGATAGTAGCAGTAGGTATCGGGCAGCAAAGTTATGTCGCCCTTTTCAACCTTTTCGTCAAAATACAAATTGCCGTAGTTATAGGTTATTTCGCCGGTTCTTTGCGGATAGGATTTGATGATGGGGCCATTAACAACAGTTGCCGAACTAAAAGTGTTCTCGCCGGTTTTTGTTCTCAACTTAACCTGTTGCGCATCGCTTTCTACCAAAGTGCGGCGAGTGTAGCCGTCGTTTTTTAGCACGTTGGTGTTGTAGGAATAGTACTCGGAATATCTTGGGCCACTTTCGAAGGAGCCGGTGACAACCGTCAAAGTGCCGCCGTTTATGTTGAAAACGGAGCCAACCGGGTTGTACAATCCGCCTGTTTGTTCGGCGGACGTATCAACAACCGTCAAACGAACGCCGGGTTTTATGTTCAAAATGGGTTCTTGGCCGTTACGCTGAATTTCAATGCCGTTCAAATCCAAAATTAGGTCGCGGTTTAGCGTTTCGGCCTTTTGGGTGACGATAAGCGGGTTGTCTATTTCCTTATCTAGCTGAATGAAGGTGTAGCCTTGGTTGATGGCCTCGAACAATTCGTCTTGGCTGCTGACAACGAAAACGGAGTTGACGGTGAAATCCAACCCAATGTCGCCATCCCACGGCGCATCTTCTTCGGTTACGTACTTAGAAAAAGTAACTCCAACAAAACAGGAGGCCAAAATTAGCAACGCAAAAGACAAGGCAAACAATCTTTTTTTGCCGGTGGAATTTTTCATTGCAGATACCTCCTTTGTTAGATTTGTTGCAACGCAATTCTTTTTTGCGGTGCAAGTTTGTTTTTGTTAAGTTTGCCAGGGCACTTTTGCACAAAGTTGCCGCATTTGGCATTTTTAGCGCAATTGCAAAACGCCGTTTAGTTTTAACGTGCCCATAGCCGCAATGTTTGCAGCGGCAAGCAGTTTTTCTACTGAATTTGTTCGAACACCACGTTGACGAAGAAGGGATATTCCTTGGAATAGCACTGCGCCAAATACATTTGCTGAACGCTTGTGCCATCTTCGTCGGCATAGAAATGCAACGTGTTATCCGTTGTATCAGTTTTGTTGAAAGATTGGGTAAGCAAATTGCCTGCCTCGTCGTAGACGGGGTTGCCACTTGCATCAAGTTGGCACCAAACAACGTCGGTTAGCACCACTTCGGTGAATTCGTAGTCGCGTTCCAGCGTGCGTGAGATATATTCCGTTGTTGGTGTGGTTTGCACAAACGATTGGCCAGTTTTGGTTTCGTTGCTTTTTTCGACGAAATCGCCTTTATTTTCCGGATCGGTGAAACTGGACGTTGTGGGCGTAAAATCGTTTTGAGTTACAACAATTTGGTGAGATTCGCCTTCTTTGTCGGGATCGGCAATGTATTTGCCGTCTGATCCCAAAATGGCGGGCAACATGATTTCACCATCATTAAAATGCTTAAGACTGTTTGATGCAGATTCCAAAAAATACAAAACTCGGGTTGTTCCAGTTGCCGTGAAAGTGCGCGTATACGTTCTTTCTTCGGTTATTGTTTTCACAGTTTGTGAACCAATGTTCGTTATACTTGTTGTTTTGGTTACGTCCAAAGTGATGGTTTCTTGTGCGCCGGTTACCGTTTGCACAGTGGAGTGTTCGGTTATTTCGGTGTTGGTATCGGTAATCGATTGCGAAAGCACCTGCGTTGTGACTCGTGTTTCCGTGACGGCGGCCTCTCCTGTGGCCGTTGCCGGCAGTTCGTACAAATAGAATGGCGTGCCCCAGTTATTATCCTGTCTTACGTAAACCCCCTTGTAGCCGGGAGTGCTGGGGTTTGTATAGGGGTCGTCTTTTGTAAGTTCGGTTCCTGTTATTGTTGGCGTCCACGTTATGTTGCCAACGCTTATTGTTGTGGTTGTTTGGGCAGGTTGTTCGCCGGAAGTGACGTTGTTTTCCCTTGTGGTGTTGCTTGAAGTTGTTAGCCCTTGCCCTGCATAGTATTGACCGGGTGTGCCGGGAAGAACTCTCGACGAAGTTTCCGTTTTGATGGGTGTGCCAGAATGATCTTCCGAAGCGTAGTAGACGTCCGTCACCGCTTCGTTCACGCGCATAAGGGTGAAAATATCGTCGGTGCCGCCATAGATGGATTGAATGGGAGCAAAACCTGTAATCTTGTTGCTTTCGTCTCGTGTTACGTCAACGAACGTGCCGCCAACGTGCGGGTCCTCCAAGGAATCGACAGGGGCAAGTTGCACCGAGTGTTTTACCGTTGTTTGCACGCCTGCCGGCAAAACAAATTGCGAAAGGGAAAAAGTTATGCGATAGTATTCCACCATTTGCGCATAGGCTACCGACAGCGGCGTTTGCAGTTGGCCGCCTTCCGACGGGATGGTGGGCATGGACGGGCTGGTTAGGGAAGACGTATCCCACAGGCGGAACATAAGCGATTGTTCCGTTTGCTTTTGAAATTTTTCCAAACGCACCACCATTGAGCCATCCGTTGTGGATGCCTGATAGGAATTTGCCGTTTTGGAAGTGGAGAACACCACGTCGGGGTGGTAGGACGAGCTGTAATCTTCGCTTTGGGAAGTATCGAAGCTTTTGCCTTCATCGGCGGCGGAAATGAAATCGCCAACAACTATTTGAGGAGTCATTGCTGTGTTGCTTTCGTCAAACACTTGCAATGCTAGTTTTTGCGCAAAGTTTGCCGGTGCGGAAAAGGACAAAACGTACTTCATGCGGACGGATGCAACAATTGTTTGCTCGCCCTGTTGCTTGAAGTTGTTAACAGAAAAGTTTACGGAACGAAGCGGGTTCATGGGAACGCGATCGCCACCGGCACTGTTGCCCCAAAAGGCAGTGTTGGTGAAGGAAAGCGCGCTTACGCCGTCGATTGTTGCCGATGCCGAAAAACTGGCAGCTGTTGCCGAATTGTTGCCGGAGGACGAGCCTGTTGTATACTTGGCGTAGGAAATGGATCCCGTGACAAACACAAGCACCGCAAGCAAAAAACAAGCGCACGAAAAGGCGTTTCGCTTTGCGAACGCTTTTATCTTTTTGCACGCCGAAATGAATTTTGCTTTCATGGAAGTTCTCCGTTGGTTTTGTGGTGAAAGTTTGTGCAAGGCCAACTGCCTTGTTTTTGAAAACAGGCTTTGCCTGCTGATTTGTTTGCGGAACTAGTTGTTTTGCAAAGAATTTTCCTCGGCGGCGGTTTGTTGCGCCGTGGAAGTTTGTTCTTGCTCGCCGGCCGTTTGCTCGGCTTGAGGTTGTTCGGGGGCTTCGGCCTGTTCGGTGGCCGGCTGCACATTTTCAGCTTGTTCGGGGGATGCTTGCTCGGTTTCCGGGCTTGCGCCGGCTTCCCTAATCAAAAATCCGCCCAATGCCAAAACGGCTAATGCCGCAACAACGTAGATCCAGCCGCCTTCGGCTTTTAGCCACATGGAAAACGCACCAAGCGTGGGATAGTGTCCAACAACTTCGCCAAGAATTTTATCTTGCGGCACGGGGCGCAAATCTTTGGTGTTGTTGGCATCGCCTTTGGTGATGAAACCTTCTTCCGTTTTGCCAACAATGCGGTGGGTTGTGGGAATTTTGTCGCCATCCAGCAAAAAGGTGATGACGTCGCCAATTTCGTAGTCGCCGGTGTTTTTGATGACGATAAGGTCGCCTTCTCCAACCTGTTTGGGCTTGCCGTTTGCAACAAGTGCGCTGTTGCCGTTCATGCTGCCTGTGGCAATGTTAAGGGAAGAATATCCAAAAACGGACGGAACGGGATTTTTAAGAATGAACTTATCAAACGCCAGCCACAGCACCAACATTGCAAGCAGGCCCAGCAGCGTCCACACCGCTCCCCAAAATATTTTGACAATGATATTGCCAACTTTTTTTGCCTTTTCGGACATGTTTTCCCCTTTGGCAACCAACGTTGCCCCTTGTGATAGTTTTTGGATAAAAACAAAATTTTGCTGCCGCAACTAGGCGCGACAATTTTGTTCTTAGCGAAAAACTAGCAATAATTTTTGCTATTTTTGCCAAAACCGTTTGCCAACTTTTGGGCAACGTTTTGCCTTTTGCTCTTTAACCAACAAGGCACATTCCCACCAAGATGTGGGAATGTGACCAATTTTTTGTTGATTCGCGACTTGCGCCGCTTGTTTTGAACAAGTTTTTGCTTAAGATGCTTTTGTTTGCGCTTGTTCAATGGAAACGTTAAGCTTGAAACTTAGCGAAGAAACAATTGCAGCATATGAAGCTTCGGTGTCGCAAACCTCGATGATTTGTTTGTTATCAACGAAGACGTTTTTGATGTCGTCAAAGTTTTTATCCATTGCTTTGTAGCCAATGATGGTGTCTTTCACGTTTGCATCAGCTTCGGTACCTACAAATGCCCATTCCCAAGTGAGAGTGTAGCTTTTGTTGTAGTTTGTGCCAGCATCAAAGTATTGGGACGTTGCTCTCAAAGAGGCGATGACGTCTGCAAGTTTAGAATTTGCAGTGCCAACGGTTGTCGAGCCTTCCGTCAAAGTCCATTTAACGGGGTAGTAGTCGCCAAAATGAATTTCATGAATTTCGCCTTCAGTTGCAATTGTTAATTTTGCAAGAGTTTCGGCAGAGCCGGAAATGTTGATTGTCATAGAACCGGTGGAACCGGGAGCAACAACCACGCTGGCAGCATTGATTGCAACGCCATCGCCGGTGACTTCGGTAGCAAGTGTTCCACTTTCAACGCTGTAGTCAGTTGCGAACAAATTGCTTGCATCAACAGTAACAACGTAGCCCCATTTTGCGGCGGTTGCCAATTGGTTGCCTGTTGTTCCGCTGGTTATATATTTTGCAAAGGTTACGGCGCCCATTGCCAAAATTAGGCAAACCATAAGCACCATGGCTACAATAGCCATAACTTTTTTGTTTTTACGAGATTTTTCCATTATATTTCTCCTTGATAGTTTTGCGTTTGTACGCAAACGTTAAAATTTGTTTGCACGCTTGTTGAGAAGCCATGCCACGTAGAAAATGATAACTGCGGCGTTTAGCATAAGCAAAACCAGCCACAGCCAGCGGATTGTGCCGCCTTGTTCGACGGTGCCGCCGGTGCTATCGAGATCTACTTTTATGCCGCCTTGCGCAGTTGTGTTGGGATGCGCTTCGGCATAGGTGCCAACTTTCATTGTGATGGCCACACCATCGTTCCTGCTTGCGGCAAGGTCGCCCAACAACGTGTCGACGCTATCGTCCCCTTCGAAGGGCCAAGTTAGTTCCAAATTGAATTTTTGGTAAGAACTGGCTCCCAACGTGCCCAGTTGCACGTTGCTTGCAAGTGCTTGGCTAAGGGGAACGCCAACGTTTTCGTCACCGATTAGGTAGGTTGTTTCACCATTAGCATCGGAATAGTACAAACGCGCTAGTATTGGTAACGATTGAAAACTTTCGCTAGTGGCAACGGAGTTGTTTACCGAAAGAGCAAAACTGATGTTTGTTTGGTAGATAACTGCCGCGTTGCCATTGTTATGCATTGCAAAAGAATAGGTTGTGGTTGTGCCGGGTGCAAACACCGATTGTCCGTTACTGGATTTTACCGTTGCAACGCCTTGATCGTTGACGTAGCTTGCTTGGAAAATTTGAATGTTGTTGTTGGAACTCCACGTTTTTCCGCTTTCGTCGTCGACATCGACGGAATAGTTTTTGCCAACAATAAACAGCACGTCGGTGTTATCCGGCAAACCGTTGCCTACTTGCAGAGCAATGATGCCCAGCGTCATAAGCAACAAAACGAACACGATATCTACCATGAGCATTATCCAAACCCACTGACGGCGTTCGGACTTTTTGCGGTCGTTTGACATCTTGCTCTACCTCCTTTGTGAATTTTTTTGCTTAACACTGTTAAGCGAAAACCGAAATTAGTCTACTTGCGTTACGGTGATGGAAAGAGAATATTGCAAAGCCGTGCTTACGTTTTCATCATCAGCAACTGTATCGGAAATGTAGTTGCCAAGCAAAGTGTCGTTGGCATTTTCACCTTCGAACACCCAAGCCCAAGTAAGTTCGTATTCTGCTTGAAGGTTGGTGTTGGGAGTGCAATCTTTGCTCAATGCGTTGATTGCAACTGCGATTTCTGCCAAAGTGCCAGTTGCAAGTGTGGTATCGGTTGCGCCGGCTGCATTCTTGGTTTGTTTGAGAGTGAACACAATGGGGTGATAATCTGCTGCAACGGTTACCGTTTCGCCGGTGATAGGATCGGTATGAGTAGCTGCTTTAAGGTACACGTCTTTGGTTGCTGCAAATACGAAATCGATTCTGGCAGAAACTTCGGGTGTGCCGCTGATAGCAAATTTCAATGCGTTTTCGCTAGCTGTTCCGGGAGCAACAACGTCGATGCTTGTATCGGAAGAGATGACGGTTTTCACAGCAGGGTCAGCACTGTTTTCGTATTCGTTAGAGAACAAAGTGTCGTCGCCTTGGATTTCCACTTTTACGCCCCATTTAGCAACTTGTGCACTGTCTGCGCCGCTGTTGCCGGTTGTGTACTTTGCCAATGTGGTGCCGATTACGCAAGCGGTGATAAGGCAAAGAACCAACAAAATTGCGGAGAGTTTATAAACTCTTTTATTGTTTTCTTTCATTGTTTTTTCTCCTTATAAATGATTTGCCCCTTTTGAAGGCGAAGGGCTTTCGCCAACGCCCCAAGGGGCGCAAATTGTATTTCATACCTCGAACAACTTCGGGAGGATATGCTTTGTTAGTTGCAAAAACTAGTTTTGCTTGTCGCTTTGCGACGATTGAGATTGTTCGGCCGTGTTAGCATCCGTTTCGCTTTGCACAGTTTCGCCCTCGGTGACGAAAGTTTGCTGCGAACGCAACGATTCCACTTCGGCGCGAAGGCGTTCAACTTCTTGCAAACTTTGGTTAAGTTCCTGGTTGTTTTGAACTTTTGCCGTCTTTTTGCGGTCGAACACAACAAACGCAACGAAAATTAACACAGGTACTGCAATGAACAATGCCAAGCCAACGGGGGATTGCGCAAACATAACCACGCTGCCCACAAAAGCAAAGCGAATGCCGGAATAGACACCGATTACGTTTTGGGAGGGAACAGGGAACATATCTTGAATGTTGTTGTTGATTCCCTTTGTTACATAGGATACGTTGCCTTGCTCATCCGTTAGCACTTCGATTATTTGGTGCGTAACAACTTCGGAACTGCTTTCGTCGGGATCGTAGAAGGAAATTACCGTGCCAACAACAAGTGTTTTTGCATCCTCACTGCTTACGTGGCGACAAATAATAAGGTCGCCTGCCTTTATTTGCGGATGCATGGATTCCGTAAGTACGATTAGTGGCGAATAGTTGCCAATGGAGGGCACCTGATTTGGGTGAACCATTCCGTCGACGATAAGAATACAGTTGAACAGCAACACTGCCAACAGCAACACGCACAGCACAATGCCCAGTACGTGCAACACTTTGCTGACAATTTTTTTGCCGTTTGCGGCCGAGCCGCCATTTGGTTGTTTTGTCATTTTTCACCTTTTGCAAATTTAGTTTTTGCGTTACACGCCGTTTGCACTACTTTTGTTCTTGCTCTTTGGCAAGTCTGCGGCGTTCTTTGCGTTTTTCGCGAGCAAGTTGTTCCTTGCGTTCCTTATCTTCGGCAATTTGCTGACAAACAAGGTCGATACCGTCTTTCACAACGCCAACGGCGGATGCTTCGTTAACACGAACAGTTGTTGCCGCCTGTTTGATGCGAACGTTGGATTCGTTTGCGTAGCTGTTGAATTCGCGATCGATAAATGTGAATTCGCAAACAATTTCGCTGCGCTTGATCATAAGGCGAACAACACGATATGCACCAATTTTGTAGTCGTAGGAAGTGCCGCGTTTAAGTTCCTTAACGCCTTGCTTGGAAGTTGCATGCTTCACAATGTCGTCGAAATAGCGTTTGAATTCCGTGGACAGCGTGCCATACTTTTCTTCCATGGTAAGCGTGCCGCGACTGAACGAAACAGCGTCCGGATCGTCTTCGGCAACGGCGGCGGCAGTTTCTACTGCAACAGCAGGAACTGGCGCAGGCGCGGGTTCTTCAACGGGGAGCGGTTGAACAACTTCGGGTTGAGCAACAACCACCGGTTGAGGTGCTTCCGCCGGCAAAACCACGGGCACTGCTTGTGGTGCCGCAGGCGAATCTTCTTCGTCCTTGCGACCGCGACGACTTTTGGCGCTTTCGTGAACGATATCTCGCACGATAACAACCACTGCGAACAGACAAATGATGCACATGAAAAACATGAATACAACAACTACTACTTTGAGTAATTCATCCATTCCAATAGTCCTCCTTTGCTTTTGATTTTTTTAGTTTCGATGCCACAGTGCGGCATCGGTAAAGCCTTTGATTTTTTTTGCGCACCACGGCTATGCCAAATGCGCAAACACACACGCGTGCGCGTGCGTACATAATATATGCCCATGCAACCGCCTTTTGCCGGCAAATTGCAAAATGGTTTGTTGAATAAAATATTCAATGATTGATTGGACAATCATATAATACCAGAATAATTTAAGCACGCCACAACGGACAAAAATATTCGCTCGAGACGCGCTACACAGACATTGGCAATCGGGAACGTTATGCGCTGTTTGCTTGCAACAAAATTGACAAGACAAACAGGCCACGGAATGCACTTAGCAAACTGCAAGCAAACAGGAAAAACTTTGCCTACGTTTGAAAGGGAAAAGAGGAACAAAAGAGTATACCCCCCCCCCGTGTGTTATTTATAATACCGCCATGATAGCCATAAGTCAATGGTTTTTTAGAAAAAAAATTGAAAAAAGCCCAAAAAAAGTGCCCAAATCAAGGGTTTTTTCTGACAAAATGCAAAAAACGGCGACACATATGGATAATTCGGTTAAAAAACTGATTTTGGAATAAAAATTCAACAAAAATGAACTATTTTGGCAAATTACGCCATATTTTTGCGCTGATTTTGCAACAAATTTGGTAAAAAATGACATAAAATCAATGGCAATTTTGTCGTGAAAAAATGCTGTTTTTAAGTTTTTTGCGCCACGTAGTTGAAATTTTGCGACAAGGCATTTTGGTTTTCATTTTTCTGCAACACCCCCCCCCGTATTCACAGGCAAAACACCAAACTAACAACAAAAAAACAGCCGCAGACAAAATGCCAGCGACTGCCGTTGTGCTGCCCAAAAAGGCAACCGTTTTGTGAAATTTTGACAAAAAGCAACAAACGGTTTGTGCTTTTGCGACACTATCTTTTGCAATGTCGGAGCAAAATTACCAGCCCCACTGCCACCAAAGAGCACCCTGCAACGCAACTTGTGACAACCGTTGCAACCAGCAGTTTGTGTGTTTTTTCTTGGGAAAGTTGCTGTTGTTGCGACATGTTGTTGACGGAAGTTTGCAAGTAGGAAATTTCTTGCGAAAGCGCATCATTTTGCTGTTGCTTCTGGGAAAGAGATTGCGAAAGTTGATTTACGTTTTGTTGTAGCGTTTTTATTTGTTCCGACAAAGAACCGTTGCTTTCGTTAGCAGTTTTTAGTTGTTGTGTTAGCTGTACAACCTGTGCATTTAGTGAACTTATTTGCGCAGTTAGTGTAGTGTTATCGGCATTGGCCGTTTGCAAACTGTTTGTTAGTTGCTGCACTTGATTGTTAAGCTGTTGCACCTGTTGCATAAGCTGGTTGCGTTGCGGCTTTTTTTGCAATGCGTTTTGCGCCGTTAGTAGCGTTTGCAAAGCGCTGTCGACGGTTTGTTGGTTGCCGGAATTAAGCGCTGATTGTGCTTGTGCTAGCGCGGTGGCAAACTGTTGCCAACTTTCCGGAAGATAGTCGTCTTCCACCAGAGCTTGCGCTTGCTGAACTTGGCGTTGCAATTGAACAAAATCCACACCGTTCACAAACGTGTAGCGGTTATCCACAACAAATTGCGCGGATGAAACCCATTCACCCGTGAGGAAATTTCTGCCACGAACAAGCACCTTATCTTTGAAAACCTGCACGTAGTAGCCTTCGCTGCCAGCCATATATTCACCGCCCACAACATCATAGGAATGCCACAAATAGGCTACGGATGAGGTGTTGAAAATGGCCGCCTGATCACCACCACCGTACATGCAGTTTTCGGAATCTAAAATCCAGTGAGAATGTCCGTTGAAAAGAAAAGCGTTGGGATATTGTTGCAAAATTTGGCGCAAGCGCGTGTCGTCTTGCAAGCCCCACCACCCTTCTTCGGCCGTGCTGCCGGCAACGGTGTTTATCATGGATTCGTGCATGAAAAGGAACACAGGGCGATTATCCGGCGAGTTAGCAAGCACCTGTTCTAGCCAATCGTACTGTTCATCCCCAATAAAGGCATAGGCGCTGTTTTGAGTGGAGGACAAAAACACAAAATGGAAGCCGTTTGCCCACACATCGTAGTAGGCAGTTTGCGGTTTCTCCGTTCCGCTAGGCAAACGCAAGTTTTGCAAAAATGTTTGCAAACGCTGTTCGTATGTGGGGTTGGCAAACCCAAAACTTTCGTGGTTGCCCATGCCGATATACAAAAACGGAACGTTTTCGGCCGCATCGTAGGTGGACCACAAACTTTGCCAATAGGCAGGTATTCCGCCTTGATCCACAACGTCGCCAACGGCAAATATGCCGCAGGAATTGGGGCTGTTTTGTGCAATATCATTCAACATGCTTTGGAAATGGCTTATGTATTCGGCATTGGAAATGTGTATGTCGCTGACAACTTGAAATTCGGCAATTGGGGTTTCTTCCCCAAGTACGCTGCCAACGGTACCAAGCGGTACTTCCACGCAACTTTTGCTAAGGCCGTAGGCATCGCTGAATGTATACACCAAAAGTTTTGTTGCGCCTTGCGGAATGAGCGTGTGCGGCGTCATTGCTTGTGAAAAGCAGGTTGTGTAGGAATAGGGAACTTTGAAGCGAGCAAGCCTTGTGTAGCCAGGCAACTTGCCCTGTTCGTTTCCCCACCAAACGTAGATGTCGTCGGCGTTGTGACCGGCAGGCAAATTGATGGTGAGTGTGCCATCCGCCATGCCGCTTTGGGGGTTATCCAAAGTGAGTTTGGCCGAAACAGGGGCCGTTGTTTCGCCAACAACGGTTATTTTAACCGAAGCAAGCGCCATATTTGCGTAGGCCTTGTCGCCGCCCAAAGGCAAATCGTCGGGCATTAGGTAGATTGTGTATTCGCCGGCAGGAATATCCTGATAGGCGGCAAAATATCCACCGCTTGCCACATGCGGAGCAAGGCGAATATCCAACGAGCCGGAAAATTCGTTTAGGTACGCCCAACGCAGGGTTCCCCAATCGGAATTATCCCCCACAACCAGGCCAACCCAATCCTTGCCGCTTGTGTTTGCACTGGATGCCGTGACGATGATGGGCTCGCCAATGTTATAGGTTGTTTTGTTTGTCGTTAGCACTGGCTCTTCGGCAAATGCCGGAGCAACAACCAAACTTGCGCACAATAGCGCAAACAGCGTTGCTATCAAAAACAGACGTTTCATAAAAACTCCTTTGCGGCAGGCAACGATTGAACACCAACTGTTGCACTGCCACTTTTATGATAGAATTGTAGCATATTTGCAACTTATGTTCAAGGGTTTGGGGGAATGGAAACAATCTTTTGTTATTGCAAAAATACCGTTTGACAAGTTTTATTAAAAGTTATATACTGTTTGCATTGAAAATATTGGGGTATCGCCAAGCGGTAAGGCAACGGATTCTGACTCCGTCATTTCGCAGGTTCGAATCCTGCTACCCTAGCCATTCGGCGGCTCGCTTTTGGGTCGCAACTAAAACAGGAACGGAAATACACCGTTCCTTTTTTATTGCTTCCTTTTTCTTCGCCGCCTTGTCGTGCTTGTATGCAGGCAGTTCGAAATAACGTAGAGCTCCGCACCTTTTTTCTTCTTCTGCAATTCTTTTTCACTCTTGCTTCGCTTACGCTCTCTTCGTTCGCGACGAATCCTGCTACCCTAGCCATTCGGCGGCTCGCTTTTGGGTCGCAACTAAAACAGGAACGGAAATACACCGTTCCTTTTTTATTGCAAAGCAAAAAACGTACCGAAAAAATCGGTACGTTTATGTTTTTTAGTGACTTTTGGCAAGTTTTTGCCAAACAATGCTATTCGGCGGCGGAATCGGTTGGGTGCACGTACTTTATGCAGTGACGAGGGCAACCTTCCAAACATTTGCCGCAGGAAGAACATTTTGCATAGTCGATGATGGGAACGTTGTTTACCAAATGAATGGCACCGGTGGGACAGTTGCGTTCACATTTTCCGCACGCAATGCAGCCGGCTTGGCATTTGGTCATAACGTCTTTGCCGCGACATTCCGTAGAACATGCAACAAACACTTTTGCCGACGCTGGAATGCGTTTGATAAGGTGTTTGGGGCATGCGCTTATGCACAGTCCGCAAGAGCGGCACAAATCGGGGTCGATATGCGCATAGCCATCGTAACATTCGATGCACACGTAGGGGCAAGCATCAACGCAAGTTCCGCTACCCATGCAGCCTGCTTCGCACGCTTTGCGGCCACCAGCCAACATGTTTTGGCTTGTGCAAGTGCCGTAGCCCTGATAGGAATACTTGTCTTGGCACTTGTTGCCGCCACAACACGCCACAACGGCAATGGTTGGTTCCGTTGCGCCATCGTAGGCAACGCCCAAAACGTTGGATATTTCTATTTGATTTTCCTTTTTGGTTTGTCCGCACGCATCCAATTTGGCGGTGCCTTCCACCAACGCTTTTGCAAAGCCAGAACAACCTGCATATCCGCAAGCGCCGCAATTGGCGCCGGCCAAAAGTTTTTCCACTTCCGCTATGCGAGGATCTTCCTTCACCTCACAAAAACGAGAAATGACAATGATAAGAATGCCCAACACCAACGACACAACAAAAGCAATGGCGACGGCTATTCCCAAAGATGCCCATTGAATGGATTGTCCAACAAAAGATAACAATTGCATTTGCTAGATCCTCCCTTACACCATAAGTGTGAAAACGTAGAAAGCCATTGCCATGAAGCAAGCCGTTAGCATGGACATGGGAAATCCACGCAAAGGTTTTGCAACTTGCAGGTTATCTACCTTTTGACGCAAACCCGCCATGATAACAATGGCAAGAGTGAAGCCCAAACCATAGAACAAGCCGGACAAAACAGCCTCCGCATAGGAATAGGCCATGTAAACTTCCGTCCATTTGCCAAACAACACGTCTTTAAGCACGAAGTGTGCGGCGCTTTCCGTTTGAACTTGTGCAATGACAATTTCCGCAATGCCCAAAATGGCGCAGTTGGTGGTTACCAACGGAAGGTAAATGCCCAATGCGGAATAGAGCGACGGGGTGAACTTTTTGAGGATCATTTCCAGCATTTGCACCAACGCCGCAATAACCAAAATGAATACCAAAATTTCGAGATATTCGATGCCCAAAGGTACCAAAAGGAATGTGTAGATGGGGTATGTTACCGCACAGGTGATAACCATAACGGCGGTTACGGCAAATCCCATACCCAATGCCGAACTGATTTTTTTGGAAACGCCCAAGAAGGGGCAAATTCCCAAGAATTTTACCAAAATGAAGTTTTGCGAGAACAGTGCCGCTACGATGATACCGAGAATATCCATACTACTCTGCCTCCTTTGCCGCAGTTGTTGCCGCAGTTGCGCGAGCCGATTTGCGTTTTTGTTTGCGTTCCACTGCGTTGTAGCAAGCGGTGAAAATTGCAATAAACAATCCAAACGTCATAAACGCACCAGCAGGGTTTGCGAAAAAGCCAATAGAGAAATCGTTGGGATTCCACAATTGCACACCGAAGAAACTAGCCTTGCCCAAAAATTCACGCACAATGCCCATGGAAGTTAGTGCCAACGTGAAACCAATGCCCATAAACAGGCCGTCCACTGCGCTTTCGCCCACCGGGTTGTGGGAAGCAAAACTTTCTGCACGACCCAAAATGATGCAGTTGACGACAATTAGCGGCAGATATACGCCCAAACTATCGTACAAACTGGGAACGTAGGCTTCGATGAACATACGCACGATGGTAACAAACGTTGCAATTATAACAATGAAACACGGGATGCGAACCTTATCCGGAATGATGTTGCGCAACAGGGAAATTATCATGTTGGAAAACACCAAAACGAACGTTACTGCGGCGCCCATGCCCATGCAATCCAACGCAGCACTTGTTAGAGCAAGCGTTGGGCAGGTGCCCAAAACCAATTTGAAGGTGGGATTTTGACGAATTGTTCCGTCAAGAGCAATTTCTTTGAATCTGTTTAGTTTCATTTTGCTCCTCCTTCTAGACCAATTCGGCGTCGAAAAGTTGCAACGCCGCTTTTACTGCCGCCGTTATTAGGTTTGCCGATTGTGTTGCGCCGGCCACCTTGTTGCTATTGTAAATTCCGTCCACCGTTTCGCTTGTTGCGCCCACCAAAGAGGTTATAAGCACGTCGGCATCGTTTTGCGACGGAGAACCGCTTACGTAGCCGCTGGTTTTTGCAACGATGTTTGTAACTTTGCCCGCGCCAGAAACGTTTTCGATGGTAACTTCCAACACGTAGGGGCCGGGAACGGTGCCAACGTTAAGTCCTGCAACGGTGTAGATGCATTTGCCTGTTTGCTGTTCTTGCGTTGCTACCGCAAAAGCCGTGTAGGAACCAAATTGGAAAGACAACAATCTTGTTTGAGATAGTTTCAACAAAATTTCGTCCGTTGGTTGCAAATTGGTTGCAACAACTTCGCCATCGTTTAGCACCGCAATTTTGAAGTTTTGCGTGCCGTAAACAAACGCTTGCAAGCCTTCTTGCGAAACAAACAAATAGGTTGCCGTGTCGCTTGTGGAAAGCAACTGCGCTACCGTTTGATTATCCACGGTTGCGTTTAGCACCTGCGTTTTGCTTTGCCAAACTTGCGAGGAATATTCCGCGCCCAACAGTTGCTGCACTGCGGAAAGCGCATCCGCTTCGGGGTTTTGCCCCAAACTAAGCGCATTGCGACAATAGTAGGCCGCCATGTTTACGGCGTGGTTTATTGCAGTGGAAGTTAGCACCACCGTTGCACCGGTCATATCCAGTTGCAACGAAGAAGAGACGTCTTGCCCCACATACCAAGTGTTGCCGGCATTGGAGGGAATGCGATTGATATAGCTTTGAGAAACGTTTTCCTTAACGGCCCAACCAATTATTTTGGCATCACTGCCAACAATAACATACAACGTAACGGTGCCGCCGCCGTAGCCACCATTGCCCAGTGCTTCCACAATGTAGGCACCGTCGGTGGAACGAGCAACGCTTTTTATCTCGCCATATTCTGCGGCAACTTTATATTGAGCGTTGAGTGTGGTATCAAAAGAATCGTCGTTGACAAAGTTGGGATAGATTTTTGCCATGGAGCGTTGGAAGCGATCTTCGTCGGAAATGTAGAACAAGTCGTTGCAAATGGACAACAACAAGCAACACACCAAACAAATGACAACCAACACGGCCACGGTTTTTACCGATTGAATTGTAGTTGCTTTTTTTGCCGCTTTTTGTTCGGCAGTGAGAGTGTTTTTGCTCATACTACTTGGCCTCCTTTTGCGTTTTTTGAGGCTTCACGTAGCCGAACGGGCGACGAACAAACAACCTGTCGAAAATGGGGACGGTCAAATTCATTAGCAAAATTGCAAAGGAAACGGCTTCGCCTTTGACAGCCTTGCGCAAAACTGCCGTCAGCACGCCCAAAATTGCAAAGTACACATAGTTGCCCAATTTTGTTGTGGGGGTTGTTACGTAGTCGGTTGCCATGAAGATGGCACCCAAAATCAAACCGCCGGAAAGCACGTTGGGAAGGAACGTGGCGACAGCTTGGCTGAAAGTTAGGCCGTCTGCCCAATTTAGCACCACTGCCATTACGCCCGTTGCAAACACGTATACAAGCGGCCAGCGGAAGTTAATAACGCCGCGCACCACCAAATACAATCCGCCAATGATAAGCGCAAGTTTGCAAGTTTCGCCTATGCAACCGGGAACGCCGGTGCCAAGGAACAAATCCAAATTGGTGAGGGTGTTGCCGGTGGTTTCCGCACCGAAAAGGGCTTGCAATGGGGTTGCTCCTTGAATGTAGCCGCTGGTGACGGAGGAAAGCACTTTTGCCGCCGTTCCATCGGGACGGACGAAATGCATTGTGCCGCCAAAAGCTGCTCCGAAGGAAATGAACGCAAAAATTCTGCCGGCAATGGCCGGGTTAACAACGTTTTTGCCTGTGCCGCCAAACAGCATTTTGACAACAACAACGGCAAACACACTTGCCAAAAGCGGCGTATACCACTTGGAATTGGCGTACATATTCATGCCAACAAGCAAACCTGTTACCAACGAAGAAAAATCGAATTGATCCAAAATTTGTTGGAAAGTTTTTTTGCAACAAAGCAGAAAAACAAATTCCGCCGCAACTGCCGAAAGTGCCGCAATGGCCAAAATCAAAAGAGACTTCCATCCGAGCAATATGCAACCGGCTATGCAAGCAGGCAACAATGCAATGCAAACGTCAATCATTATTCGTTTTGTTGTGACGTTGCTTCGAATTTGCGGAGAACTTGAATAAACGTAGTTTGACATGCTATTTCTCCTTGACTCTTTGTTTTGTTAGGCGAACGCTTTGAACAAGCGGACGCTTTGCGGGGCATACGTAGGCGCACGAACCGCATTCGTAGCAATTTAGCGCACCAAATTTCACGGCATTTTCCACGTCGCCAACAGTGGCGTAGAAATCGATATAGAGTGGCATAAGTTTCATGGGGCAAGCATCCACGCAACGGCCACAGCTGATGCAGGGCGTTGGCAAAACTGTGCTTGCTTCCTTTTGCGTTAGCGCCAAAAATCCGCCGTCCGTTTTGGTTGTGTAGACGTCGGTGCTGATAAGGGAAAATCCCATCATAGGTCCGCCGGCCACAAGTTTTGCAACGTCGTCGGATAGGCCGCCGCAAAATTCCACTATGGCAGAAAGGGGCGTGCCAATGAGCACTTCCAAATTGTGCGGATTGCCAATGCCTCTGCCAGAAATGGTAACAATGCGTTTGTAGAAAGTGCGGCCGTTTTTGACGGCATCCCAAACGCAATAGGCCGTGGCAACGTTGCAAACCACGCAACCAACGGCGGCAGGCAAACCACCTACGGGAACTTCCCTGTTGGTGCAAGCCTTTATCAACGCTTTTTCGGCGCCTTGCGGATATTTTGTTTTTAGCAACGTAACAACAACGTCGCTTTCCGTTTTGGGATCCTTTTCGCCAACGACACCGTCTAGCGCTAGCAATGCGGAATAGGCTTCCGTTTTGTTGCTTTCAAGGCCAATAAACACGTGTTTGGCATCGCACGCCACAGCCAGCAAACGAGCACCGTCCACAACACGTTGCGCGCGTTCTATAAGCAAACGGTTGTCGCAGTTAAGGTAGGGTTCGCATTCCGCCGCATTTATAATTAGCGTATCGACGGGATTTTTGGGTTGAACCTTGACGGCGGTTGGGAAACCAGCGCCGCCACAACCGACAACGCCGGCTTCGGCAATTCTTTGAACAATTTGCTCGGGGGTGGGGTTTTCTAGCACCGGCAAAAGCTGTTCGTTTTGCTTGCCATTGGATTTTATGTGAATATAGTCGCACTCTGCACCACGAGCGTTTTTGCGCTTGACAATTTCCACCACCTCACCACAAACGGGCGAATGCACGTTGGCGGAAACAAAGCCTGCGGCTTTTGCCAACAACTGGCCTTGGCAAACTTCGTCGCCAACGCTTACAACAGGTTGTGCGGGAGCGCCAACGTGTTGAGAGAGCGCAACGAAATAGTCGGCAACAATGGGCATTTGTTCAATGGCCACGTATTGCGACATGGTTTTGTTATCGGGGATGTGAGTGCCGCCCCTAAACGTTCTCATATAAGGAAAAACCTCCTTGTGTTTTTGAGATGGACAACTTCCACCTATATTGCGTTTATTTTATCACACGGCAGGGGAAATGTAAATAGACAAAGTAGCACTAAACATAGTATATATGCACCGAAAATCAACTGTTTTTAACAAATTGTCACTTTTTGTGCACAGATAAACATATCGTTTTCTCGGCAAGTTTGGTGGCATTTGTTTTACGCGTGCCAAATTTTAGACACGAATTGTTTTTGCACGAAAAAAAACAGTTGAACAGCAAACGGCGCTTAATCAATATCAACAACGGAATAAAAACAAAACATTCTGCAGCTTCTTGTTGCCCTTGTAACAACGTTTTGCCGTGTTTTTTCAACTACGTGTCATATTTTTGGCGACATTTTGCCCTTGCGACGCTTATTGCACAAAAAAGAACCTGCCAACTTGTGCAGGTTCTTTTGAAATTTAATTGTTGCTTTTTGCTAGCTGTTATTCGCCGGTGGATAGTCCCAAAATGTTTTTGAGAACGTCAACCGTTTCTTGGTCGGTATCGGCGGGCAATTCGTCGAAAACTTCTTCCAATTTCATTTTGGTGCCGTTGGGCAAATCCAAATCGGTGTTGACGTTGCTAAGCACGGGAACAAGCAATGCGCTTTCCGAAACGGAATCGATGGTTGCAGCAATGTCGTCCACCGTCACGTTTTCGCCCTTTTCGATGGTTGCAGTGATGTTTTCGATAACGTCCAATTCCTTGGTGAATTTGATTTCGGTGAAATCGGTGCTCTTCAACGTGTCTTTGATGCCAGCAACCATTTCTGCCACGCCAGGAGCGGCATCGTCGGGAACGGGCACCATATCAATGGCGGAAGAAACAACCGCATTGATGGTATTTTTAGCTTCTTGCGGAAGTTCGGCAGTTATTTCGTCCAGTTTGCCAAATGCTTCGCGAAGTTCAGAAAAACTGCTAAGGTCGGAAAAGTCGATATCGTTTAGTTTTTCCGTGGTTTCGTTGAATTGTTGCAAAATGTCCAGCATGGCTTTTATGGCATCAATTTGACCGGACAAAGTCATTTTTTGATTGGTGCCGTCCTCTTGCGGAACTTGCACGCCAGAAATAAGATCGAAAATGGGGCTGCAAGTGTGGCCATAGAACTTGCCGATTATCGTTTCTTCATAGCCAAGCAAAATTTGTTTTATTTCGTCGGAAATGATTTCGCCGCCTTCGCTTGTGCTGCCACCTTCGCCTTCGGGGGAAGTGGTTCCGGAAGAAACACTGCCTTCTTCTGCGGCAAAAGCATACTTATCGTCTGTGGAAGCGGATGCCGTGGAGCCCTGAAGATCTTCCATCATGGGAATCACACGGTTAACTTGCACAAGCATGCCGGATATGGGAACGCAAAAGCACAATGCAATTGCAACGCCTTGCACCAAACCCGTCAATGCACCAATGCCGGCGTGTTTTTTTGCGCCCTTTTTGACGAAAATTTTGCAAATGGGGTAAAGGATGATCCAGGACACAAGTTTGAGCGCCCAGAACAACACCAAAAATATCACCACGCCCACAATGATGCGGATAAGCGGAATAACAACAGATTCGCCCAAGCTGCTTACTTCTTCCGGCAAGGAAGTTAGTACGTAATCTTGAATGGTGGTTGTTGTTTCGCCCATAGCTATTTCGGTTGTTAGCAACGTGTTTGTTACAAAATCTTTAAGGCAAAAAGCCGCAACGATGCACACAAGCACCAAAATAAGGCGCAAAACGGCGCGGCGCGCACCACGCATCATGCCCAGCAAAACGCTTAGCACCACTGCAATGCCCGTTATTGCCCAAATACCAATTTCTACGTAGTTCATAATCTCTCCGTTTGTTGCAAGCGCAACACTTAAATTCTCCTCAAAAAGCGACTAGCGCACTTTCTTAAATAATAATACCACATTATCTCAAAAAAAACAACGCTTGATGCAATTTTGTTGTGACAAGTGTTGACAGTTTGGCAAAAATAAAACACTCTTGATGCAATTTTAGCGAATTTTTCGCAAAAAAGGAGACCTCGAAACGAAGTCTCCTTTGAAAACACCTTTTATTAGTTGAGTTCTGCGAAATATTTGATTGTGCGAACCATTTGAGAAGTGTAGCTGTTTTCGTTGTCGTACCAAGAAACAACTTGTACTTGATAGGTGTCGTCGTCGATTTTAGCAACCATGGTTTGAGTTGCATCGAACAAGCTGCCGTAACGCATACCTATGATGTCGGAAGAAACGATCATATCTTCGTTGTAGCCGAAGGATTGGTTAGCAACGGATTTCATATAAGCGTTGATGCCTTCAACAGTTACGTCGTGACCCTTAACAACTGCTACCAAAATTGTGGTGCTGCCGGTGCAAACGGGAACGCGTTGTGCGGAACCGATAAGTTTGCCGTTCAAAGCAGGGATAACCAAACCGATAGCTTTTGCTGCGCCGGTGGTGTTGGGAACGATGTTTTGTGCTGCTGCGCGTGCACGACGAAGGTCACCCTTGCGGTGAGGTCCGTCCAAAACCATTTGGTCGCCAGTGTAGGCGTGAACGGTTGTCATGATGCCGCTTTGGATAGGAGCATAGTCGTTCAAAGCTTTTGCCATGGGAGCAAGGCAGTTGGTTGTGCAGCTAGCTGCGGAAATGATGTTGTCTTCGGCAGTGAGAACGTCTTCGTTAACGCCAAACACAACGGTGGGAAGGTCTTTTCCTGCGGGAGCGGAAATAACAACTTTCTTTGCGCCTGCTGCGATGTGGGCTTGGCTCTTTTCCTTAGAGCAATAGAAGCCGGTGCATTCCAAAACAACGTCTACTCTAAGTTTTTTCCAAGGAAGGTTTGCTGCTTTGGGTTCTGCATAAATGGTGATTTCCGTTCCGTCAACAATGATTGCGCCGGGCGTAACGACAGTTTTGCCATCTTCTGCCAAAACGGGATCTTTGTGGGAAACGGTGTGTCCCAATGCTACGTAGTTGCCTTGAGCTGTGTCGTACTTCAAAAGGTGAGCAAGCATTTTGGGGCTTGTCAAATCGTTGATTGCAACAATTTTGTAGCCTTTTGCGCCGAACATTTGACGGAATGCAAGACGACCGATACGTCCGAAACCGTTGATTGCAACTCTTACTGTTTTGTTTGCCATTGTGAGTTACCTCCAAAAAATTTTCTTATTGGCGGCACAAATACTTCTTTACTAAAATTAAGTATTGTGCTAAAATACCTTTGTTATTATAACACAGCGCCAAACGTTTGACAACAAAAGAACTGTCAAAAAATATAAATTTAAGTTTAGCGCAACATAAATTTTTTTTATCTTGGAGGTAAAAAACCATGCCACTCGTTACAACAAAAGAAATGTTTGAAAAAGCATACCGTGAAGGATACGCTATTGGCGCCTTCAACGTGAACAACATGGAAATGATTCAAGCAATTGTTGACGCGGCAAACGAATGTCGTTCTCCCGTTATTTTGCAAGTTTCCGCCGGCGCAAGAAAATACGCCAACCCCGTTTATTTGAAACACTTGGTAGATGCCGCAGTTGCAACAACCGATATCCCCATTGCTCTGCACTTGGATCACGGCGCAGATTTTGAAGTTTGCAAATCGGCCATCGACAGCGGCTTTACGTCGGTTATGATTGATGCTTCTTCCAAACCTTGGGAAGAAAACATTGCCATCACCAAACAGGTTGTGGAATATGCACACGCTCGCGGCGTTGTTGTTGAAGCAGAACTTGGCAAACTTGCCGGCATTGAAGACGACGTTCACGTGGAAGCTGACGACGCTTTGTTCACCAGCCCCGACGAAGTGCAAGAATTCACACAAAGAACAGGCATTGACAGTTTGGCAATTGCTATTGGCACCAGCCACGGCGCATTCAAATTCAAACCCGGTCAAGATCCCAAACTTCGTTTGGACATTTTGGAAGAAATCGGCCGCAGATTGCCCGGCTTCCCCATTGTTTTGCACGGCGCAAGCAGCGTTCCGCAAGACAAAGTTGCTATTGTTAACCAATACGGCGGCAGCATGCCCAACGCAATCGGCATCCCCGAAAGCGAATTGCAAAAGGCCGCAAAAATGGCTGTTTGCAAAATTAACATCGACAGCGACTTGAGAGTGGCTTTCACCGCCGCTATCCGCAAGCACTTTGTTGATTTCCCTGCTCACTTCGACCCCAGACAATATTTGGGCGACGCTCGCACCATGATGAAAGAAATGGTAAAACACAAAATCATCAACGTTTTGGGCAGCGAAAACAAAGCTTAACAAAAAAAACAAAATCAAAAATGCCTCCGAGTTTTTCGGAGGCATTTTTGTTAGCAAAATTATGAATTTTGTTTTGATAGCGGCAATTGTTTTGCTAAAAACAACCACTGCCGTCAAAAAACTACTTGCAAAGTTCTTCCAATTCGCGCAAGGTATCTTCGAAAGATTTTGTGACGATTTTGAAGGGTTCTTCGCTGGTGAGATCAACACCGGCAACTTTAAGTTCGGAAACAGGATCCATACTGCCGCCCAAAGACAAAAACTTTTTGTAGTTTTTAACGGCAGATTCGCCTTCGCTCAAAATCTTTTCGGCAATGCACACGGCAGAAATGATGCCGGTGGAATACTTATACACGTAGAACGCGCGATAGAAATGAGGAATGCGCGCCCATTCGTACTTGATTTCGTCGTTGTGGTTAACGGCTTCGCCATAGTACATTTTGTTTAGTTCCAAATACTTTTGGCACATTGCATCGGCGGTTAGCGGTTGGCCTTTTTCCACCATGTCGTGAGAAATTTGTTCAAATTCGGCAAACATAGCTTGACGATACATTGTTGTGCGCAACATATCCAAATAGTATTGCAACAAGTACTTTTTAAGTTTAACATCCGTTTGCGTTTTGAGCAAATATTTTAGCAGCAACACTTCGTTACAGGTGGATGCAACTTCCGCAACAAAAATTTTGTAGTCGGCTTTTGCTACGGGTTGATTCTTTTCGCTGTAATAAGTGTGCATGGAGTGGCCCATTTCGTGCGCAATGGTGAAAATATCGTGAGTGGTTTTTTGGTAGTTCAACAACATGTAGGGGTGCACGCCGGAAACGCCCATGGAATATGCGCCACTGCGCTTTGTGGGTGTTTCGTGAACGTCGATCCAACGGTTGTCGAAAGCTTGTTGCACCACTGCCAAATAGTCTTCGCCCAAGGGGGCAAGTCCCTTTTTGACAAGTTCGCACGCTTCTTCGTATTCACAAGAAATATCGGCATCTTCGAAAATGGAAACGTAAAGGTCGTACATGTTGAGGGTTTCTACGCCCATCAATTTTTTGCGCAAAGCAACGTAGTGATGCAACGGTTCGAAACTTTCGTGCATGCACTTGATAAGATTGTCGTAAACGGCCTTATCCACTTGTTCGCTGAACAATGCCGAATCCATTGCAGAGGGGAATTTTCTTGCGCGAGCGCGGAAAACGTCTGCCTTTACACTGCCTTCGTACAGGCCGGCAAGTGTGTTGATAACGTTGATATAGGATTTGTAGTAGGTTTCGAATGCAAGTTTGCGAACGTTTTGATCTTTGTGTTGCAACAGCATGGAATAGGTTCCGTGCCCTAGTTGTACCTTTTTGCCTTCCACTTCGATTTGTTCAAATTTGATGTCGCCGCTATCCAAACGGTTGTAAACTTCTTGGAATTGGCCACTGAAAGCGCCAACGTTTGCCATAAGCAATTCTTCTGCGGCGGAAAGCACGTGCGCTTTGCCTCTTAGAACACTTTTGAGGGAAACGTCGTAGTCGGAAAATTCCGGATCGTCAATGAACTTTTGCAAAGTTTCGTCGGGCAAAGCAGATAGTTCGGGGGATACAAAAGACAACAGCGCGCTGTAGTTGGTAAGCAAGCCGTAAACCTTGGAAAATCTTGCTTGACGTTCGGCATCTTGGCTGTCTTCGTTGTAGCTCATAAATGCGTAGCAATACAATCTGCTTAGTTTAACGTCGTATTCGTCGGAAAGCTTGAGGTACTTCAACAAAGTGTCGCGATCGCCCAATTTGCCCTTGAATTGAGACAAAAGTTGGTCGGGATTGGCAACGATGGCGGCAAATTCCGCAAAGGAAGCTTCCCATTCGGCAGGCGTTGCAAAGATATCGCCCAAATTCCATTTATACTTTTCGGGAATTTCGTTTCTGTTTGTATATGACATGGTAAATTCTCCTTTTATGTTTTTTAGTTGTTTTCGTGTTCTTCCACAAGTTGCTTAACGTAGCGGAAATATTCTTTGGAAAAACGAGGATCTTGCAATGCAAACTTCGTTACGCCCTTGACGTAGCCCAATTTGTCGCCAAAATCGAAACGTTCGCCTTCGAAATCGTAGACGTAGATGCCCTCTTCTTGCGCCATTATGCGCAAAGCATCGGTTAGATATACTTCGTTTCCGCGGTTTGGTGTGCGGCGCAACACTTCGAACACGTTGGGCGTGACAACGTAGCGGCCCAATGGGGCAAGCAAACTGTAAATTTCCGCTTCCGTTTGGGGTTTTTCCACAATGTCGTCAATTTTGTGCAAGCGACCGTTGCTTTCCACAATTTTGCAAGTTGCATACTTTTTGATGGCTTCTTTTGTTACCGTTTGAACGCCCACAACGGTTTTTTGGCAACTTTCAAACGCTTTCGTTAGTTGTGCCGTGACGGATTTTTTGCCCATCATAACGTCGTCGCCGTTAAGAACAACGAAAGGTTGGCCATCTGCCCATTGTTCGGCAAGCGCAACCGCTTTGCCTGTGCCGTTGGCAACTTCCTGATACAAAAAGCTTACGTTTGCCAAATTGTCGAGCTCTTCCAACGCTTCCGCTTCGGCAAGCTTGCCACTTTGGCGAAGTTCCTGCACGTAGCCGGGGTTGGGTGTGAAGTGTTCTGCAATTTTTTGTTTTTGCGGAGATATCACAACGGCAATGTCGCGAATTCCCGCTTCCACAATTTCTTCCACCAGCAATTGCAATGCCGGTTTATCTACCACTGCCAACATTTCTTTGGGATATGCTTTTGTGAACGGCAAAAAGCGCGTGCCGCGGCCTGCCGCTAAAATCAATGCTTTTTTAACTTGCATATTGCTCCTTCGCGCCATTTTGGACGCTTGTGGCTGTTTCTTTGTGGTTTGCCACTAAAAATAATTATATAATATTTGCGTGGCATAGTCAAGCCCCATGCTAAATTTGGTTGCAACATGAAGCGGTTTTTTGAACCGCAAAACAAACGGCGCAGTGATTAGCAAGTTTTGATGCAGGGCGTTTTTGTGGGTGCGGCGTATCTAACACAAGTGGCCGCATTTGCGCGTGATATCTAGCGCTCCGCATTTTGCCAATTGCAAAGTTTTTTGTGCAAGTTTGGCATGTTTTAGGTGCAAAGTTGAGCATACAAATGCAAAAAGGCAACCGCAAACTGCGATTGCCAAACTTGTTTTGCCGCTAGATAACCACGTGCCCCACGCTTGTTTCGATAACCTTGAAAATTTCAACTTCCTTGCCGCTTTGCGCATCGATATACACGTAGTAACTGCCGCCATTGCCGTTGCAACGAAATTCGTAGCAATAGTGACGTTGATTGGATTTTTCCACAATGCATTTGTTTGCGGCCACCACTTGAAGGCATTCGTCCAGCGATCGTTGCGCTTGCCGCTGCGACATACCGCTGAAACCGACAGCCTTGTCTGTGTGATTATACAGATAAGCACGCGCTTCGCACCCCACGACAGTGCCGTTGCCATCCACCGCAACTTTTATTTGCTCTGGATAAACAACAACCTGATCCACCACCGGCGCACAGTTGACGTAGGTTACCTCCTGCACGGCAGAAACCCACACGCCTTTGACGTTATATCCCAAACTTTTGCAAAAATCTTCCGCCACGGCAACGCAACGGGAAGCTTCGGCCGGTTGTTGCAAATCTCTTTCGGCATAGGTTTGGTACTGGGCAACTTTGCCGTCGCAAGTTGTCACAACGGTGCCGTTGGGCACGGAAAAGACGTACCAACAACCGCCACTGTTAATTTTGCTTTGAAAGGTGGCCTCTCCAAACAATTTTTGCACCGTTTGCGCAACCTTGTCGGGGCTGGCAGCCTTTGTGCACGGCAATGTTTTTTGCTGAACTGCATCGGAAAACGGGCCGTCGTATATAAGTTTTTCGTACGCGAAGTTCTTTTCGTCCACAGCGCTTAAACTATCGGAAAGCGTGCCGACGTTGTTTTGGCCATTGCCGTTGGTGACAAAAAGGCCGCTGTCGCTTTGGGCGTAACTCTGCAAAAAGTCATAGAAATTTTGCGCAACTTTGTTGAGATTTGCAAGCGACTGCCTTTCACTTTGCGAAACCGTTTTGCCGGCGGCCAAATTTTTTAGCAAAAACGTGGCAAAATCTTGCGATTGATTGACAAATTTTTGACAGCTAGAAAGGTTGTTGCCCTCTTCAATGGGCAAGTTTGCCAAATATCTGTTAACCAAATTGGCGTGTAACACAACGTTGGTTAGCGTTTGCGCCTGATTTTCCGCCAAATGAGATATGGATGCCTTGCCCAAATTGGCGCTTAGGTTTTTCAAATTGTCGCAAGCGGCATAAAGCGAACGTTTGAAACCGTTTTCTTCGGAAATTTTGTAGTAGTTCTCGTCATCCACCACCGACATTCGCATGCGTTCCGTTTTGCAACAGTTTGCCGCAAAAAAGATTGCCGCCGACACTGCCAGCAATGCAACGATGCCGAAAAATATCATCCAAAAGTTTTTTATTGTTGAATTTTTGTTTGTCACTTTTCACCTCAGGAACAAAAAATGTGATTGCCAATGGTTACCAGTTGCGGGCGCGACCATATCCATTTGCTGGTGGCCGTTGCCGGATTGAAATAGTAGATGGCGCCGCCGGTGGGATCCCAACCATTCAAAGCATCTTGCGCTGCACGCGTACATTCGTTGTTGGTGCCAAGGTTTATTTGGCCATCGGCAACGCAGGTGAAGGCTCCCTTTTGGTAGATTACGCCGGAAACGCTGTTGGGAAAACTTGCGCTGCGCACTCGGTTCAAAACGACGGCGGCCACGGCAACTTTGCCGGTGTAGCTTTCGCCACGAGCCTCGCCATAGATGCAACAAGACAGCAAATACAAATCGCTGTTGGATAGGCTTCCGGCGGATGTTGTTCCGGAACCGGATGCTGACGACGAAATGTTTATGCCCATTGCCTTGGCGGTGGCTTTGCCCACAATGCCATCGGCAGTTAGTCCGTTTCGTCGCTGAAAGTACTTCACGGCGGCGGTAGTTTGCTTGCCAAAAATGCCATCCACCGAGCCGTTGTAGTAGCCCCATCGTTTTAGTTTGGTTTGAATTGTTTTAACCACGGCACCACGAGAACCGCTTTTTATAACGGCGGCGTTGGCTTGGCTAACTGCCAAAACGGAAAGCAACGCTACAAGCGTTAGCACGGCCAAAAGCAAGGCGACGGTTTTTCTTTTTGATTGTGTCACGATTTCCCCCTTAGATTGTTGTGTGCGTTTAGTATGCGGAACTGCCGCTTGCACTATGCAAATTGCACAAAAACCACATAAAAACGCAGGTTTTGGCCACAAAAAACGCACAACGCCGGTGAAAATTGCCGACAAAAAGAAAAAACGCAAGGATTTTTCCTTGCGTTTTTAAAAACAAATTTAGTTTAGCCAATGCTCCAATAGCGGTAGGTTGCATCCCACAATTCGGAATAGCTTTCCAAGCCGTCGTAGCCTTCGGTGGGGGTGTAGCCAACACCGTGAATGTTGGAGCCCAAGGGCGAATAGTAGGCAGCAAAAGTATAGTAGATAGACCAGTAGTAGGTTGTTTGTTGATGGGTATCCGAAATAGTGACTTTGCCGGAATACTGCGTTAAGGGAACTATCGCCTGTGCAATGCCCTTGCCGTAGGTACGTGTGCCCATTTGGAAACCGGTGCCATAGTCTAGCAAAGCGCCCGTCAGCAGTTCGCTTGCGCTGGCACTGCCGCCATCTGTCCACACCACTATGTCGCAAACATCCGAAACGGGGTTGAAATAGGTGGAATAGGTGGATTGCACTTTGTAATATTCGGGATCGGCGCTTGCGGTTTCACGCGGGATAAGCGAAGTGATAAGCAAATTGTTGGTTTTTGCATCCGTTACCGACGTTTTTTGCTGTTCGGTGAGTTTATCGGAAGTGACAAGCATGCCGGCTACATCGCAAACTTCTCCCACACTGCCACCAGGGTTGCCTTTAAGGTCCAAAACAATGCGATTGAGTCCCAAAGTGCGAAAAAGTTCCAACACCGACTTAAATTCGTCGGCAACGCCAGTTTTCTTTTGGGTTAGTTGGTCGTAGACGTACATGAATTGATCGATACGCACGTAGCCAACGCCGGCAGGAAGACGGCTTAATTGACGCAATTCGTAGGTGTTGTGCTTGGCGTTGTTTTGGTTTTCGAGAGACAAGTTGGAATAGGCGTGTCCGTTTGCGCCAACGCAATAGTATTCCACAAAGTTATAGTCTGTGGTGACGGTGGCCGCAGAGGTTTGCAAAGGATGAACGCCAATTTTGCCGCGAGTGATGATGCCTGTTTGGTGCAATTCGCCGCCTCGCAAATAGTGGAAGTTTGCCGAGTTTGTTAGCAGCAAAATTGCAGAAATTTGGTCGCTATCCAAATCGGTTATGGCAATTTGGTTGTATTGCTGGCCGTTGTAGGTGACGGCGTTGCCATCAGCATCTGCCATTTGAGTTAGTTTGACAATTACGTCGCCCGATTGCAACACGCCATAGCTGCTGCTATCCGCACTTACGTCGGAAACGTACAAGCCAATGCTGGAAGGGCTGTAGCTCATGCCGAAGTAGGTGCCGGAAAGTTGCGTGCCGCCTTCGGAAGGATAAATAAGATTGTAGGCCTGTTGTGGCGTTAGAAGTTGACAATATTGGTCGCCGGCCGATTGCAAAATGGCTGTTCCGCCCGCCGCAATTGCTTCCATTATTTGCTGGTCGGAAACTTCCTTGTAGTATTCGGTATCCAAATAGCGAAAAACTTCGTCCAAAACGCCTGTTGTGGAAGACGACTGACTGTTAAAAATGGAACATAGCACCCAACCAAAAATGAACGTTAGCACAAGCCCTATGCACACCAACGTTACGTAGAGCGCACGATTGTTGGAGGTTTTTTGCGTTGCACCGCCGTTAGACGGGCCGGCATGATACCAATCGTCAATTTGGTGACGGCGAGCATCTTCTTGCATTTGTTTGCGCCGCTGTTGTTCTTGTTCCTGTTTTTCTAGTTCTTCATCGAAAAAATCTTTTTCCATTTTTCTCCTTATGCCCCAAGGGACAACACTTACAACTTGTTTAGACCATCCGAAAGCCATTGCAACTTTGCAACGGTTTTTTGCGCACCATCGGCATCGCCTTGGTAGATGCAAGTTTTTTCGCCAATAACAACCACGTTGCCGCTTGCTAGTTGCGCGTTGGTGGTGAACACCACTTGCATTTGGCTTTGAAAAAGTTTTGTCACAACAGGCAAACTTAATTCGCGATCATCGGCGTTTTCGTCAAAAAAACCGTCGAATAAAACTATTTTTCGCGGAATCGTTAGCCCGCGGGCAAGCGCCAACTGCTTTTGCTGCGTGGCAGAAAGGCTGCGAACCTTGCTTTTTAGCACGTCACAAAGCCCAAACTGTTTTGCTAAATCGGCCACCAATTGGTCGTTTTTTTGTTTGCGCACCCTTAGTGGATATTGCAAATTGAATAGCACCGTTTTGTTGTTGAAAAATGCCGGTTTTGCAGGCAAATTTAGCGCATCAGCAAGCAAAACAGGGTGGCGTTTGTCTGCGTAGATATCCACGCCGTCCACCAAAATTTTGCCACTATCCGGCGGAAGCAACCCCATCAACATTTTGCACAAGGTGGTTTTGCCACTCATCACGTCGCACAAAACGACGTTTAGGCCGTCACGCAGGGTGAAACTGACGTTTTGGAACAGAGGATACTGTTCGTAGTGATATTGAAAACTGACGTTTTGAAATTCGATCATACGTCCAATTCGTCCAAAGTCAAAAAGAATGCCGGCAGGAAGTTTTCCATGAAATAATCCACTTCGGGGGAATGAAATGCCTTTATTTCTGCAAGAATTGTTTCCTTTGCCTTGAAAAATTCGGAATTTCCCATTTTTACTTCGTCAACGCATTTAATATATGCGCAAATTTTGTCGGCATATTTCACAAATTTGTGTTCAATTCCCTCTTCGTCAAGAATTATTTTAGAATATTCAACTGAAAGTTGGCTTGGAAGTTGCTTCAATAAACGCTGATTTGAAAGTTTTTCCAAATTTTTGTAGGAATCGCGAATTTCCGGATTGAAATACTTTATGGGTGTGGGCAAATCGCCCGTCATAACTTCGCTGGTTTCGTGGAACAACGCCTTTACTGCAATGGCGTTAGCATCGAGGTTGCCGCCAAAATAAATGTTGGAAATGGATGCCAATGCATGCGCCACAACGGCAACTTGTTGGCTGTGTTCCATAATGTTTTCGTTGGTGGTTGAATGCATCAAACTCCAACGCTTGATGTATTTCATTCTGTTTAGATAAGCAAAAAATTTATACATATTATCCTCCGTCCCTACATTTTACCACAAATTTTGCATTTTGCAACAGTTTGGCATATCGGCAGAAAAAACCACTTGCTTTTTGCACAAACAAAGTTGTTTTGCAAGGCGGATAAGTGGCAATTTTTGTTGATTTCGCCGCCAGAATTGTGTATAATACAGGCAAACGAATACGAGGTGAACTTATTTATGAGCAAAGGAACTTTGTTGTTTGCGCAATCGGGCGGCCCCACTTCCGTTATTAACGCCAGTGCCGCCGGAGTTATTGCTGCGGCAATAGAAAACGGTTTTGAAAAAGTTTTGTGTGCACATTTTGGCATGGACGGAATTTTACAAGAAGATTTTTACGACGTTACCAACGCCACGGAAGAACAATTGCAGTTGCTGGCAAAAACACCGGCATCCGCGTTTGGATCTTGCCGCTTCAAATTGCCTTCGGTTGAAAAGGACGAAAGCATCTACCTGAAAGTGCAAAAAATATTCCAAAAATACGGCATTAGTTGCTTTGTTTATAACGGCGGAAACGATTCGATGGATACTTGCAACAAAATTGCCAACTATTTTGCGGCAACAAACTTCCGTTGCAACGTTATTGGCGTGCCCAAAACCATCGATAACGACCTTGTGGGCACACACCACTGCCCAGGATACGGCTCGGCGGCAAAATTTATTGCAACTTGCATGAAAGAAATTGCACTGGATACCGACGTTTACAAAAAAGGCCGCATAACCATTTGCGAAATAATGGGGCGGGATGCCGGCTGGCTGACGGCTGCAAGCGTAATTGCAAAGCCCGACTTGATCTACCTGCCGGAAGTTACCTTCGACATGGCAAATTTCTTTGACAAAGCGTTGGAAATTTACAACCAAAAGGGCAAATGTTTGGTGGCACTTTCGGAAGGAATTAGGGATGCCAAGGGCAACTACATTGGCGCAGTGGGAACGCTGGATAGCTTCAACCACACGCAACTGGGTGGCGTTGCCGCTTTCTTGGCCGACTGCATAACACAAAAGTTCGGTGTGAAAACGCGCGCCATAGAATTTAGTTTGCTTGCCCGTTGCACGGCGCACATTCAATCGCTTGCAGACAAAACGGATGCGGAAGCTTGCGGCAGATATGCAGTTGAACTAGCCCTGGATGGCAAAACTGGAGTTATGGTGACGCTGGACGAAAACCGCCACTGCGGCTGTTTGGATTTGAACGGCATTGCAAACGAAGTGAAACAAGTGCCGCAACACTTCATCACCGAAAACGGTAGCAACGTTTCGGAAGAGTTTTTGCAATACGTTGTGCCCCTTGCGCAAGGAGAAGTTGAACGCGAATACCAAAACGGCATTCCCAAATACATTGACGTTAGCGTTTTTCCCAAATACACAAAATAACTTATCATGCAAAAAGAGTTCGACACCTCATCGAACTCTTTTTTTGTTTGTTTTTTATGTTTTGTGGCACAAATTCTGCCAAACGTTGCGGCTTTTTCGCGACAAATGCAACACGTTTGCAACGTTTTTTATTGCCTTGGCTTTGCAACAATTTTTTGCCGTTTTGTTGTTGTGCGGCAACGGCATTTCGAGGCCGTTTTCATCAAACTGCCGCATGCGCAAGCTTACTGCCCAAATGACAAGAAGCAAGTTTGCGTGCCATCAAGTTTTTTGTAGGTTATGCCGCTTTCGTCCATTATGGCATAGCTTGCAACGCCATCTCGCGGCTGGGCAACGGAACCAACGTTTGCAATGATAAGATCGTTGTGCCGTTGCAACAATGCGCAATGAGTGTGGCCATAAACCAACACATCGCCGGGCTGCAAAATTACCGGAGGGCGGTACTTGTTGTACCTATCGCCGTGTGTGAAAAACAGTGTGCGCCCAAAGTGATACATAACGGCGTAGTCTTCCATGCCGCCTTGCAACAGATTTTGACTGAAACCATCGTTGTTACCTAGCACAAAATAGGTTGTTGCATCCAAACTTTGCGCAAGTTGCGCAATATCCGCGCTGTTGCCGTAGCCGCCAAACAAGTCGCCGCAAAAAACAACCTTTTGGGGCTTTTCCCTTTGGACAATGCCCACCACTTGTTGCATGGCAGGCAAACTGTTGTGGATATCGGCAAAAACTGCAATTTTCACCTAGAATTCACCGTCCTTCAAACGGAGATACAAATTGACGTATTCTTGGCAACTTTGCTTCCAACTGAAATCCTGTTGCATGCCACGGCGTTGAATTTCGCAATAGACGTCCTTTTTGTTGTGGAAAAATTCCAAGGCGCGGCCTATGGTGAAAGCCATGTCGTGCGCGTTGCAATTGGTGAAGGAAAATCCGTTGCCTTGGCAAGTTTGCTCGTTATAGCTCAAAACGGTGTCGAACAGGCCACCCGTTTCGCGAACAATGGGCACTGCGCCGTATTTCAGCGCAATTAGCTGCGTCAATCCGCACGGCTCAAATATGCTGGGAACAAGCAGAAAATCGCAAGCAGCATAAATTTGGTGCGCCAAAGTGTTGTCGAAAAACAAATTTGCCGACACTTTGCCGGGATATCTGCCGGCTAGCGTTTGAAAAAACATTTCGTAGCGCGCATCCCCAGTGCCCAAAACAACCAGTTGAACGTCGTGCTGCAAAATTTCATCGGCGGCTTCCACCACCATATCCAATCCCTTTTGATCCACCAAGCGGGAAATGATGCCTATGATGGGCGTTTCGGCACGCTCGGGCAAATGCAAGCGGCGTTGCAACAAAATTTTGTTTTCCGTTTTGTTTTGCAACGATTGATAGTTGTAGTTGACGGAAATTAGCTTATCCGTTTGCGGATTGTAAGTGGAATAATCCACGCCGTTTAGTATGCCGCTGATTTTGTAGGCATAACGATTGATGACGTTGCCCAAACCTTCGCTATACCTATCGGTGCAAATTTCTCTTGCATAGGTTGGGGATACCGTTGTTACGGCATCGGCGAACACAATGGCACTTTTCATCAAGTTTACGCCGCCGTTATGCAACAATTTTTCGTCGGTGAAATAGCTATCGGCAATGCCGGTGAGGTTTTTCATTTCGTCAACACCCAGCCAGCCTTGATAGCGCAAGTTGTGAATGGTATAAACCACCTTTGCGTTGGCAAGTTGCCATGCATTGCGATAGAAGGCATCGCGCAAAACGGGAATGTAGCCGGTGGACCAATCGTTGCAATGCAACACGTCGGCCGAAACGTTTAGCCAACACACCAAATCCAACGCGGCCTTGCAAAAATAGGCAAAGCGTTCGTTATCGGCAAAACAATACATTGGCCCTTGAAAATAGTATTCGTTATCCAAAAAATAGTAGGTTACGCCGTCGCGCTGCAACGACAACACGCCAACGTACTGATGGCGCCAGTTGACGTCGGTATAGAAATAGCCTACAAACTGCATTTCCATTTTGTACTGCGCTTTTATCACGTCGCAATAGTACGGCATAACAACGGACACGTTGTGTCCTTGAGCGGCAACTGCCTTGGGCAATGCGCCCATCACGTCGCCCAAACCACCGCTTTTGGCAAATGGTTCCACTTCGGCGGAAAAATAGAAAACGTTCAAAAGACCTTTCCTCCCTTGTGCTAGATTGTGCGGTGTTTGCCCACCACAATGGGGAAGTCGGGTTGTCCGACAAGTTCACGGTTGTTCAAAATCACACAGTCTTTATCGATTATGCAACAACGCAAATGCACGTCTTTGGATATCACCGTGTTTTGCATAACGATGCAATCTTCCACCACGGCGCCTTTTTCCACCTTGACACCACGCGACAAAATGCTGTTGTGCACTTTGCCATCGATGACACAACCGTCGGCTATCATGCTGGACGAAACGTCTGCGCCAAACAAATATCTGGTGGGAATTTTATCCTTAACTTTGGTTAGGATGCGCTTATCAGATATGAACAGGTTTTTGCGAACATCGGAGTTCATCAAATCCATGGAAACTTTGAAATAACTGTTGGTATCCAACACGGTGGCAACGTAGCCTTCAAACAAAAATGCGCCAACTTTTCCACGAGAAATGAAAGTTGCAATAAGATCGTTAAAGAAACTGTGCTTTGCCAGCATTTGGCAACGCTCCAAAACGTTTACCAAAACATCTTTTGTGAAAACATAGTAGCCAACTGGACGGCAACTTTCGCCGTTTTTGCGAGAAACAAAACCGTTGACACTGCTTCCATCCACCGAAAGATAGACGGGGCTTTCTTCGTCGGAATGGGTATAGACAATGGTAAGTTCTGCACCGCTTTGTTTGTGTTGTTTCAAGACGGCATCAAAAGTGAAGTTGCACACACTGTTGCAATCGGCAACAACAACATACTTTTGTTGCGAACGTTTTAGGTAGTGCAAAACATTTATAAGCATTTTCAAACGCTCGTCCGCTTCGGAATTACTTGCCACAAAGGGAGGCAAGAATTTTAGACCGTATTTTTTGCGTGCCAATCCCCACGGCTTGCCGCTACCCAAGTGGTCCATGAGCGATTGATAGTTATAGTCGGTGGCAACACCAACGTTGATTATGCCGCTGTTCACCATGTTGGACAAAATGAAATCCACCAACCTGTAGCGACCGGCAAAAGGAATGGCGGCAACACTGCGCAAGCGGGTTAGTTCGCCCATGTCGCAATCGTTGTTGGAAGTAAGAATTACGCCCAAAGTGTCAATCATCGCTTTCTCCTCCTTCTTCTACTATCATGCTGTTGCCGCAAAAATGCGTAGCGTCGGGCAAATTGACGTTTTCGCCAATAAGTGAAACGCCGTCGGAACAGTAGGCGGAAACAAATTGATTGTCGCCTTCGAACCCGATTGTTGCATCGTTGCCAACCGTAGCATTTTCGCCCACGATGGTTTTGTGCACTTTTGCACCGGCACGAATGGTTGCGCCGGATAGAACTACGCTATCCGTCACTTCGGCGCCCTTTTCCACCGTTACGCCGTCAAAAATTATGCTGTGAGATATTTTTCCATCCACGTAGCAACCTTCCGTTATAAGGCTGTTTTCTACCTTTGCATGAGTGCCAATGAAGTGCGGGCTCATCAAAGTGGAACGGGAAAGAATGGGCCATTCTTCGTCATCCAAGTTTAGGCTGTCGAAATCTAGCAAGTCCATGTTGGCTTGCCACAGGCTGGAAACGGTTCCCACGTCCTTCCAATATCCGTTGAAACGGTATCCAAACAACGCCGCGCCCGATTGCAACAGCGTGGGAATAACGTTTTTGCCAAAATCCTTAACGCTGTTTTCGTCGTGCTCGTCGACAATAAGCGCACTGCGCAAAACGCTCCATTTAAAAATGTAGATGCCCATAGATGCCGTGTTGCTTTTGGGGTGAGCGGGTTTTTCTTCAAAAGAAGTTATGCGCCCTTGCTGGTTGCAGGACAAAATTCCAAAGCGAGAGGCTTCGGCAGGATCCACCGGCAACATGGCAATGGTAACGTCGGCATCGTTCTTTTTGTGATAATCTAGCATTTGCGCATAGTTCATCTTGTAGATGTGATCGCCGGACAAAATAAGCACGTGTTCCGGATTGAATTTGTCGATAAACTCCAAATTTTGATAGATGGCGTTTGCCGTGCCCTTATACCATTCGCCCTTCTTTTCTCTCATGTAGGGAGGCAAAATATATACGCCACCATCGTCAACGTCCAAGTCCCAAGCTTGTCCGTTGCCTATGTAGGTGTTTAGTTCTAGCGGCTTGTACTGCGTGAGAATACCAACTGTATCTATGCCCGATTGCACGCAGTTGGTAAGGGGAAAGTCGATGATGCGATATTTTCCCCCAAATTGTACGGCAGGTTTGGCAACGTGCTTTGTTAGCACCCCCAAACGACTGCCCTGCCCGCCGGCAAGTATCATTGCTATGCACTCTTTTTGTTTCATAAGCACCTCCCCGAGAGATATTATATTTCTATGTGTTCAATGCCCTCTTTGTCGCTTTGCTTATACACAACGAAACGGTTGCCAACGCATAACACCGGTTGGCATTGCAACGCTTCGCACACGCAAGCACACAACGTTTTTGCGCTTACCGTGCAACTTTTTAGCGACGCCACTTTGACAAGTTCGTGATGATACAGCGCCGTGGCAATTTCGGACAAAACGTTTTCAGTAAGTTCGTCCTTGCCAATGGTGACTGCCGGTTTCAAAGTGTTGGCCATTGCTTTTAGTTTGCTTCTTTGCTTTGTTGTTATCATACGTTACTCCTAGTCTACAAAATCAAATTCCAATTCGCCAACGATGACGGTGCTACCGTCCTTGGCGCCAGCATTACGCAACGCCGTGATGACGCCACGCTCTTTCATTACACGTTGAAAATACCCAAAACTGTCGTAGTCGTCCATGTTTACTTTGCGCGACAACGCCTTTACCAAGCCGCCCACAACTTCGAAAACGTCTTCTTCCAAAACTTCTATTTGGAAATCGTAGGATTCTTCTTCGTCTAGCGACACCGCTTGATATTCCAAAGGTTGGGCAGGTGGCAATTTTTCCAATACGTCCACCAAAATTTTGAGCAAATCCTCCACACCCTCGTGAATTATGGTGGTCATTGGCACCACTGTGAGGCTGGGAAAACTTTCACGGAAACGCTGCAAATTTTCCTGTGCGGAAGGCATATCCATTTTGTTTGCCACAACTATCATGGGCAAGTTTTTAAGTTCGGCATCATACTTGAACAGTTCGCCGTTGATAAGTTTGAAGTCGTCCAACGGATCGCGGCCTTCGCTGCCGGAAATATCCAAAACGTGCACCAAAACGCGCGTGCGCTCGATGTGGCGCAAAAAGCTGTGTCCCAAACCTGCGCCGTCGCTTGCGCCTTCTATCAAGCCGGGGATATCCGCCACAACAAAAGTTTTGTCGTAGTAGGAAACTACGCCCAGATTGGGAGATAGCGTTGTGAAGTGATAGTTGGCAATTCTGGGTTTGGCACTGGATACAACGGAAAGCAACGTGCTTTTTCCCACGTTGGGGAAGCCAACCAAGCCCACGTCGGCAATGGTTTTAAGTTCCAAAATAATTTCGTGCTCTTCCGTTTTTATGCCGTGTTCGGCAAAGGAGGGGGAGCGTCTTCTGGGGGTGGCAAAATGCTTGTTGCCACGGCCGCCACGGCCGCCCTTCAAAATTACTTGACGTTGGCCGTCGGAATACATATCGGCAATGATTTTTCCTTCGGTGGTTTTAACTACCGTGCCAACAGGCACCTTAATTTCCAAATCGGCGCCGCACTTGCCGTAGCAATTCTTTTTGCCGCCGTCACTGCCGTTTTCTGCGCGAAAGTGCTTTTGGAAGTGAAATGCGTTCAAAGTGTTTTCGGCCGAAGTGGCAACAAAAACAACGTCGCCGCCCTTGCCACCGTCACCGCCGTCCGGGCCACCATTGGGCACGTATTTTTCCGTGTGCAAACTGGCGGAACCATTTCCGCCGTTGCCCGCTTTGATGAAAATTTTTACTTTATCTATAAACATAAACTACCTCTGATACTTCTTTGATATCGCCAAAAATGCGTTTTTGGCATCGGCCACCGCTTGCGCAACCAAATTTTTGCCCACTGCATCGCCGCCAGCATACAGATTTTGGCCTGCGTTGTTTTGGCCGTCAATGCGCAACAAGTCGGACGGATAAACCGCCTCGTCGTAGCGACTGCCCGTTGCAACCACCAGGTTTTCGCACTGCAATTGCATGGTTTGGTCGGTTAGAACAAGTTTTCCACGGCCTTCGGATACGGTTTTTGCAAAAACAACGTTCAAATTGCCATCCTTTGTGACGCAAACGGGCGCAACGTTGAACAAAAACTCCACGCCGTCCTCTTCCGCTGCTTTAATTTCCGACGGAAAAGCAGGCATATCTTGTTTGCTTCTGCGATAGGCCACAATGGTTTTGAAACCTGCCCGCGCATTTTTTCGTGCACAATCCATGGCAGTGTTGCCGCCGCCTATAACAACGGCTTGTCCACAACTTGGGCTGCGCAAAAAATCATCGGCCGAAATGGCGTATTCTTCCCCGTCCACACGCATTTTGTTGGGCACGGAAACGCCTGTTGCCAAATAGACGACGGAATACTCACTTTTTAGTTTTTCCACGTCGCAAGCTTTTAGGTCGGCCTTTTGGAATGTTATGCTGCTGTTTTGAAAAGCGTGCTGAATCTTATCCAAAGCCGAAACAGGCAAACGAAAACTGGGAATGCTGCGCAAAGTGTGCAGCAATTGGTTGCGTTCGAAAACCGTGACGGAAGCGCCGCACTGGTAGCACAGCCCTGCAAAGGTCAATCCGGAAACGCCGCCGCCCACTACGGCCACTTTCAAATGAGACAAACTGTTGTTTTGCACCTTCAAAGTGGGGAAATATTGCTCAAAAACACGGCGTTCCACGCCGCCCACGTCCACGCCGTTACCACGGGCAGACAACACGCAATGCCCCTTGCACTGCTTTTCCCTTGGGCAAACGTAACCGCACACTTCGCCGAAAAGGTGCCCCACAACTTGCGTAGCGCGGTGATATTCTCCTTCGCTTGCCAGGCGCAAAAATTGCGGCACGTTATATTTAACTGGGCAACCCTCGATGCATTGCGGATTTTTGCAATGCAAGCAACGGTCAGCTTCGGTTTTCAAAAAATCACTCATGTTTGTTTTTATCCTTGTAGTAGCGGCACAAATCCTTTACGGAACAGTTTTCGCAAGCGGGGCGTTGCGCCTTGCACACATAGCGACCGTGCAACAAAAGGTAGTGATGACTGTCGCCCCAATCTTGTTCGGGAATGGCCCGCATAAGTTGTTTTTCCGTATCCAAAACGTTTTTGGCGCAAGTGATGCCCAACCGGTTGGAAACACGGAAAACGTGCGTATCCACTGCTATTGCGTTGCCGCCAAAAGCAACGGCATAAACAACGTTGGCAGTTTTGCGGCCTACGCCTGCAAGGGTACGCAAATCATCCAAATTGTTTGGCACTTCGCCATCGAAACGGTTGACGATATCGGCGGAAGATTGCTTCAAAAAACAAGCCTTGTTGTGATAGAACCCGCAAGGACGAATTAGCTCTTCTATTTTTTGTAGCGGAAGCTCCGCCATTTTTTGCGGCGTGTCGGCAACGGCAAACAAAGCGGGAGTCACCGTGTTTACTCGTTTATCCGTGCATTGCGCCGACAAAATTACGGCAACCAACAACTGAAAGGGATTTTGAAAGTTCAATTCGCTTTTGGCGTTTGGAAAATCCACCGACAGTCGTTGCAAAATTTCTTGAACGTTGGTCATACAGCACCTGCTTATGCCACTATTATAGCACTATAATACATTATACGCCTAGTTGGCATATTTATCAAGGGCTATTTTCAAAAAATATTTGTTTCATAGGCGACTTATCAGCGTGCCGTTTAGCGTGTTGCGCACCAAAAAGAACCCAACGAAGGTTTCTGCATCGGAAAGGGCGGCCGATAGCGCCGGATAATCGGCATAAGCAAACTTGACGGACAAGCCGCACCCCACGTTTGCGCCCCTTGGTGTGGAAATTAGCGCTGCCACAAAACCGTTTTTAATCAAAAAGTTATAGGCGCGCATGGCAACGTTGCGAGAACGATAAACGGCAATTACGTACTGCATTTTTTCCTCCTTATGTACCGCAAGTTGCTTGCCGTCAAAAACGAATGGTTTTGCGGTGACTCCCTTTGGCAAAACGCTTGGCGCCAAGACGGCATATACCAACGATTTCGCCATAGAATATACTACTGTTTTTATGCGAAAAAAGTGAGGACAATGCCATGATTTATTTGGACAACGCCGCAACCACCAACTACAAACCGCAACGAGTTGTAGAAACGGTGCACGACTGTTTGACAAAATACCCCTTCAACCCCAACCGAGGCAACAACAAATATGCATACTTTTTGCAAGAAAAACTGCTAGAAACACGCAAAAAACTTTCGCTGTTATACCGCAACGACGGCGAAAATCACGTTGTTTTTACCAGCGGTTGCACGCAAGCACTTAACCTGGCAATTTTGGGCAATGCAAAAAGGGGAAGGATTGTAGTTTCTGCCACGGAACACAATTCCGTTTTGCGCCCCGTTATGCAACTGGAAAAACGAGGACTGGCAAAAGTATCCGTTGTGCAACCGGTTGGCGGACAGATTACGCTTGATGCACTTAAAAACGTTTGGCAAGAAGATGTTTTTATGCTGTGCGTTTCCCACGCAAGCAACGTTAACGGCACACGACAAAATTTGACGGAGCTAGGCGACTTTGCGCATCGCAACGGCGCATTGTTTTTGGTAGACTGTGCACAATCGGCAGGATATTTTGCGCTGGACATGGCAACTTTGGGCGTGGATTTGGTGGCGCTTGGCGCGCACAAAGGCTTGCACGGAATTCAAGGTGCAGGTGCGCTGATCTTCACGGAAAAATCTGTGCCACGGCCCATAACGTTTGGCGGTACGGGCACGGAAAGCCACCTGCCCTACCAGCCGCAAACCATCCCCGACGGATTGGAATCGGGCACGCTGCCCATGCCGTCAATAATGGCAATGAACGCAGGTTTGGATTGGTGGATAGACAACTGGCAACAAAACGACCAAAACGTGTGCGATGCACAAAGTTTGCTTTTGGATGGTTTGAAAAGTATCCCCAAAGTGAAAATGTTTTCGCAAAAAAACAAAAGTGGCATTGTTGCCTTTGACGTTGGCAATCTGGATAGCAACGCCGTTGCCGACAAACTGCAAAACGATTTTGATATTGTTGTTAGGGGCGGTTTGCAATGCGCACCACTTATGCACAAATATTTGGGCACTTTCAACCAGGGCGTTGTGCGAGCATCCGTTTCCTGCATCACCACCAAGCGAGAATGTTTTACATTTTTGGGCGCCGTGGAAGAAATTGCAAAGCACGCATAAAAAACTGCTGCTTGCACCGTTTGTGGGCAGGCAGCAGTTTTTGTTTGTGAATTTTTGGCCGGCGTACTACAACCGCAACAATTGTTGAACCAATTCGTTGAGGCGTGTTTTTTGTTCGTCGTTTAGAAGGGGAGAAATGCGTTTGGCAAACTGCAACAGCTGGTCGTTGGTAAGTTTGCCGGCGGCCTTTTGTTCCAACACGTTGTTTAGAATATCCCTAACTAGCTGCCCTTCCCCTTCACGTTGATATTTTGCGGCAAGCTTTTTCATTTCTTCCAAGCGCTGATCGTAGGTTTGGGACGTTTGCTGCGCTTGTTGGTGCTCCGTTTTGGGGTGTTCTGAGGCATCTTGCATGCGCTGGTTGAAAAATAGGTTGCGAGGATCGTCCGTTTGATTCATTTTTTGCTCCTTTCAAGTTTTTGGTCACTATCAATTATATGTCGGCATATAATATGTTGATAACCCCAAAGGAGGCGTTTGTGTGAATTTGTCTTGGTTGGCACTGGCACTGGTTGCCATGCAACTTCTAAATTGCCCAAAGGACAAACCCAAAAAAACGCCCAATTTGACGGAGTTTCTTTCGGATGACACAAAAAGCATGTTGGATTGCTTTGGAAAACTGACTTCCGGCGACACCACCGACAAACTGAGCGCAATTATGCAAGCCCTTTCCAACCCTGTTGTGATGAACGTTGCGCAATCGTTTTTTTCGACGCCGCAGAAAGATGAGCCACACGGCGAATTTACCAACGACGAAGGCTACACCTTTGAAAAGCCGTCGCAAGAAGCAAAGGAGTTTTTTCACCCGATAGAACACATTGCCGACCCGGAAGTGAAAAACAAACTTTACACTCTATACGACAATTGGTATCTGAAATAGCCTTACGGAGGCAAGGCAACAGATTGTGCCTTGAAAAATTGCATGCCAAACGGCAAGTGCGCCAAACCTTTTGAATTATGCCATATGCAAACAAGTTGGTGAACACATCTCTTTGCTAGTTTTGACAAGCTGCTTGTTTTGGGCGAGTTTGGACAACGCAATTGTTGCAACAACAACTAAATTATTTGCACGCCACAGCAAACAACAAAATTTTCGGCAACGTTGTCAAGCAAGCCGCCTCGAAAAACTCAACAAAAAAAAGACTAACGACAATTTCGTTAGTCTTTTTGATGCAAAAAATCAATACGTATGCTGTTTTTTAGTCCACGCAAACAGTCACATAGTCGCCGTCACCTGCAATTTGCACTTTTTCGCCGGCAGAAACAAAATATGTTTCGCCACGCTTTGCAACGGTGCCGTTGATGGATATTTGCCCATTCACAACGGAAACAGACGTGAAACTGTTTGCGTTGCGAAGCAACATCGCACCACTGTGACGATAGGCGGAAAAATATTTGCAACCGCCCAAAAATCCTTCGCGGTGGGCATCGGGAATGTCGTATTTGTTGAAGTTGATAACTTTAAGCGCCTTATCCAAATGCAATTCGCGTTTGTTGCCGTTGTCGTCCACACGGTCGAAATCGTAAACGCGGTAGGTAAGCGTGCTGTTTTGTTGAATTTCTATTAGCGTTACGCCTGCGCCGATGGCGTGAAGCGTTCTGGAAGGCACAAAGTAGGTTTCGCCGGCATGAACGGGAACTTGATTCATAAGTTGCGTAACGGTTTTTTCTTGCACCGATTGCAAGAACTGTTGTTCCGTCACAGTTTGGTTAAGCCCCAACAACAGATGTGCGTTGGGCTCCGCTTCCAAAATGTACCACATTTCCGTTTTGCCCAGTTGATTTTCGTGTTGCAAGGCGTAGTCGTCGGAAGGGTGCACCTGCACAGACAACGGCTTTGCTGCATCGATAAACTTAACCAGTGCGGGAAAACGTGAAAACTTTTGGCAGTTTTTGCCAAGGTCGCTATCTGTTGCAACGTCCATAAGAGGTTTGCCGTCGTGTTCACCGCCCACAATTGTGCTGGGCGATTCTTGGCAAAAGGATAGTTCCCAACTTTCTGCAACACGAGCAAGATCCGTTTGCTTTCCCCAATTTTTAAGTTTGGTTCCGCCCCATATGTAGTCCTTCAAAGGGGCTTTTAGTTTAACAATCATATTCTACCTAAACCAAATTTGCAGTTACTTTGTGTAGATTTTGGCAACTTCATCCAAAAATTCTTTCTTTTTGGAATAGTTTTTAACGCTGCAAGCGTTTTCGAAATCCTTTAGCTTTTGCTTTTGAGAATTGTTGACGCCTTTGGGCACTTCCACCATCACCGTAACGTACAGGTCGCCGCTTACGCCCCTTGCCGTTTTGATGCCCTTGCCACGGAAACGAATGGTTTCGCCATTGGCAATGCCTTCGGGCAGTTTGTAGATAAACACGCCTTCGGGAGAGGGAATTTCCACTTCACCGCCGCACACAGCAGTTGCAAAGCTGATGGGCAAAGTTACTTTTAGGTCGAAATTTTCGCGCGTGAAAATTTTGCTAGGCTTGACGGAAATTACCAACAACAAGTTGCCGTTGCGCCCGCTTTTGCCCTTCATTGCGTTGCCTTCGCCTGCCAGTTGCAACACAGCGCCGTTTTCGACGCCGGCCGGAATGGAAACGTTGATAACCTTATTGCGGTTAACAACACCTTTTCCGCCGCACGCTTTGCAATTTTCCGTCACGATAGTGCCGGTGCCGTCGCATGCATCGCACGCGCCGATGGTTATTTGTTGGCCAAACAGCGTCGAACGGGTGTAACGTCTTTGGCCAGTGCCGTTGCACTTATCGCATTTTTTAACGTGAGCGTCGTCCTTGGCGCCAGTGCCGCTGCAAGTGGGACATTTTTCTACACGTGTGAAAGTGATTGGCTTTTTGCAACCCAAAATCGATTCCATAAAAGTCAATTCCAAAGTGTAGGTTATGTCGCTACCCGAAGTGTTGTTGCTTCTTCTGCGAGAAGATGTGCCGCCAAAACCGAAGGCATCACTGAACATATCGAAAATATCGTCGAAACCGCTTGCGGAATAAGCGCCGCCGCCAAACGGGTTGAAACCGGCACCGCCGGCACCCATATCCATTTCGCCACGGTCGTAGCGTTGACGTTTTTCGGCATCGCCCACAATCGAATAGGCTTCGTTAACTTCCTTAAACTTTTCGGCTGCAGCAGCATCGCCCGGATGCAAGTCGGGGTGATACTGTTTGGCAAGTTTTCGATATGCCGATTTTATTTCGTCCTGAGATGCCGTTTTGGCAACCCCAAGCGTTTGATAATAGTCTTTTTGTGGCATTTTTGTTCCTTCTATAAGCCAACAGAAGGCACCGACTTTCGTCGGTTCCTTCCGCAGACTGGTTTATTTTAGTTATTGAACCCAATTAGTTTTCGTCGTGCACGTCGTAGTGAACGTCGCTGCCATCAGCTTGCGTGCTGCTTTGAGCGCCGTTTGCTTGTTGTGCTTGTTGATAGAATTTTTGGAAAATGCTTGCGCTGCTTTGAGCAATGCGATCGGTTTCCGCCTTCAATTCTTCGGTGGTTACACCGGATCTATCCAAAACTTCTTTGCCTTTCTTTATTTCTTCTTCCAAAGTGCTCTTATCGGCAGCATCCAACTTGTCGCCGCTTTCGCGAATGAATTGTTCCAAAGAAAGAATCATTTGATCCAAGCCGTTGTGCGCTTCCACTGCTTCCTTGCGTTTTTTGTCTTCTTCTGCATATTTTTCGGCATCCTTAATGGCTTTGTCGATATCTGCATCGGAAAGGTTTGTGGAGGAAGTGATGGTTACGGATTGTTCCTTTTGAGTGCCAAGGTCTTTTGCCGTTACGTGAACTATGCCGTTGGCGTCGATATCGAACTTAACTTCGATTTGAGGAATTCCGCGAGGTGCCGGTGCAATGCCTGTCAACGAGAAACGTCCCAAAGTTTTGTTATCGGCAGCCATTTCGCGTTCACCTTGCAAAACGTGAATATCAACGCTTGTTTGGTTATCGGCAGCTGTGGAGAACACTTGCGATTTGCTGGTGGGGATGGTTGTGTTGCGGTCGATAAGCTTTGCCATTACGCCGCCAAGCACTTCGATGCCCAACGACAACGGTGTTACGTCTAGCAACAAAACGTCTTTAACTTCTCCGCCAAGAACGCCGCCTTGAATGGATGCACCGATTGCAACGCATTCGTCGGGGTTGATTCCTTTGTAGGGTTCTTTGCCGCTGAAATTCTTAACTGCTTCCACAACGGCAGGAATACGAGTGGAACCACCAACCAAAATAACTCTGTTAAGGTCGTTGTTGGAAACGCCTGCATCGGCCATGGCTTTCTTCATGGGGTCGATGGTCTTTTTGATGATGCCGTCGATCAAGCTTTCGAACTTAGCGCGGGAAATTTCAATTTCCAAGTGTTTGGGACCGGTTGCATCTGCCGTGATGAAGGGCAACGAAACTGTGGTTTTAAGAGCCGAAGACAATTCGATTTTTGCCTTTTCTGCTGCTTCTTTCAAACGTTGCAACGCTTGTTTGTCGTTGGAAAGATCAATTCCGTTGGTGCGTTTGAATTCGGAAATTAGGTAGTCCATCACAATTCTGTCGATGTCGTCGCCGCCCAAACGGTTGTTGCCGTTGGTTGCCAAAACTTCGAACACTCCGTCGCCAATTTCCAAAATGGAAACGTCGAAGGTGCCGCCACCCAAGTCGTAGATCAAAATCTTTTGGTTTTTGTTTTCGCCCTTATCCAAACCGTATGCAAGTGCTGCGGCGGTGGGTTCGTTGATTATACGCAAAACTTCCAAACCGGCAATTTTGCCTGCATCCTTGGTTGCTTGACGTTGTGCGTCGGAAAAGTATGCAGGAACAGTGATGACTGCTTGCGTAACTTTTTCGCCAAGGTAAGCTTCGGCATCGGCTTTAAGTTTGCCAAGAATAATTGCGGAAATTTCTTGCGGCGAATATTTTTTGCCGTCGATATCCACGTTGTAGTTGGAGCCCATTTCGCGTTTGATGGACAAAACGGTTCTATCGCCGTTTACCACTGCTTGACGTTTTGCGGCTTGGCCAACCAAGCGTTCGCCATCCTTAGTGAATGCCACAACGGACGGGGTTGTTCTGTTGCCTTCTGCGTTGGTGATAACGACGGGTTCGCCGCCTTCAAGCACTGCAACGCAACTGTTAGTAGTACCAAGGTCTATACCGATAATTTTTCCCATAATATATATCTCCTTTTTGTTAACTGATTTATTTACGTTCCCCCGTCGAGGGGGATTGCTGTCTTGTTAATGCTTTTGATTTTCCGTTTGCAAATTTTGTTACTTATTTGTTAACTTTTTTAGTTTTTGCTGGTCGCTAACGTACATTTCCACCTGTCCGCATTTGGGACACACGGCACATTCCACTTTGGCAAGGGTGCCAAAAATGCCTTTTGTGCCCACACTGAAACCGTTCGTGGTACCCGTGCGTGCTTCCAATCCTTCCACCATGGGTGTGTTGCATCTAGCACAATTTCTCATAACTTACGCTCCTACAATAACTTCGGCATAGCGAATAACTTTTTCGCCCATAAAATAGCCGTTTTTATAAACTTCCACAACCTTGCCGCTGTTTTCGGGGCCATAATCCATTTGGGAAAGTGCGTTCATTGTTACGTGATCGAACTCCTTGCCCAAAACTTCCATTTGAAAAACGTTTAGGCTGTTTAGCGTTTGCACAAATTGTTGGTGCACCATTTCGAAAGCTTTGATTGTATCTTCGTCTTTTAGGTGTTTCAAGGCAATTTCGAAAGTGTCGGCAATTTCGATAAGTTTGGATGCCACGCTTTGCACGCCTTCTAGTTTAGCCTGTTCGGTGTTCACCCTCATTCTGCGCTTGTAGCTATCAAAATCGTTCTTCAGGGCCACAAGTTGGTTAAGATATGTGTCGGATTTATCCGCCGAACTTTGCAACCGTGCAACGGTTTTTTGAAGTTTTTGATTTTCCGCTTGCAAGTTTTCTATTTGCTGTTCAAGTTCTGCCGTTGTTACAACGGGCGTTTCCTGAACTTCTGGTGTGGACGGTGTTTCGGCACCGGCCTTTTTTGCTTCTTTGCTCATTTATTTCCCTTCCCTATCAAATCGATTATCAAACTGCTGATTTTATCCAACACACACAAAACTTTTTTGTAGTTCATGCGCATGGGGCCGATAACGCCGATGGAACCGCTCACGTTATCGCCAAACGGAACACGGGTAATGATAACGGCGCAACCTTCGGGAGCGTTATCTTCCTTGCCGATTTTAACCGTCATGGCGCCGTCTTGTCCGCCATCGTCGGTGAACAGCTGTGCAATTTGTTCCTTGCGTTCCATTTGCAACAAAAACTTTTCGGCATTGGCCACGTCAGCATATTCACTGTGTTGAAAAATCCTGTTTTCGCCGTACGTTTCCACTGCCATGCCGTTTTCCAGCGACACGCGTTTTAGCACGTCAATTATCTTTTTGAACACGGCGTTATATTGTTGAAATTCGTCGTTGACTAGCGCATAGGGATAGTCGAAGTTGACAAATTCCGAAACGTGCTTGCCCACAAACAATTTGTTTAGCCAGCGCTCGGCATCTTGCAAAATACCTTCGGTAAATTCTTCCGGAACGTCCACAATGCCATCTTTTAGCACGCGCGAATCGGTTACTATAACCGCCAGCATTTTGCCGTTGCGCAAATCTACCAGGCGAATGGCCACAATGCTATCGGACATATCCGACTTGACCACCACCGACGTGTAGTTGGTAACTTCGGAAATAACGTGCGTAACCGCAGTTATCACGTCTTCCAGCGTGGATATCTTGCGGAAAAAGTACTTGCGAATTATTTCCACTTCCGCTTCCGTCAACGGCTCGGTTGTGGCTAGTTCGTCAACGTAGAAACGAAAGGCCTTTTCCGAAGGCACACGGCCGGCAGAAACGTGCGGCTGAACCAAATAGCCCATGCTCTCTAGCGCGGACAATTCGTTTCGTATCGTGGCGGAAGAACATTCCGGCAAATAGTTTTGCTGAATGTCCTTGCTGCTTATGGGTGACGCCTTGTCGATATAACCGTCCACGACGGCGCTAAGAATTTTTTTCTTTCTTTCCGAAAGCATTTGTTCACCTTCCGTTGCTGACACAATTTTTGCAAGAGTGTTAGCACTCTCGGCAGTCGATTGCTAATTTCTGCTATCAATATACCACTATATGCCCCGAATGTCAATGATTTACACACTTTTTCTATAAAATTTTTGACAATTTGCAAAAAATTTGGCGCCAATAAAATTTTTGATATCAAAAAAACATTTTGATTGCAACAACTCGCAAAGCCCTCGCTTAAAACAAAAAAACTCAACTTAAACAAAAGTTGAGTTGATTAAAACGTTTATAACAATTATTGTTTGTCGGTGCAATGCAATTTGTTGCCAGCATTCACACGACCTTACCAAAGAGCAAAAATATAGCGGCACGTTGCGCATACAAAACCGCAGGTGTTACTTTGTGCTAGGCAAAAACATGAAAACCACTACTTCACCCCAAACAAAAAACTCAACTTAAACAAAAGTTGAGTTGATTAAAGTATTTATGCAAATTGTTGTTTTGTGCCGCAATGCAATTTTTTGCCTGCGCGCACGACTTTGTCAAACGGCAAAATTTTGTGCAAATTGCCGCTCACACAAAACAATCATGCGCCATTGCGCAGTGGCGGCCAAATATGCAAATCTATTGCCGGCCCTCTTGGGCAAAATGCTCGTTCAAAAAGGCAATTGTGCGTTCGTTGGTTTTCTTGGCCATTGCCGTGAACCAATTTAGACTGTAAACGTGGTTATCAAAAACGGATTTTGCACAAATACACTCGGTTGGAACGTTGTTTTCCGTTAGTATGCGGCAAAGTTCTTCGCCCTGACCACGACAAAACAAATCGTTTGCGGAATAGATAAGCAACGTTTGCGGAAACTGCGGTGTTACGTGTTTTGTAAGCGTAACGCCATCGAAATAGGGGCTTTGAACAGCCTCTTTGGATTCCATACCCATAAGCTCGCGACTTATTCCAGAAATGAGCAGTTTGGTTTTGCTCATGGCAAGTTGCATATCGTATACGCCACAGTTTAGCACAGCCGCCGTTATTTTTGTGTTAAGCTTGCAATCGAAAAGCTGCTGCAAATGCTCGCTCCCCTGCAAAACGCACAAAAAACATGCGTAAAATGCGCCGGCGCTGTCGCCCGTCACCACAAAGTGAGAAAGATCCATGCGATATTTTTCGGCATTTTCCGCCACCCAGTTGACGGCTTCGGCCAGTTGTTGCATGGGAATGGGGCACGCTGAGGCGGAACCAACGCCGTAGTTGACGTTGACTACCATGCCGTGCGTGTGTTGCGCATAGTAACGAGACAAACAGCGACGATATTTTTTGTCGCCGGCAGAAAAACCACCGCCGTGAATTTCGAAAATTACCGGATATTTTTCCTGATCGGGCATGAAAAACAAATCTAGCGCCATTTGAGGATACTTCTGCGAATAGCCCACGTCGCTTACGCACTGCACGTTGCCCAGTTGTTTTTCCAACGCCTTGGGGTTTTGTGGAAACTCACAAATTTTGTCGATTGTTTCGAACATCACTCTGGTCAAACTAAAATTTTTATCGGCAGATTTTTTGTTTTTCATACGTTCTCCAGAAATTTCACCTTTTGAAGGGTAACAGATCTTCTTCGGCCATCATGCCCTTTTGCACCAAATCGTTGTTTAGTTGGTTTGCCTTTGTTATTGCAGCAAAACCAAACTTTTTGCGAATTTTATCCACAGAAAATTCCAGTTGCTTTTGCTTTTCGTTGTCGGCTTGAAACAACGATGCTTGAATGCCGGCGGATGCTTCTTGCAACTTAGATACCGCTACCGTTAGCGAACGCAATGGAAGATCCGTTTCGCCCGCCCAAACAAGGCGCAATAGCCGCGCGGCAACGGTGAAAATATCTTTGGAAACGCAGGTCGGCGCAACTGTTGTTTGCTTGCTTTCGTGCGTGAGATTGTTGCGTCGCACATCTAAATGCACCACACTGCCCACATAGCCATAGCGGCGCAAGCGGGTTGCAACCATTTCGGATAGTACGCTTATCACCACTTCTGCATCGGCATAGGTACGCATATCACGCAAAGTTGTTGTGCCGTGGCTTACGCTTTTTATTTCCCTTTCCACACCGGCTTCGCGCACGGGGTCGCAATCGCCACCGGCGGCACAGGTTTTTAGCCTTTCGCCCACCACGCCGAAACGCTTTTGCAACGCAACGGAACTGGCGTTGGCCAAGTCGCCCAAAGTGTAAACTCCCATTTCGTTTAGTTTTTGCGCCGTATGCGGCCCAACCATCAACATTTCCGAAACGGCAAGCGGCCACACCACATCTTTGAAATTTTCCCCAGAAATAACAGTGGTAGCATCCGGCTTTTTCAAATCGCTGCCAAGCTTTGCAAAAGTTTTGTTGAAGGAAACGCCAACGGAAATTGTTAGCCCTGTTTCTTTGCGCACGTCGGCGCGAATTTTTTCGGCAATTTGAAAAGGCGTGCCAAACATTTTGCTGTGCGTAACATCCAACCAACATTCGTCCAAGCCAAAACCTTCCACACGGTCGGTGTAGCGTTCGTAAATGGCGCGCACACGCTGAGAAAAATGAACGTAGTAGTCGAAGTGCGGCGGAACGCAAATAAGCTGCGGACACTTTTGTTTTGCTTGCCAAATGGCCTCACCCGTTTTCACTCCCATTTGCTTTGCGGCAGTGTTTTTGGCAAGGATAATGCCACTGCGCGTTTCTGGATTGCCCGACACGGCAACAAACTTGCCTTTTAGGTCGGGGTTCAGAACCTGCTCAACAGAAGCATAGAAATTATTCAAATCGCAGTGCAAAACGTCCACTTGTCACCTCGCCAAACAACTTGTTTGCTAGTGCATAAATAATAGAACATTTGTTTTGTATTGTCAAGAGATGGCACAAAATTATTTTGCGCTAGTTTTTCATTTTTGAAAGCCATGCGCCTATGCAAAACGCCGCAAAAAAGCGGCGTTAAAAAAGCTATTATTGTTCGGTGGGATCATCCGGCGTGCAAATGACAGCAACAGCCTGCGATTGCACTGTTTCGCCCGCAGTGCCACCATCCGGCGGCGCTTGAACGGCGGAAGTGTCGGAACTATCCTCCACAACGTCCACTTGCGAAAGTCCGTTTGCGGCCGCTTTTGCACGGCGTTGACGAACAATGTTGCGAACAAAGTTGAAAATGGTGATACCCACACCAATGATGATATACAAATAGTACACGGCAAAACGCCAGGTGAACACAACCCAAGTGAGGGTGGCGCCGGCCATGGAGGAAAATGCCATTGTCAGCAAACCTTCCAACGCACCGCTGTTGCCGGGTGTGGGCACTACCGATGCGGAAAATGCCGCATAGGCGTTTAGCGCCATAACTTCGAACATGGTTGCAAAACCTGCATCTGCCGAAAAACCGTTTAGCATTTTTATGATGAAATAGGGCAAGGCAAATGTCAAAGACAAATCGATTAGGCAGGCAAGGGAAACAAGCACCAAATGCACAGGGCGACGTCCCATGATGATGAATGCGGAACGGAAGTCGTTGACGATGCCTTCGGCACGCGCCAAAACTTTTTCTTCGTCCTTAACAAACCTCATTTGGTGGCCGATATGCACCACGCCGCGAGCCAATTTGCGTGCGAATTTGGGCATAAGAACGAATGTCAAAATGAAAACTGGAACAAGGCTGTTAATTCCCCAACCTATCCAACCGGCAATTAGCAAAAGGCTGCCGTTTTCCACGCTGCTTAGCACACCTGTGTTGCAAGCCATGCACACCAATGCAATCAAAAGCCACGCCGTTGTGTTGAAGGCGTATTTTATCATGATAACCGCGCTGGAATGTCCACCGCTATACCCTTTTTTGCACAAATAGTAAATTTGCATGGGCTGACCGCCGGTGGCAAACGGGGTGATATTGTCGTAGTAGCGTCCCAAAAGCGAAACTTTTAGGCTGGTTAGCGGACGAATCTTTTTTGTTGTTGCATGCAAAATGATGGAATACTTTGCGCTATCCAAAAAGATTATTGAAAAAAGCACGCCAACGGCAATAATCGCGTTGGTGGGCACAATGGCAGAAAACACTTCGTAGAAGCTTTTTTGTTCGCCACCCATGTTGGACGACATTTCAAGTATAAGGTATACGCCAATGCCAATTGCAATTAGCAACACAAGCGGCATTATCCAACCTGTTTTTTTCTTTTTTACCTGTGGTTGAGGCACTTCCTTGTTTTTGAAGTTTTCTATTGCATATTCCAACTTCTGTTGACGGGAAGTATCAACGTTTTGGGCTTTGTTTTCTTTCACTGTTAACTCCGTTAGTGATTTTTGTTGTTTATTAGCTGTTCATATACGGCAACACTTCTGTTGACAATTTCCGTCCATCCAACACTAAGATCGCGCAGGGCGTTTTCGGAAACTTGTTGCAAAGTGCCGCTTTGAATAATGTTGCAAACGCCTTCGGCATATTGCTGCGCATCATATGGCAAAACGTAGCCATTGACGCCATCGGTCACAGTGCAACTTGTTACGCTGCCTTGCGCAAACACCGTGGGTGTTTTGTAGGTGGCGGCTTCCATTTGCACAATGCTGGAAACGTCGTATTTGCTGGGGAACAAGAACAAATCGGCGCCGGCATAGTAGCAGGCCAATTCGTCCCTACCGGAAAGATTGCCGGTGAAAGTTACTTGCTCCGTCAAGCCAAGCGAACGTATTTTGTTTTTTAGACGGGTGGCATCCGGACCGTCGCCAATGAAATACATGTGAAAATTCACGCCGTTGCTTTTGATTTTTGCCAAAGCATCGGCAATGAGGAACACGCCTTTTTGCGAGATTATTCTGCCAACGAAAATAAACATTAATTTGTTTTGCACGTTGTGCTCTGTGCGGAACTTGTCGCGCATGGTCTGATAATCCTCGAAAGGCTTCATATCCGTTCCGTTGGGCATAAGGCGACAAACGCCTTTGAACCCATAGGAAAACAACGTTTCTCTGCTTGCAGAGTGCATTGTCCACGTTTCGTCGGAATCTCGAAAAACCTTCATTATTATGCTCAAACCAAAGTTGGTTAGCACCTTGCTTTTGGTTGCGCGCATAAAATCTTGTTTGAATTGGCTATGGAATGTGGTTACCATGGGCACTTTGCATTTTTTGTGCAATCGGCGCATCAGCAGACCGCACAAAAAGGGCGAATGACAATGGATAAGATCTATTCTTAACTTTTTTAGCCAACGCCGCAGTTGCAAATCGAAATGCGGCAAAGCAAATTGATATTTTATCTTTTTTAGATAGATACTTCTGGTGGACAAAACGGGAGCATCGTGAATGTAGACGGTGCTGTGAAAAGTGGGACACAACACCACCACGTTATACTCCGGATGATTTTCGCGCAGTTGCTTTACGCAACTGGACAAAACGTTCCACACGCCGTCCACGATAGGATATGCACTGTCGCAAACAAACAGTAACGTCTTTTTTCCGTTGTTGTTATATTCCTCTATGAAATTTTCCACGTACTTTCGGTATTCCGGAGAATTCCTTTTGTATGTTATCATTTCACACCTATATTCTTTGTTATAGCACTTTTTTGTTAAAGCACGCTGAAACAAACTGCTGCCGGCATTGCTTGCACCATCGCTTGACAAAACCAACTTTCCCGAATAATGCATAAACTGCCAGTATACTAGTCTATTTCATTTTGATTATATCACCATTTTTTTCAAATGTAAATTGAATAGGGCCACAAAAAGCGTACAGTTGCGGACTGTTTGTTGATATTTTTGCCGTGCAAGGCATTTGCGCCATATAATTGACTTATTTGCCGTTTACTGCTACAATAATTTTAGTGAGGTAGAAAAAATGATTAAAGTAGTTGTAGATGCATACGGCGGAGACAACAGCCCCAAAGTTAACGTTGTGGGCGCTATCGCCGCACTAAACGAAATAAAGGATTTGCAAATTGTCTTGGTTGGCAACCAACCCACATTGGAAGCGTTGCTGGCCGAAGAAAAATATGATCAAACGCGTTTGAGCATTGTTCATGCGCCAGACGTTATCACTTGCAACGACAAGCCGACGGATGCTATCCGCACAAAGAAGGATAGTTCCATGGCAAAGTCTTTTGAAATTATGCGCACCGACAAAGAAGCGCGCGCAATGGTTAGCCTTGGCTCTTCCGGAGCATTGCTTGCCGGCGCAGTTTTGAGGGTGGGCCGCATTCGCGGAGTGAAAAGACCGGCATTTTGCCCCATTCTTCCCACAATGGCAGGCAGTTTGGTGGGCATTTGCGACAGCGGCGCCAACGTCGACTGCGAACCGCAATATTTGCAACAATTTGCCGTTATGGGCAGCATGTATTTGCAAAAGGCATACGGCGTGAAAAATCCCAAAGTTGCGTTGCTTAACGTGGGCGTGGAAGAAGAAAAGGGCGATATGCTTTCTAAGGAGGCTTTCAAACTGCTAGAAAACTCGTCTGGCATCAACTTCGTGGGCAACATGGAAAGCAGAAACTTGCTTTCTGGCGAATTCGATTTGGTTGTTTGCGACGGATTTGCAGGCAATGTGTTGCTAAAATCCACCGAAGGCGCCTGCACGCTGCTTATGAAAACGCTCAAAAAATCTTTGATGGGCACGTTGCGTTCCAAAATTGGCGCATTGCTTGTTAAGAAGCAACTATACAAAGTTAAAGATTTGATGGATGTTGGCAACTACGGCGGGGCGGTTATTTTGGGAACAACCAAAACAATAGTTAAAGGCCACGGCAACAGCGAAGCCAAGGCAGTTTATAACTGCATTAAGCAAGCATACAACATGGAAAACAACAATTTGTGTCAATCCATTGGCGAAGAAATTGCTAAACTTGCAACGCCCGTTGCAGAATAACAACACAACTGCGAGTTGCTTTGCGGCTCGCTTTTTTTGCGCAAAAAAGTCGAAGACGTTTCTTCGACTTTTCTTTTGTGCAACGTTTATTCAGTTAGTTTGTAGCTATCGGCCAGCCACGAAACAATTAGTTCGTCTTCCAAAGAGCCATCCAGCACCACCGTTACCCAATGGGTTTTGTTCATGTGATAGGCAGGAACAACCGCCGCATAGTGTTGCCGCAAGTAGCACCCCACTTCCGGCAAAACCTTTATGTTCATTTGCACGCCGTTGCCATGCCGATAGATAAAGGCAAAACTCTTTTTGTTGTGCAGGTGGCGCATGGCCGTCCAGTTGTCGTCAAAGGGATAGTCTTCGTAGACGCCGTCAAATTGCAAACACGCCGCAATTGCTTGTTTCCTTTCCGTCATACGTTTTCTCCTTCACGGTGTTTGTAGCGCCCCTAAAAGGCTCAAAACTGCCGTTTTTCTTTTGTTTTTTGTTGCTTGCGCAAAGTGCCGTTTTGCAAATTTATTCTGTCTGTGTGCGTTCGGCACGCCATGTTCCATTGTTCCTATTGCACCCTTTTGCGGTTTTGCAAAATTACGCTCTTTGCCTTGAAAAAAACGAAAAACCGTTTTGAACAAAGTTATTCGCCGTCAAAATCCTCTACCGTGCGGAAGCTTCTAACAACGTTATTGACAACGTCGAAATCGTAGCCACGCCCCAACAAGTAGCGTTGCAGACGTTGCAAGTTTTTTAGGTCGACAGCTTTTTGGCGCATATATTTGGCGGCCAATGCTTTTGCCGCATCCAGCGCTTGCTGGCCTTCCAAAACGGAAAAGGTTTCGGCCGTTTCGCGCGCAATTCCCTTTTGTTGCAGTTCCTGACGCAACCTGCGGCTGCCCTTGGTTTTGCCGTTTTGTTCCACAAACAACTTGGCGTATTGTTCGTCGTCTAGATACCTATATTCTTTTAGTTTTTGCACAACGTATTGCGCAACTTCCGGCGAAAAACCCTTTTTTGCAAGGTAGTCGCTAATTTGCTTGACGGTTTTCATGCCACGCGCCAAGTAGTCCATGGCTTTTTCGAAGGCAACGCTTTTTTCACTGTCGAAAATGGCTTCTTGCAACTTTTCGTCGGATACTTCTTGCCCTATTTTTAGCCCCAACTTCATGACGGTGATCATTTCCACACCGAAAGCAAACTCGCCGTCCAAATACAAGTTGGCGCGCGTTTTGTTGTTTTTTTGAATTTTTAGATCGGTTATCTTTGGCATATGCCCATTATACCACCTTTTTGCGTTTTACACAACGGCAAAATTCTAGGAATGCAAACGGCGGTATTTTTCCACCGCCTCACGGTATTTTGCCGCCAAACGCGAAACGTAAATTTGCTTTTCGCGCGGAGACAAAGTTTGCATATACGCTTGGTCGGCAAGGCGCATTATGGGGTTGCTAACAACCTCGTTGCTATTCAAAATTGCCACCACCTTTGCAAAGAAATCCTGCTCTTCGCAAAAGCCGTCGTAATCGTATATTTGCCGTTGCAGTTTTTGGCGCTGTTCTTCGCACACCTGACGTTGGTTTAGTCCAAGCGTTGCCGCAACTTGTTTTTCGTGCGCCAAATTGTTTTTTGCGTTTTCCCAAAAACCATTTTTAAGACGGTCCTTTGCTTGCTTAGCATATTGTTTGAACGACTCGTTCATCAGTTGACCTCCACAAAACAGACGAATTTTTATGCAATTTGTCGAAAAATCGCCGTAAAAAACAAATTGCCTACCGAAACAATTCGGTAAGCAATTTTCTCTTTTGTGAAAGTCCAGCCACTACATCTTGCTGCGTTTTCTTGCAGCTTCTGCTTTTTTCTTACGTCTTACGCTGGGTTTTTCGTATTGTTCCTTTTTGCGCAGATCACCAATGATACCGTCGCGAGAACAACGTCTTTTGAAACGACGCAATGCACTGTCCAACGTTTCGTTTTCACCAACTTTGATTGTTGCCATTATTTTCGCCCCCTTTCCCGCATCACAGGTAGAATTCGTACTTGCTTATTATGCCATATCGGCAAAAGATTGTCAATAAAAAACGACAATCTTTCAAAATTTTTGCCGCCCTTTGCACCTGCCCCAAAGCAGCACCCAGCAAAAAGGCGAAGCCCAACGAAGGGCTCCGCCAAAAGTTTGCTGTTAATTCAACGTTTTGTAGGCAATGATGGTTTGATACTTTTGCATTGTGGTGGATGCAGAAAGAACCGTTGCCGTGTTTTGACCAGCGTTGAGGGTATCCAAATACAACGTGTAGCCGCTGAAATCGACGTTTACAACGTTGCTAAGGCCGCTGTTAACTTTCTTGTTAACCGTGCCGTTTGCGTGAACAATGCGGTATTGCAAGCCGTTTTTGGCATCTGTCACGTCAATTTGAATTGCACTGCCACCTTCGAGCAAAGTAACAACGTAGTTGGCAGCAATTTCGCTTTGTTCCAATTGAACGCCGCTGCAAGTGGTTTTGAAAGCTATCAATTTTTGGTAAATGCTGAACACGTCGGCATTTTTAACTTTCAAAGCATAATCCAATTCGTTCACTTTGTAGCTGGATTGATAGGAATTGTGCACTTCGTCTGCTGTTGCACCGTCCACGTTCTTGGTGCGCAAAAATTCTTCGCCGGCAAGCATAAACGTTGTGCCGTTGGAAGTGAACACCACCGAGTTTGCAAGCACTGCCATTTGCTTTATTGTTGGTTCGTCTTTTACAACGCCCGTTGCAATAATGCGGTCGTACAATGTGTAGTTGTCGTGGCAAGTGACGTAGTTGACGGTTGTGTTGGGGTTGACAATGCTATAGTTTGTTTCGCCCTTCAAGCCGTGTTCGATGCTGCCAATGTCGCCGCCGGAAACGTTGATTCTGTTGGTGATCCAACCCGTTTCAGCAGCGCCCTTCATACCGCCCTTGATAAGAGCATCGCGCATTTGGTCGTTGAATTGTCCGTAGCCGTTAAACTTGCTTGCATTGGCTTGGTTTGCCTTATCCGATTCGGGCAAGGGGGAAGATCCACCCGTCCAAGGTTCGCCGTAAACAACAATGTTGGGATTGATTTCTTGCAAAGCATCCACCAACAATTCCATTGTTTCCATATCGTGCAAAGCCATAAGGTCAAAACGGAATCCGCCAAGTTTATATTCCTTTGCCAAGAAGCAAACGGAATCGATCATGAACTTACGGAACATTGCGCGTTCGCTGGCCGTTTCGTTGCCGCAACCGGAACCGTTGGAAAGTTTGCCGTTGGTATAACGGAAGTAGTAGCCGGGCATCAAAACGTCGAAGTTGGATCCTGCCGCACTGCTAACGTGGTTGTACACAACGTCCATAATAACGTTGATATCGGCGCCGTTGAAGGCTTGAACAAGTTGTTTGAATTCTCTTATGCGAACGTATCCGTCGGTAGCATCGGTGGAATAGCCGCCTTCCAACACGTTGTAGTTCAAGGGGTTGTAGCCCCAGTTGAATTTGATTTGGCTTTCGTCGTTGGCTTGGTCGAACACGGGCACAAGTTGAATTGCGTTGATGCCCAGTTCTTTTATGTGGTCGAAACCGGTTTTAACCGTCACGCCGTTTTGTGTGTAGGTTGTGCCGCCTTCCACAACACCAAGGAATTTTTTGCGATAGCTTTCCGTTCCCGTCCAGGTTGCGGAAGACGTTACGTCGGCAACGTGTGTTTCCCAAACGACAAGTTCTTTGCGGTCGTATGCAATGGGCGAAACGCTATCCCATTCGTCGGGGTTGGTTTTGGAAAAATCAACAATCATGCCGCGAACGCCGCTTAGGCCTGCGCTTTTAGCATATGGGTCGACAATTTCCGCACCGTTGGGATAGTAGCCGTTGTAGACGGTGTAGGTATAGTATTGGCCGGCCAAATTGCCGCTGACGGTTGTTTCCCACACGCCCTTTTCGCCCTTTACCATTTCGTGCGATACGGGTGTTTCCTTTTGGTGACCTGTTTCGTAGAGGTTGAGGGTTATTCTGGAAGATACGGGAGACCAAACGCGGAAAGTTGTTTGATCGGCCGCATAGATGGCACCAAGTTCGCCTTCGAATGTGTAGTTTTGGGCAAACTCGGCCGAGTCGTAGCTGTCGATGTAGGCGCCAATCATGTTGACGGAAAGAGTTGTTTCGTAGTTATCGGCGAAAACAAGTTTAACTTTGTAGTTGCCGCTGATGTTCAACACGGTGTCGCCACCAAAAGTCAAAACGTATTTTTGAGGGTTTTCCGCATTGACGTTTTCTTCACGAACAAGGTTGTTGTCGCAATAAACGTATACTTTGGACAACGCAGAAACGGCGCTAACCGTCAATGCCGTGCCACTCATTTCTGCCGTTGCGGCATATTGAATTGTGTCTAGACCCTTATACAAGTTTACGTCTCCTTGAACCAAATAAATGTGGATGTAGTTGTTTTCATCGACAGTGCAGTCGGACAAATTGAGCATTCTGTCTGCATCTACGTCCTTTGCGGCCCAGCTATCGCCACCCTTGCGAGGAATGATGCCGATTGTGTCGGATGTGGTTGCTTCGCTGAAATCGGAAATGGGATAGAGCGCAATTGTGCCGTAGTCATCGCGATAGTTAAATGCAAATGCTGCACCGTTGCCACCTTGCTTCCAAATCCAATAGTCCCAATCGCCATAGTCGCCGTTGGGGCGTTGATAGTGCAACACCAACGTGGGCGTTTCGGCGCGTTCGGGCACGTTTGTGGGAAGCGCGTCAAAATCGAAATCAGGCGTGGGGTCGGGTGTGGGATCCGGCGTGGGTTGCACGTAGTTGGGATCTCTGTCGCCGCACTTGGTGCAAACGCCGTTCACAAAGTTGTGTTCACATTCTTCTTGACATGCGGCCAATACAAGGCTTAGCGCCAGCAAGGCCACCAAAAGAATTAGTATAATTTTCTTTTTCATATAGTCTCCTTTGGGACATTTTTTTGTTGCTAGACGATTATACCATTGTTTTGTAAATAATACAAGCCGTTTTTAACAAATCCCCCGCGCGAAAGTTGTTGACAAAGAACACACGACTGGCACAAACACAACCATGGCACGGCTAGTAGCAATTTGCACTTTCAAAACAAGCAATCGTCCGTTATTTTGGATAACGATAACAAAATTTGAAAACAAAATAGAAAAAAAATCCCAAAGCCATTGCTTTGGGATTTTTGAGTTTTACTGAAAAAATTACTTAAGTTCAGCTTCTGCGCCTGCATCGGTAAGAGCCTTAACGATGTTGTCAGCGGTTTCTTTGGGTTGAGCTTCTTTGATTGTAGCGGGAGCGCTTTCAACCAAGTTTTTAGCTTCAACAAGACCAAGACCGGTGAGTTCACGAACAGCCTTGATAACAGCAATTTTGTTGGAACCGATGGATTTCAACACTACGTCGAATTCCGTCTTTTCTTCAACAACGGGAGCAGCTGCAGCTGCGCCACCAGCAACTGCGATAGGAGCTGCTGCGCTTACGCCGAATTCTTCTTCGATTGCATGAACGAGTTCGTTCAATTCCAAAACAGAGAGAGTTTTGATCTCTTCAATAAACTTTTTCGTATCCATTTTTAATTTCTCCTTAAATTATTTAGTGTCGGGGGCTACCCGAATCGGCTTATGCCGCAAATTGCCTTTTGGGGAGGCTACCCTTGTGCCAAACTGTTATTGTTTTTGTTCGGCAACAGCGTTCAAAGCAACGGCCAATCCGCGCATGGGCGCAGACAATACGGAAACCAACATTGCAAGCAAAGTTTCTCTGTTGGGTACCTTGGACATTGCGTCTACAACGTTCGCATCGGCAAAAGCCTTGTCGAACATACCGCACTTAATTTGCAAAGATTTGAATTTTTTGCAACCTTCAGCGGCCACCTTTGCAGGTGCAAGAGCATCTTCGGTGCCAAACGCAAATGCGCTGGGTCCGTTCAATGCTTCGTCAAATTCCGTATAACCAAGTTCGTTAAGAGCTTTTCTTACCAAGGTGTTTTTCAACACTTTGTATTCTACTCCGTTCTTTCTGAATTCGGTGCGGAATTCCGTGTCTTGGGCAACTGTGAGTCCTTTATAGTCCAAAATTACAAAAGATTGACTATCTTGAATTTTTGTTTTGATTTGTTCAACAAGTTCTCTCTTTTCAACTTGGGCAGCACTCAAATGTCCTTGATGACGTTCGTGTTCCATTTTAGTTTTTCCTCCTTTCAATATTTTTGCCGAAAACTCGGCCATATTAAAAACCCTTGCACGCAAACTACGGTACAAGGGCTGAGGTCGTTCGACTTCACCACTGTTGTACCTCGGCAAGATTTACCTTTGCACTTGCTGTCTTTGGTTACGCTGTGGGTTTTTATTTGATTTTTGCGCCTACGCTAGGCGCGGGCAAGCAATTACGGACGATAGTTCACTTTGATGCCAGGGCCCATGGTGGTTGCGATAGCAACGGATTTGAGGTAGGTTCCCTTTGCACTTGCGGGTTTTGCTTTGATGATAGCGTCCATAACGGCGGTTACGTTTTCCAACAACTTTTCTTTTCCGAAAGATTTTTTGCCGAAAATTACGTGGCAGATGGATTGTTTATCCAAACGATATTCAACTTTACCTGCTTTTACGTCGTGAATTGCCTTAGCTACGTCCATGGTAACGGTTCCGCTCTTGGGGTTGGGCATCAAGCCTTTGGGGCCCAAAACTTTACCCATACGACCTACCAAACCCATCATGTCGGGGGTGGTGATCATAACGTCGAAATCAAACCAGTTTTCTTTTTGGATCTTTTCGATATATTCTTCTGCTCCAACAAAATCTGCTCCGGCGGCTTTTGCTTCGTCTGCTTTTGCACCCTTAGCAATTACCAACACGCGAACCGTTTTACCTGTTCCGTTGGGAAGAACAACAACACCACGAACTTGTTGGTCTGCGTGACGGCTGTCTACGCCCAATTTTACGTGAAGTTCAAGTGTTTCGTCGAAGTTTGCAGTTGCAATGTTCAATGCGGTGTCAATTGCTTCTGCCATGTCGTATTGTTTTGCTTTGTCAAACTTTTTCAAAGCGTCAACGTATTTCTTTCCTTTCATTTGGCGCCTCCCCTTAGTCTACAACGGTGATGCCCATGCTACGAGCAGTACCGGCAATCATGGAGCAAGCTGCTTCCAATGATGCTGCATTCAAGTCTACCATTTTGAGGTTTGCAATTTCTTCGATTTGAGCGCGCGTGATTTTTGCAACCTTGGTTTTGTTGGGGGTTGCGCTGCCGCTTTCGATGCCACAAGCCTTCTTGATAAGAACGGGTGCAGGGGGAGTCTTCAAGACGAAAGTGAAACTGTGGTCTTGATAGATAGTTACGATAACGGGAATGATAAGTCCCGCTTTGTCGGCTGTTCTGGCGTTGAAATCCTTGGTGAAACCGGGGATGTTGATACCATGGGGGCCGAGTGCCGAGCCTACCGGGGGAGCCGGTGTGGCCTTTCCGGCAGGAAGTTGAAGTTTAACAACTGCCGTTACTTTTTTTGCCATAAGTTTTTTCCTCCTAGTCGTGGTTTTAGCGAAAACCCACGTTGTGGGCTTTCTCCCAAATTCCGTTTTTTAGCGAAACGGTTAAACGCTTTGCACTGCTTAGCCTATTCGTTTTCGTCGGCTGTTACAGTTGTTGCATTGTTGATTTTTTCCAGTTGAACGAAATCCATATCCACACTGGTTTCGCGACCAAACATGTTCAGCAAAACTTGCGCCTTTTGACGCGTTGTGTCTATTTCTTTGATAACGCCAACCAAACCTTCGAACGGACCGCTTACGACGCGCACGTCGTCGCCGACAACCATATCGAAGTTGACGACAAATTCTTCCAGACGCAAACGCTTAACTTCGTCGTCGTCCAGCGGCCATGCTTTGCCGTTAGGACCAACAAAACCGGTTACGCCACGGGTGTTTGTTAGCATAAACCAAAGTTGATTGGAATACACCAATTTCACGAACACGTAGCAAGGCATAACCTTACTTTCGTAGGCCTTTTTCTTGCCGTTCTTTTCTTCAATCAACGTTTCGGTAGGAATTTTGATGTCCAAAATTACGTCTTGCAGATTGCCGTTTTCGATCATCTGCTCGATGCTTTTTTTCACCAAACTTTCGTATCCCGAATATGTGTGAAGAATATACCATTTTGCGTTGTTGATGTCACTCATATTTCAGTTTAGCCAATCCATTTGATAATGTACATAAACAGTGTATCGAACCCGAAAATGATCACGCTGAAAAACAACACGACGAGCAAAACGATGCCGGTGTTTTTCAAAACGGTTTTAAACGTGGGCCAAGATACCTTTTTGAGTTCGCTCCAACTTTTTGCAAAGAACGAACCAAGTCTTCTGAAAAGGTTGGGCTTTTTGGCTTTTTGTTGTGCCGCCATAGTAGTTCTCCTTACTTCGATTCCTTGTGAGTCGTGTGCTTTTTGCAAAATCTGCAGTACTTGTGCATTTCAAGTCTGTCGGTTGTGGTTTTGCTGTTTTTGTAGGTATCATAGTTGCGTTGTTTGCATTCGGTGCAAGCAAGCACTACCTTAACTCTATTACCTTTCTTCGCTGCCATACTCTTAATTCTCCTAAGTTTTGCGCCAAAATTACACTGTTAGATTTTTTTGCACGCAAAAAATTACACCCCATACAGAAGTGCAAGAGTATGATACCACAACTTGCAAACGATGTCAACGAAATAACCGACATTTAACCAACAAAAATTGAAAACTGCTATTGACAATCGGCGGCAAAACCACTATAATATACACCCACGCGAAAGCGAGGTTACACCGCTATTTTTAGGAGAATTGACCATGATAAACTACAAACAACTGGTACGCGAAGCCTACGAGGCGCAAAAGTTTGCATACGCTCCCTATTCCAACTGGGTGGTGGGCGCAGCACTTCTTACCAAGGAAGGGAAAATATATCGCGGTTGCAACGTGGAAAACTCTACCTTTTCGCCATCCAACTGCGCCGAACGCACGGCAATTTTCAAGGCCGTTTCGGAAGGGGTCAGAAATTTTGTCGCCATTGCCATTGTTGGCAACGACAAAAACACCGAAATAGGCAAAGGGGATTTTTGTCCGCCTTGCGGAGTGTGCCGCCAAGTTATGACGGAATTTTGCGATGGCAATTTTGAAATTATTTTGGCAAAAGGATACGACGACTTTGAGGTTTACACCCTAAGCGACGTTATGCCCCTTGTTAGCCGCCCCATCTAAGCAAACACAACAAAAAAAGAACCACTGAACAGATCGGTGGTTCTTTTTGTTTGGCTAATTTTTGTGCTGCGCACCTAGAGCAGCAAACGGCTATTCTTCTTCCGGTTGTTCGTCGCAAGCCTTGTAGTATTCTTCAAAAATAAGTTGGCCTAGCCCTTCGTCTTCTACAAGAGTCAAGGAATAATCGCCGTCCTTTTCTTCCAGTTTGAACACAAGCGCCTCGTCTTCTTCCAAGGCCGATTCAAAAAATTCCCCTACCGGGCGCAAGATGCAATACAATTCGTCTTGAAACGGAATGGTTGCAATTTGCTCAAATTCCGAACCGATGCCATCATCCGATTGCAAAACGATGTTGCCATCGTCTTCGTCGTCGCACAAAATGTCAATCAAACTTTTTTCTTCGCTCATTTTTGTTCCTCCTCTGTTTGTTCGTTAGTTTCAACTTTTTCTACCAAGCCCACAACGTCTTCAACGGGCAAACAAAAAGCAATTCCCTTTCCTTCCGATTTTAGGCCGACTTTTTCGTAGATGGCTTTCATTATGGCATCACGAACTTCGTGTTCAACCAAAATCATAACCAATTCCTTATCCGGCTGAATGGAAATGTTGAATATTTTTTCCGCTTCGACGTTGGCTGTGCCACGAGCGTGAATAACTGTGCCGCCACGAGCGCCGAACTCTCTTGCCGCTTCCATAACTTGTTCGGAAAAACCTGCGTTTACAACGCACATAATGACTTCGTGTTCGAATTTCATATTTGCTACTCCTTGTTGCTTAAAAACCTGTAGATAAGCACGCCGATGGTGCTGGTGAGAGGGACGGTGTAGGCAATGCCCTTTCCGCCTCGTATGGTTGCAAACTTTCTTTCCAACGCTTGCAGGGCGCTTTTTGCGTTTTCTTGCGTAAGCACGCTGAACAGCACCGATTTATCCACGTCCGGAGTGAGCAAACCCAACGCTTTTTGCGCCGTACCCACGGCCAATGCAGTGAACTGAAAATTGCAGTGGAAAGATTGAATAAGATCCAAAAAGTACTCGCTTTTTTCGCGATTTACCACCGTTACCAGCAACACCAACTTATCCGGTGCAACGGTGGCTTGTTTTTGTGCGCCGGCATTTTTGCTAGCGCTTTTTGCGGCCAATTTGGCCCCGATTGTTCTAGACGATTTTGCCATTTCTGCCCTCCGTTACATAAAGTTGATAATTTGTTCGTCGTCGGCGGACAAAATGCGATTCATTGCAATCTTGTCGCGAACTTTCTTTGCCATTACCGCACGGAAACCAAGCAATTGTATGGTGATTAGCGGTGTCATTGCAACCATTGCAACCACGCCGAAAGCGTCGGTTAAAATGCGATCGCCCGCACCGTTGTTTGCGCCAACGCATGCGCCAATGAGCAACGGCAAAATGAAGCTGGAAGTTAGCGGACCGGAAGCAACGCCGCCAGAATCGAATGCAATTGCCGTATACAGTTTGGGAACGAAGAAACTAAGTCCCAACGAAATTAGGTAGCCTGGGATAAGATAGTATAGCAGCGAGAATTTGAGCCAAACTCTTAGCATGGATAGGCCGATGGAAATGCCAACGCCGATGCTTAGTGCCACCATCATTGTTTTTTTGCCAACCGTGCCGCCGGTTATTTCTTCTACTTGCCTGTTCAACACGCTTACGGCCGGCTCTGCCAAAACCACCACTGCGCCCAACACGAACGCAAACAAAATGGAAAAGACGGGGGAATTGTTGGCCAATTCCGTGCCAAGTTTGTAGCCAATGGCCATGAATCCCGCCGAAACTGCCGTTAGGAACAACACCAATCCAACAAAGGTATATACAACGCCAACGACAATGCGCAGCAACGTGCGTTTGGGAAGTTTCAAGCAGAAAAATTGAAATACAAAGAAAAACGCACTTATAAGCCCCATCGATAGCGCAACTTCTTTTGTTACTTGCCACATGGAAGTGAAGAAGGAGCCAACAATATCCGCCCCCAGCGAATAATCGGGAACGAAAGTTACGCCGGCACTATCGGCTGTGACAATGCCAAGCGCGGTTACCGCCAAAATGGGGCCGATGGAACACATTGCAATAAGGCCGAAGCTGTTTTCGTTGGCATCTTTGCCACCCAACGTTTGCGAAATACCAACGCCAAGCGCCATGATGAATGGCACTGTTATGGGGCCGGTTGTAACGCCGCCAGAATCGAAGGACAGCGCGATAAATTCGGCGTTGCCTGTTTCTATAAGCAAAGCGGCAAGCGCAAAAAGCATCATGTAGAAAAACATTAGCATGCGCGAAAGCGACACTTTGAAAACAATGCGAACAACGGCAAGCACCAAAAATACGCCCACGCCTACGCCCACCGAAACTATAAGCACGGCAGGGGTTACGCGTTCGGCAATTTGCGATGCCAGCACGGAAAGGTCGGGTTCGGCAACGGTTATCAAAACACCCATTGCAAAGCACACAGAAAACAACAGCACCGGTTTTTTGGATTTTGTTAGGCCAGCACCCATATATTCGCCGATGGGTGTCATGGCGATATCTGCGCCCAAATTGAACAAACCAATGCCCAAAATTAGCAGCAGCGCCGAAACACAAAATACCACCAGTTCCGTGGAAGACAAGTTAACCCACGGAGTGCAACACAAAATAAGCACTAGCACCACTACGGGCAGTACCGAAAAAATAGATTCTTTGGTTTTTTTCCACAATGCTCGAACCAATTGCTTCACCTCGAATTTATTATAGCATTTTTTTTGCCGTTTTGCAATAGGTGTGGACGGGTAAAAGCTGTCTTTGCCACCATTTTTGTGATGGAAACAAGCACGCAACTGCCCCTCTTTTGTATTGCGGCACCTACTTTTTAAATACTAAAACAATTTGCTGAAATCTAGCACAAAAAATTGCGCGAAAGCACGCCGTTTTTAATACAAAACCCCGCCAAACGTACAGTTTTGACGAGGTTTTTTGCTTTTTTGAAACCTTATAACGTTATTCACCTTGTGCGACGTCAAAAAGAAATTGATAGTCGTAGTCCAGTTCCGTTGCAGTGGCATGGCAAAAATCTATCACGGCAGAGGATGGGGAAATTGTGGGCTTTTCGACTATGCTGATAAACTTAACAACCACTTCAAGCGTGAATTTTACGTTGTGACCTTTGCGAAAATCCCTTAAAAGTTCAACCTTTTCCAGCAAGGGCGATATTGTTTTTTCCATTTGCTTTTCGGCATGCACATAGTTTTTGGTTGCCACCGAGCCGCAACGCCACATAGAAAATTGATAGGTTTGACCGCCAGCTGCCTGGCGCGCATCACCTTTTTTCCACTGCTTATCCGGTTGAATTCCTAGCAATGCCGTCACTTCGTCGGGCGCAAAATCGCCCATTATTTTGAAATACGTTTTTATTTTGAATTTTGCTTCGTCCATTTTTTCCTCCGCCGGGGCGCACACCCAAGCACTATTTATATGCGCAAACGGCGCCATGCAGACGCCGAACTGCATGCATATTATACCACTTTTTTGCTTTTTTCGCCAGCAAGAGAAAAACAAAAAAAATGCCCAAAAAAGGTTAAAAATACGCACAAATGCGCATACTTTTTGCTCGCTTATTGCGGCAGAAAAGTTGTTTTTGGCAACAAAAAAACGGCCGAAAAACAACATCGACCGCTTTGAAATTTTGATTATATAAATACACTTTTGCTGCATATTTCAATATTGTGCAGTTGTTCTGGCGGCGGGCAGGTGGACACAGACGTGATTGAAAATTCGTGTTCAAGGAAACGACAAGATTGCCAACACAATAAAAAATGCCTTATTACCTACACAATTAAAAATGTTGCAAAAGCAAAAAAAATCTCACCTCAAGCGAGGTGAGATTTTTAAGTTATTCGTGTTTAGTCCAATTACTTAATGATCTTGGAAACAACGCCGGAACCAACAGTGTGGCCGCCTTCACGGATAGCGAAACGAAGTCCTTCTTCCATAGCGATGGGGGTGATCAAATCAACTTTGATGTGAGTGTGGTCACCGGGCATAACCATTTCTACGCCTTCGTCAAGAGCGATAGTTCCTGTAACGTCGGTCGTACGGAAGTAGAATTGAGGACGATATCCTTTGAAGAACGGGCTGTGACGGCCGCCTTCTTCCTTAGTAAGAACGTAAACTTGACCTTCGAATTCGGTGTGAGGAGTTACGCTTTTGGGTTTAGCAATAACTTGGCCGCGTTCGATTTCTTTACGATCTACACCACGAAGCAACAAACCTACGTTGTCGCCTGCGAAAGCTTCGTCAAGAAGTTTACGGAACATTTCAACGCCGGTAACAACGGACGTTTTGATTTCGTCTTTCAAACCAACGATTTCTACGGGGTCGGAAGGTTTGATGGAACCACGTTCTACTCTGCCGGTAGCAACCGTTCCACGTCCGGTGATGGTGAATACGTCTTCAACGGGCATAAGGAAGGGTTTGTCGGTGTCACGAGCGGGAGTGGGGATGTAAGCGTCAACTGCATCCATCAAATCCAAAATGGGTTTGTAAACGGGGCTGTTGATGTCGTGATCGCCACTGTTGTAAGCATCGATAGCGCATTTAGCGGAACCTTTAACGATAGGAGTATCGTCGCCGGGGAATTCGTACTTGGAAAGGAGTTCTCTGATTTCCATTTCTACAAGTTCCAAAAGTTCTTCGTCGTCTACCAAGTCGGTTTTGTTCATGAATACTACGATGTAGGGAACGCCAACCTGACGAGCGAGCAAGATGTGCTCACGAGTTTGGGGCATCGGGCCGTCTGCGGAAGAAACGACGAGGATAGCGCCGTCCATCTGAGCAGCACCGGTGATCATGTTTTTAACATAGTCAGCGTGGCCGGGGCAGTCTACGTGTGCGTAGTGACGAGCATCGGTTTCGTATTCTACGTGTGCGGTGTTAATTGTGATACCACGTGCTCTTTCTTCGGGAGCCTTGTCGATTTGGTCGTAAGCCATAACTTCAGCATCGTTCTTCATGGAAAGAACCATGGTGATAGCTGCGGTCAAAGTGGTCTTGCCGTGGTCTACGTGGCCAATCGTACCAATGTTGACGTGGGGTTTGCTTCTGTCAAATTTCGCTTTTGCCATTGTGATGATTTCCTCCTGTAATTTGTTGACAAAAATGGTAATTGTGTTAGCAAATTGTTCGCTTTTTCAATTATAACTTATTTTTTTGTTTTGGTCTATACTTTTTGTAAAAGTTTTTCCAAATTTTTACTTATTGCCGCTTTCCTTGGTAATCTTTTCTTTTATTGCCTTAGGAACTTCGGCAAAGTGGTCGAATTGCATTGTGTAGTTGCCTCTGCCTTGAGTTCTGGAACGCAAGTCTGTTGCGTAGCCAAACATTTCGGCCAAAGGAATGAATGCATTTACAACCTGAACTCCGTTGCGGAGTTCGATACCGGAAACGTTGCCGCGACGGCTGGAAACGTTGCCCATAACGTCGCCCAAATATTCTTCCGGCATGGTTATTTCTACCTTCATCATGGGTTCCAACAAAACGGGGTCGGCTTTTGCAGCGGCATTTTTAAATGCCAACGAGCCGGCAATTTTGAACGCCATTTCGCTGCTGTCCACGGGGTGGAAACTTCCGTCGTACACTGTAACTTTGAAATCCACCACTTCGTAGCCTGCCAAGGGGCCGGTTTTGGATGCTTCAACAATACCGTTGTTGATAGGTTGAATATATTCTTTGGGAATACTTCCGCCCACCGTTGCATCCACAAATTCGTAGCCTTTGCCTGCTTCTTGCGGTTCCATTTTGATTTTACAGTGACCGTACTGACCTTTACCACCAGATTGACGAACGTACTTGCCTTCCGCTTCAACCGCCTTGGTGATGGTTTCGCGGTAGGATACCTGAGGTTTACCAACGTTTGCTTCCACTTTGAATTCGCGCAACAATCTGTCCACGATAATTTCCAAGTGCAATTCGCCCATACCGGCAATGATGGTTTGACCCGTTTCTTGGTCGGTATAAGTTTTGAACGTGGGGTCTTCCTCGGCAAGCTTGATAAGTGCAAGGGTCATTTTTTCCTGACCAGCCTTGGTTTTGGGTTCGATTGCAACCTTAATAACGGGTTCGGGGAAGATCATGCTATCCAAAACGATGGGATTCTTTTCTTCACACAAAGTGTCGCCCGTGGTAGTATCTTTCAAACCAACCAATGCAACAATTTCGCCTGCGTAGGTTTCGTCAATTTCTTCACGTTGAGCTGCGTGCATTTGCAACACTTTGGTGATGCGTTCACGCTTGCCCTTGGTGGAATTGTAGATGTAGCTGCCGGCTTGCAATTTGCCGCTATAAACACGACAGTAGGCCAACTTACCAACAAACGGATCGGCAACAATTTTGAATGCCAAACCGCAGAACGGTTCGTTGTCGTCTGTTTTGCGCACTATTTCTTTGCTTTCGTCGTGAACGTCAAAACCAACAACGTGGTCCACGTCTACGGGGCTGGGCAAATATTCGCAAATTGCATCCAACAGTTTTTGAACGCCCTTGTTTTTGTAGGCAGAGCCGCACAAAACGGGATTCACTTTAAGTTCGATAACAGCCTTACGCAAAGCTTTTTTAATTTCGTCGACGGAAAGGTCGCCTTCTTCAAAAAACTTTTCCATAAGCGCGTCGTCGGTGCCAGCGCAGAATTCCACAAGTTCGTCGTGTGCCTTGTCCACTGCGGCAACCATATCTGCAGGAATAGGTCCTTCGTCGATAACCGATCCGGTGGGATCGTTGTAGAAGTAGGCCTTTTTGGTTATTACGTCTACCAAACCTTTGAAGGTTTCTTCCTTGCCGATAGGCAACTGAATGGGCAATGCGTTGGATTTCAATCTTTCACGCATCATTCTTACAACGTTTTCGAAGTTTGCGCCGTTGATATCCATTTTGTTTACGAATGCAATTCTGGGCACGTTGTATTTGGACGCTTGGTGCCACACCGTTTCGCTTTGGGGTTCTACACCGCCTTTTGCACAGAAAACAGCAACTGCGCCATCCAAAACGCGAAGCGAGCGTTCAACTTCCACGGTGAAATCTACGTGGCCCGGAGTGTCGATAAGGTTTATGCGATAATCCGTGTCGTTGTAGTGATCAATCCAGTGGACGGTAGTTGCCGCGCTTGCGATGGTTATGCCGCGTTCTTGTTCTTGCGCCATGCTGTCCATAACGGCCGTTCCGTCGTGCGTTTCGCCAATTTTGCGGGTTTTGCCGGAAAAGAACAGTATTCTTTCGCTTGTGGTTGTTTTACCTGCGTCGATGTGCGCCATAATACCAATGTTGCGCACGTTTTGCAAGGGATAAATTCTAGCCATTTTCGTTACTTAACTCCAAATTAAATTGCGATGATAATTACCATCTGAAATGTGCGAACGCCTTGTTTGCTTCGGCAGATCTGTGCATTTCTTCTTTTCTCTTGAATGCGCCGCCTTGTTCGTTGCAGGCATCAAGAAGTTCGTTTGCCAAACGCAAATACATAAATCTGTCGCTGCGTTTGCGAGCAAACATAACCAACCAACGTATAGCCAAAGTTTGGCGTCTTTCCGGTCTAACCTCCATAGGTACTTGGTAGTTAGCGCCGCCTACGCGTCTTGCTTTGCATTCCAACATAGGCATAAGGTTGTTGATTGCTTTGTTAAATACTTCCATAGGATCGTTTCCGGTTCTGTTTTTGATTTCGTCAAAAGCGCCGTAAACAATTTCCTGTGCAGTTCCTTTTTTGCCGTCTTGCATAACTTGGTTTATAACTTTCGAAACCACAATGCTGCCGTAAACGGGATCGGGCAATACTTCCCTTTTGGGGGCACGAACTCTTCTGGACATAAGTGCTTTTTCCTCCTTTTAGATTTTTTGATTTTAATTTTGATTTACCAATACAGCCAACTCAACGCATTGCTCCACCAATGCGGAGAAACTTCTGCGGCAGTCCAAGCCGCATACTGCTCTACGGGCGAAAAGTCAAAATCAAAACTCCGACTATTCACCTTGAACTGTGTTGATGTTTGTCCTGCGCGACTTTTTGCACGTCAATGCATCGTCGCAAAAGATTTCTCTCTATTTCTTGGGACGTTTTGCGCCATACTTCGAGCGAGCTTGCTTTCTGTTGGCTACGCCTGCCGTATCAAGCGTACCGCGAATAATGTGGTAACGGATACCGGGCAAGTCTCTTACTCTGCCGCCGCGAATCAAAACGACGCTGTGTTCTTGAAGGTTGTGACCTTCGCCGGGAATGTAGCAAGTACCTTCCATGCCGTTGGTACGACGAACACGGGCAATTTTACGCAATGCAGAGTTGGGCTTTTTGGGAGAAGTTGTGGTCACGTTCAAGCAAACGCCGCGTTTTTGCGGGCAGCTATCCAAAAGAGGAGATTTGCTCTTTTCTGCATCACGTCTTCTTCCTTGCTTAATCAACTGGTTGATTGTTGCCATCTTTTTTACCTCCTTTCAATAGTGAATCGTCGGAATTCTAAAAGCGAATTCGTTATACAAAGCGCCTAGGCGCAAAGTATCAATTTTGGGGTGCCGATATAGTGTTGCCAAAACCAAAAAGTTTTTAGCCTTCGGCCTTCAAAAAACCAATGCCGCCGCACGGAACGTCAATGCCGTACTTTTGGGCAAGTTCTTCGCGAGTGTTTTGTGCAAAAATTTTAACGTTGTGCTCCCTTGCGGCTGCAACCAGACAGGCGCAATAATCCGCATCGGCATCGGTGGCAAGCTGAATGCATTTCAGCTTGTTTTCGTGCACAAGACGCAAAATTTGTTTTTTTCCTATCACTACGTTTTCGTTTTGATTATCCATAAAACACCAACGTATATTTTACCAAAACAAAACAAAGCAGTCAAGCGTTTTAAGGCGTTTGACTGCTTTGAGTTTTTGAGTTTTTGCTAAATGCCGTTAAGCTTTTGCCACAAGAACAATTCTTACGTTGTTTCCGTTGGTTGTTGCATAGGTAACAACAATTTGTCGAACGTAAATGGATTGCGTTTCGATGCTGCCGGTGATGGTAACAACAATAGAAACGTCTCCTTCAACGTTATTCAAGCCAAGCTTTTCTTGAACTTTGTCGGCGGCAATTGTTCCAACAAGATCCAAACCGTTAAGCACAACGGAAGAGAAATCTTCCACTTTCCATCCAAACACAACACCTGCGGATGCAATTTTTGTTGTGCTGGTGGACGTGATGGTTGCGTCTTCTTTTGTTGTGTCGGGGTTGGGTTTTGTTGTTTCCACAACTTTGGTTTGTGTTGCAAAGTCGTAGGCAACTTTTGCGGTGCCAACAACTTCGTTGCCACGGCTGACAGTTATGTCGCCGCCAATGCCCTTGGAACTGCTTATTTGTTCGGCAAGTTGGTTAAGCACAAGTTGTTCCGGCGTTACGTCGCACGCTGCAAACACGAAACATGCCAAAACCAAGCATACAAGCACTAGTACTAGTTTCTTATTCATCAGAACAACCTCCTTTTGATAACCACTGCGGCAACTGCTGCCAAAGCAACGCTAACCAATGCGGAAAGAAGAGTGTTAACAACGCTCACTGCGCCGTTCAAATCTTCTGCTGCGCCGTTGGCTGCTGCCACGTAGTTGGCTTTTAGTGTGTTGAGTCTTGCAAGTTCGTCGGCAAGCACAGCCTTATCTTCCGTGCGGTATACTGCGTATGCTGCATCGGCATCTTTTATTGCGTTGAAGGTTGCTTCCAACGTTGTTGCGTTTGCAACTGCATCAACTGCTGCCTTGAAGTAGCTTACGTCTGCCGTATATGCGCCTTCAATTGTCAAATCGCTTGCAGGCATCTTGGCTGCTGCGTTTTTCCAAGCAAAGGTGTAGCCTGTTTTGCCTTCAACTTGCGGCAACGTGATTGCGCTGTCGTAGTCGACTTTTGCAGGTGTTCCAATAACGGTGCCTTCAACTTTGAAAGTCAACGTGTATTGGCCAATTGTGTACGTGCCGTTAATTACAGTAGCTTCGGCAGGCATCTTTGCAATGTCCTTATCCCAAGCAAACGTGTGGCCAGTTTTTGTTTCCACTTGCGGATATTCAACTGCTGCGCCGTATTCAACGGAAGATTCTTTAACAACCGTTCCATCCACCTTGAATGTGAGGACGAAACTTCTGATTGTGAACGTGCCGTTAATTACAGTAGCTTCGGCAGGCATCTTGACGATGTTCTTATCCCAAGCAAACGTGTAGCCGGTTCTGCCTTCCACTTGCGGATAGTCGATTTGCGTGTCGTAAAGTACGGACGTTTCTTTCACAACTTCGCCTTCCACTTTGAAGGTGAGCTTGTAGCTGTTGCGTGTGAACTTGCCTTCGATAGTCAAATCGCTTGCAGGCATCTTGGCTGCGGGTTCATCCCAAGCAAACGTGAAGCCGGTTTTGCCTTCAACTTCGGGCAAAGTGATTGCGCTGTCGTATTCAACGTTTTCGCGCGTTTCGATAACTTCGCCATCAACTTTGAAAGTCAAGGTGTATTTGTTGATCACAAATTCACCATTGATAACAGTATCTTGGGCAGGCATAGTTTCAAGTGTCTTTTCCCAAACAATGGAATAACCAGTCTTGTTGGAAACAGGCATTTCAACTGCGGAACCGAATGCTACGTTTTCTGCATCCACATAAAGAGTTCCATCAATGTAGAACGCAAGCAAATACTTGTTAGCAGTAAATTCGCCTTCAATTGTCAAATCGTTTGCGGGCATCTTGTCAACTGCATTTTTCCAGGTAAATGTGTAGCCTGTTCTGTCTTCAACTGTCGGCAAAGTAATTTTGCTGTCGTATGCAACGTTTTCGCGCGTTTCAATAACTTCGCCATCAACCTTGATGGTCAAAGTGTATTTGTTCGCAGTGAATGCGCCTTCAACAACCAAGTCTTCGTCGGGCATGGTTTCGGGAAGATCAATCCAATCAAACGTGTAGCCAGTTCTGTCTTCCACTGTGGGCAAGTTGTCGGCAATTTTTGTTCCAAAAGCAATAGTTTCGTGTTCTTTAACAACTGTGCCGTCCACTTTGAAAGTCAATTTGTGTGTGTGAACTGTTAGCACAACTTCCAACGTGATTGCGTTTTGCGGCATTGTTGCAGGAACGGTGGATTGGTCTTTCCAAGCCACGTCGTAGCCGGTGATTGCGGGAAGAGTAATTTCTTCGCCATAGCGGATTTCTTGCGTAGCAACCGTTTGTTCACCTTGCTTGTAGGTCACAAGGAACTTGGTGTACTTATATTCGCCATAGATGGTGAGTGTGCTATCCGGCATTGTGGTTACCGGCGTTTCGGGATTGCTCCAAACGTATTCGTAGTTTTCGCGTTCCGGAATTGTGATGGGTGTGCCATACGCAACGGATGTTGCAGAAACAACGTCTTCGCCGTCCATGATGATTAGTGTGTGCGTGTGAACAATTGCAATAACTTCAATTTCGATGTTTTGGGCAGGAACCTTGGTGGGACGAGTGGAAGCATTTTTCCAAACCACGTCATGGCCGGTAACTGTGGGAAGATTGATTTCGGAATCGTAGTTTTGCTTTGCAGTTGCAACAACCTTTTCGCCTTGTTTGAAGGTTATTGTGTATTGATTGATTGTGAAGTGGCCTTCGATTGTCAAATCGTTTGCAGGCATCTTGGCTGCGGGTTCATCCCAAGCAAACGTGAAGCCGGTTTTGCCTTCAACTTCGGGCAAAGTGATTGCGCTGTCGTATTCAACGTTTTCGCGCGTTTCGATAACTTCGCCATCAACCTTAACAGTCAAGTTGTATTGATTGATTGTGAACTTGCAAACCAAGTTGGTTTCGGCTGCAGGCATTTTTGCGGGAACAGTTTCCGTAACCCAAGAGGGAGTGTAGCCAGTGCGTGTGGGCAACGAAATTGTTGTGCCATAAGCAACTTGTTGGTCAACAAGGGGAGTTTCAACGCCTTCTTCCTTGATGGTTAGGTGATACAAATTGGAATAGGTTGCATTGATGATGATATCGTTTGCAGGCATCACGGAAGGAATTGTGTTGCCAGCCCATTCCACAAAGTAGTAGCCATCGTGGTCAACTACTTTGGGGGTGGGAGTTGTTACACCACTAACTGCAAAACCTTCCCAGAACAAATAGTCTGTGGTTTCGGCAACGTCGCCTTCGGTAGCAACGCCAGAAACGTAGGAAATTTTGCGCAACGTGATGGTTTTATCCAACTTGTTGTAGTAGTTGTCATAAGCGAATACACGCAACGTGTCGTTATAGGCAAATGTTTTGGGCAAGCCGGTAACGGTAACTTCGCCGGTGGTTTCGTTAACGGAAATTTTGCTAGATTCAATTTGTGTTCCGTTGTAGTAGAGGGCAAGCGTTTCGTAGTTAATGCCGGAAATGGAGAACAAAGTTCCGAGTGATTGAAGCGGATTGTATTTGATGGCCGCTTGTTCGTCTTTGTTGTAGCGATCTTCGTCGGCAATTTTGAACGTAAACGTGCTGGATTCTTCGCCAGACGTGATGTTGATATTGCTAAGGTAAGGTGCAAGCATATCGACAGTAGGTTCACCATACATTGCCATTACGTTGTCGAAATACATGGTGCCTTTGGAAGCTTTGTTGAACTTGGCCAAAACGTCTGCTTGTGCTTGTGCTTTTTCTGCACCAGTCTTCATACCGTAGTCATAGCCCAACGCTGTATCGTTGAATGCCGACCACATGAATTGTACGGAATAGATGCTGAACGGACCGGTGATACCCCAAGCACTGTTAGTACTGGTATCTACGCCCATCTTGCCGTAGTAGAAATGCCAGCTTCCGCCAACGGTACCCAAGTCTACCTTGTTGGTTCCGTATTTTTCGGAATTGGTGTTGAATTCCGTCATGATGGTACGGTTGGTTCCCAAACCGCCGCTGCTTGTGTGCCCTTGGAAGGTTACACGCAACCAACAACCGTCAAATCCTTCGGGCAACCAAACCCACATGCCAAAGTATGCAGCATCGGCAGGAACAACTCCGTTGAATCCGTTGTTATCGTTATACCAAGTAACGGTGGGGTTGTTTGCCTTGCCACTTTCTATGCTAGGGATATAGTTGCAGGCAGAAAAGTCGTAGTCGATAGCCATTGAGCCTTCGCCAAACAAAACTTTTCCGTTGGTGTCATTTGCGATGTAGATATCGGTAGATTTACCACCACGCCATACGCCATAGGGCAATTCGCCATCTTCGAAGTCGTAGATCATTTCGGGTGCCTTACCAACGTTAACAAGAGCCGTCAATTGGTTGATAGAGTTACCGCTTGTTTGGTTGGTGCCGTTGATTTTGGCAATAGAAACAGTATAATCTACAACAGGGTTTGTGCCTGCTTTGAAATAGAAGAAGTTGTTGCGAACTTCAACAGAACACCCTGTGGGCAAGTTCCAAGTGAAGTCACATTCTTGCAAAACGAACGGGCGCCACGTGCTGATGCCAACGCTCCTGTTAAGTTCGTTGTTGGCAGGATACATCACAAAGTACATTAGTTGTTCTTCTTCGTATCCGATGGAGAATCTGTTAACCCAGCTGTTGGAATAGTTCCAGTCGGGCCAAGCAAAGAACACTTTGGTGGAGCCAACAACCGTTTCGCCTTGGCAAAGGTTAACTGTCACATAGCCGGTTGCGCCTTGCGTTGCTTGGAAAACACCCGTTGTGGCATTGATTGTGCCAATGTTGGTTGTGCTGTTTGCTGCATCCACTTGCCAAGTGAGACCTTCGGGCAGGGCAACGGGATCACCATAGGCATCACTGCCGGTAGCGGTGAAGTTAACCGTTGTGCCGCTGATGAACAAATCTTGATTGGGCAAAATTTGTGCGCGAGCAAAGGTGTGATCGTGTGTGGGTGTGGTTGCAGGATCCTTATCGGCATAGCTTTCCGTTGAAACAAACAAAATTGCGCTGGAAACGGAACGGTCTGCGCCGTAGGCTGCTTCGATACGGTTGGAATAGGTGGTTTCACCTTCGTGACGAGAAAGAGCCGTGGAAGATCCGCCGCCATCCAAGTTGATTGCGTAGATGCATCCCAAGTCTTGCATTATGGTGGCCATTGTGTAGAGGCTCATGCCGCCTGCACGACCTTGGTTGCGGCCTTCGCAAACGTAGGTGACAACGGTGCCATCGGCTTTGATGCCGATTGCAGTACGCGGGTGTTCTTGGTCGTTATCATTAGGCGCGCAAAGAATACTGTCGTAAACCAAATATTGGTTTGCCCAGCCACCGATTGCGTGCTTAACTTCGTAGTCGGTGTAGTCGACCGTAACGCCGTTTTCCGTACGAGTCAACGTTTCGCCACGTTTGTGGTTGAAGAATGCTGCTTGCTCGTTGCTTTGACCGATAACTGCTTTTTGTTCGCCTTTGGAGTTATACATGATGGCAAAGAAACCGTAATCATAACTGCCGGCATAGTTTACGCCTTCAATCATCAAACCACAATGAGGTTGACCAGAAGACGTGTCGAAGGACGTGCCGTTAACTGCGCCAAGAACGTCCCAACCGTAGTTGGTTATTACGAAATCGGCTTGTTCTTTTACTGTGGACATAGCGTATTGGCCTTTAGAAAGCAATTCGTTATATTCCTTATAGCTAGGAAGAACTGTAACTTTGCTAAGGTCGTAGTAGTTTGCAACACTGCGAGAATACCAAACGTTTCCGCCAGCGGAAGGACCGTAGGAAATGAATTGGCTTTCTGTTGCGCCGTCACGCAAGTTGTAGTCTGCTTGTTGAACCAGTTCGTGCGTGCCCCAGTTTGCCGTGTAGTTGGTGTCCGCGTTGGAAACGGGCGCAACAACAAACGTGAGGGAAATGCACAAAACAATTAAACACGCAAATGCGGCGACAAGCGCTTTTCTTGTGTTTGTCATTTTTCTTCTCCTTTTTGAGCTTATGTTTTTTTGTGAAATATCTATACAATGAAACAAGCCGCAATATCCATCCCCTGTTGCTGTGAGTAAAGATATAGATCGGCTTGTGTTACACTAGTATAACAACAATTTTGCCATTTTGCAACCTTTGCAAGGCGAAAAACGACATTTTTTGATGTTTTTTAAGTTTTATTTAAGCAAGATGTTATACTTATGCTATATATTTAGGAAATTTTGCTAGTTTTGTTTACAGGCAAGACTTTGGGCAAAAACAGGCGGCATGGCAGACTTCAAAACCGCCCCACCGCTGCCACAAAAGCCAACCACAACGCAAAGCCAAAATCACCGTTCAGCCGCAGCATTGCCAAGCCACACGCTATGCATGCAAGACAAACCAAACAACACAAGAAATGCAACAGATACCACCGCAGTTGACACCACTGCCAATTTTGATTGCTGTGCACAAAGCAAGCAGACGAATGCCAAGACTTTTGCAAAACGCAACCACCAAGCAAACAGCATCGGCCAAACAACCAACCGCAAGCGGCACGACAAACGGCCGCAGCATTGCCCAGCCACACGCCATGCATGCAATAAAGCAACCAACTGCAACAAAAGGCTGAAAATGTTCCCGCGCCAGCAAACAGCGCACCAAACCGAACAACTACTGCAACTGCACTGCGCCCCACAACAGCCACAACAAAAAAAACGACGGCGAAAATTCGCTGTCGTTTTTGTTTTTTGTTTGCACCACTTGTTTTTGCAACAAGGCACAGGGGCCTAGTCGCCAAAATAGTTTTGGTTGTATTCCAATAAGTCGTGATATTGCGTGTCGATATAGGGCAAACGGTATTGAGCAAATTCCAAAATTTGGTTAAGGTCGGTGTTGTTGCTATAGCCAAACTTATCCGTTGTGTTGCTGGGACGACTTGCAAAATCGGTTGCTTCGCGTTGGTACACTTCGGCAGGAATGCTGCTGATGAATGCCGTGAACTTGTTTGCAATGTTTGCGTAGGATAAGGGTGCGCCATCGGCACGAAGTTCGGTGTAGCGCGCTTCCAATTCGTCGGCATAGAACAACATTATTGCATCTAGCAGGGCGTTGCCACGCATGTTGCTGTGGTACCAATCTTCGCCGGGGGCACTTTCGCCGCCGCCCATCCAGAAGCCGCAAGTTTGCGCACAAGCCTTATTGTCTTTGCCGGCAGCATAGGGGTTGCCGTTATCCGGGTGCAAGTTGAGCGTGCCATCCCACGTTAGGCCCCACGTTGTATCCAAGTCGTACGCGTTGGGAGACCAAACTTGGCCGTCGTAGGTGGACCACAAAACGTTTTTGTTGGCGTTATCCTGCCAGCCGAAAATGCAGTGCAGGAAAATTAGGTAGTCGATGCAGCCATCGATATCGAAATAGTTGCCGGCTTCCGCACGGAACTTGTCGCGCAGGGCACGTTTTTGTTCGATGGTTTTGAACTTGACACTGCCGTAGGTATCCAGCACAAACTGCACGTGCTGATTTATGCTTGCCACCCATTTTGCTTGGCTTGTGGCAGATTCGTCACGCAAGTATTCAAATTCCCAACCGCAACCAGCCATATCGGTGCTGTTCCACAAGGTTGTGTCGATAACTTCTTTGAAGCCGGTGGATTGCCACAGTGCACCAGTGCTTTTGCGGGTGGTGCCATCGGCAAAGATTAGCGCTTGGTTGTCGTCCTTGGACATGCCAAACAGCCACTTATCTTTGGGAATGTTGAAGGTATACAAGCCGTAGTAGGTGCCATTGAAATAGAGCAACACGGGAAAACCATCCACGGCGCCGTTGTGCACCATTTGGGCGGTGTTTTGACGTGCGCTTACCACAGCAGAGGACGAACGGCTGGCAACAATTTCGCTCCAGATATCCGCCGTTACAAGGTTGCGGGCGGACGTTACGTCGATGTAGTTGGCTTTTAGGCAATATTTGTTTTCCTTGCCCCAACCATCCACAACTTCCACTTTATTTTTGGTGGTTTGTGCAGCATCCGTAAACAGTTTGATGCTGTAGTTCTTTTTGGGGTAGCCGGTGCTGGTGCCGCCTTGAATTTTCATTTGGGCGTAGCTATCGAAACTTTTTGTGGGGTCGGTTGCTTCGTAGCGCACGCGGAATTGATCGCCGGGGTGATAGGACCACATCCAGCTGGCCCAACCGTTGGGGTCGGTGATGGGGTCGGGATAGTTGCTTGGCGTTGTTATGAACACGCGAGCAAATTGAACGGAATAGTCGGTTTCGCGCGTGGCCTCTGCCAAGCAACGGCCGCAAGTTTGTTTTTCCGTGCCTTTATCGAACACGGTGGCGGCAACTTTTTCCGTCCATTCGCCCCAATCGTGGCCGAGAGCGGCAATGGTTACGTTGGTTATTTCCACATTTTGAGCATTGAAGTTTTTGTTGCAACGGTTGCAATGGTAGTGTTCCACATTGCCGGTGCCTTCGCAAGTGGCCGCAGCAGGTGCAACACGAGTTGTGTCGTGGCCAAGGGCGGCAATGGTTACGTTGGGGATTTCCACCGCAACGTCGCCACGGAAGTTTTTGTTGCAACGAGTGCAATGATAGTGGCCCACAATGCCTTCTTCCGTGCAGGTGGCGGGTTTTTCGTAAACCCAATCTTCGTAGTTGTGGCCAAGTTTGCCAATGGTTAGGCTTGCAACAGGTTGTTTTTCGGCATTGAAGTTGCCATTGCAACGACTGCAAGTGTAGTGACCTGCTGTGCCCGCTTCCGTGCAGGTGGCAGGCTTTTCGGCAACGAACGTGCCATAATTGTGTCCCAAAGCGGCGCCGGTGTGGATATCGGCAAGTTCCGCATTGCTAGCATCGAAGTTCTTGCCGCATGCATCACAGTGGAAATGTTCCACAGTGGCAGCAGTTTCGCAAGTGGCCGCAGCAGCGGCAATGGGTGTTGTGGTTGAATAGTTGTGGCCTGTGGCCGCAATGGTTAGGCTTTGCAACGGTTGGCTTTGACCATTGAAATTGCCGTTGCAACGGTTGCAATGGAAGTGGCCAAGCGTGCCTGTTTCCGTGCAAGTTGCGGCAACTTCGTAGATCCAGCCATCACCGTAGTCGTGGCCGAGCGCACTTATTGCAAGATTATCTAGGGAAACGTCGTTGCCGTCGGCATCGAGGTTTTTGTTGCAACGAGCGCAGTGGCTGTAACGTTTTGTGCCGCCTTCCAAGCAAGTTGCAGGCGTGCCCTGAACTTCATTATCGAAATTGTGGCCCAGTGCCGGCAGAACTTCGGAAAAAGTTTGGCCGCAAGCAACGCAGGTGCCGTGTTTTTCGCCGGCGGTTGTGCAGGTGGCATCAGTTGTTTGCCAGGTTTCCACCTTGCACCACTTTGCATAAAGGGTTACGTCTTCGGTTATGATTGTTTCGGCGGCAAATGGAACCTCAAAACCTTCGTCTAGGTACCAGCCGTAGAAATAGTAGTTTTCCCAAACGGAATCGCTGGGGAGTTGCAACGTTGCACCGCTTTCCACAACGATGTGTTCAACGTCGGGGCCGCCGTTCGTTTGGAACGTGACGGTGCATTGATTTTGGCATCCCGCAAGAGCCAACACCGCCATTAATATAAGCAAGAAGCACAAAAATAGTTTTTTCTTCATGTTTCTCCTCCAAATCAATTTATATTTGTATGGCTCATTATACCCGACAAAAGTTTTTTTGACAAGGCTTTTGACGATTTTTGGGCTTTTGCGGCGGCGTTGATGCTTGTTTTGCAAGGTTTTTGCACAAAAACGATAAAAAAGTATTTTATTGCAATTTTCGGCGGAGGCATTTTATACGTAAATTTTGCACAACGGTTGCCCAAAATTGTGACAAAAAATGATTGTTCGAATAATTTTGGGCGTTGACAAATAGTATATTTGTTGTTATAATTATTTCATAAATTTTGGAGAGGGGAATATTATGTCCGCTAAAGATTTAATCAACGAAAACAGCGAAATAAAAGTTTCGTTGCTTATCCCCGTTTACAACACGGAAAAATACGTTGTGGAATGTTTGGAAAGCGCAGTAAACCAAACGTTGAAAGAAATGGAAATTATCTGCGTTAACGACGGCAGCACCGACGGCAGTTTGGCTTTGGTGGAACCATACGCACAAAAATACAAAAACTTCCATTTGATATCCTTGCCCAAAAACGAAGGTTTGGCGCGCGCCAGATACCACGGCATTAAGGCCGCAAAGGGCAAATACATTATGGTGCTGGATAGCGACGACTTTTTGGAAAAGAACGCTTGCGAAGTGGCTTATAAGGAAATTACCAAACGCAAATGCGACGTTTTTCAATTTGGCGCCAACATCGAGTGCGAAGGCGTGCAAGACGAAGCTGCTGTGGATGCATTAGTGAAGTTTGTTCGCCCATCCACCAAAACACTTAAAGGCAAAGACGTTTTTGAAGGTTGTTTTTCGGACGGATACTACACCTGGAACTTGTGGAACAAAATCTACAAGGCGGAATTGGTGAAACAAATTGCCGATTTTATTCCGCAAAATCGTTGCGTGGTTGGGGAAGATATGTTTATCTACTCCATGATTAGCCACTTTGCAACAAGCTATCAGGGAAAGGACGTTAAACTTTATAACTACCGCTACGGCAACGGCGTTTCCACAAAGGCAACGGCCACCATGAAGGAATTCCGCAGCAGAGCATCGCAAATAGTTTCGCTAAACAACTTGGAAGCTTTCTTCCGTGCGCAAAACTGCTTTGACGGTTGCCGCAAAAAGTTGGTTAACGACACCAAAAAGGAATTGATGCACAAAATTGTTTGGACGTTCATGTTCAACGTTAGCGAAGAAGATGCGCCCGAATGCTTCGATTTGATAATGCAAAATTTCAAATACGAAGAAATTATGAAGATTTTGGTGGAACACAACGACCTTTTCGTTTTGGGACAACGCATTGCCGGCAGCAAGTTTTTGAAGACGGACAAAAAGATTAAATCCATTGCATTTTTCTACTACCGCTACGGCAACGGCGGCGTGGAACGCGTTATTTCCTGCTTGATGCCCAAGTTTTTGGAAATGGGCTACAAAGTTACGCTTATTGTGGAAAAGGAAAGCAAGGACGACTTCCCCCTGTGCGAAGGCGTTACCAAAGTTATCATTCCCAAATCCATTGCCATTAACCGCCAAGAACTTTTGGAACACCACGAAGGCTTGCGCAAAGCTTTGCGTGAAAACGAAGTTGACTTGTTGCTTTATCAGGCATCCAACTCGCCCCACTTGCTGTTCGACGTGTTGGCAGCCAAAAAAGAAAATTGCTACTTTGTTACCACCACGCACGACTGGATCACTTCCACATTGCTGTTTGACCACAAACAATTTGCATGGAAACCGCAAATTTTGAAGTGCACCGACTGCGTTCACACCATTACTCACACCGAAGAAAAAATTTACCGCGATTTTGGAATTAAAACAAAATACATTCCCAATCCGCTAACTTTCGAGCACACCACTCCGCCGCCCATGTATGATGGTGCACCCAACGTTTTGTGGGTGGGCAGAATAGACTACACGCAAAAAGACCCCGTTGCTGCCTTGTGGGTGATAAAGGAAATTCGCAAGTACGTTCCGGAAGCCAGACTTACCATTGTTGGCAAGGCGGAAAACCCCGGCGCCGACAAGGGATTTGACAACATTATCAGCGAAATGGGATTGACCGGCGCAGTTACTCGCGTTGGATTCACAAAAAATCCCGAAAAATACTACAAATACGCAAGTGCACTTTTGATGACATCTTCTTACGAAGTGTACCCGATGGTTGCCGGCGAAGCGTTGAGCTACGGCTTGCCCATTGTAACATACAGCATGCCCTATGTTGAATTTTTCAAAAACAACGGCGGCGTGAAACAAGTTCCTCAAAGAAACACCTATGTGGCAGCGCACGTTCTTATTGACATTTTGACAGATAACGAACTTCGTGCGCACATGCGTGAAGAAGCAATTAAGTTCATCAACGAAGTGGATAAGACGGACGTTTCCAAACTGTGGGTGGATTTCTTCCACGAATTGGAACAAGGCAAATTGCAAGAGCAACAGCCCGACCAAGACGTTAAGTCCTTCTTGGATGCAATGGCTTTGCACCACTACGTTGTGCAAGACAAGGTTGTTTATGCCGAAAAAGTTTCGCTTATTTCCAACCTGTTTAGATACTTCAAACGCTTCGGCGTTCGCGCAACTATCCGCAAGGCGTGGATTTATATGCGCAACAACGGGCTTGGCGCGGCAATCAAACGCGGAAAACAAAAACTCAACTAACACAAAAGGTTCGAAACACAAATTGTTTCGAGCCTTTTTTGTTTAGCTTTTTTTGGCACATTCACTGCAACATTGTGCAAACGATGCGGCCGTTTTGCGCTGGTTTTGCGCGGCCGCCCTCTGTGCAAAAATTGGAAGGACGGCAATCTTCCCACGCATTATTTATGCGGAATTTTCTGCGCCGACAACGGTTTTGTTCAAAAATATTGCGTGCGTTATCAATTTTTGGAGCCATAACGGCGCCACACGTCGCAAAACACACAGCAGATTTAACCCGTTTGTCATTGCGCAAAAAACGCAATCGATTCTCAGCAAAGAATGCACACGCCTTTTGCAAACCAACAAAAAAGCACCATGAGCAATTTCATGGTGCTTTTGTTTTTGTCACAGACTATTCGTCTTTTTGTTCCGTTTCTTCGCCGAAGTATTCTTCCACTTTGGGAACAAGTTCCATATCTCTGTATTGTTTCAAACCGGTGCCGGCCGAGATCATCTTGCCGATGATAACGTTTTCTTTCAAACCATACAAGGGGTCGCACTTGTTCTTGATGGCGGCTTCCGTCAACACTCTGGAGGTTTCTTGGAAGGATGCTGCCGAAAGGAAACTATCCGTTGCCAAGCTTGCTTTGGTGATACCAAGCAAAATTCTCTTTGCGGTTGCGGGGATGCCGTCTTCGTCCAAAGCTTTGTTGTTTTCTGCTTCGAACTTGAAGATATCCACCACTTCGCCAGGAAGCATATCCGTTGTGCCTGCATCTTCTATGCGAACTTTGCGAAGCATTTGACGAACGATAACTTCCACATGCTTGTCGTTGATTTCTACACCGTTGGTGCGGTATGTTGCTTGAACTTCCTTAACCAAATATTCTTCCACTGCGCGAAGTCCCTTTGTAGAAAGGAGGTCTTGCGGGTAGATGGAACCTTCGGTAAGAGGAGTGCCGCTTTCCACCACGTCGCCTTCGGATACCTTTATGCGAGAGGTATAGGGAATGATGTAGTCCTTAGCTTTGCCGGTGGAATCGGTAACGCGAACGATCTTTTTGTTTTCGTCTTGAGGCAACGAAACTTTGCCGTTCACTTCGCAGATGGTTGCGCATCCTTTGGGTTTGCGCGCTTCGAACAATTCTTCAACACGAGGCAAACCTTGTGTGATATCGTCGGAGGTTGCAACACCGCCGGTGTGGAACGTTCTCATTGTCAACTGGGTGCCCGGTTCACCAATGGATTGGGCGGCAATTACGCCAACAGCTTCACCAAGGTTAACAGGTTTGCCTGTTGCCATGTTGGAACCATAGCACTTGCAGCACACGCCGTGTTCGCTACGGCAGGTAAGAACAGTTCTCATATACAACTTGTTGATGCCTGCTTTTACTATTTCTTTTGCGATATCGTCGTTGATCATCGTGTCGCCGTGGCAAATGATTTCGCCAGTTTGAGGATTGACAACATCGTCGATAACGTACTTACCAATGATACGGTCTTCGAATTTTTCGATGATTTCGTCTTTGCCCGAACCACGGAAAGCTTCAATCCACATACCTTGCGGACGGCTACCTGCCGAGCAATCTTCTTCGCGAACGATAACGTTTTGTGCAACGTCTACCAAACGACGGGTCAAGTAACCAGAGTCGGCCGTCTTCAATGCCGTATCTGCCAAACCTTTGCGGCCACCGTGTGAAGAAATGAAGTATTCCAACACGGACAAACCTTCACGGAAGCAGGCCTTTACGGGCAATTCGATGGTACGACCGGAAGGATCGCTCATCAAACCACGCATGCCGCACAATTGACGAATTTGGTTCATGCTACCACGAGCGCCGGAATCGGCCATCATCCAAATGGGATTGTCCTCTTCCATTACGTTCTTAACCAAATCTTCCACTTTGCCGGCAACTTCCTTCCAAACTTCGATAACGGATTTATAACGTTCGTTTTCGGTGAGGAAACCTTCGTTGAAGTTGTTTTCAATTTCGATAACACGATTTTCGCCGTCACGCAAAATTTCTTGCTTTTCGGCAGGGATGTTCATATCGAACACGCTGGTGGTAAGACCGCTTATGGTGCTGTACTTATATCCCAACGCTTTGACGTTATCTAGCATGGTTGCTGTGGGTGTTGTGCCACGCAATTTGAAGCACTTTTCAACAATTTTGGAAAGTTGCTTTTTGCCCACCAAGTAGCTCTTGGGGTTGCGAAGCATTTCTTGCGACAAAGCTCTGGGGATGCCCAAAGTGTAGCGTTCTTGTTGCTTTTCTGCCAAAATTTCCGGATCGGTGATGTAGGAATCGTCCTGAGCGGAACTATCGGCAAAATCGTAGTAGATGGCTTGACAGAAGATGAAACGGCCAACTGTCGTCCAAATTTTGCTGCCGTCATCCAACTTGATGTTAACAACGGTGTGCAAAGTGATGTCGTGTGCAACGTAAGCTTCGTACGCTTCGTCGAAACTGGAATAGAATTTTGCTTTACGCAACAATTCCACTTCCGATTCCGTCAAACTGCGTTCTTTGCGTGTTACGTCGTATAGTTGCATTATGTTCACCAACTCGTCGACGTTTCCGCGAACGGTGGTAAGATAGTAGCAACCCAAAACCATGTCCTGCGTGGGGCAGATAACAGGCTTGCCGTCGGACAACTTCAAAATGTTGTTTGCGGCAAGCATCAAATATCTTGCCTCCGTTTGCGCTTCGATGGAAAGAGGAACGTGCACTGCCATTTGGTCGCCGTCGAAGTCGGCGTTGAATGCCGTACATGCCAACGGGTGCAATTTTATTGCTCTGCCTTCGATAAGAACAGGTTCGAACGCTTGAATGGACAATCTGTGAAGCGTGGGAGCACGGTTCAACATAACGGGGTGGTCTTTGATGACGCCTTCCAAAATGTCCCAAACCTTTGCATCGGCACGTTCAACACGTTTTTTGGCCGATTTAACGTTGTGGCATTGGTTGGTTTCCACCAACTTCTTCATTACAAACGGTTTGAACAATTCCAAAGCCATTTCTTTGGGAATACCGCATTGGTGAAGTTTTAGTTCGGGGCCAACAACGATAACCGAACGACCGGAATAGTCTACACGTTTGCCCAGCAAGTTTTGACGGAAACGACCTTGTTTGCCGCGAAGCAAACCGGAAAGAGATTTAAGTTCTCTGTTGCCGGCACCCGTTTGAGGACGTTTGCTACGGCCGTTATCCAACAAGCTGTCTACGGCGTCTTGCAACATACGTTTTTCGTTGTTGATAAGAATTTCCGGAGCGTTGATTTCAATTAGCTTTTTCAAACGATTGTTGCGGTTGATAACTCTGCGATACAAATCGTTTAGGTCGCTGGTGGCATATCTTCCGCCATCCAAAGGAACCATTGCGCGCAATTCGGGAGGCAAAACCGGCAACACTGTCAAAATCATCCATTCGGGGCGGTTGCCGCTCTTTCTGAATGCTTCGACAATATCCAAACGCTTGATGGCGCGCACTTTCTTTGCGCCTTGGTTTGTACTGTTGACGATGTTGCGCAACGCTGCTGCTTCTGCTTCCAAATCGATGTTTTGCAACAGTTCGCGAACGGCTTCTGCACCCGTGCCGGCGCGGAAGTTCTTGGAAGAATCTTCTCTTGCGGCGGCTTGTGCTTCGCGGTACTCACTCATGGTGAGAATTTGCTTGTATTGCATGCCGCTTTGCATCGGGTCGATAACCACGTAGCTTTGGAAGTTGATTAGTTGTTCCAGGTATTTGGGGGAAATATCCAAAATAAGTCCCATTCTGGAAGGTGTTCCCCTGAAATACCAAATGTGAGAAACGGGAGCGGCCAGTTCGATGTGTCCCATACGTTCACGACGAACCTTAGATTTTGTAACTTTTACGCCGCACTTTTCGCAAACGATGCCTTTGTAGCGGATTCTTTTGTACTTTCCGCAGTGGCATTCCCAGTCCTTAACGGGCCCGAAAATTCTTTCGCAGAACAAACCGTCTTTTTCCGGCTTTTGCGTGCGATAGTTGATGGTTTCGGATTTTTTAACTTCACCGTAGGACCATTCGCGAATTTTTTCGGGAGAGGCAATTCCAATTTGCATGGAATCGAAGTCGTTCATGATTCCGCGTCTAGCCAAAGTGTTGGAACGCAACGATGATATGGCTTGTCCGCTGATAATTTGTTCGTTACTCATTTTCTACCTCCCTTAATTATTCTTCGTCGTTCGAATCGTCTTCTTCGTCTTCTTCATCGTCGTCGAACAAATCCAAATCGTCGTCGTCACCCAAAGCGTCAAGCAAACTATCCAAGCCATCGCTATCGTAGTTTTCTTCGTCTTCCGGTTGAGGAACGTCGTTCTTTTCGTCGTCGCCGAACAAATCTGCCAACGAATCGTTATCGTCTTCGAACAGGCTATCCAAACTGAAGTCGTCGTCTTCTTCGGTGTAGTCTTGTTTTTCGCCACCCACCAAGGATACTTCGTCTTCTTCGTTGAATTGATGCATTGCTTGCTTGCGTTCTTCTTGTTCTGCAAGCATAATTTCGTTGTAGTCAGCCTCGTCGTCGATGGAGTCGCGAACGATAATTTCTTCCTTATCGGCAGAAAGAACTTTCACGTCCAAAGCCAACGATTGCAATTCTTTGATAAGAACTTTGAAAGATTCGGGAATGCCCGGATCGGGGATGTTTTCGCCTTTGACGATGCTTTCGTACGTCTTGACACGGCCAACAACGTCGTCCGATTTCACAGTCAAAATTTCTTGCAAAACGTTTGCAGCGCCGTATGCTTCCAATGCCCAAACTTCCATTTCGCCGAAACGTTGTCCACCGAATTGTGCCTTGCCTCCCAAAGGTTGTTGAGTTACCAAACTGTAGGGGCCGGTGCTTCTTGCGTGGATCTTGTCGTCTACCAAGTGAACAAGTTTTAGGTAGTACATGTAGCCAACGGTAACTCTGTTTTCAAACGGTTCGCCGGTACGTCCATCGTAAAGTTGAACTTTGCCGTCCACTTTGCCCGTTTCGGGGTTAACCATTCCGTTTTCTTCAAACAGTTTTTTGATTTCCGCTTCGCTAGCGCCATCGAATACGGGGGTTGCAATTTTCCATCCCAAAATTTTGGAGATCAAACCAAGGTGAACTTCCAAAACCTGGCCGATGTTCATACGAGAAGGAACGCCTAGCGGGTTCAACACAATTTGCAACGGTGTTCCGTCTTCCATAAACGGCATGTCTTCTTCTGGAAGAACGCGAGAAACAACGCCCTTGTTACCGTGACGGCCGGCCATCTTGTCGCCGACGGAAATTTTACGTTTTTGTGCGATATAAACGCGAACAAGTTTGCTTACGCCCGGATCCAATTCGTCTTTGTTTTCGCGCGTGAACACCTTTACGTCCACAACTATGCCGCCTTCGCCGTTAGGAACACGCAAAGAGGTGTCTCTAACTTCGCGAGCTTTTTCCGAGAAAATTGCACGAAGCAATCTTTCTTCCGGAGTCAAGTCTGTTTCTCCCTTCGGAGTAACTTTACCAACCAAAATGTCGCCGGGGCGAACTTCCGCACCTACGCGGATAACGCCGTCTTCGTCCAAATCGCTTAGCGCTTCTTCACCAACGTTGGGGATATCGCGCGTGAATTCTTCCGGTCCAAGTTTTGTTTCGCGACATTCAATTTCGTGTTCTTCAATGTGGATAGAAGTGAATGCATCTTCTTTCACAAGTTTTTCGGAAAGCAAAACTGCGTCTTCGTAGTTGTAGCCTTCCCACGTCATAAAGCCGATAAGAATGTTTCTGCCCAATGCAAGTTCGCCGCCGTCGGTGCTGGGACCGTCTGCCAAAACTTGGCCTTTGGTAACTCTATCGCCCTTTTTGACGATGATTTTTTGGTTGATGCACGTTCCTTGGTTGGAACGAACAAATTTCTTCAACGTGTAGTTTTGCAACGTTCCGTTGTCGCTTTGAACAATAATCTTGTCGTCAGCAGCTTTCAAAACAACGCCGTCGTCGGAAGCCATGATCATCACGCCGCTGTCGGAAGCGATTCTTGCTTCGATACCGGTTGCAACGATGGGGGCTTCGGGCTTGATAAGGGGCACTGCTTGACGTTGCATGTTACTGCCCATCAACGCACGGTTGGTGTCGTCGTTTTCCAAGAAAGGAATAAGGCTGGTTGCAACGGAAATAAGTTGACGAGGAGAAACGTCGATGTAGTCCACTCTGTCGCGCGGGAATTCCAAAATTTCTTCGCGACGACGGCAGGTGATACGTTCTGCCGCAAAGTAGCCGTTTTCGTCCAACGGTTCGTTGGCTTGACCGATGATATACTTATCTTCTTCGTCAGCCGTCAAATACTCAACAAAATCGGTAACGGTGTGGTGAATCTTATCCACTCTGCGATAGGGCGCTTCAATAAATCCATATTCGTTGATGCGGGCATATCCTGCCAAGGAGGTGATAAGACCAATGTTTTGTCCTTCGGGAGTTTCGATGGGGCACATTCTGCCGTAGTGAGTGTAGTGAACGTCACGAACTTCGAACGTGGCTCTTTCTCTGTTCAAACCGCCGGGGCCAAGTGCAGAAAGTTTGCGCTTGTGCGTCAATTCTGCAATGGGGTTGGATTGATCCATGAATTGAGAAAGTTGCGAAGAACCGAAGAATTCTTTTATTGCCGAGGATACGGGGCGAACGTTAATTAGCGTTTGCGGAGTAGCCTTGGAGGTTTCTTGCACGGCCATTCTTTCGCGAATGACGCGTTCCAAACGAGAAATACCAATGCGGAATTGATTTTGAAGCAATTCGCCTACGGAGCGGATACGACGGTTGCCCAAGTGGTCGATATCGTCGGTTGTTCCTACGCCGTATTTCATGCAAAGGTTGTAGTTGACGGATGCGATAATATCTTCGCGCGTGATGTGTTTGCAAACCAATTCGTCCTTTCTGGCACGAATGGAAGCAGCCGTATCTTCAATGGAAAGTTGGTCGGCCAAAATTTCACGCAAAATTTCGCAATCAACTCTTTCGGTGATGCCGCAAGCCTTGAAATCCAATTCGGCAAAACGTTTGTCGTAGGAAATTGCAAAACTCTTTGCATCTACCGTGCGGTTGCCGATAACCTTAACTCTGGGGCATTCTGCGTCCAACACGATAACGCCGGCAACGTTGCTCTTATAAACGTTGAAGCCGTTTTCGAAGGCAATTTGAGCCGCTTCTTGAACGGTGATTTCGCCCTTTCTTTCGTCGTAGGTTGCGTGGGGCAATTCGGTGAGAACTCGGCCACTTGCATCCACCACTTCGCCGTAGATATCCAACGTGCCTTTTTCCGTAAGCAAAACGCAACCAAGGTGTTTTGCAAGCACTTGTTCGTAGTCGTGTGCGGTTTGTGCGGAAGTTGCATCAAACAGTTGTTCGTAGGTTTGTTCAACGGTGTGAATGCTGTTGATGCCGCTGTGTTGAATGTCGTATGCATCCGATTCCGTCAAAACGGTGCCGGTTGCAATAACGCGAGCAATGGGAAGCGTAACGTCTGCATCGATATATGCATCCGTTGCCTTAGCAAGGAAATCCGCATCCGAAACAGCCAAAGTGGAGGTGGAACCATCTTGTTCCAAAATTTTGATGTCGGAAATAACGCCGCACGTCAAAATGTTTTTGGCTTGTTCTTCGGTGAGTTTTGTATACTTGGGGTAGGTAGTAAGGTTGACACTTACGTCTTCGCCCAAAGTTAAACCGGCAATACGAGCTTCCAAAGCCAACTTTTTGTTGAATTTGTAGCGGCCAACTTTTGCAAGGTCGTAACGCTTGGCATCGAACAACAAATCGTTCAAGGTTTTTTGCACCGATTCGTCTGTGGGAATTTCACCCGGGCGCAAACGCTTGTAGATTTCAATTAGCGATTCTTGGTCGGTTGCGGTGTCGTCCTTAGCAAAGGTCAAAGCCAAAACGGGGTCGTATTCCAAAATTTTGGCAATGTGGTTGCCGCAGCCAACGTTTTTGTTCAAACTGCTGTGCAAAATGCCACGCAACAAAACGGTGATGGGCAACTTTCTGTTGCGGTCTACGTGGACGTACAAAATGTCGTTGTTGCTGTCGTGTTCAATTTCCAACCAAGCGCCGCGGCTGGGCATAGCCGTTGTGTTGTAGGTGGGTTTTCCGTTCTTGTTCAATTCCATCGAGCAATAAACGCCGGGGGAACGAACGATTTGCGAAACGATAACACGTTCTGCACCGTTGATGATAAAACTACCCGTTTCCGTCATCAAGGGGAAATCTCCCATAAACACTTCTTGATCCAAAAATTCGCCGGTGGCCTTGTTGGTTAGACGAACGGTAAGGCGCAACGGACTGGCGTAGGTTGCGTCACGCAAACGACATTCCGCCTCCGAATACTTGGGCGCAGAATCCAAGTGGTGATCCAAAAATTCCAAACGGAAGTGGCCCGTCATATCTTCGATGGGCGAAAAGTCTTCAAAAACTTCACGGATGCCTTCATCGAGGAACATTTGGTAACTGTGCTTTTGAACCTCAATCAAATTAGGAAGAGGCAGCACTTCTGTCGTTTTGGAGAAAGATTTTCTCTCGTGATTGCCGTATTTCACGGTCTTGATGTCTTGTGGCATTGACAAAACTCCTCAAAAAATTTTCTAAAAATATTGCCGAAAAAAGTTGCATTGTCCGTTTCTTTGTGGTATGTTAGTTTCACAAACAATCCACAGCGGATAGTATTTTGCCTGCACGTTGCGAATTTTTGTGGCATTTTTGGTGACTTTTTGTCGCAAAAACTGCCGAATTTTCCGCAAAAAGGGCATAAGTTGCCCCTATGGTGCAAACTGGTACCGATATATACTACCACTTATGCCGTCAATAGTCAAAGGCTATTACGGCGATAGTATCAAAAAATAAATATCAAAATATTTTTTCATTTTTGGTGAACATTCCTCGCACAATGGCAAGGAGTGTTTTTTTTGTTGCCCAAACACAACCAACACTGCCGCAAAACAAAAATGAAGCCGATGTAAAATAAAAACCACGCTATTGCAAAACAAATATGCTGCGAGAAAAATACACGACAAAGTGAATGCACCGCAAAACGAAACTGGCCCAAGCAACCACCGTTAACAACAACTGCAAGACAAATGCGCCACAAAAGCAGTGGCACCGTCCAAATACATGTTTGCCGGCGCCAAACAAATGCACCACTAAAACAAATGCATCACAAACTAGCCAACAAAAAAACAATCACCAACAACAACAGCAAAAATAAATGCACCGCAAAACAAAACGAAGCCAACGCAAAAAGCATTGACTTCGTTATTTTGTTTTTATGGTTTTTTTCACGTTAAGCCGAGGCGCAACGTCTTGAACACGCAATTGTTGCAACTGCAAAATTATTTTAAGCACACTGCGTAGCAACTTGTCGCATTCAAAATTTTAGCGTTTTGCCGGTAAACGGCACGGTGCCAAACGATGCTTGCCGCACCACTTTCAACCGACAACCACACCCACTAGGCGTTCTCTTCGCCTGCGGATGTGCTGTTTTTGCAGTTCCAAACAACCGTGCAATTGGAATTGTTCCAGCTGGACTTCCAACCGCTTGGTTGAGACGATGCTTCGCAATTGATTGTTAGGCTAGCGCAAAGGTCGAAGGCACGATTGCCAACTTTTGTTACACTTGCAGGAATTGTGATGCTGGCAAGTTTTCCGCAACCGGAGAAAGCCTGATCCCCGATGGTTGCAAGTTGGCTGTTTTCGTCCAACGTGACCGTTGCAAGGTTCGCACAACCGCTGAATGCATAGTTTCCGATGCTTGTAACAGTTGCAGCAATTTCTACGCTGGTAAGGCTTTGGCAATTGTAGAATGAATATTTGTCAATTGTCGTTGACGTCAATTTTGCTTCCGTAACTAGCACGTTGTTCAAATGTAAATTCTTTGCGAAGGCCAGTGGGTTGGACCATTGATTACCAAATTTAATTTGCACCCATTGGTCTATCGTGCCAAGATAGTTAACTTTTTCAATACCGCTGCAATTGCTGAAGGCAAAACTGGTTATGTTTTCCATGCTTGCAGGAATTGTCACTTCCGCCAAGCCGGTGCAATACGAAAAAGCGCTATCGGCTATGCTTGTGACACTTGCCGGAATAGATATACTTCTAAGGCTTGTGCAATTTTTGAATACGCTATTGCTGATTGAAGCGAGTGGGCTATCTTCGGCAAAAGTTACCATTGCAAGGTTGCTGCAATAAGCAAATGCCTTTTCCGATATGCCTGTGACACTTGCAGCAATTTCCAGGCTAGTAAGGCTTTGGCAATTGTAGAACGCATATTTGCCAATTGTCGTTGCCGTCAATTTTGCATCCGTCACTAGCACGTCGTTCAAGTACAAACTTGCGCCGTAATACAACGGGTTGGCACTTTCATCGCTGAAAGCTATTTGCGCCCATTGATCTATCGTGCCAAGATAATTAACCTTTTTAAGGCTGTTGCAAGAGGAGAACGCGAACGAGCCAATGCGTGTTACGCTTGCGGGAATTGTGATGCTTTCAAGACTTGTGCAACCGAGGAAGGCATCTGTGCTTATTTCTGTAACATCGCCAGCCATAACAACATTTGTAAGATTTGTGCAATCGCGGAATGCACCCACGCCAATTGTTCCCACAGTCGCAGGAATTGTGACGTTTGTGAGCAAACTGCAACTAAAGAAAGCATAATTGCCTATTTGTGTTGCAGACGTCAAATTCACTTCCGTCACCAACTGTTCGTTGATATACAACTTGCCTGCAACGTACCACGGATTTGCATACGCATTGTGGAAGTTTATTTGTGCCCATTGGTCGATTGTGCCAAGATAGTTAACAATTGCAAGTCTGAGGCAACCATTGAATGCATATGATCCTATGCCTGTGATGCTTGCGGGAATTTCGATGCTGCTAAGGTTTGTGCAACCATCGAACGCATTCATGCCGATGTTGGCTATGCTTGCGGGAATTTTGATACTTTCAAGGCTGGTGCAGTTCAAAAATGCATCTTCGCGGATAGAAAATACAGAATAGGTGACACCTTTGTACGTTACGGTGGAAGGAATTTCTACCGAAGCACTGCTGCCTGCTTGGAAAGAAACCTCTGCTTTGTCGTCAATCAATGCGTAGCGAATGCCGTCAATCGTGGCAAAAATCTGGCCGCCATCAGTTGTTTCGTTGCTTAAGTAGTTCCAAACAACGGGACGGCTGTAGTTCCAATTGCTGTTCCAGTTGCTAGGTTTCGATTCTTTTCCGCAATAGATTGTCAATCTGTTGCAACCATAGAAAGGTTGAGATCCCATGTTTGTTACGCTGGACGGGATGGTTACGCTCACAAGGTTGCTGTTACCCTCGAACGCATGGGCAGCAATCGTTGTGACGGCGTAGCTTGTGCCTTTGTAGGTAACAGAAGGACGAATAATTGTTTGAGAATCAATGTTTTTCGGTTGCGGAGCAACAGTTGCAACTTCACCTTTCAATGCGTAGCGAACGCCTTCAATAACAGCGTAAATACTGCCATCATTGGCAACTTCGGTGTTTTTGCAATCCCAAACAACGGGAAGGCTACAACTGCCATAGCCAAGGTAAGATTCGTTCCAAGTGTTGTTCCAAGTGCTAGGCTTAGATGCTATTTCACAATAGATTGTGAGGGCGTTGCTTTTACTGAATACGCTTGTTCCAATGCTTGTTACGCTGGTCGGGATTTTTGCGCTTAGAAGATTTTCGCAACGGTAGAACGCCTTGTCGCCAATGCCGGTTACACTGCTGGATAATTCAACGCTCAACAAGGCATCATATCCATAGAACGCATAGTCGCTTATTTCCGTTACCGTTGTCAACTTAACGTCGGTAACAGGCGTGTTATTCACGTACAGAACAGCGTTATTGAATGGCGACAACGGGTTTGCAAGCTCCACAAACTTTATTCGTGCCCATTGGTCTATCGTTCCAAGATAGTTAACTTTTTCGATACCGCTGCAACCATAGAAGGCGTTATAGCCCAGTTCCGTTACGCTTGCAGGAATTGTTATTTCCAACAAGCCGCTGCAATCAGCAAAAGTACTGCTTCCTATTTTTGCAGCACTTGCCGGAATGGTGATACTCTTAAGGCTTGTGCAATTTTTGAATACACCATCGCTAATTGAAGCGAGTTGACTGTCTTCAGCAAAGGATACCGTTGCAAGGTTTTTGCAACCAGAAAATGCGCAGGAAGATATTTTTGTGACACTTGCCGGAATGGTGATGCTTTCAAGACTTGTGCAAGAATTAAACGCATCTGAACCAATGGTTGCAAGTTGGCTGTTTTGGGCAATGGCAACGCTTGCAAGTTTTTCACAGTCATAGAATGCATAGGTTCCTATTTCGGTGACGCTTGCGGCAATTTCCAAACTTTCAAGAGTTGTGCACTTATAGAATGCGTATTGGCCAATTTTTGTTGTGGTGGCCAATTTCACTTCCGTCACCAACACGTTGTTGAAATAAAGTTTTGCGCCCTGACACAAAGGTTGTGCACTGGCATCTATAAATGCAATTTGCACCCATTGATCTGCCGTTCCAAGATAGTTAACTTCTGCAAGAGCGTTGCAACCTTTGAACGCATCGATGCCAATACTAACTACGCTGGCAGGGATTTCGATGCTTCTAAGGCTTGCGCAGCCGTCGAAAAGTTCTCTGGAAATATCTGTTACGTTTTCAGGAATTTTGATGCTTTCAAGGCTTGCACAATTATAGAACACTTCAGAACCAATTTCGGTTACACTTGTGGAAATTTCGATGCTCTTAAGGCTTGCGCAATTGTAGAAAGCATAACTTCTTATTTTAGTTGCGGTGGTCAATTTTGCTTCCGTAACCAGCACGTCGTTCAAGTGCAAATTCTTTGCATAATACGTCGGGTTTGCTTTTCTACTTTCAAAGGCAATTTGCGCCCATTGATCTGCCGTTCCAAGATAGTTAACTTTTGCAAGTTTTTCGCAACCACCGAACGCGTCGGTACAAAGTGTAGAGACACTTGCGGGGATTGTGACGCTAACAAGGCTTGTGCAACCATCGAATGCGAAGTTATCAATTTTCGTTACGCCTTCGGGGATAGTAATGCTAACAAGGTTTGCGCAACCACTGAATACGGCAGGACCAATTTTTGTTATTCCGGCAGGAAGTTCCACGCTGGTGATGCTTGTGCAATTAGCAAAAGCAGCATTTGCCACTTCCGTTGCGGTGGTCAATTTCACTTCCGTCACCAACACGTTGTTCAAGTACAAATTGTGTGCATGGCACAGCGGATTGGACATTACATCGTCAAAATCGATTTGAGCCCATTGGTCTATTGTTCCAAGATAGTTAACTTTTGTAAGTTGTGCGCAATCTTCAAACGCATAATAGCCCATGCTTGTGATGCTTGCGGGAATTTCGATGCTGGTGATATTTGTTTGTTTAAAGGCACGGCTATCAATTGCCATTACGGGTTTTCCGTCAGCGTTTGCCGCAGGAATAACCACGTCTGTGCCTGTGAACGTGCCAAGGCCAACAACGGCGTAGCCATCGCCGCTTGTCAACAATTCAAGTTCCAAACCGCTATCAAAATATCCGCAGGACTTGCACTTGTCGTTTTCGTCCATATCGTGTTGCTTTTTGGGAATTTCTTGATAGGTTGTGTAGTCGCAGCCTTCGCGATTGCAGGTGTCATATGCATTCCAACCAACGCTTCCGCAAGAAGGTTCTTGCGCATCGTGGTGTTGAACGTCATGTCCAAGCGCATCGATTTTAAGGCTTGCAAGCACTTGATAATCTTCGTCAAAATCAGTGTTGCACGAAGAACAATGATAGTGTCCCTTTTCGCCTTCTTTTTCGCAAGCGGCAGGATCTTCGTCAATAAACCAGCCATAGTCGTGGCCTGTTGCTTCGATTCCTTCGTAAGTTGTGTAGCCGCAACCAGCGCGCTTGCATTCTTCCCAAGCGTACCAGCCATCTTCTGTGCAGGTAGCTGCTTGAGCATCGTGTTCGTCAATGTCGTGACCCAATGCAGGCACTTCTTCTTGAGCAACAATCACGTCGCCACAACGTTCACAATGGCTGCCTGCCGTCCAGCCGCTTTCCAGGCACGATGCAGGAACAGCAATGTCCGTCACCTCGTTTTCGTGTGCAGTTTCGAAAGTTGCAGTGAAAGTGAGCTCGCTATTTACCGTTTGATTGGTGTCAATTGGTTGGTTATTTTGCGAAACCCAACCGGTAAAGTTTTTGCAAGTGGCCGAAGGATTTGTTTCGGGCAAGGTTATTTGCGAACCTTCGTTTACAGAGTAGGAATAGAACTCGATGCCGTCAACAACAAATTTAACCACGTATTTGGGCACAGCTTGCCACTTGGCGTAAAGTTCCACGTTGGATTCTATTGTTTGATTGGCATCAAACGGGGAGTTTCCGGCGATATCGTAGCACCAACAAACAAACGTGAAGTCGGGTTTGGTAGGATCGCTGGGCAAAACAATTGGCGATTGGCCGTCAATAACTTTTTCGTCATATGTTTCGCCATCCACCACAAAACGGATTGTGAACTGCCGTACAGCGGAAACGTCGATACGTACCGTTGTGGATACGCCGTTATATGTGACGGTGATCTCGCAAGTGCCTTCGCGCAACGTTCCACTTAGGGAATAATCCGTCACTTCTTGGGTGTTGCCTTGCGGATCGGTGTAGGTGACTGTTAAGAGAGACTTAACCGTTTGCAAATCGTCACCCTCATAGATAACGCCGTTGGCGTCGAAGGACACGTTGAGAGTGGCTTCGCCGTCAGTGTCGCAGGCGCCAAGTGCAAAAGTCAAAACAAGCAGACTTACGCACAGGACAACAAACATTGTTTTTAACACTGTTCTTTTCATGTTTTCCATCCTTTATTAATTTTATATGTATCTTAGATTATACAGCATACCCCCCCCCCGGTGTCAACCGCATTAGGGATGTTAAACGCCAATTGCCGCAAAAAAATGTTTCTGTTGCGTTGTTCGTGCGCGTTTTTTGTAAAAAAAAGCCACCGCAGCAGTGATGTGGTTCAAAAAAAGCGCAAACGTTGTGCAAAAAAACCACCAGCATAGCTGGTGGCTTTGGGCAAGGACGAAATTTTGAGCTGCAAACTAGCGCACTTCCACGTTGGCATCCAAGTAGGCGCGCAGTGCGGCATATTGCTTGGGTGTTATTTGTTTTTGATAGGTAAGAATGATAAGTTGCAAGTCGGGATCGGTTGGACGATAGTGCGGTTGCACGTGCGGATAGGGATTTTCCACCATGCCGTTGCGCTTATAAAATGCAATACGTCGGCGAGTTATGTCGTCCACGGGCAATTCCACTTCTAAAATAAGCGGCTTGTTTAGGCCGTTTGTTAGAGCTGCCAACGTTTGCGTGCCGTAGCCGCCATTGCGCAACTGGGGACTTATGCAAAAGTTTTCGAAGTAGACAAATTCCGGCGCATCCCAAAAGCCCACAACGCCCACAGGCAGGTCGCCATCCATAACGGCGCAAAGACGATAATCGCTGTGCAACATGGCCTTCAACTGTTCGGCATCGTCGCGGCGTTCACAGGATGGAAAACTTTGTTCCAACAGGCCGTTCGCCCAACCATACAATTCATCATTCACAAAAATTCGTTTGAGTGTTACCATAGTTTCACGATTATAACACACAAAACCATGTTTGGCAAGGCAAAAGACGGTGCGGGCACCGAAAAGCGCAACAAAACACGCACCACGTTACAAAAAATGCGAACAACAAAAGCTTCGCTTGCAAAAATGCCCCACACAACTTATTTGATTGCACAAACGTCACCAGCACTTGAAACGCGAAACAACGACACCCAAAAACCATTCTGCTTGAAATATAATAAGCACATTGCCTGGCGCAGATTTTTCATTTCTTTGCCGCTGCTACTTAAATAACACCACCAAACATAAAAGCAACGTTTGCCCGCCAACACGACAACGCTTATGTGCAAAAAAAGAGCACGGTTTTGCCCGTGCTCTTGAATGTTATATTGGTTAATTTTTTATACGCATTCGCAACCGTTCACGCACCTGCCGTTATGCACAATTTACGGCGCTGCTTATGCTTAAAATTATTGACAGTGCAAACGCTTTTGTAAACCATGTGCATTTGCAAACATCTTGGCGTTAGCATTCGCCACAACTGCTACTTTCAGTGTTATGCAAACCGCATTGCAGTCGCATATTTGCCGAAAGCTGTATGGTTTATAAATCGGTTCTGTTTTCCACACACGCCCGAGTATTCCTTCACCTACTCACACAGAGTTTCACTTTCGTGCCCCAAACGCACGTTCAACACACTGTTAACGCATTCGTCAGCGTTTTTAACAAAAGCAGCAATTTTTCCGGCAGCAGTTCGAATAACGACACGGCCGAACAATCCTTTCCTTACACTTACTATGTCTTGGACAACAAGCCACTTTTTAATTATTAGATTGCCAAAATAAATTGTATCGTTTGCTACTATAATTTTGGACGACCATTCAATGGCAAGCCTAAAGCAGACAATATCAATAATTGGCAAAAACAAAACAATAATTACTTCCTGGTGATCTGCCACATCGTACGAACAAGCGAATATTATAAATGTCAACAAAGAAAAGAACGCAGAAATTAGATAAAGGAAATCAAAGCCCACTTGCGCACGACTAGCAACACAACCTACAAACGCAAAAACAACTGTTATTATGGCAAAAGCCATTGTTGTTTCCAAGCCAGCAGATGCAACCACACCTATGCCAACTATCGCCCCCACCAAACTCACCAAAGATAGCAACGTCAATAATGCTATATATACGCTGCTGTTCATGTCAAATTCTTTCATTGATACAGCCCCTCCGTTTTTGTTAAATTATAATACAATGTAGTAGTCTCGTCAAGACTATTATTAAATTCTTATTCCAAACAAGACTATAATTTAACTATGAAAAACAAATTTGCCGAAAGATTGAAAGAGTGTAGAATTCAAAATAAGCTTGGGCAAGCCGAGTTGGCCACACGCTGCAACGTGAAACAATCGTGCGTTAGCAAGTGGGAGCGTGGCGCAACATTGCCCGATGCCGAAATGCTTTTTACCATTTGCGAAGTTCTGCACGAAAGCGCCGACTTTTTGCTGGGACTAAAAGATTACTAACCACACCACGTCTGCGACAGCAACCGTACGCGTGGCATTTTTTTATAATGAACAAATCACAACCACCCGTTTAGCGGGTGCTTATGACTGTAAAACTAAAAAAAACCTTTCAACAATCGTTGAAAGGTTTTTAATGGATGCGGCAAAGCCATACTCTCCCGGGCCGTGTCCAGCCAAGTACCCTAGGTGAATTGAGGCTTAACTTCTGTGTTCGGTATGAGAACAGGTGGATCCCTCAACTCTAAATCACCGCAATGGTATTACACGGAGCAAAACTCCGAAGTAAACAAGGTTTGAAAAAGGAACATTGATAACTGCATAGACAACAAAGCTTAGTGTAAGTTTTGAGTTGTTTGTTGGTTTGATTGTATTCAAGGCTTGTTCGTATTATTTGAACAAGCGTTCGGCCTATTA
>CAZNZO010000002.1:0-44564 GCA_964577535.1 uncultured Oscillospiraceae bacterium
TCCTTAAAATTGACTGTGTTTCAATTCTTCTTACTATTCTGTTGTCAAGCTTCAAACTGTCCTTTAACGGAACAGCCTACTTATAATACTACATACTCTTTTCTTTGTCAACTGATTTTTTGCAAAATTTTCAACATAATTTTTATTTGTTTGCAATATTTTTGCACAAATTCAGTCGCATTGCCTGTGCAAACGCACGTTGCACCTTTTGCCAAGCTAAAAGCGTGTAGTGAAATCAATTCTAGCCCATTTTTTGTTTTTTGGCAAGCAATCTGCACCAACTTGTTTTGTTATTTTTGGCACAAACAAATGTGATGCAGCTCTCTGGCAATCACCGCACAAGGCACACAAACAATCAAGCGCTTTTCACTTTGCCTTGCAAGAAAAACGGCGGCACGTTGCACCACCGTTTTGCAATTATTTGGTTGATGAGACCAAACTAAAACTAATAGTTTTCCTTGCGCAGTTCAAAATAAGCTTTGGGATGTGCGCACACCGGGCAAAGTTCCGGCGCCTCCTTGCCAACGTGGATATGTCCGCAGTTGCGGCAAACCCAAACGCTTTCGGCAACCTTAACAAAAACCTCTCCGTTTTTAACAGCTGAAGCCAGCTTATTGTAGCGTTCTTCGTGCGTTTTTTCAATGGCGGCAACGCCACGAAATTTTTCCGCAATTGCAGTGAAGCCTTCTTCTTCGGCCACTTCGGCAAACTGCTTATACATTTCCGTCCATTCGTAGTTTTCGCCGGCGGCGGCATCTAACAAGTTATCCAACGTGTCGTTTATGCCGTGAAAAAGTTTGAACCACAGTTTTGCATGTTCCTTTTCGTTATCGGCAGTTTCGCGGAAAATTGCAGCAATTTGCTCATAGCCATCCTTTTTGGCTTTTGATGCATAGTAATCGTATTTGCTGCGCGCTTGGCTTTCGCCGGCAAACGCTGCCATCAAATTTTGTTCCGTTCTGCTTCCTTTCAAATTCATGTTTTACCTCCACTTTTATCTGGTGATTATTATTGCCACTTTTCTAGTGTTACTAACAAAAAAACGTTCCACAAAAATTGTAGAGCGTTTTTTAGTGTTTATCAATATGCTTTTTGCGCTATTTTGTCCACGCCATTGCGCCTTCGATGGAAACGTAGTCCGGACGGTTAGCAATGCGAACGGGAATACCCAATTCGTTTTGCAAGAACATATCCAAGCCCATAAGTTTGGCTCCGCCACCGCAGAGCATAACACCTTCGCTCTTGACGCCGGAAATCAATTCCTGCGGAATGCTTGCCAACAAACTTTCGATAATTTTGACGTATTGCTTAACAAATTCCACAATGGTATCGAACAGTTCCTTGGAAGTAACGTTAAGTTCTTCCGTGGCGCCGTTTTGCACGTTTTGACATTCCACACTTATGCTGGACGAATCGTTAGAATACAAACTTGCGCAGTTAAGTTTCAAGTACTCTGCGCGTTCGGTGGAAATTTGCGCCATGTATTTGGAACTTAGTCGGTGCGCTATGGCTTCCGTAAGTTGTTTGCCGGCATGGAACAAAGTGCAGCCCGCAACTATCTCGTTGCCATAGACAACGGCCAAATCGGCACATTCGTAGCCCAAGTTGACCACAACACCCTGCCTTGCGCGGAATTCCGAAAACAGTTTAACGCTATCGACAACGGGGGTTTCCACAAAAGTAACGGAACGAGCGCCTACGCCCAAAAAGATGCTTTCTATGTTCTTTTTGTCGCCGGAAATCATTCCGCACGGCACAACGCAGGTTGCCAAAAAGCGGTTGAAAACGTTAACACGCTTGGAAAGAAGCCTATCCAACAAACAATTGATAAGTGCCTTCACGCCCACCGTATCTATTGCAGTTCCCTCCAAAATGGGGTGCGACAATTTTATGGAAGCGTTGGTTTTTGCAAGATTCAATGCTTCCAAGCCAACAGCCACAACCCGTTTAGAATCTCCACCGGAATAGGCCACGACGGAAGGAATTTTATCCACAAAACCATCGTCCTTTAATCCTGCGGAAACGTACATAGACCCAAGATCGAAAACCAATTCGTAATTTGCCATAATTTTCACCTTTTGTACAAATTTTTTAACACTTCGCCAAGCCGTTCGGTAGGCAAACCCACAACGTTGTCGTAGCTACCAACGAACCCTTGCACGAAATTACATTCCTGAATTCCATAGGCGCCCGCCTTATCCATGGGCGCACCACTTTTTACGTATTGCCAAATTTCTTCATCGCAAAGTTGCCTAAACGTAACGGCAGTGCTTTCGCAAAAACAAGCTTCCTTTTCGCCATGCAAAACACAAACGCCGGTGTGCACGAAATGCGTTTTTCCAGAAAGACTGCTTAGCATTTTGAAAGCATCCGCTTCGTCTTGCGGCTTGCCCAAAATTGCTCCATCCAAATCCACCACGGTGTCACAGCCGATAACTATTGCATCTTTGTTTTGCAAAGACACTTCGCGTGCCTTGTGCTTTGCCAAATCCGTTGCATATTGCTTGGGATCGGTTGCGTCGCTAAACTCTTCAGCAACTGCCGGTTGAACGGAAAAATCCACCAGCTTTTTTAGCAACTCTTTGCGACGCGGCGAGTTGCTTGCCAAAATAACGGGAACAGACATGTTTTCTCCCACAAATTATTGTTTGTTTTGATAGTACCTTTCCAAAAAGTCCGCAGCAAATTTGTAGAAATACTCATCCCACGCCAACTCATTGTGGTGCAAATCGGAATTTAGCCACAATTCCGTGGTTATGCCACGCTTAGAAAGAGTTTTGTAGAGGTTTACCGAACACTTTTGCATCAAACCATCACTGGCGGTATCCAATCCCTCTTTGCCTCCGCAATAAACAACTGCGTGTTGCGGCAAAGTTTGCGGCGTTTTGCGCACAAAACGGTTAAATGCCGGCAGGTTGAATGGCGAAAAGGTAGAGAACAGCCCCATCGTTTCGTAAATGCGTTGATAGCTTAGGCCCAAATAGCAACTGATAAGGCCGCCCATACTGCAGCCGATAACTGCGGTAGCTTCGCGACTTTTATCCGTGTTGTAGTGAGAATCCACGTACTGCTTCAAAACTTTTGCAAAAAACTCGGAATACTTTTTGCCTTCACCACCGCTGTTTTCACCCTTGGCCAGGCCGTGCCTAAGTTTGAAAGCAAATGGCCAAACTTTCCACGGACTGTATTCTGAAAGACGGTGATTGCTGTTGCATTCAACACCGATAACAATGGCCGAACGCCCCGTTTCGCTGAAAATCCTATCCAAACTTTTATCCACGTGCCACGCCATGCCATAGGCAGTGAGTTTGTCGTAGAACAAATTTTGTCCGTCGTGCATGTAAATTACCGGATACGGTTCGCCTTCGGCATCGTAGCCTGTGGGCAAATACACCCAAACGGTTCTTGTTCGATTAAGAGTAGGAATATCAATTTCGAAACTTTCAATTTTGGACATACACTTTCCCTCCAAAACGGCTAAGCAAGTTTGCATTGATTGCAAGTGCCACATTGCTACTTGCATTATATCACAATGCAATCAATTTTACAACACCCCAAACGTCAATCGTCGAATTCGCGCAAATGGCCGGTGAAATTGAAACCGTCAAAATTCTTTTGACGCAACACTTCGTAAACGGCAATGGCCACCGAATTGGATAGATTTAGCGAGCGAGTGTCGGCAATCATGGGGATGCGCACTGCGTTTTGATAGTTATCGTGAATAAGTTGTTCCGGAAGGCCCTTTGTTTCCTTGCCGAACACCAAAAATACGTTTTTGCCATAGCAAGGCGTGCAATGAGATTTTTGCGCCTTGGTGGTGAAAAAATAGAATTCGCCGTTGGGGTTTGCTTGTTGCAATTGCTCAAAACTATCCCAATAGTGAATTTCGCAATCCTTCCAATAGTCCAAACCGGCGCGCTTCAACATTTTGTCGCTTGTGTCGAATCCCAACGGGCGCACCAGATGCACAACACTGCCCGTTGCGGCGCCTGTGCGCACAATATTGCCTGTGTTTTGAGGAATTTCCGGTTCAACCAAAACCACGTTAATCATTGCAAATCACCTCGTAGCAAGAATTTTCTTCAAAATATTTTTGCAATTGCAATTGAATTTCGGCAACGTCCGTTGCTTGCATAACTGCAATAAGCGTTTGTTTTGCGCCGCGCATACCTTTCAAATAGTAGGCAACGTGCTTTTTCATTTCGTTGTTAACAACTCGGTGCGGCAAATAATCTTTTAGCATTTGCACGTGACTTAGCACCGTTTGCAACACATCGAAACGATAGGGCAAGTTTGCAATTTGCGAAAACAGGTAGGGTTTCCCCAAAGCACTGCGTCCCACTGCAACGCCGTAGGCGCCCTGCTCGGTTAGGTGCAAATATTGTTCCCTGCTGTTCACGTCGCCGTTGGCAAACACCGGCACACCACACTTGACAATTTGCGGCAATAACGAAAAATCGGCATTGCCGGAATACATTTGTTTGCGAGTGCGGAAATGTACCGTGATAAAATCTGCACCGCTATCCGCGCACATTTTTGCAAAATCCACGGCACCGTCGCTATCCGAAACACCCAGTCGAAATTTTACTGAAAGGGGCTTGTTCCCCACGGCAAGTTTAACTGCGGAAATGCACTTTGAGGCCAGTTTGGGATTTTCCAGCAAAGCAGAACCATCCCCATTGCCCACAATCTTTTTCACTGGGCATCCCATGTTTATATCTACGCCGTCAAACACGCGCATTTCGTCAATTTTAACACTATCCGCCAGTACGGACGGTTCGTGCCCGAAAATTTGCACCATGCACGGGCCATCCCCGTCAAAACGCTTCAACAACGTTTTTGTTAGCGCATTGTTCATTTCTATGGCCTTTGCACTTACCATTTCCGTCACGGTAAGTCCAACGCCATATTGGTGACAAATTTTGCGGAATGCCGGGTCGGTATAGCCGGCCATGGGTGCAAGAATGGTTTTGGCGGCGGCGTTTTCAAAAAGTTTTTCAACCGACATTTTTCTTCGCCTCTGCCCAAATTTCATCAAAACGCTGCTCGGAAAGTTGTTTTAGCGAAACACCTTCCAAAGCCAAAATTCTTTCGCATTCGGTAACACGCTTAACAAATTTTTGTGTGGAAACAATCAGCGCCGTTTCGGCATCCACGTCGCACAAGCGCAACAAATTCACCACAGCAAACAGCAGGTCGCCGCCTTCCATTTGTTTGTGCTGTTCGTCGGCCGCCAAAAATTCCGCCAATTCCTCCTGCACCTTTTGTTCCACCTGACTGATGGAAGAAAACTCGTAGCCACCCTTGGAAGCGCGCGATTGCACCTTTTGGCTGCGCGATAAACCCGACATGCCAAAGGGCACGTCCAAAACGTTTTCCGCAATGCCTTTTATTTTGTGCTCCTTCAATTTTTGCGCATTCCAAACGTCCAACGATTCGTCCGCCGTGTTGGCCTTTACGTCGCCAAAAACGTGCGGGTGCCTGTCAATAAGCTTGCGGCACAATCCCGTATACACCGCCGAAGGTTGAAATTCGCCGTCGTCTTGGGCAATTTCCAAATGGAAAAGCACTTGCATAAGCAGGTCGCCCAGTTCTTCCACAGTGTGATCCACGTCTTCCTTTTCCAATGCGTCAACCAATTCGTAGGCTTCTTCAATGGCGTTTTTTGTGATGCTTTTGTGCGTTTGCGCCCTATCCCACGGACAGCCATTTTCTCCGCGCAACACCGAAAGCACTTCGGCAGCATCGTAGTAGCCGAAAACGTTTCTTTCGCGCAAAGGTTTGGGCAACACGCAAAAAGCCGTTTTGTAGTTGAAGCGTTGCTTGCAAAGTTCGCTAAGCGCAATAACTTTGCAATGCTTGTCGTGAACAAACAACACTTGGCAATCGGCATCAAACGCTTCGGTGAGTTTCAAATAAATTTCGCCGCACACAAACTTGTCGTCCACACAGGTGATGACGGTGGGCACCGGTAACACGTATGTTTCGTCGCAAAATTCTTGCGCAGTATATGTGCGAACGCCGCCGCAACGAGGCAACACTTCCGCTTGCAAACCAACGCCGTGCACTATTTTTGCCGATGGCAACAGTTGAACGGTGGTATCGTCGGTTCCTTCGCCGACAACGCAAAAGGCAACCTTCCGTTTTCCGAAAGATTGCAAGCGTTTAACTATCAAATTGTTAAGTTGATCAAAATCTTCCGCCTGTTCGTACAAGTCGTCGCAAAAGGTTGCATCGTTGCGAATTTTTGTAACGGCTTCCGCAACGTGTGTTAGTTGCGATTTCACAACAACCACGTCGGCTTCGCGAATAACTTCCACTCCGGCCAAAGTAACGTCATCTACGTTACGACCCATTCCCACTACCGTTATCATTGGCAATCTCCCTTTTTTGGGTTGGCAAGGGAATTTCTCCGCTGTTGAACACTTTTAGCAGTGAAATAACGGAAAAATACACCACGACGGATATTGCAATTAGTGCAAGAGTCCCCAACGGCGTTGCAAAAACTTTTGGTGCAAAAGCAACGGCAACTGTTATGCCTAGCGTCATTACAAGCCCTGCCGCCGTGGGTTTAAGCAAGCATTGCATCACGTCCATCTTCAAACCAACCTTGGTTCTTAGGTAGATTATAACACAAACCGTTGCAAAAAGATAGCACAACGTTTCAGAAATTGCCGCGCCATAGATATTTATCTCGTCAACAGGCAACAAAAGCAAATTTACAACGGCTTTTACAGCTATGGCAAGGGAAACGAAAACCACCGTTGCATAGGGTTTGCCCACCGCTTGACACACCGAAACACACGTTAGCACCACCGCCAAGAATACAATGGATAGCGCCGAAAGGGAAAGCAACACTGCCGCAACGTGAATTTCTTCGGCAGGCAAGCCGGCATATAGCAACGACAAAATGGGTTGCGAAAGCGCCGCCATCCCGAAAGCGCAGGGCAGCGCAATGACAAGAGTCAGTTTCATTGCCGAATTGAAGCTTTCGCAAAGTTTTTTGCCGTCGCCCATGCAATAGGTTTTTGTTATTCCCGGCAATGCCGAAACGGCCACGCCGCTAGACAAGGCAATGGGCAGCCCTAACATGGAATTTACCGGCCCTGTCCACAAGCCATACATTTCCGTTGCGTTGGGAAGGTTCAACAAGTTTACCACCATCACAGAATCGATAACTTGCGAAAGTTGCATGGCAAAGCCGCCTAGTGCCACCGGAACAGCCAGCGAAAACACGCTTGCACCAATGCTTTTTGCTTGGCTGGCATCAAAACGCAATGGCAAAACTTTGTTTTTGCGGCGATGCACAAAATAAACCCCACTCATAATTGCCAGCGAACTGAATTCGCTAACGGTTATGGCAAACACGGCGCCCATAACGGCCTTTTCCACGTTGGGCATAAATTTGACGGCACAAAACAAACCAACCGTAAGCTTGACAATTTGCTCCAAAACCGTTGTTACGCCCGAAGGAACCATGTTGACGTTACCTTGAAAATATGCTTTTAGCACGTTTGTTACCGGCACGAAACACAGCGCCGGCGCAACAATCAAAAAGGCACGTTTGGTATCGGGGTTGCCTTGCGCTTGGGCAATTACGCCGCATAGAGCCGCCATAAGCACCGAACAAACAATGCCCGCAAGCAACAACAGCACAAAGGCAAAGCGAAACACCCTGCGGCTTTTTTCAAAATTGCCCAGTTGATTGTTTTCGGCAATCAATTTGGAAACGGCCGTGGGCACACCCATTTGCGCAATGGTCAAAAACAAAATGTACGGCGGAAACACCAACTGATAAAGCCCCATGCCGTAGCTTCCCACAACGTTGGTTAGTGGAATTCGATACAGTGCACCAAGAATTTTGGCAAACAGTCCGCCAAGGCTCAACACCAATGCGCCCGACAAAAAATTTTCCGATTTCTTCATATTGTATATAGTATGTGATTTTGTCGACAAAAATATCTGGCGCAAAAACGATAAAACACTTAAGAAAGTGCCTCAAAGCAGCAAACACAACAACATTTTCGCTGGCAGCCAAAAGCAATTTGGTGCAACAAAAAAGAAGTTTGAAAATGCCAAACTTCTTTTGAATTGTATTTTTCGCAAAACAGTGCGAGCTTTTGTTTGCATTCGCATATGCACATATGCGCATTTATTCAGCGAATTTCCGAACCTTCCGGGAAACAATGCTGATAAGTGGGACTAAGCACACGATAGCCTTCCGCTCGCCCCTTGCACGACCTAAAGCCAAACCGCAACTGGCGCAAAGTGAAATACCCCTTGAAGGATTGCAACGTTTCCGGCGTAAACTGCGATTTGTGACATTCCAGCGCTTGCATGTGCAATTTGTGCGTTTTGCAAACGCCTACGTAACGGTTGGGCGCTTGCGTGAAGTAATAGGCCAGCGTGGGATTTTCCGCACTGCCGCTAAGGCCCAGCCTCTCGGTAAGTTTTGGCCATGTGGCAAAAAACACAGCATCCGTAACCACTTTGCCCACCGCCAAATGGTCGGGATGGCACTCGGACGGCACTGTGTGATCGGGACAAAACACCACTTGCGGCGATGTTTGCAAAATAACTTTAACAACGTCCGCCATCATTTCGCGCGTGTCGTAGCCGCCACCATCGTGATATGGCAAAAAGCGCACGTCGCTAACGCCCAAAAGCTTTGCCGATTGCAATGCTTCTTCTTGGCGAATGGCAACAATTTGATCGTGCGTAAGGGAAGGATCCAAACTGCCAACACAACCGTCGGTGGCAACCAAAAAAGTTATTTGTTTGCCCATTGCCGCGAGTTTTGCCACCGTTCCGCCGCAACCAACTTCAATATCGTCGGGGTGTGGCCCCACAAACAAATATCTTTCAAAATTTTCCAATTTGGGGACGGGTGCAACCTTTTTCAAAATAGAAAGTATCATATTCTTTTATGCACACTTGTGCATTTGTGCAAGTGTGCGCCTCCGCAAATATTTTAGCACAATAAACTTGGTATGTAAATAGCAATATTTGCGCAAGCGTTCACACTAAGGAAAACGACCGTTACGTCGTTGCGCTTCCCTGGCCCCCAAAAAGCATTTGTTCTGCGTGCCATTCCACAAAAAAACTGCCTGCGCGCAAAAAGAAAAACCCCAACCGTTTGGTTGGGGTTGATAACAAAAGTTATTCGTCTTCTTCATCCAAGGAAATGGATTCTTCAAAATCAAATTGAATTTCGTTTTCTTTCAAGAACTTGTCGAAAGCATCCGTCTTTTTGATTTTGCCTGCATAGTAGGATTCTTTCAAAGCATCAACTGCTTCTTCCATCAACGTATCCGATTGAGTGGTGAAATAAGCTTTGAACAATCTGTATTCGGAAGTGCTGGTGTTAAGCCAATTTGCATCGAAATCGAAGGTTTCGGCAACAACGTCGGCCGAATAGAACACAACGTGCACGCCGTAGGTGGAAACTGCAATTCCGTAGGTGGTGCCGGGAACGCCGTTTGCAGCATTGTAGGCATCGTTTGCAGCATCAACAAATTCCGTAACAAAGGGGGATTTGTAGCTTTCGGGAACTTCACCAATGCGAACAACGTAGTCGTGCAAAGATGCGTGAGAAGCTGTGTCGCTGTTGAAACGAGTCATCAAATCCAAAATTGTTTCCGTTGCGGTTTTGCCTTCTGCGGGAACAACTTTTCCATCGGCAGTGAAGTACTTGCCGAATTCGGCGTTGCTAAGGTTGATGGCAAGTTCGCCGTTTGCATCCAACTTGAACAGGTTGGGAACTTTTGCATAGTTGCCATCGTCGTCCTTTGTGCTAAGGAAATCGTCAGCAACAACTTGAGCAGCAAATTCTTTGCATTTTGCCAAGTATTCGGGAGTTGTGGCGGAACCTTGTTGTTTTTCAAGGTTGCTCAAAATGGTTTGTTGTTCCGTCGTGTAGGGAATAAGAATATTCTTAACGTAGATATACTTGTAGTTTTCGGGAACGTAGTAGATGTGGCTGTCGTCCGTCAAACCTTCGATGAAGCTAACAAAGTTGGAATTGATTTGGAAATCCGTCTTTTGGCTAGCGGTTGCATCGGCAACGTTGGTTTTTAGTTGTTGCAAAGTTTCTGCAAGGCTTGCGCCATCAATTGCGCCATAAACGCTGTAGTTATATTTTGCAACGATAATGGAGCTTACGAAATCTTCCAATTGTCTAGAAATGAGAGATTCCAAAGAATAGTCGTAGCTGATAAGCACGTTCTTTTCGTATTGTTGCAATGCTTGACGTTGATATTCAACGTATTTAGCGGCATCGATGGGGTCGGAATCTTCAATTCTTTCGTTCAACTCTTCAATTTTTTTCGTCAAGCCAGGAATTTGTGCAGCGTTTGCAACGTCGTAAACGTATTCGCTATAATCAAGCGTGTCGTTCTTGATAATTCCTTCGTAGTAGTCCGCAATATATTCGTCCATTTCTTCGTTGACGAAAGTTTGAGCAAACATATAATCCGAGTATGTGGAAGCGCCTTCCAAATCGTCAAACTTGTAGAAATCTCTGGAAGTTTCTTCTGCATCTTCGGTTGCTTCTTTCAAAGTGTAGTCGCTGTCAATATAGCTTTCCACCATGGTATCCAAAGTGGAGAACAAAATGTGCTTGATGTAGCTAACGCCATACTTCAATTCCGTATCCGTCAAATATTCGCCGTTGTGCACGGAAACATCACCCAACCAAGCGTGGGTGTAAGTTTGAGGATTGGACGTTTTGTATGCATCAATTTTCAAATATTGTTCGTACAGTGCGGAAACCGCCATTTCAAAAACGTCTTCAAGCGTAACGTATGTTCCGATATAGCTAGAATAACTGTTGTAGTAGTTGTTGTACGTATCAATCAGTTTACCGATTGTGATGTTCTCATTACCAACGGTGATTGCTGTTTGCGCGCGATACTTTTCGGTGTTTCTTCCAAACAACGAGCAACCGGAAAAGATGCTAAGCACCAAAACCGCAACCAACAATAGCGTTAGAAATTTGCTTGCTTTTTTCATTTTTTACTCCTGATACTTTGTGTGCTCGGCCTTATTGGCATACGAACACTTATACTTGATTATTATACATTTATCTTCGACTCTTGGCAAGCAATTTGCCGCCAATTTTGCGCACTACTTTTGCAATTTAAGCAAAAACTGCGTCATAGATTGCATAAGTCGCGTCTTTTGAAGGAAGTCGGGCGAACTGAACACTATGCTATATCCCGTTGCCGAAGCGGAAGCCCTTGCGCCCCATTCAGACAATGCATCGAACACCTTTTTGTTCATCATGCTGTCTTTATCGACAAAGAACAATTCACCACGCCCCGGCTTGACGGTTAATTTGCAAACTTTGGCTTGCGCCGCAAGAATTTTTAGCATTGCCACGGCAAACAAATTGTCCACCTGTCGTGGAGCCGAACCATACACTTCTTCAATTTGTTTGTGCAACGATTTAACTGCGGAAACAGTTTCGCAACTAGCAAGCTGCTGATAAAAATCCATGCGTTCCGTTTGCGTTGCAATGTAGTTTTCCGGTGCGTACGCTTCCAAATCCACTTCCAAATCGACGGTGATTTTTTGTTCGGTTTTTTGCCCCTTCAATTCGTCCACCGTTTCTTTTAGCAAGCGCGAATACATTTCGTAGCCAACTTTCATCATGTGGCCGTGTTGTTCACGACCCAAAACGTTGCCTGCGCCACGAATTTCCAAATCCTTCATGGCTATTTTGAAACCACTGCCCAGTTCGCTATATTCCGTTATAGATGCCAAGCGCTTGTAGGCAACTTCATTCAAAATTTTGTCCTGACGGTACAAAAAGTATGCATAGGCCAATTTGTTGCTGCGCCCCACTCTGCCACGCAACTGATATAGTTGCGAAAGCCCAAGCCTATCCGAATCGCAAACTATAAGGGTGTTGGCGTTGGGAATATCAATGCCGTTTTCGATTATCGTTGTGCACACAAGCACGTTGCCTTTGCCTTGCGAAAATGCAAAAATAGCATCTTCCAAAGCCGTTTCGCCCATTTGTCCGTGCGCAACAATAATTTGCGCGTTGGGCACCAATTGCGCCAATTTGTGAGCAAACGCATCGATGGTTTGCACACGATTATACACGCAGTAAACCTGCCCGCCGCGCGCCAGTTCCCGAGAAATAACGTCGCAAACCAAGGCATCGCTTTCTTCCACAACGAACGTTTCCACCGCCATGCGTTCCACCGGCGGCGTGGTTATTGTGGAAATATCGCGTATGCCGGAAAGGGCCATATGCAGTGTGCGCGGTATGGGTGTTGCCGAAAGTGTCAACACGTCCACGGAAGTTTTGAACGCCTTTATTTTTTCCTTATGTTCCACACCAAAGCGCTGTTCTTCGTCCAAAATAAGCAATCCCAGCTTGTTGAAATCCACGTCTTTGGAAAGTAGCCTATGGGTGCCAATGATGATATCCACCGTGCCTTCCTTCACGCCTTGCAAAATGCGACTTTGTTCCTGCGCATTGCGGAAACGGTTCAAACATTCCACCTTTATGTCGAAATGCGACATGCGTTGCAAAAAGGTGTCGAAATGCTGCTCCGCCAAAATGGTGGTAGGCACCAGCACCGCAACTTGATATCCATTGGAAACAACGTCGAAAGCCGCGCGCATTGCCACTTCCGTTTTGCCATAGCCAACGTCGCCAACCAAAACACGATCCATTATCCTATCGGAAGTGAGATCGGCAGTTATTTCCGCCTGACATTTCAACTGATCGTCCGTTGCCTTGTAGGGGAAGTATTGTTGAAATTCCTCTTCCAGGTATTGGTCCACGTGGTATTTGAAGCCACGCGCCTTTTCACGTTGGGCGTATAGCTTCAACAAGTCGAGCGACATTTCCTTTATGCCCGACTTAACTTTGTTTTTAACCTTTGCAAAGTCTTCGCCGCCAATTTTGGAAAGTGTGGGGTTTTCGCCACCGCTATAACGCGAAAGCATGTTGCTGGCATCCACTGGCACGTACAGCCTGTCGCCGTTTTTATACATCACCACAACGTAGTCTTTAACTTCGCCAGAGGGTGACGTTATTTTTTGTATGCCTTCGCAAAGACCAATACCGTGCACGTCGTGAACGACGTAGTCGCCCTTTTCCACCGAAAGAAATGCACGCTTGCCGCTTTTGCGCAACGATTGCTGTTGCAAGCCACGGCCAATATCGCGCGTGCCCACCACGGCCAATTTGTTTGTGTGCGAAATAAAACCTTTTTCGATGCCAACGGGCAAAACCAAACCATCGCTAGAACCTTCTTTTAGCGTGGTTGCTTGCGAAAGAAAAGTGGAAAATTGTGCAAGTTGTTCGGCAACAGCGTTTGCGCCGTCGTTGCCAGCAAAAATCACCACTTCATAGCCAAGCCGTTTCCAGTTTTTAACGTCCGAAGCCAACGATTCTATGGAAGCGGTATAGTTAGGGACGGCGCTTGTTTTGAAGTTATGGATGGCCTGCGGTTGGAAAAAGTCCGATTGGTATGGCAACGTTTGCAATGCAATTTGCGAAAATTCGTTTTGAAAAACGTCCTTTCTATCCACAAGCGCCGTTATGTGTGCCGGCAAAATTTCTCCGGCCACGGCCAAGTTGGCCACACGCTGTTGATGTTCGGAATACAAAAACTGCACCCGTGCTGAAAGTAACTTTGGCTCATCCCAAAACACAACGGTGTCGCAAGGAAGGTAATCACAAAAACGATCCGATTCCACAAAGGGCGTAAGCCAACAGTTATCCACTTCGCCACCGCCGGCCGAGGCTGCCAATTCCGAAATTATTGTCGAAAGCCGCGCACGAGCGTTTTCCGACTTGACTTTGCCTGCAAGCCTTTGCACGCCAGAAAGTTTTGCCGAAGCCAGGCCACTGGTATCGTACAGCGGATAAACTTCCACTTGCTGCACGGCGCTGCCGTCTTCAACGTTTTTGATGCTTTCCACCAAGTCGTCGAAAAAGTCGATGCGGTAGCGCTTGCCAAAGGGCATGGATATTTCCAAAATATCACCGCGAACGGTAAATTCCCCTTCGGAAGAAATGCCATCCACACGAGTATAGCCGCAGCGCACCAGTTTTTTTATCAAATTTGTCGTGTCGTACGCCTTGTTTTGGCGCAAACTGAAACAATCTTGCAAAAAACGTTGCTTAACAGGGAAAAACTGCATCAACGCTTCCACTGTGACAACGGCGGCATCGGCACCGCGACAAATTGCATACAGTGCGCGGTTGCGTTCGTAAACGAAATTTTTGGATGCACGCTTATATAGCAACACGTCGTCGCGGGAGGGCACGTACACAACGTTGGGCAACAACGCCGAAATTGTGCGGAACACCCGTTGCGATTCGACGTAGTCGGACGTGACAAAAAGAGAGAAACCTTGCACGTTAGCCGCAATGAAAGGTTTTTCGCTCGGTTGCACGCCAAAAGCCGCGATTTTTTTATCGCGGGCGTCTTCTATAAGATTTTCGTAAGCGCGAGCATTGTTAACTCGCTCAAAAAAGTAGTACATACAGTCTAGTGGAAAACGCCTTGCTTTGCAAAACGTTAACTAATACATTTTAGCACGTTTCCGCCAAATTGTAAACGACAACGACAAGTTTTTGCAGGGCGTATGCCAAAAAACGCAACAAAGGTGATATTTGCAAGCCGTTTGTGCGCAATGTGGCCAATGAACAAGCAGCTTGCTACAGCAATTGAAACGCAAAGGCTTATGTTTGCCGCTCCTTGCAAAAACAGGCGCACAACTTGTTCTTTATCATGGCGCAACAAATTGATATACACGTTTCAAAGCACACAGCGTTTTTTGGCGCATCGCACAAACTGTCGCGCCGTTTTCGTGAAATAGCAACAAAACGGTGATTTCTTCCGCACAAACAAATTGCCACAAAATGCTTTCGGCGCAAAACTTTACAACAGCGGCAAAGTGTGGTAATATGTAGAAAGAACAACCAAACGCAGGTAGAATTATGTTTTTAGTGGTAGGGCTGGGAAACCCCGAAAAAAAATATCTAAATACGTGGCACAACGTTGGTTTTTTGTGCGTGGACAGGTTGGCAAAAACACTGGGCATAAGTTTTGATAAAAGCGAATGTCGTTGCGTTACGGCGCACACACGAGTGAACGGACAAAAGGTGATAATTGCCAAACCGCTTACCTACATGAATCTTTCCGGCGAGGCCGTGCAAGAACTTGTGCATAAATACAAGGTAGAAAAGGGCAATTTGATAGTTGCCTACGACGACGTGGATATTGCGCTGGGCAAACTTCGCATTCGCAAGGAAGGTTCCGCCGGCACACACAACGGCATGCGCAACATAATTCAACTGCTCGGCACCGACTTTTTCCCTCGTGTGCGCATAGGCACGGGAAAACAAACGCCGATGGCGCTGATAGATTTTGTGCTATCCGCCATAAACGAAGAGGATCACCAAACACTAGACCCCGTTTTGGATAACGCCGCCGATGCGTTGCACCGCTTTGTTAGCGGCGAAAACATCGATGCCGTTATGCAACTACACAACAAAAAATAGCAAAAACAAAAGCGTTTGCATCACAAAATGCAAACGCTTTTTTGTTTGTATCAGATGGTTTTTTCTTTCAAGTGCAGGCGGCTTGGGAAGGCTAACATGCCAAAGCGAACGCCGCTGGCGCTAATGGTTTTGCGACAATGTGCGTCGCCGAACCAAGTTTTAAGCACAACGGTTTGGGCGCTTTTTTCAAGTTTTAGCGCGTTTTTGGCGCCAAATGCCCTGTTGCAGGTTTTCTAAGGCGTTTGCCGGCAAAACGCAAATTTGGGCCTCATGCGGCTTGTTTTTACACGGTTTTCCCTTCAAAGCGGCAAGAATTATTGCAAAAGTTCCGTGGCAAGAGATGCCAATTCTGCCGCGTTTTGCTCTGTCATAGCGGAACGAACGGTAACGGTGGAAAGCCAATTAAGGTTTTTGCCCTTTTCCAGTTTGGCACGAATAAGTTTTGCCGCAACGGGTGCCCAGCTGCCGTTTTCAACAAGAGCGATTGTTCTGTTTTGGTAGTTTCTTTCCGCCAAGTGCTCCACAAAATCGCGCATGACGGGAAAAATATCGGCGTTATATGTGGTTGTTGCCAACACAAGTTTGCCATAGCGGAAGGCATCTTCCACCGCTTCACTCATATCACTGCGGCACAAATCGGTTAGCACCACTTTTGCACAACCTTGCGCTTCCAGTTGTTCTTTTATCAAATGGGCGGCCTGTCGTGTGTTGCCATATACAGAAGTGTACGCAATAAACACGCCGTCGCTTTCCACTCCGTAGCTAGACCAAACGTTGTAAAGATTCAAATAGTACTGCAAGTTTTCCGTCAAAACGGGACCGTGCAAGGGGCAAATGGTTGCAATATCCAGTGCGGCGGCCTTTTTAAGCAAAGCTTGAACTTGCAAACCGAACTTGCCAACTATGCCAAAGTAGTAGCGGCGCGCTTCGCAAGCCCAGTCTTCTTCCACGTCCAAAGCGCCAAATTTGCCAAACGCATCGGCGGAAAACAGCGTTTTTGTGCAAGAATCGTAGGTGACCATAACTTCAGGCCAGTGCACCATTGGCGCCGTAACAAAAGTCAATTGATGCTTGCCCAAACAAAGAGCAGAACCCTCGCCCACTTCCAAAGTGTTTTTCACAGCATCGCCAAAAAAGTTTTTAAGCATAACGTGCGCTTGCTTGGTTGCAACGACAACCGCTTGCGGATATTGTCCTAAAAAACGCGCTACGTTGGCCGAATGATCGAGCTCCACGTGTTGCACAACCAAAAAGTCGGGCGTTCTGCCTTGCGGCAAAACAGCGGCAACGTTGGCCAGCCACTCGTCACCGAAGTTGGCATCTACCGTATCCATAACAGCAATTTTATCATCACAAATAACGTAGGAATTGTACGCAACGCCGTTTGGCACTTGATACAACCCTTCGAACAAATCAATTTGATGATCGTTTACGCCCACGTACTTAACGTCGTTGGGCAATTTCATTTTTTCCATATTTCACCTACTGAACAATTTGTTTTTAATATTATCGCACACAACAAGCAATTTGTCCACCGCAACAGCGGCAAACGCCAAACAAAAATGAGAACAAGCGGCAAGTGAAAACACTGCTTTGTTCATTTGTCGAAGATATAGCAAACAAAATTTATAGCAGCCATAAGATCTCGAAGAAAAGAAAATGAGTTCGGTGCAATACCGAACTCGATTTCAATGCAAGTGCTTTTTGTTTAAACTTTTGTGAGGCCGAAAACTCGGCTAAAATCAAGTTCTTTCAAAGTTGCCCTCACACAGCTAATTTCTGATTGCGCGCCTCGCACAATCATGCTGAGTTGCGTTCACTCGCAGATATTTTATCAAACTCCACCCACGCAATTTAGCAAAGCAAAAACACGATGGAAAACCATTTCCGAGCAACGAAAAGTTCTGCCTTGAAAAAACGGAAGCCACACTGCCACAGTTTTATTGACTTGCCCAAGCAGCGTTTGTGCAAAAAACTTTTGGATAACGCTTTTCGTCGCAACAAAAAAACACCCAAACAATCGTTTGAGTGCTTTTTGTGTTAATTTTCTTTTTACAGAACAACTATCAAAGCCATTTCTGCTGCATCGCCACGACGAGCTTCTTCCCTGTAGATAGCGGTGTAGCCACCTTTTTGACCGTTTTCTTCTGCAAGTTTAGCAAATTTGGGAGCATAAACGTTGAAGATTTTTTCAATCAAGGGGTGTTTAACCGTTTTGGTACGAAGTTTGTATTCGATACCCTTTTCTTTGGGAAGGCGTGCTTCTTGCAAATCAGCAAGGTTAGCCATAAGCGTGCGTCTAGCTGCAAGTTTCTTTGCGCCGTCGTTAACAACGGTAACTGTGGTTTCCGTTCCGTTAACGATCTTGGTCTTTTGCACTTCTACCGTGTCGGTATAGGTGTTAACGGCCAAGGTTATGTATTTTTCGGCAAGTTTTTGAACTTCCTTAGCGCGAGCAAAGGTTGTTTCCAATTTGCCGTTCCACAACAGTTGCGAAACTTGGTTTTTCAACAGCGCCAATCTTTGATCGGTTGCTTTTCCTAATTTTCTTTGTGCTGCCATAGTGCAATTCTCCTATTCATCCTTATTTCTCAAAGAAAGACCGTAACTTTCCAATTTAGCAATCACTTCGTCCAACGACTTTCTGCCAAGGTTGCGAACTTTCAACATGTCGTCTTCGCTCTTCTTGGTTAGGTCTTCCACGGTTTGAATGCCTGCGCGTTTCAAGCAGTTATAGGAACGAACGGACAAATCCATGTCGTCGATGTTCATTTCCAACACTTTCTTGTGGTTGTCGCTTTCGCGAGGAATCAAAATGTCACGGTTGAAGTTCTCGGAAAGGTCAACGAACATTCTGATGTGATCCTCGATGATTTTCGCCGCCAAAGAAACAATTTCTCTGCCGGAGAAAGCGCCGTTAGTTTCCACTTCCAACGTGAGTTTGTCGCGAGTGATGTCTTGTCCTACGCGCGCGCTTTCCACGTTGTAGCTAGCCTTTTTAACAGGCCCGAAGATGGAATCGGTAACGATGTATCCAATTGGATAGTTAAGTTTAAGTTCTCTGTTGCGTTCCTTGTTTTTTTCGATGGAATTGTAGCCGCATCCGCGCGCCACGTACAGATCCATATTCAAAGCGCCGCCTTCTTCCAAAGTGCAAATATACAAATCGGGGTTAAGCACTTCCACTTCGCTGTCTGTAACGATGTCGCCCGCATGAACTTCACAAGGACCGACTTTGTTGATGGTGATAGTCTTTCTGAAATCGTTGTCTTCGTTATCCGACTTCAATGCAAGACTCTTGATATTCAGGATGATGTCTGTAACGTCTTCTTTGACACCGGGAATTGTAGAAAATTCGTGTTGAACGCCTTCAATTCTCAAACCGACCACTGCAACACCAGGCAAAGCAGCAATCAACACTCTGCGCAAAGCGTTGCCAAGCGTGATGCCGTAGCCTCTTTCCAATGGTTCTGCAACAATTTTGATAATGCTAGCGTTTTGTCCGCTTTCTTCAACTGTCATTACCGGTTTTTCTATTTCCATCATTGGACAACATTCTCCTTTTTATTAAATTTAGATTGGACTTAGGGTCTGCAAATGCAAACCCAACCTGCCCAGCGGTTTAACTTACGTGCTATTACTTGGAGTACAATTCGACGATCATGTGTTCTTGGATGGTCATGTCGATGTCTTCACGAGCAGGAGCAGCAAGTACTTTACCTGTGAGTTGAGCAGGGTCAAAATCTAACCATTTGGGAAGATTGCCCGCTTTTTTCGATTGTTTCAATTCCACGAACAAAGGTTGTTCTTGTTTGTTTTCTTTAACGGAAACAACGTCGCCCACCTTGATTTGATAGCTGGGGATAGTAACGCGCTTTCCGTTGACGGTGATAAGACCGTGGTTAACGAATTGTCTTGCTTGGCTGCGAGAAACTGCCAAACCCATGCGGTAAACAACGTTATCCAATCTTCTTTCCAAAAGGATAAGCATGTTAGCGCCGGTAACGCCCTTGATGCGTTCTGCTTCTTCGTAGTACTTGTGGAATTGTTTTTCCTGAAGTCCGTAGATGCGCTTAGTTTTTTGTTTTTCTCTCAATTGCAAACCGTATTCAGTAATTTTCTTTCTGCTGTCGGCGTGCACTCCGGGGATTTTTCCGCGTCTTGTCAACGCGCATTTGTCGGAGTAGCATCTTTCGCCTTTAAGAAACAGTTTGCATTTTTCACGTCTGCATTGACGGCAATCTGCACCAGTATTTCTAGCCATTTCGAAATTCTCCTTTAACTAAACTCTTCTGCGTTTGGGCGGACGGCATCCGTTGTGCGCGATGGGGGAAACGTCGCGGATAAGGGTTACGTCGATTTCTGCAGTTTGCAAAGCGCGAATTGCAGATTCACGTCCTTGACCGGGACCTTTTACGTATACTTCTACGGAACGAATTCCGTATTCTTTTGCGCCCTTAGCGGCAACTTCTGCTGCTTGTTGAGCGGCAAAAGCCGTGCTCTTACGAGAACCGCGGAAGCCAAGACTTCCGGAACTGCACCAAGAAAGTGCATTGCCGTTCATGTCGGTAAACGTAACGATTGTGTTGTTGAAGGAAGCATGAATGTGCACTTGTCCTTTGTCAACTTTTCTTATGTCGCGTTTTTTCTTGACAACTCTTTTTACTGCCATTGTTGACCTCCTCCCTACTTAGTTGCTTTCTTACCGCGAGAAACGGTACGTTTGGGTCCTTTTCTCGTGCGGGCATTTTGCTTTGTGGATTGACCTCTTACGGGAAGTCCTTTTCTGTGACGGATTCCGCGATAGGAGCCAATTTCAATTTGTCTTTTGATGTTCATGGAAACTTCACGACGAAGGTCACCTTCTACGTGGAGGTTCTTTTCAATACAATCACGGATCTTGGATACGTCGTCTTCTGTCAAATCTTTGACGCGAGTATCGGGATTAACACCGGTTTCAGCAAGAATGTTCTTTGCTGTGGTGCGTCCGATTCCGTAAATGTAGGTCAAGCCGATTTCAATACGCTTTTCTCTGGGTAAATCTACACCGGAAATACGAGCCATTTGTTTTTCTCCTTTTTAACTTTTGGTTTGTTAGCAAATTTTTGTTTAGATATATCTAACACGCCAAAAACCGCACGAGCCTAGTGGAATGATGTCGTGGCGGTCCCGCGTGATTGTATCCTACTATTAGCCTTGTCTTTGCTTATGCTTGGGATATTTGGAACAGATTACCATTACTTTGCCGTTACGTTTTATCACCTTGCACTTGTCGCACATCGGTTTAACAGATGGTTTAACTTTCATTTTGTTCTCCTTTTAACTTTTGGTTTGTGTTTGTCGCGTTCTGTTGCAAACTTTGTTTATTGCTGAGGCGTGCCCTTGGAACGCCACACTATTCTGCCTTTGGTCAAGTCGTAAGGGCTCATTTCCAATTTGACAGAATCACCAGGCAAAATACGAATAGAGTGAATTCTCAATTTGCCCGAAACATAAGCCGTTATTTCGTGATTGTTGGTAAGTCTAACGCGAAACTCTGCATTGCGCAACGCTTCTACTACTACGCCTTCAACCTCGATAACATCGTCTTTTGACATACTTTTTCTCCTCTTATTTCTGTTGGTTTAGTTGCCGTAAAGCACTTTTAACTTCGCTGTCGAACACCTTTTTTCCTTCGGCAAGTTTTTGGGCGATAACGTCCAACTTAACTCCGCTATCAGAAACGTGTTTAACGTTTTTCTTTTTGGGGGTTGCTAACTTTCTCATACCGCCGTCAGCTAAAAACACAAAGCCTTTGCTAACCGCCGTAACAAGGAAGTAACAACCTTTGTCTCTACCTTGCTTGGACAGCACAACGCTGCCAACGTCAATATCACAATAGTTCATGTAGCACCTACAAACTCAGAATTTCAATTCTGTCGTCCAAAATCGCTATCGTATTTTCGTAGTGCGCGGCAGGTTTTCTATCACGGGTTTTCACCGTCCAGCCGTCAGACATGAAGTCCACTTTTTCCGTGCCCATAGCAATCATAGGTTCAATTGCAATGGTCATTCCGCTGGATAGGCGCATTCCGTGACCAGGAATGCCATAGTTAGGGATGTTGGGATCTTCGTGCATGGCGCGGCCAATACCGTGCCCAACCAGTTCGCGCACCACTCCGTAGCCAAAACTTTCGGCATAACTTTGTATTGCGTGCCCCAAATCACCCAAACGGGTTGTTCCCGCCTTGATAACCTTAACGCCCTCGAAAAAACTTTGCTCGGTGACGTCGATAAGCTTTTGGCATTCGGGGGAAATAATTCCCACGCCCACCGTTCTTGCCGCGTCGCCGTTCCAACCGTTGAAAATTGCACCGACGTCGTAACTGACTATTTGGCCTTCCTGCAAAATTTTCTTTTTGGAAGGAATGCCGTGCACAACTTCGCAATCGATGGAAACGCAAATGCTTGCAGGATAGCCGTTATAGTTCAAAAAACTGGGAATGGCGCCCTGCTTGGTGATGTATTCGTGCGCAAGACGATTCAACGTTTCCGTGGATACGCCCTCTTTTGTATGATCTCTCAACAAGTTAAGCGTATCACGGACGATGATGTTTGCTTTGCGCATTTCCGCTATTTGCGAATTTGACTTTATAAGAATCATTTTTTCAAAACCGACAGAATTCTGTCGTACACTTCGTCAACGGTTCCGTTGCCGTCCACCGTCAGAAGTTTGCCCTGTTTTTCGTAGTAGTTCAACAGGGGGAAAGTAGTTGTGTCGTAGACTTTCAATCTTTCTCTTACGGTTGCTTCACTGTCGTCCGCACGAATGATAAGCTTTCCGCCACAATTGGGGCAAACACTTTCATTTTCCAAAGTGGAAACGTGGAAGGTGCCGTTGCAATCGGGGCAAAAACGGCGGCCGGACAAACGTCTTACAACCGTTTCCTTATCAACGTCCAAGTTGACGGCAAAGTCTACGTTTTGGAAAGTATCCAACGCTTCCGCCTGAACGATGGAACGAGGGAAACCATCCAAAATATAGCCGTTTGCGCAATCGGCCTCGGCAAGCCTGTTTTTGACAATTTCAATAGTGATTTCGTCAGGAACAAGTGCGCCGGATGCCAAAATGCTTTTCACTTGCAAACCCAACGGGGTTTCTTCCTTCAAGTTTTTGCGGAAGATATCGCCCGTTGAAATTTGCGGAATACCTAGGTCTGTTGTCAGTTTTTGCGCCATAGTGCCTTTGCCGCTACCCGGCGCACCTAAAAGTATAAGTTTCATATTACTTCAAAAATCCTTTGTAGTGACGCATCAAGATTTGGTTTTCCAAAGATTTGTGGAATTCCAAAGCGACGGAAACTACGATCAACATTCCCGTTGCGCTCATGCTGCCAACCAATTTGGTGTTAAGAGTAACGCCCAAAAGTTGAGGCAACAATGTGAACAACACAGAGGGGATAAGGTTGATGATTGTGAGGAAAATTGCACCCCACAAAGTGATGCGGCTAACTACCTTAGCCAAGTATTCGCTAGTTTCGCGACCGGGACGGATGCCCATAACGAAACCGCCGTTACTTTGAATGTTCTTTGCAATGTCGACGGGATTGAATTGGATTTGCGAATAGAAATACGCAAACACAAAAATCAAAATTGCCAACACAACGTTGTAAACAGCAATACCTACGCCGTTTCCGTTTGCAGTCATCCAAGTCGTCCACCAGTTGCCAAATGCTGTATCTTGCCAGAAGGAAGCAATAAGCATGGGGACGAAGCTCATCAAAGCATAGGCAAAAATCAAAGGCATAACGCCGGAAGCGTTAACTTTGATGGGGATGAAGGTGGATTGTCCACCATACATCTTGTTGCCCTTAACTTGCTTTGCATATTGAACTTTAATTTTTCTTTCGGCGCCATCCACCCAAACGATGAATGCAAACACCAAAATCAAAGTTACAAGGAACAAACCGATGGAAACAAGGTATTCAGGCTGTCCGTTGAACACGTTGATGAAGGATTCGCCCAATTGTTGAGCTGCGGTAGCAACGATACCAACGAAAATCAACATGGAAATACCATTGGAGATTCCGTGTTCAGTGATGCGTTCGCCAATCCACATGGTCAACATGCTTCCGCCAACCAACACGATGGTGATGTAGATATACATAATCCATTTGTTAGCTTTCAAGAAAGCAGGCAAACCGCCTTCATAAATCTCGTCCAAAATATCTGCGCCACCCAACCAGTTGTAGTTGATGTAGTCGCCGCTGTTAGACAGCGTCAAAACTACGCCTACGGCGCTGATGATGGCAAGGGCCAACGTTACCCAACGGGTAATTTTGTTGATCTTTTCTCTGCCCTCTTCGCCTTCTTTCGACATTCTTTCCAATGCAGGAATAGCAATCGTTAACAACTGCACGATAATCGATGCGTTGATATACGGCGAAATGCCGAGAGAGAACAGTGTACCCTGACTGAGTGCGCTGCCGGTGATGGAGTCCAGCAATCCCAAGACGCCGTCGCCGCTAACTTCAATTGCGTTAAGTCCGGGGACAGTGATGTAACAACCCAATCTGTAAAGAACTACAAAAAAGATTGTCCATAAAATTTTATTGCGAACGTCCTTTATCTTAAAGGCATTTCTTATTGTTTCCCACATTATCCAATTACCTCTGCAACGCCGCCTGCCGCTTCGATTGCCGATTTAGCAGAAGCGGAAAACTTATCTGCTTGAACAGTAAGTTTTTTGGTAAGTTGTCCGTTGCCGAGAATTTTCACGCCACCGTTCTTTTTGAAGGTGACGATGCCCTTTTCGGCAAGAAGTTCGGGTGTAACCACCGTTCCTTCTTCAAACACGTTGAGGCTTTCCAAGTTTACAACGTCATATTCCACTGCAAACTTGTTGTTGAAACCGCGTTTAGGCAAACGTCTTGCAAGAGGAGTTTGTCCGCCTTCGAAACCGGGGCGAACTCCGCCACCGCTACGAGCCCATTGACCTTTGTGTCCCTTGCCGCTGGTTTTGCCGAGGCCGCTTCCGATACCTCTACCCAATCTTTTTTCCGAAGTCGTTGCGCCGACTGCCGGTTGAATTGTGTGTATTCTCATAGTTAGCCTCCTACTTAACTTCTTCAACAGCAACAAGGTGCTTAACTTTGAAGATCATTCCACGAGTTGCGTCGTTATCGGGCAAAACGTTGGAAGTGCGAATCTTTGTCAAGCCAAGTGCTGCTACGGTTGCTTGTTGGTCTTTCAAGCAGCCTGCCGTGCTCTTAATCAAAGTCACTTTCAAACTGCCTTTTGCTTTTGCATACGGTGCTGCGCCCTTTGACGGTTTGGTCGGAAGTTGTTTTTCAACAACGTATCTGCCATTGACGTAAAGGGGAGTTTTAGCAACGTTCTTTTTAGTTGTTTTTGCCATTGTTCTTCTCCTTAAATTTCGTCAACGCTCTTTCCGCGCAGCGCTGCGATGCGTTCCTTGGAACGAAGAGATACCAAACCGTTGAAGGTTGCCTTCACACAGTTGATGGGGTTGTTCGTGCCGTAGGATTTTGTTCTGATGTCTTTGATGCCGACAGCTTCCAAAACGTTTCTTGCAGGACCGCCTGCGATAACGCCGGTACCGGGTTGAGCGGGCATAAGCAAAACTTTGCCGCGTCCGAACTTACCGATAACTTCGTGAGGAATCGTCGTATCCAAAACGTCAATTTTTACCATTGCTTTTTTAGCTCTGAGGTTAGCCTTTTCGATAGCTTGCGGAACTTCTGCCGCTTTTGCCATACCAATACCAACCGAGCCTTTTCCGTCACCGACTACGCAAAGTGCCGAGAAACGCATTGTACGTCCGCCCTTAACAACCTTGGTAACGCGGTTAACCGCTACAAGCTTTTTAATAAGGCCGTCGTCTTCTTTGTTGTCTCTGTCACGATTGTTGCGTCTGCCGCCACGTCTGTCGGGGCGACCGTCACGGGAATTGCGTCTGGGATGCTCTGCATTTTGAGTTTGAGGAGCAGCCGCTTCTGTTGCAACAACTTCGGTCGCAACAACTTCAACTTCTTGTACGTTATCCATTGATGTCTACCTCCGATTAGAATTTCAATCCGGCTTCTCTAGCGCCGTCTGCCAAAGCAGACACTCTGCCGGTGTAAATGTAACCACCGCGGTCGAAAACCACTTCGGAAACTTTCAAAGCAATTGCCTTTTCTGCAATATCTTTACCAACGATCTTAGCGGCTTCAACTTTGGTTTTGCCTTCGCAAACAGCTGCCAAAGCCTTGCTGGACGTTGCGCAAAGAGTTTTTCCGTTCACGTCGTCTATCACTTGCGCGTAGATGTAGTTTGTGGAACGGTAAACACACAGACGAGGTTTAACGCTGGTGCCGTAAACTTTTTTTCTAACTCTTTCATGCCTAATACGTCTATCGGCATTTTTGTTTATCTTTTTTATCATATCCGTTCTCCTTACTTACCGGCCTTCTTGCCTTCCTTCAAGATTACGACTTCTTCTTTATAACGAACGCCGTAAGCATGATAGGGTTCAACAGGACGTTTAGCCTTGATGTTTGCTGCGGTTTGACCAACCAATTCCTTATCAGAACCGGAAACAACAATTTCCGTTTGAGTGGGGCATTCAAATTTGATGCCTTGAGGAGCAACAACTTCAACAGGGTGAGAGTAGCCGATATTCAAAACGAGTTTGTCGCCGGCAACGGATGCTTTGTAACCAACACCGTTGATGATAAGATTTCTGGTGAAACCTTCCGAAACGCCCTTAACCATGTTGGCAACGAGCGCGCGATACAAACCGTGCTTCGCTTGAACGCTTCCGTCTGCCTTTTCGGGGCAGGTGAAGATGATTTCGTTGTTAGCGATTTCACATCCGATAACGGTATCGATGGTACGAGTGAGCGTTCCCTTGGGGCCGCTAACGGTAACAACGCCGTTGTCGTAGTTAACTTTTACTCCGGCAGGGAGAACGATGGGTTTTTTACCAATTCTAGACATATCTTCCTCCTTACCACACGAACGCAAGCACTTCGCCGCCCAAGTTTTGGCTGCGAGCATTTTTGTCCGTCATAATGCCCTTGCTAGTGGACACAATTGCAATTCCCAAACCGTTCAAAACTTTGGGAAGTTCTTCACTCTTTGCATAAACGCGCAATCCGGGTTTGGAAATACGTTTGAGTCCGGTGATAACCTTTTCGCCTCTGGGACCGTATTTCAACGTAACCTTCAAGCTGTTTTGCAATTCGTGTTCGATTTCTTCATAACCGGCAACGTAGCCTTCTTCAACAAGAATATCCAAGATTGCTTTCTTGGTTTTGGAAGCAGGAATTTCTACATCGGAATGTTTTGCCGTGATAGCGTTTCTGATACGCGTGAGCATATCAGCAATAGGATCTGTAACAACCATTTGTATTTCCTCCTTACCAACTTGCTTTTTTAACGCCGGGGATTTCTCCCTTGTACGCTTTTTCTCTGAAACAGATTCTGCAAATACCATACTTTCTCAGAACCGAGTGAGGACGGCCGCAGATGGAACAACGAGTGTACGCACGTGTGGAGTACTTCGGTGTTCTTTGTTGTTTGTTAATCATTGATTTCTTAGCCATAATTACACCTCTACTATGCTCTGAAAGGCATTCCCAAGTATTTGAGCAATGCTTTGCCTTCTGCGTCGGTCTTGGCGGTGGTAACGAACGTCACGTCAAAACCTCTGGTCTTTTCCACTTGGTCGTAAACGATTTCGGGGAAAATAAGTTGTTCGCGGATACCCAACGTGTAGTTTCCTCTGCCGTCCAAGTTTGTGTTGACGCCACGGAAGTCGCGCACGCGAGGCAATGCAATACTTACCAACTTGTCGAAGAACGAATACATGCGTTCTCCGCGAAGCGTAACTTTTGCACCTACTGCCATTCCCTTTCTAACTTTGAAGTTAGCAACGGACAATTTGCTGTTGGTAACCAAAGGTTTTTGACCGGAAATGGATTTGAGTTCCTCTACTGCAAGTTGGAAAGATTTGGAGTTGTCTTTGACGTCGCCCAAACCGCTGTTCAAAACGATTTTTTCCAATCTGGGAACTTCGTTGATGTTTTTGTAACCGAATTCTTTGATGAGTTGAGGAACGACGACTTCTTTGTACAACGCCTTCAATCTGCATTCAACCGGTTTATTGCTTGTTTCTGCAGTTTTTTTCGTAGCCATTTTGTTCCTCCTTATTCAGCGGCTTCTGCTTTTTTAGCAGTTTTCTTTGCCTTAACGGCTTTTGCCGCCTTTTTCGTTGCTTTCTTTTCTTCTTTCACGTCGATAGTTGCGCCGCACTTTTTGCAAGCTCTAAGGAACTTGCCGTGATCGCCCAACACGTGAGCAACTCTGGTGGTTTTGCCACACTTGGGGCAAACCAACGCAACGTTACTAACGTCGATAGCGCGAGGTTGTTCTACCTTGCCGCCTTGTTCTTGAGCGGAACGGGGTTTTCTGTGCTTGGTAACCAAGTTCAAACCTTCAACAACAACGGTACCTTCTTTGGGGTTAGCAACTGTAACCTTGCCGCGTTTGCCACGGTTTTCAACACCGCCGACAACGATTTCGACAGTATCGCCGGATCTGATATTCATACTAGCCATTTCAAAATCCTCCCAAATTACAGTACTTCCGGTGCCAAAGACACAATTTTCATGTAGTCTTTTTCACGAAGTTCTCTTGCTACTGGCCCAAAAATACGGGTGCCTTTAGGTTGCTTTTGTGCGTCGATTATAACTGCAGCGTTGTCGTCAAAACGGATGTGAGTGCCGTCCTTACGGTTAACGCCGGATGCGCTTCTTACGATAACTGCCTTAACAACGTCGCCTTTTTTAACAACGCCGCCGGGGTTAGCGCTTTTAACGCTGGCAACGATAACGTCGCCGATGTTGCCGAACTTACGGAAGGAACCGCCAAGTACCTTGATGCACATAAGTTCTTTTGCGCCGCTGTTATCGGCTGCTTTAAGTCTTGTTTGTGGTTGAATCACTGTACTGTCCTCCTACTTAGCCTTTTCGACGATTTCCAACAAACGCCAGTTCTTGTCCTTAGACAACTTTCTGGTTTCAACGATTCTAACGGTATCGCCGATTCCGCATTCGTTGTTTTCATCATGCACTTTATACTTCTTTGTTGTGGACACCGTCTTTTTGTAAAGAGGGTGTTTATACTTGTTTACAATTGCGACAACAATCGTTTTGTCCATTTTGTCAGAAACGACGATGCCGACTCTTTCTTTTCTACTATTTCTTTCGATAGCCATTTTCTATACCTCCGCTTACGCCTTTTGGGCCGCTTCTCTTTCGTGAAGAACGGTCTTGATTCTTGCGATATCTTTCTTAACGTTAGCAAGCGCAAGAGGGTTGGTCAATTGTCCGGTTGCGTGAGAAAGACGCAAGTTGAACAATTCTTTTTTCAAATCGGCAAGCTTTGCTACCAATTCTTCGTTATTAAGTTCACGCACATTACTTGCTTTCATCTGCACTCACCTCATCCACTTTTTTCACAAACTTGCACTTAACGGGCAATTTGTGACTAGCAAGACGCAATGCTTCGCGGGCTTGTTCCTCGGGGATACCAGCCATTTCAAACATAACTCTGCCGGGTTTAACTACTGCCACCCAATATTCGGGGGAACCTTTACCGGAACCCATGCGGGTTTCAGCAGGTTTTTTGGTAACGGGTTTGTGAGGGAAGATGTCTACCCAAACTTTACCGCCACGCTTTACAAAACGCGTCATAGCGACACGGGCTGCCTCGATTTGATTGGAGGTGATCCAGCCGCATTCCAACGCTTGAAGACCGTATTCGCCGTAAGCAACCGTGTTGCCTTTGTGCGCAGCGCCTTTCATTCTTCCGCGGAATTGACGACGCCTTTTGACTCTTTTAGGCATTAACATTATTCAGTTACCTCCTTTTTAACGGTCTTTTTTCTTCTAGGCAAAATTTCTCCCTTGTAGATCCAAACTTTTACGCCGATGATACCGAAAGTGGTAAGTGCTTGTGCAAAACCGTAGTCGATATCTGCTCTCAAAGTGTGAAGAGGAATGCTGCCTTCGTGATATTGTTCGCAACGAGCAATTTCTGCGCCATCCAAACGACCGGAAACCATTGTTTTGATTCCTTTTGCGCCGGAGCGAGTTGCTCTGCCCATGCATTGACGCATAGCTCTGCGGAAGGACACGCGCTTTTCAAGTTGAGCGGCAATGTTTTCTGCAACAAGTTGAGCGTCCATATCGGGATACTTAACCTCGATGATGTTGATGGTCACTGCTTTGTCTTTGGCAATCTTTTGAACGATAGCCTTAATTTCTTCCGCGCCAGCACCGGCTTTGCCGATGAGTGTTCCGGGACGTCCGGTGTGGATGTCCACGATAACTTTGCCTTCTGCGCGTTCTACGACGATCTTGCTGATGCCGGCGTTGAAGTATTTTTTCTTCAAAGTCGTTCTGATAGTATCGTCTTCTTTAATGTACGTAGCGAAATCCTTTTTGTCCGCAATCCATTTTGCGTCCCAACCTTGAATAACGCCAACTCTCATTCCATGTGGATTAACTTTTTGTCCCATAATTCTTCTCCTCTACGCTCTCTCGTCCAAAATCACAGTGATGTGACTGGTTCTTTTCAAGATACGGTATCCTCTGCCGCGAGATACAGGTTGCATACGTTTCAAGGTGGGTCCTTGATCTGCAAAGCATTCTGCTACGTAAAGAGTATCTTTGTTCATACCGAGATTAACTTCTGCATTAGCCGCAGCGCTGTTAAGGCACTTCAAAACGGGTTCTGCAGCAGCCTTAGACGTTGTTTTCAAAATAGCAACTGCGTTTTTGTAGTCAACACCGCGAATCAAATCCAACACAACGTGAACTTTGGAAGGAGAAATGCGGATGTATTTTGCTATTGCCTTGGGGCGTCTGTCTTTGTTAGCAGCGCGATCAAGGGCTTTTGCTTTACTTCTTGTAGCCATTTCCTAACCTCCTATTTTCCGCCTGTGGTTTTGCTTCCTGCATGGCCTTTAAAGGTTCTGGTGGGAGCAAATTCGCCCAACTTCAAACCTACCATGTCTTCCGTTACGTACACGGGAACGTGTTTTCTTCCATCGTGCACTGCAATTGTGTGTCCTACGAAATCGGGGAAGATTGTAGAACTTCTTGACCACGTTTTCAAAACTTTCTTTTCGCCTTTAGCATTCATTTCCTGAATTCTTTTAAGAAGTACGGGTTGAACGTAAGGTCCTTTTCTGATTGATCTGCTCATATTCTTTCCTCCGAACTAGTTAACACGCTTTACAATAAATTTCGAAGAAGCTTTTTTCTTCTTTCTTGTCTTGTAACCCAAAGCAGGTTTGCCCCAAGGGGTTACGGGACCGGGACGACCAACGGGAGATTTGCCTTCGCCGCCGCCGTGGGGGTGGTCGCAGGGGTTCATAACGCTACCGCGAACGGTGGGCTTAATGCCCATGTGACGTTTCTTGCCGGCCTTACCGATGGATACGATTTCGTGATCGAGGTTGCCAACTTGACCAATGGTTGCGCGGCACTTCAACAAAATCAATCTAACTTCGCCGCTGGGCATACGCAACGTTGCATATTTGCCTTCCTTTGCCATAAGTTGAGCAAAGATACCAGCGGAACGAGCAATTTGACCGCCCTTACCGGGGTTCATTTCGATGTTGTGTACGATAGTACCAACGGGGATGTTTTCAAGAGGCAGGTTGTTGCCAACTTTGATATCGGCATCTGCTCCGGAAACAACCGTGTCACCAACGTTCAAACCAACGGGAGCAAGAATGTATCTTTTTTCGCCGTCAGCGTAGTGCAACAATGCGATGTTTGCAGTACGGTTGGGATCGTATTCGATGGTGGCAACTTTTGCGGGGACGGATTTATCGCGTTTGAAGTCGATAATTCTGTATTTAATACGGTTTCCGCCGCCGATGTGGCGAACGGTGATTCTGCCGCTAGCGTTTCTGCCGCCGGACTTTTTGTTTACTGCCAGCAAGCTCTTTTCCGGTTTCGTCGTTGTGATTTCTTCATAAGTGGAAACGGACATAAAACGACGAGCGGGAGAGGTAGGTTTATATTTTTTAATAGCCATTTTCGTTACCCTCCATTATTAGGACAAACTCTCGAAGAATTCGATCGATTTGCTGTCCGACGTAAGGCTGACCGTTGCTTTCTTCCAATCGGGAGTGTGGCCTTGGGTTCTGCCTTGTCTTTTAAGTTTGCCGTGCACGATTGCCGTTGTTACTTTTTCTACTTTAACGCCGAAGATTTCTTCAACCGCATTTTTGATTTCCACTTTGTTTGCGCTTTTAGCAACTTCGAAAGTGTAGGTTTTTGCGGGGATGCCGGCGTAACTTTTTTCCGTCAATACTGGACGTCTGATGATGTCGTAGGAATTCATAGTGAATAAGCCTCCTCAATTTTCTTCAGAGCATCGGTGGTTGCGATGATTGCAACGTTGGATACCAATTGGTAGATGTTGGCCAAAGCAGCGTCGGTAACGGTCAATTTTTCGATGTTAGCGCCTGCTCTTGCGATGTCGCCGTTATCGTTGGCAACAATCAACAGCGTTCTCTTTTCGCAGCTGAAGTTCTTCAAAATTTCTGCAACCAACTTGGTTTTGGGAGCAGCGAGTTTTACGTCGTCTACCACGATAAGTTCGTTGTTAGCAATTTTGTAGCTGATGGCACTGCGGAACGCTTCTGCCTTCATTTTCTTGTTGATTTTCTTCGAGAAATCTCTCGGTTTGGGTGCGAACACAACGCCGCCCTTGATCCATTGCGGAGCGCGAATGGAGCCTTGACGAGCACGGCCCGTGCCTTTTTGTCTCCAAGGTTTAATGCCGCCGCCGCGAACTTCCGTTCTGGTCAATGCGGATTTGGTGCCTTGTCTTTGGTTAGCTTGATAAGCAACAATTGCTTGGTGAATGAGAGATTCTTTATATTCACAAGCAAACACAGCGTCGTCAAGCGTGATTTGTCCGACTTCTTTAGCCGTTTGATCGAAAACTTTAACTTGCATCGTTTATTTCTCCTTTCACCTTATTTCTTAACGGCGTTGCGCAGATGAACGATGCTGTTCTTTGCTCCGGGTACTGCGCCCTTAACTAGGATAACGCCCTTTTCTTTGTCTACTTTTACAACTGCCAAATTCAAAATAGTTACTTGTTCAACACCGTATTGTCCTGCAAGGTGTTTGCCGGGCATAACGCGAGAGGGGCTGCTGTTTGCGCCCATAGAACCAACTTCTCTGTGAACAGGGCCCACGCCGTGGGTTTCTTTAAGTCTGTGTTGATTCCAACGTTTGATGACGCCGGTGTATCCGTGACCTTTTGTGGTTCCGCAAACGTCAACAATGTCGCCTTCTGCGAAAACGTCACAAGTGATTTGGTCACCAACGTTCAAAGTGCTGTTTTCAAGTTTGAATTCGTGAAGATATTTAACCGTAACGCCGGATTTTTTCAAGTGTCCGAGTTCGGGTTTGTTGAGTTTCTTTTCTTCAACGGTGTCAAATCCCAATTGGATTGCTTCGTAGCCGTCTCTCTCAACCGTTTTCTTTTGTGTAACCGTGCAAGGTCCTGCTTGAATTACGGTTACGGGAACCATTGTTCCGTCTGCCAAGAACACTTGGGTCATGCCCAGTTTCTTTCCTATGATTGCTTTATTCATTGATAAAGTTCACCTCCGTATCCTTATTTATTACAGCTTAATTTTGACGTCAATTCCTGCGGGCAAGTCCAACTTGGTGAGACTGTCAATCGTTTTGGAATTAGGACTATAGATGTCAATCAAGCGTTTGTACGTGCGAAGTTCAAATTGTTCGCGCGCATCTTTATACTTGTGCGTTGCGCGAAGCACCGTAACAATTTCCTTTTCGGTGGGAAGAGGAATGGGTCCGGACACTTTGCTGCCCATTTTCTTGGCTGCTTCCACTATCTTAGAGCAAGCAAGATCAACCAAATTGTGGTCGTAGGCTTTAAGTCTGATTCTGATTCTTTGATTTGCCATTAGTTTTTCTACTCCTTTTTTGTTTTTATTCACCGAATTGACCTGCGGACAACACCTCCGTGCGTTCCCTGTTGCGGTTTTTAATAAAGCAAACTTAGTTTGCTTCCAACACCGACATCAGTTTGACGACCAGCGCCACTTAACGTCTTGTGCAACAATTCGGCCACAAAACTCTTGGTCTTGTGTGGGTTCGGTTAGCAAGTTTTCTGTTGACTTCAGTAACCTTGCGCCTCAATCCCCTATTTCGCAACGTATCGATTTTATCACAAACGGCAATACCCTGTCAAACGATTTGACAGGGTATTTTTGCATTATTTTGAAATATTTTTTAGAAACTGTGTGCGACAATTGCAAACGCAGCAATGCCCACTTCACAAAGCCTTTTTGTTTGCAAAAGGCAGCAAGCCTAGGCCAATTTTTGATATAGCAGCAAAATCAACACGGCTAGCAAAACGTAGGCCACGCCCACCACCGGCAAAAACCAATAGTTTTTTTGCCCCGACTTAATGGGAGAATGCGCGGCAAGTTGCTTTTGCCAAATCACAGCGCACTTCAAACAACTTGCGTTTGAGTTGTTTGGAAAAAGGGTTGCACTTTTGTGGCCGCCTGTGGCTTTTTTAGTTGACAAAAAAAGCAAAAAAGGGCAGGCACCTTGCAAAACTGGCACCCGGGCAACAAATTTATCTCCACCGAAGAATTGCCTGCTATGGTGCCACAAAAGAAATTGCAACTATGCAAGTGGTAAACGTCCTGTTAAGGTTTTGCCAAAGCATTTTGCATTGCAATCAAACCACTATCACGTCTGTGCGTTGCTACAGCTACGCTAACACTATCAAAAACTTTTGCGTTCACTTTTATAATGCCAAGTTAGTTTTGCCATCGGTATTCCTTGCGCTACATTTGGCTGTCGTACAGTATCAAAAACGCAACGGCCACCACAACAAACACGGCACCGACGATAACCAAATACCAAAATTCGCTTTTGTGATCCTTTTTGGCTTCGTTATAGTCGTAGAATGTGCGGTACTTCACCTTGGTCAGGTCGCGTCTGAATCGGTCTATCAACCTTATAAATCCATAACTCAACATGCGGAATGCACCACCATTGTTCATGCAAATAAGCAAGCCCATGCACAAAGTGACGGCGCCCGACACAAAAAAGGCATCGCTCAAATCACGATATACCGTTGCCAATCTTGTTTGCGTGAATGTTCCTTTTGCCCACAAAATCAAAATGGTTATAACGGCGCACGTGGCGGTTGTTATTGAATACTTTATCAGTTTCTTCTTCATTTCTTTCACTTCTACAAAAAACGTTTGCGACGGTGCAAAAGCACACGGCACGCTGCACTTGCTTTCCATCGCATTGATGGCGAAAGTTGCGGCACTTTTTGTACAATATTTTTTTCTTTTAGAAAAGCCTTTTGTTTTGCAAAAGGCTTTTTTAGTTTAGTTTTGTTGTTTTGCCTTATCCAATTCTGCAATTTCCAACTTGTATTGTTCAAGTTCTTTGTCGTTGCAATAAATGAAGTGGCCAGGCAAAATTTCTTGCATGTAGGGGCCTTGTTCGGAATAGTCGTGAGCGGCAACGGGGTTGTAGGTGATACGTTTGCGTTGCTTTTCGAAATGCGGGTCGGGCAAAGGAATTGCCGATAGCAACGATTTCGTGTAGGGGTGCAACGGGTGCGCAAACAACTCGTCACTGGTTGTCAATTCCACAATTTTTCCGAAGTACATAACGGCAATTCTATCCGAGAAGTACTTGACGACGGAAAGGTCGTGCGCAATGAACATAATTGTCAAGCCCAAATCGTGACGCAATTCGTTAAGCAAGTTGATAACTTGCGCTTGAATGGAAACGTCCAATGCCGAAATAGGTTCGTCGGCAATGATAAGATCGGGGTTCAAAATTATTGCTCTTGCAATACCAATACGTTGACGTTGACCGCCGGAGAATTCGTGCGGATAGCGTCCTGCATGTTCGGGAACAAGTCCTACCAAATCCAACACTTTGTAAACTTGTTGGTCTATGTATGCCTTATCCTTTATTCCGCGGATAATCAAACCTTCTGCGATTATTTCGCGAACAGTCATACGAGGGTTCAACGATGCAATGGGGTCTTGGAAGATCATTTGCATCTTGTTCATGATTCTATCCTTGGAAGCAAGGCGAAGTTCACGTTTGAACTCTTTTTGAAGTTTGCGTTTTTCGGCGGCATCTTCTTCCGCTTCAATCAAAGGCTGATATTTTTCGCGAACAGCCTGCACTTGTACTTGCGCATAGTCCTTGTTGCAGTACTTATGGTCGTGCTTTGCCTTTTTTATTTCTTCCGTTTGCTTTGCAATTTCTTGGTTCAATTCGGCATTGATGCGAGCAGCTTCCGCCACGTATTCGGCATCTTCCTTGGAAGGATACTTTTCGGCAAGTGCTTTAAGTTCGGCGTTGGCCTTTGCTTTTGCTTGCTTAATAGCCTCCTTATAGGTGTGAATACCTGCGCAAATGCGTTGGCCTTCGAAATACACCGAACCACCGGTGATATCGTACAAACGAATGATGGAACGGCCGGTAGTTGTTTTTCCGCAACCACTTTCGCCAACCAAACCGAAAACTTCGCCCTTATAGATATCGAAGCTTACGTCGTTTACGGCTCTTAGTTGCTTTTTGCCCATTTTGAAAAATTGTTCAAGGTGTTGGACGGATAGCAATACTTCTTTTTCTTCTGCCATATCACTCAACCTCCTTGTTCTTCATTCTTTCAATACGGTCGGTAACAATTTTGGGTGGTTCAACTTTGGGTGCGTTGGGGTGCAACAACCAAGTTGCAGCATAGTGAGTATCGCTCACTTGGAACATCGGCGGTTCTTCTTCGAAGTCGATTTCCAAAGCGTACTTGTTTCTTGCGGCAAACGCATCGCCCTTCGGCGGGAAAATCATGTTGGGAGGCGTTCCGGGGATAGCTTCCAACTTTTCCTTGGTGTCAAGGTCGGGCATGGACGATAGCAACGCCCAAGTGTACGGATGGCGAGGATCATAGAAAATGTCGTCGGCCGTGCCGCATTCCACAATTTTTCCTGCATACATAACGGCAATTCTATCCGCCATGTTAGCAACAACACCCAAGTCGTGGGTGATGAAAATAACGGAAAGGTTGCGTTCTGCCTTGATGCGGTTGATAAGTTCCAAAATTTGCGATTGGATTGTAACGTCCAACGCTGTGGTAGGTTCGTCGCAAATCAAAATGTCGGGGTTGGCCGCCAAAGCGATTGCAATAACTATACGTTGACGCATACCGCCGGAAAATTCAAACGGATATTGTCTGTAACGAATTGCCGGTTCGGGAATACCGACTTCTTCCAAAAGTTTCAAAGCTTTTGCTTTTGCCATTTTGCGAGTAACTCTGTAAACAACGGAGGATGCTTGTTCCTTCATGTAGTCTACAAGTGCAACCATGTGGTCGTTGGCGTTGTAGTTAGCGTCGTTGGCAATTTGGTTGCGATAGGTTGCGCGCAAGTTGTGCAAAATAACGCGGATGTTTTTCTTTGCTTGTTCCAAATCCACAATGGCTTTGGGAACAACCTTCCAATCGGGTTTTCTGCCGGCAGCAACAAGTTTGTTATACTTGGCTTGTTGTTTATTGAAACGCGCTTCTTCTTTGGGATTTTTAACAATCGCTTCGAAGTACTTTTCAACTGCTTCTTTCAAGCTGGAACCAAATATGTGTTCCATGCCGTTTTTGGAAACTTCAAGGTGGTCGATTGCTTGCTTAACTTGTGCGGAAAGTTCCAAAACAAGCTTGGTTGCTTCCTTCTTTTCGAAGTCGCCACGGAAAAATTCCAAAGCGTCTTCCGTTGCTGTAAGCAATTGCTTTTTGCGTTGGATGCTCACGTCGTGGCTGTGTTGCACTGCGCGAGAACCTTCTTCAATGAACGACAACATAAAGTTTTCGTCAAGGTAGGCACGCGTCATGGACGTTAGCTCTTCAATGGGCAAATCGTCCACGTTGGCTTCGGGATTTTTCATCATGTAGAATCCCAAAGTGAAATAGTTGGGTTTTTGACGTTGCGTTGCAGCGTCCAAAATTTCCGAAACCTTTTGCAATGCCACAACGGATTCTTCCGAGAAATCCGCTGTTTGGTTGGCAACAATGGCATTCAACGCATTTTGCAATTCGTCGTTCATCACAACGATGTCGGGGTGGAAGGTTTCCGGCAAGCGTTTAGCAAAAAGTTTTGCAAACTTTTTGGCATCCACGCGTTGCTTTTTGGAAATAAGGAACAGTTCGTTATCCACGTCCAACTTCAATTCCACAGCTTTGCCGTGAATTTCGTTGTAGTTGCGTTCCAACTTGGTGCCTTCGATGCAAAAACTATCGAACGTTGTGCACGTTGCTTTGTTTTGTGCTTTAGCAGCATCGTCTTTCGCAAGTTCGTCCATGTGGACGTTAAGCGCAGTAAGTTTTTCGTTGAAACTTTTTCTTGCGTTGCGACGGGTTGCGGATGCTTTTAGGAGCATTGCTTCCGTCAGTTGCTTACCCACTCTCATGATGGGGTTCAAGCTAGACATTGGGTCTTGGAAGATCATGGCAATTTTGTCGCCACGAATCTTGTGGAAATCGTCTTCGGAAATTTTCAGCAAATCTTGTCCGTCATAGATAATTTCGCCGCCTTCAACAATAGCGTTGCCGGCCAAAATACCAATAATTGCGCGGTTGGTAACGGATTTTCCGCTGCCCGATTCGCCAACGATAGCAAGCGTTTCGCCCTTATACAAGTCGAAGCTTATATCGCGAACAGCTTGCACCTTGCCGCCTTGAGTTCGGAAGGATATTATTAAGTCTTTTACCTCTAATTTCTTATCCATAACTAATCCTCCGATCCGCGCAGCGACGGGTTGAATGCATCACGCAAACCGTTGCCGAACAAGTTGAAGCTCAACATCAATAGTGCCAGGAATACCGACGGGAACATTGCAATGTGAGGATAGGTGGTTAGTTCCTTTTGGCCTTTTGCAATCAACGTGCCGACACTGGTAATATTGCCGGACGACAAGTCGATAATTCCCAAATACGTAAGGCTGGTTTCGCTGAAGATCATGCTGGGGATAACCAATGCGCAACTGGTAACCAACGTTCCCAAAGCATTGGGGAAAATGTGTTTCCAAATGATTCGGCTATCCTTGGCGCCCAGCGTGCGAGCCGCAAGTGCGTATTCCTGATTTTTGTAGCGATAGAACTGCATACGCGTGCTACTTGCCATGCCAATCCAACCGGTAGCAATAAATGCAATGAACAGTATCAAAATTTGCGAAGTGTTTTCCATGTTGTATTTCAACAACGTGATAACAATCATGGTGGGCACTGCGGACAAAACGTCCGTGATACGTTCCATAACAAGGTCGGCTGCACCGCCGTAGTAGCCGGCGATAGCTCCGTAGATTGCGCCAACAATCATGTTAACGGCTGCAATGCAAATTGCAAAGATAAAGCTGAAACGAGCACCACTTGCCAAGCACACAAACACGTCGTTGCCGTCGCTGGTGGAACCAAACAGAAAGTAGGGTTCGCTAAGGCCGTCTTTCAACAAATAGCTGTGGCGGAAAGTGTAGTATTCGTAGTAGTTCAAACGCAACTCGTAGTCGCCGCCGGAAACGGGACGAGCATACATGTAGTAGCAGGTTACGCCGTCTTTAATAAATCCGTCTTCCCCTTCCAATCTCAACGAATTGTAGTTATCATTCAATTCGTCGGCAGGCAAAGTCCAGTAAGCCAAAATAACTTGTCCGTTTTCGTCCAAAACGGGGTTGGGTTTGCCCTTTACGGAAGTGGTTTCGTAGTAGTAGTTGGCGTTATCTTTGAAGTTTCTGTCGCTAGGACGATCCTTCGTTCTTAGCGTGGGATAGATAACTTGTCTGCCAGTTTCGTTTTGATATCGTTGCAGCAACTTGTATTCTTCGGCAGAAATTTGCAAGTATCTGCAACCGTTCATGTGGTACGAATCCAAACGGTATCCGTACATGTTGTTTTCCAAAACGTTAACTTTTTGGTTTTTGATGGCATAGTGCGCAGAACTTTCGGCCGGCGTACCCACCAATTCTTGTCCCATCCAGTAGTAGTAGGAATAGTTCAAGTAACCTTCCGTCTTGTAGGAACATCCATCCCAGAAGTTGGTGTCGGCAAACCATTCGCACTTGGGAAGTGTGCCTGTGAACACGTTGTCGTAGTAGCCAACGGTGTAGGGCGTGCACCACGGAGCGATGATAGAGAACAACACCAAAATCAAAATAACAACAGCAGCAACAACAGAACCTTTGTTTTTGCAGAAACGCAAAAATGCGTCGTAGGCATAACTGTGGGGTTTTGTGTCGAACTTGACGTCGTGAATGTGATCCTTGTTTTCCACAAATTTGAATTTTTCTGCGGGAATAGAATTGTATTTTTCCAAAATCTTGTCGTTCATACTATCTTGCCCCCATTCTAATGCGTGGATCGATAATTCCGTAGGAAATATCCGTCACAATGCCTGCCGCAAGGCCGACAAAGGTGTAGAATCCCGACAAGAACATAAAGAAGTCGTAGTCCTTAGAGTTGATGGACGTCAAATAAAGTCTACCAACACCGGGAATGGAAAACATTTGCTCAATAACCAGCGAGCCGGAAAGCACTGCAATGAATTCCGACAAAATCGAGGGGAAAATGGGAACCATTGCGTTGCGCAATGCGTGGCGAACGGTGGCTTGTCCGCGCGTCAAACCTTTGGTGCGAGCAAGCAACATAAATTCGCTTGTTAGCACTTCCGTCAATTCCGCACGGGTGAAGCGGGCATATCCTGCAATACTGCCCAAGCACAGCGAGAACACTGCCGGCAACATACTGCGGAACATAGACCAGCTAAAATAATCATAACCTGCCTCCATTCGCAATGGAAACCATTGCAATTTGAAGCAGAAAATATACAAAATTAGCAGAGCATACACAATGGACGGCACCGAAATCAAAACAATAACGCCGGTAGAAATCACGTGATCCTGCCACTTGTTCTTTTTTAGTGCTGCCAAAATGCCCAAGGCCAACCCGATGGGAACACCTATCAGCGAAGAATAGATGTTGATCAATATTGTGGGAGGCAATCTTGTCAAAAATGCATCTAACACCGGTTTGTTGCGATATTCCGGCATTGTAACGCCAATTCCGAAATCGCCGTGGAAAATTCTGGAAACGTAAGAAACCAGCTGCTCCATGATGGGAACACTTTCGTAGGTGTCGATATAACCTTCTTTGGTGTAGGTTAGAATTTTTATGTAGTGCCGCGCTTCCATTTGAAGGAGCAAAGTGTCCTTTGCGTCCCCGGGGGTGCCCTCTACGTTAAGCGGCAACAACTTGATAAGTACGAAACACATCAGCATGATTATGCAAAAGCACATAAGCATCAATGCGATACGTTTCAATATGTATTTGAACATATACATGAGTAGTAACTCCTTGCGGTACGTTTTACATAACAAGAAAAATGCGAATAAACGTGAATTCGCATTTTTCTTATTCGATAAGACAGTGGGAGCGTTGGCTCCCACTGCTTAACATTATTTCGAATAAGATTCCGATTAGTTACCAGACGTCTTGTAGAATTCGGACAAGTCGTTGTTGTGTGATGCAACGAAAGCTTCCCATTCTTCGTCGGTGTAGTCGTATCTGATGTATCTTCCGCCGCCAAGACCCATGAAGAGGTTGTAGGTGTCGGAGATGTTGTGATACTTAGCGGAATGCAAGTATGCGCTGGAATCGTATGCAACTTGAATCGAATAGTAGTGTTGCAAAGCATATTCTTCAAGCATAGCCAAAATTTCCAAACGAACGGATGTCGGGCAGTGTTGTTCATCGCCCCAGTTGTAGGAACAATCTTGGTCGGTGCTGCCGTTCAAGCTGTAGAACCAGTCGTCAACTGTCAACTTCAAGGTTTCGCCTGCTCCGTCGTAGTCACCTGCGGGCATCGTCATTTCAAGGTAATCCTTGGTAACGTCGAAGTATTCGTGGTAGGTGATGCTGCCAAGTCCAATGTAGCTGCCAACTGCGTTGAAGGGGTACAAGATTGCGCCGCCGATTGCTGCAACACAGTAGAATTCGAACTTGTTATCACGGAATTCGTCTGCCGATTTAGAGGAGTCGGTTTCAACGATAACAACCTTAACTTTGCCTTCCAACTTGGATCCTTCAACAAGTTTGTCGATGTTGGCTTGAATAAGTTGTTGTCTTCTTTCTGCCTTGTCGTTGAACTTGCCAAGTCTCAAGATGATGTCCTTAGAGGAATCATATCCGTAGTATTCGGGGTTAGATTCCAATTCAGCAATTGCAAGTTCCAATTTTTCTTTTGCCAAAGTCAAGTTGTAACCGGTCATAGCGTCCGTTGCGTCGTCGATATCCGCATAGGTAACGGTGCCGTCCGTCCACTTGCCGTCATCATTCAAAGTGAAACCATAGGTGCGAAGCAATGCTGCTTTAGCTTGATCAGATTCACGATAGCTGTTACCTTTTGCTGCATCGTAGCAGTAGTCGGTTCCAAGCAATCCCAAACCAAGTTCCATACCAATCATTTGGTCGCCGTTGAAGGTTGCTCTGTCGAAGGAAAGAGACAATGCCCAACGGAAGTTGGTGATAGCCAAAATACCATTGTTTTGACCGTTTGTTTTAAGTCTAGAAAGGTCGCTGAAGATTTGTACGCCGTATGCATAACCATCACCACTGGGGCTGAAGATTGCATAGTCGCTGTTTTGATACAAGGAAGCTTGGTTGCCCAAAGCGTTCAATTCGATATCATCGATTTGTCCTGCCCAGAAAGCCATTCTTGCAGCTTCGTCTGTTTCGATAACGTCAACAACGATAGTGTCGGTCAAATATTGATCTTTATAGTCGTCCAATTTGTAAGCATACCATTTTTCGTTTCTTTCCAAGGTGAATTGTTTACCAGTTTGGAAAGCGGTAAGTTTGTAGGGACCCCAGCTGGAGGTTGTTGCCAACGTTGTGCAGTAGTTGGTTGTCCAGTTGCTAGAACCTTGAGCAGGTTCGGTCTTGCAGGATTCATACAAATCTTTCTTAACCAAAGGAAGACTGCAGTTTGTTACGGAGAAAGAAAGAGATCCGTCAGCATTGAGCCAAGCTTCGGGTTGATCCAAAACTACAACAATGCCATATTCGCCATCAGCGAAGATACCAACTTCGTCGAAAGACAATGCGGGATAGGTGTAGGGTTTTGTGAAGTAACCAAATTCTTCGTCGGTTTCGGTGCACCAGAAAGCAATCATGGTTTGAAGAGCAGCGCTCTTAGCTTCGTCAGCAGCAATTGCCGTCAAAGTCATACCTTCCATTGCTTCGAGGTTTGCCAAAAGAGCATCCCATTCTGCATCGGGAAGAGCTGCGAAAGCGTTGAATGCAGCAAGGATTGTCCATGCAATACCGTTTTCGGAAATGTAGCTGCCATAACCAGCGCTGGAAAGCATTTCTGCGCAAGATTGGCCAACAAAACCATCTACAAGTGAGAATTGCAATTTGTCGGTGATTTCTTGAGACAAACCGCCGTTTGCTTTTGTGGAATCCCAACCGGTGTATTCGCCCGTGCCAAGACCAGTTCCGTCCGTAGCGTCAACTTGAACAGTACGTCCGTTGTAGTAGTAGCTTTGAGCGTTGTGGATCTTCATGCCGTTTTCCGACCAGTATGTGCTAGCACGGTAGGGGATGAAGTCGAAGTTGAGTTGTTCCTTCATGGAGTAAACGAAGTCTTCTGCTTTGATGGCAGTTCCGTCTTCCCAGCAAAGGTCGTCACGAAGAGTGATCTTCCAAATGTAGCCACCGTCAGAAACTTGCTTATCGGTAAGTCCCCATTCGGAAGCATACGTAGCTGTTACGTCTTCCAAAGAAGCAGCTGCGCCGTATTGAACAACGTATTCATCGAAGTTGAGGTTTTCGATGTTCAACGTGCCGTCAGCCTTGATCTTTCCTTGAGATTCATCAATCAAAGGATAATCGTAGGAGAAGAATCCGCTTTGGATGTAGCTAAGAATGTTCGTGTCGTTAGCGTTTTCATAGTCCATCTCGTTCCAGTTGGACGGGGTTGCCGCCAAATAACTGTGACTTGTATAATGCTTGCCGTCATCCGTAGTTGTGGGTTCACATGCTGCAAACACAACGGTTAAGCACAAGATAAGACCGATAACGAGCGACAAAACTCTTTTTGTCTTTTTCATTGTCTTTCCTCCAAAAAAATTTCGAATTTATTATTGTTTTAGCCAAACTTGTTTGAGCCTGACGAACAATCAATTATTTTGCACGTTTACGTGCGTTGGCGGCTTCCGTTCCTTGCGGATTGCCTCGCCACTGCTTCTATGCTTTTGCCAACACCTTGCATTTGGTACAAAAAATGCCCGGACGCCGCAAAAGGACAAGCACTATCAAAAAATAGTACAATTCTCGCCTTTTAAGCATTTCCGAGCCTACCAAAAAACGTGTTAAGTTACTAGCTAATCGATACAACTTGGGAGAACCTTCAGAGCCTTTTCAAGCGAGTTAACTATTCTCTGTTGTTTTAATGGACTGATTTTATCACAGTTTTTTGCATATCGTCAACTATATTTAAGCAATTTTTAAGATTTTTTCAACTTTTTTTCGACTTTTTTTCAACTTTGCGCCCAACAGAGGCCATCAGGGCAAATTTCAGCAAAACCAAGCGTTTTTAACAGCCCCACCACTGGTAAAAGCCACTTACAAACAGGCCCACTACTGCCGCAGTTGCCACTTGAACGCCAGCCGCTTGAATTGCGCCGTCAAAAAGCAAAAAGTGTTGTTTGCTCCCAGTTTGCCTTGAATGCAACATATTGCAAGCAAATTCGACATATAGTATTTCAAAAACAGCAGGGAGACCACATGAAAAGATTTTTTAAGTTTGCATGCATTGCACTTGTTTTGTGCGTACTTGTTTTGTGCTTTGCAAGTTGCAGCCAATCGCCTTTGCAAAAGGCCGTGCAAAACGGCGACG
>CAZNZO010000002.1:44664-98156 GCA_964577535.1 uncultured Oscillospiraceae bacterium
TGCTTTGCAAGTTGCAGCCAATCGCCTTTGCAAAAGGCCGTGCAAAACGGCGACGACTACAAAATTGTTTGCGCCTACGACGAAACGGCCCATGCGCTTTCCGCCGTGCAAACAATGACACTAACAAACCGCACTGAAAACACCTTTACTTCCGCAAAGTTTCACTTATACGCCAACCAATACAGGCAGGATGCCACACACAGCGTTGTGCCCAGCACCTACACGGCCATTGCCTACCCCAACGGGCAAAGTTTTGGCGACGTCACCATCGACAGCGCCAAGGTTAACGGCAATGCCGTTGCCTTTTCCATTGAAGGGGAGGATATGGACATTTTGTGCGTTCCCACCCAAACGGAATGGTTCCCCGGCGCCACCTTGCAAGTGGAACTAACCTACGTGGTTACACTGGCTAACATCAAACACCGCCTGGGCTACACAGAAAACTGTGTGAACTTGGGCAACTTCTTCCCCATTTTGTGCCACGTGGAAAACGGCAGTTACAGTTGCACGCCATACTATGCGGTAGGCGATCCGTTTGTTTCCGAATGTGCCAACTACACCTTTTCCATAAAGGTGGCGGAAGATTTTGTTGTTGCTTGCAGCGGTAACCTTGCCGAAGCCAATGCGGAAAACGGCTACGTCACCTACCACTACACTGCCGATGCCGTGCGCGATTTTGCCCTTGTGCTAAGCAAAAACTACAAAAAACTTTCGCAAACCACCAACGGCATAACCGTTAACTACTTCTACTTTGCCGACGATCAGGCGGAAACCTCCCTTGCCACGGCGGTGGGCGCGCTGGAATATTACAGCCAAAACGTGGGCAACTATCCCTACAAACAACTTTCCGTGTGTGAAACGGATTTCTGCTACGGCGGAATGGAATATCCCTGTTTGGTGATGGTGACAAGCGGTTCGCAAAGCTACAACGAAGCAATTGCCCACGAAGTTGCGCACCAATGGTTCTATGCCACGGTGGGCAACAACCAAATTGAACACGCCTGGATGGACGAAGGACTGGCCGAATACCTAACCTATCTGTATTTGGATAGCACCGGTGCAGAGAGCCTTTCCAAATTTGTGATGCAAAACTTGCGCACCTACACCACCTATGTAGACGTGCTAAAAAACTACTACCAAACGGTGGACACCACCTTCCGCAGCGTGGCCAACTTCAAAAACGACAACGAATACGTTGTGATGACCTATGTTAAGGGCAGTTTGCTGTTCAACACCCTGCACGAAACCATGGGCAAAAATAAGTTTTTCAGGGCGCTTGCCACCTACTACAACGAGGCCGCATTCACCATTGCGCCGCCTTCGCAAATGATAAACGGCTTTGCGCGTGTGGGCGGCAACGAAATTGCCACCGTGTTCCAAAACTTTGCAGAAGGCAAGGAAATTTTGGGCAAGGTGACCGACTAGACGCGTGCGAGCCACGTTGCGGCTGTTTTATAATGTGAGATACTCTTTATATTTATATAAATATCTATATAACGGCCGCACCACAACAGTTTGATTGCGCTGACAGTGAACCCACCGCAATGCCCATTTAATAATGTATTTTAACTTCTACATTTATATAGATAATTGCAATCAAGCACGACAAGCTGCGGCAAATGCATAACAAAATTTTAATTGCTATGCCACACATGGACGACGAACGATCACTGCGCCACAATATCGAGTTAATAAGGTATTTTAGCTCCTAGATTTATATAGATAACTATATTTGTTGTGGAATAACACAGTGGAAAATTTATGAAAAACTTTATTTGAGGCAAACAACTTGGTACAGGCGAGGCCGCAATTCGTACCAACGCCAACAACTGCAACAAAAACAATCCAACAGCAAACTGTTCACCGTATTTGCACCATGCCACATAAATCGCAAAAGCCAAAATTGTTTGGTAACTTGCAAAAACCGCCGCGAAAAAGCAAAAGTTTGTTGAAAAAAGCCCCAAGATGCGGTATAATATTGCCAAAGAGGTGAACCATGAGAGTTTTTATCGCACTTAAACTTCCCGACAAAACGCGCGAAAACCTTGCACGCTCGGCAGAACAACTAAAGCCGTTTGTTACGCAAGGCAAATTTGTGCCCAAGGAAAACTACCACGTGACTTTGCACTTTTTGGGCGAAGTTGCTGAAAACGACCTTATTTTTGTGCAAAGCGCAATGGATGCCGTGCACGGTTTGCCTGCGCCGGAATTAGCTTTGCAACAGTTTTCCATTCTGCGTGGCGGCGACGTGGTTTGCGCCAAAATACGGCAAAAACAAAACGCGCTAACCGACTTGCACGACCAATTGGGACAGTTGCTTGAACGGCACGATTTCACCGTGGAACACCGTGCCTATCGTCCGCACGTGACGGTGATGCGCAAATACGGATTTTCCATGCCCTTTTCGGAAGTGACAAAAAACGTGGACGTTTTCAACGCACCCTTTTGGGGATCGGAACTGGTTTTGTACCAAAGTGTTTTCGGCGCCGACGGCGTTAGCTACAAGCAACTTTATTCCGTGCGCCTAGCACAAGAAGAATAAACCACGCAAAAGCATAAAAATAAGAATAAAACACAAAAAAGGCCCACAAAAACGCATAACGTATGCCGTTTTTGCAAGCAAACGCCCATCGCACAACAATTTTAGCAACACAAAAAGCGCCGCAACCACAAACTGCGACGCTTTCGTTTTTAAATTTTGCAAAGAGAAACATGCTTTTCTCTATCGCCGTTTTGTTGCAAACAGTATCGGTAAATATATGTGCATGCACATTCAACTGGTGCAAAACAATGGCATTTGCAACAATGGCATTTTTACGTTACATAACTATCTTTTTTCGAATTTTTTTCTAAACTTTTTATATAACTTAAAATACTCCTCGCTAGACAACACGGCAACGTCTAAGTCGCTGTCAACGCTAAAATCGAAGCAATCCCCCACCGCGCTCATGCTGTAGGTGCCGTCAGGTTGTTTTTCGATGTGGGTGCAATGAGTTGAAATATCTTCTTTGTTCTCGATATATTCATCCGATAGCAACGTGAATTTGCCTTTAACAATCAAGCCGTGTTCGCAAACAGGTTTGCCATCATCGCTCATTTCCGTAAATGAAGCGTAAACCGTCACTCCGTTTTCGTCGGGGACAACCAGATCGATATCTAAATCGTGCAACCCCCAATTGCCATATTGATTCATAAGTTCATCCAAGGTCATTCAATCGCCCCCTAAAATATGATTTTCGACAAAGCCCCGATCGCAAGTTTTGCCGCATTTGACATAGCACGTGTGCAATTTGTTTGTTCCAACTTTCAATCTAGTGTTATTTGCTCCCCGGCACAAAACCCCCGAATAGAGCAAAATCCGCGCCTTGAACGCGGATTTTTGTGTTTTCGTTGATTATTTGCCCTTGCAGGCGTGAAATTTTTCACCCAGGTTGCGAGAAAAAATATCGTTGAGTTCTTGCAAAGATCCTTCCACCAGGCCAAGTTTATCCACCACTTCTGCTTGAGAATCGGAAACGTACAAAAAATAGTGCGTTTTGGTTTCCACAACCTTGAACAAATAGCAGTAGCGCGCCGTGGAAAGAGCGTTATACATATCTCCGCTGTTCACCCGGGAAGTGTAGTGATCGTCGTAGAACTCAAAATCTTGCACCGTTTGGGTGTTTAGTATTGCGTGCGATTTTTGAGAATCATTTTGCTTTTTCTTGACGGAAACGGTAAGCAACAGCGGAAATAACAGCCCGAAAGCAATAATAAAAATTCCCAGTCCCAATTCGTCGATAAGCACGAACACAACGCCTGCCAGCACGAAAGACACGCAAAGCACCACAAGCATGACGGCAAGTTTGCGCATATCGTGCGAATTTAGTTTTTTGCTTGCAGAAACATCCAACACGTTGTGGAATTTAATCATAGTTTACAAGGACTTCAGCACGTTTTGAACTTCGCGCATATCGCACTTGCCGGCAAAGTTTGCCTTGAAGTGTTTCATAACGGAAGGAATGCTTCTATCTTGCAAGGAAAGAATTTCCGCCTTTATTTCCTCTGCCGACATCATTTTGGGCAAATAGCCGTTAACAAAAGCAATTTGTGCATCCAATGCTTCCACTCTTTCGGCGCGGCCGGCCTTAACAAACGCTTCGCGTTCTTCGGCAAGTTCTTTCAAGCTTTTTTGCAAAATGGCCACAACGTCGGCATCAACCAATTGGGCGTTTTGCGTTCTTTTTTCAATTTCTGCCAATTTGATTTTGTTCAGTAGCACCGACAAAATGGCGCGGGCGTTGGTATCGTGATTCTTCAACGCTTCTACGTTGGCTTTTTTAAGTTGTTCCCAAATCATTGTTTTGCCTCCTCTGCCGGTTCCTCAACTTTAACAACGGGAGCGGCAATTTTTTCGTAATCTACCACGTAGCTGATATTATCCAACTTCAAAAGCATTGCCGACAACGCTTTTTTGTCGATAGCGATGCGCTCTTCAAACACCAACCATTTGCCTTCGGTAACGTCGGTGTTGGGCACTGCCAAAATAAGGCTTACGTATACGGCCGTTTTTATTTCTTCCGACAAGTCGTCGTAGGCAAGTTTTTCCCCGCCAACATTAACAACAACTTTGCCCTCTTCTTCCGTAAGCACGTAGTTGCCGCCAGTGAAAGTGTTTAGGTGTTGCGTTGCAACGGACATAATTGCCTTGATTTTGTCGGCAATAAGCAGGCCGATAATATCGTTGTGGTTCAGGGTTTGTTGCAAAGCGGCAAAGGTTTTTGCTTCCGCTGCGGCGGCAGTAACACGCATTTTTGCCGTGCTTGCCGAAACGTAGTTTTCTAGCTGTTCTTTGCGGCGTTGTTCCAACTGGCTTTGACGACGCACCAATCTTTCAATTTCCTTTTGCTTTTCGTCAATTTGTTCTGCCGAAACAACGGTGGTATCTTCGTCCTTCAACAAACCGTAGTAGTTATCAATTTTTTCCGCCAAACCTGCCTTTATGGCATCGTATTCCACCACGCTCTTGCGCAAAGCATCAATGGTTTTGTCGTCGAAGTTCATGGCGGCAATTTTTTCAACGTCCAATCCCCTCAAATTGAATTCCAACTGCAATTCCGAATACAAATCGTCGTGTTCCTTGCACTTGGTTTCATAAAGCCATTGGCATTTTTCCAGTTCCAAACGCTTTTTGAAAATTTCCTTTTCCACTGTTTGTTTGGAATCGGCCAACATTTGGCGTTCGCTTTCCACGTCGCCCAGTTCGTATTTGAAGTTGGCAATTGCCTGTTCCAAATCGTCGCTGCCGGCAAGTTGTTTTGCCTTTTCGGTGGATTGTGCAATTTGTTTTTCGTTGGTTTTGATGGTTTTTTGTGCTTCCACAATGGCGGCGTTCACGTCGTCCAACTTGGAGTTTACGTTTTCCACTTGGCGGAAAACTGCCGTGAATTGCTCATAGCCTGCGGAAAGGCGTTGGCCGATATCCGACAAATCGTCTTTTAGCCTGTCGTTGGTGGAAATAAGGTTATCCACGCTCATGGCCGAGCCATCCAGTTGCGCTTGCGTTTCGCGCAAATATTTCAAGCGAGATTTCAATCCGCTAACTTTTGCGCGCATAGATTCGGTATACCGTTTAAGTTCGGTAAGTTCCGCTTCACCACGAACGGCATCTTGTTGCACGTCCAGCAAATATTTTGTGCCACTATCGTTGTTTAGCGCTTTAAGATAGTTAAACACCGCTTCCGAACTGTTTTGAGCAACAATTTCGTTATAGCGTTTGTTGATGTTTTCCTTTTCGCTGTGCAACGTTGCCATTTCGGCAGAGTTGATATCCTTGTGGCGTTTGATTTCCTTAATGGCGCCATCTAGCTGCGCAGCACGTTCCACAAGTTGGTCGTGTTCGGCATTGCGTTGAGCAATTTCCGCATCCAACGTTTCAATTTCCTGATCTTGGAAGTTGGCTGTTACGGCAAACACGCCAGATGCATCGTCGTTATAAACCTTTTGGCTGTTCAAAAACACCTCGCGCTTAAATTCTTCCTGCTTGCGCAAAAAGGCCTTGTTGCGTTCTGCTTCCAACTTGCTGCGAGAGTTTTCTATTTGCAAAATGCGGAAGCGATAATCTTCCATTGCGCGTTGTAAATTGCGTTCCTTTTCGTCCAACGAAACGTTTATCGTTTCCAACTTAGAATATTTTGCATCCAAAACTTGCAAAATTGTATCTTTTGCCTTGATGGGAGTAACTGCAACGTCCAGTTCCGCAACGGAACGGAAACGTTTAACTTGAATTACCAGCGCACTTTCTTTTTCCGCTATCTGGCTTTCCTTAACGGCAATTTCGCTTTGCAACTTTTCCATTTGCGCCGTAACTTCGTCAATTTTAACGTCTACACGCACCGTTTCCAGCAATTCGCCCACCGATTTTGCCGGGATGTGGAAAGCTTCCAAACTATCCTTAACTTCCGCAAGAGATTTTTCCACCGTTTCCAGCTTGTTCACGTACATAACACGTTCGCTGGTTAGGCGTTGTTGTTTTTCGTTCAAATCCAACAGCGTTTCGTTAAGTTTTTTATTTTCCGCATAAAGCGATGCAACGTAGGTTAGTTCCGTATTGATGGATTCAATGCGGTTGCGCTTATCCTGCGTAAGCACAAATTGACGCTGTTTTTCTTCCAATTGGCTGTTGATGGTGGCAAGTTCGTTTTCTTGCCATTCCAATTCGGAAGTGATTGCATAGCGCTTCTTTTCGTTTTCGGCACGTTGCTCCGTTATGCTTTGCAAGGTGCGCACTTTGGGAATAAGCGTTGCAATGTCGTCGCGCAAAGCAACTTTTGCACGCGCATCTTCAATTTCTTCCTGATGGTCGGTAAGCGTTTTGTACTTGCGTTGCGCTTCTTCCAATTTTGCGGCAATGTCGTTGCGAACGTTGCCTGCGGCATACTTGGCTTTTAGTTCGCCCATTTGCGCCGTGGCAATGGTAACGTCCTTAGAAATTGCCTCCAACTCGTCCGTTATGGAATTTAGTTCGTCTGTGGAAGGCGTTGTAACACCGCTTTGGGTATATTCCTTAACGCGCGACATGGCCTTATCTTTCATGCCGCGAACTTCGGCAGACGATTTCAAAATTTCGTCCTTAACTTCCGAAAGCATTTTTATTTCGTCAAAAACCGACAAGTCGCCGTGGAAATTATCTATGGCAATATTGTTGACGTAGTCCATTTTTATAAGTTGAGGCACTTGTTCCTTCAAAATTTCCTCAACGTAAGGCACTGCGTTTTGATTGCGCGCGACAACTTGCCACCTACCGTCCACGCGTTTTTTCAACACGCGGCGTGTGGTGCCATCCTCTCCGTGAATGCGCGAAAGCGAAAATTCTTCGTCATCCAAAGTGAAAATTGTTTCCACGTCTCTTAAATTTTCCGATTCTTCCTTGAAACAAAATTCCAAATAAGAATTCAGGTGGCCACCGCAAGAAGTAACAATTTCTTTGCCTTCGCCGGCCGTACCAAAGGTGAAAATTTGCTTTTCCTTTGTTTGAGAATCGATAGCGATAACTTTGCTTATTCTCATATAGCGCTCTCCTAACAAGTTGGATTTTGACAAACTGCTTCAAGCAAACGGAATAAACCTGTTGCTATCGGCAAATTTTTGTGATAAAATAAGTTTCACTAACACAGTTCGTTTCCGTTTTGCATTGAACACACGCAAAACTACTGTTGAACTTTGTGCACTCAAGAGGTTTTGCCACTTGCATGCCAAGCGAAACTTCCTGTATACTAAAATATTATATACTATCAAAAAAAAATAATCAAGACTTTATTTGCAAAAGAGGTAAATTATGGCTTTCTGCGACAAAGAAAGACAACTGATAAACGAGGGCGTAACCACGCTGGATAACAAGTTCATTTTGAACTACGTTCCCGATGCCCCCGATAAGTGCGTTGCCGTCTATCTTTTGGGATTGGTAATTTCCCAAAGCAACGGTGCGGATAATTCCTGCCAAACCATTGCCCAAAAGTTGGATATTTCCGAAGAAGAGGTTATGGCGGCATTCCGCTATTGGGAAGAATTGGGTTTGGTGCACGTGACTTTTGACGTTCCGCAACAAGTAATCTACCTTGCCGTGCGCGATTCCGTTAGTGCGCTCAAAAAAATAAAGCCCTCCAAATACGCCAAATTTTCCCGCGAGATGCAAAACGTCATCACCGGCCGCATGATATCTCCCAACGAATTTGACGAATACTACGTGTTTTTGGAAAACACCACCTTTCAACCGGAAGCGTTGGTGGCCGTTGCAAAATATTGTGTGGCGCTTAAAGGCAGCGACATAAACTATCGCTACGTGTTGACGGTGGCACGCAACCAACTACTTAAAGGTGCAACCACGTTGGCCGTTGTTTGCGACAATTTGGATAATCAACAAAAATACGACGACGACCTTAAACTTGTTTTCCAAGCACTAAAACTAAAACGCACCTTCGACTATTCCGACCGCGAACGCTACGAAAAATGGATAAAGGAATTCAGCTTTTCGCTGGACGTTATCGTTGCCGTTGCAAAAAAGCTAACCAGCATGGATAAGCTTGACGCATTGCTTTCAGAATACTATGCAAAAGGCGCACTTTCCGTGGCGGAAATTGAAAACTACGAAAACCAAAAGGAACATTTGACGACCCTTGCAAAGGAAATAAACCGCACCATCGGCGTTTACTACCAAAACGTTTCGGTTGTGGTTGACGAATATCTAACCACGTGGATTCGCCGCGGCTACGACGACCAAACACTGCTTGCCGTTGCAAAATATTGCTTCCGCAGTGGCATAAGAACGCTGGCCGGGCTATCGTCCGTATTGGATAAGCTCTACGCAAACGGCGTAACCACCGTGGAGGCGTTGGAACTGTACCTAGCAGAAGCGTTGCAAAAGGATCAACAAATAAAACAAGTATTGGAAAGCGCAGGTTTGGAACGCAACGTGACAAACAACGATCGCACCTTGTACCGCACTTGGACAAGCAAATGGCACATGCCTCACGATTTGGTTTGTTTTGCTGCGCAAAAATCCGCTGGCACCACTTCGCCGCTGGCCTATTTGAACAGATTGCTTTCCAACTACAAACAAGCGGAAGTGTTTTCCGTTGAACAGGCAAAAGCCTTTGCCGATACCACCACCGCCACGACAAGCACCAAAAAAGCTGTGCTTGGCGAAGTGAAACGCACAGACTACACCGACGAACAACTAAACGCTTTGTTCACCGCTTTGGATACGGAGGAATGATGAACCAACAAATTCTTGTTCAAGCCAAAAGAACAGTAGACATGCGCCGAGATAATGCCGAGAGCAAATGCCAAGACAATTTGCAAAGTTTGCGCAGCCACGACGATTGGACACAATGCGAACGCGCATTGAAAACGGCACAAGTGCAAGCCGTGCTATATCAAAAAGCCGAGGCAAAGAAGGTTGTTGCCACGCAAAAATTATTCCGCAAAAAATTGCTGGAAAAATATCGCCTTACCGAGGCCGACTTAACGCCGCAATATAGTTGCAAAAAATGCAACGACACCGGCTACGTGGACGGACAACCTTGCCAATGTTTGCAAAAGGAAGTGCGCAAGCTTTTGTTTGCGCAGAGCAACGTTGCTAACCCCAATGCAACCTTTGCTAACAGCACCGAAACCAACAAACACAACGTTGCAGTGCACAAAAAAGCACTTGAAGTGTGCGAAACCGGCAGTTTAACCAACATTTTGCTAACCGGTGGCACGGGAACAGGCAAAACATACTTGCTATATGCCTGCCTTAACCAATGCGCAAGTTTGGGCAAAAGCGTGCTGTTCACCACTGCCTACAACCTTAACTCGCTGTTTTTGGAATGTCACCTTAGCGACGTTGCAACCAAGCGCACCATCTTGCAAAACCTTAGCAGCGTGGACGTTTTGGCCATAGATGACCTTGGCACGGAAACGGTATATAAAAACGTTACTGCGGAATATTTGTTTGCCCTTGTTAACGAACGCATCACCGCAGGCAAGCAAACGTTTTTCAGCACAAACCTTTCCCTTGCAGACGTGCGCGAACGCTACGACGAACGCATTTTCTCTCGCTTGGTGGATCAATCCTGCACGCTTATTGCACAGCTGGAAGGCGCCGACAAGCGTTTGCAAAAATAGTTTTGAAAGCGACAACCAAATTCAACGCAAACAACACAAAAGGCTCGACAACTGTCGAGCCTTTTCAAATGCTATTCGCCTTTTTTTATTTTTTCCAACGCCCAAAAATAAATTTCTTCGGTGGCAAGGGAAAGTTTTGTTAGTTGCGTGCGCTTTGTGGCAGGGTGCAACCAGTAACTTTCGTCGTTGGTGGAAATATCCACGCAATCGCCAAAAACGTTGTTTTTATAAAGTTTTTTGTTGAACGGGTAGTCGTATTCTATGTGGATGCTCTCAAGTTCCGTTGCCGCCCATTCAACGTGGGCGGGTTGCCCGTAGGCGACGCAATCCAAAACGGTTCCTTCCGGCGTTTGCACCAATTTGCCTTTGCCGTGGTGATAAAACTTTTTGGCGTTTGGCAGGGTGTGCACGTCCACTTCGTCTTCGAAACGATATGTGCCGTTGCGAACTTCTTCGCGCACCACTTTTCTTTGCCAGTTGAACCAATCGGGAATGTGCGAAAACTCCGTTTCGCCCTCTTTGGCAACCAATTGTCCAAGCGTTGTCATTTCCCACTCCTTCCCGCAAGCATCGCAACGAAGCGTTGTGCCTTGGGAATAGGTTTGAAATTCGGCATTGCAATGCGGGCAGCGATAAAGCAGATTGTGCAAGCCTTCCGCACGCTTGGCATATTTGTTTTCGATGCCGTTTTCCAGCTGATAACGGTAGTCGTCGTGGGTAAGCGATTGTTTGATGCGACTGTTAATTTCCTCCACGGAAAGTGTCTTCAATTCTTCCGCCGTCACAATTTGGCTAATCTCGGCGTGCAAGGGCATTTTTTGGCGCGGTTTGTTCCATTGCGGCGCAATGATGAAGTTGCCGTCCATTTTTAGCGTTACAACGGGTATTCCTAGCAATTTGGAAAGTTTGCCCAGCGAAGGCGGCAAGTAGGAATCGCACCCGTCCAGCGAATAGCGCGCTTCGGGATACATGCAAACAACGTCGCCATGTTCCTTTGCGCAATAGCGCAAGTTGCGAATAAGGTCGAAATCTTTAACAAATTTGCGTTTGGCAATGCCACCAAGCCTGCGCATAAGCCAATCGGTATAATCGCGAACGGCATCTATTGCCACAACAAAGTTTGCCCGCTTATATGGCAAAATTGCCTTGTACATAACGGCGAAATCCATCATGCTGGCGTGCGATGCAAGCAACAAATAGGGCGGTTTTAGGCCGTCCATGTTTTTTCTGTCAATTTTAAGTTTATACCCTGCAAGCACAGCCCTAACGGCAAACTCCCTTGCAATAAACATCCAAAAACGACTTGCCCGTCTGGGACGACGAGAAAAATCGTACTTTTCAACTTGTGCGTTGTTAACCTCTTTGCTCAAAGCACTTCCTCCAAAATTTGTACAATCATTGTACAAACATCCTGCAGTTATGTCAAGCAAACTGGTGCAAATTTCACTTTTGTTTACTATTTTGTGTGTTTTGTAAAGCAAATGTTGCAAAAATGCTGCTTTTGTACTAACAAAAAACGGCTTTTGTCCTGTTTTTTGTGGATACGTGGCAACTTTTCGAGGACAACGCAGGGCTTTTTGTCGCAGAATAATTGCATGAAAATGCACAACAAAAACGTTGCAAATTGAAAGCGGCAAAGCAGTTTTTGCGGCCACAACGGCAAAACGCTGGCTGCCCAAAGAGGCAATCCGAACGGCCTTTTTGCTGTTATTTTTATAGTTGCAACATCGCCGCACGTCTTGCGCAAACCATACGAAAAACGCCGTCGGAATATGCAAAAATTATCCAAACAAAATTTTTCGTCAGTTTTCTTGCAATAAAATGCACAGTTTAGTATAATAGAAAGGCTTGAAAAAGCGACGAACGGCGGCAAAACACCGCTGCAAACAATTTGGAGATTTTCACATGGATATCAATCAAAGAATAACCGAAGAACTAGAGGTTGCTCGTTGGCAGGTAGATGCCGCAGTTAACCTTATTGACGAAGGCAACACAATCCCCTTCATTTCCCGTTACCGCAAGGAAGCTACCGGTCAACTCAACGACGAACAATTGCGCAAGCTTTCCGACAGACTAACCTATTTGCGCAACTTGGAAGAAAAGAAAGCGCAAGTTATAAACAGCATTGACGAACAAGGCAAGCTAACAGACGAATTGCGCGAAGCAATAGAAAAGGCCGAAACGCAAGTTGCCGTGGAAGACTTGTACCGCCCCTATCGTCCCAAACGCCGCACACGCGCCACCGTTGCAAAGGAACAAGGTTTGGAACCGCTTGCAATGGTCATCATGTTGCAACAAACGGATAAGAACGCAAAAGAATTGGCAAAGGAATTTGTCAACGAAGAAAAGGGTGTTAAGACTGTTAAAGATGCATTGCAAGGTGCATTGGATATTATTGCCGAAGTTATTTCCGACAACGCCGACTACCGCAAGGTGATTCGTGACAAAACCTTCCGTCTGGGCAAAATAACTTCCGTCGCAAAAGATCCCGAAAAGAAAACGGTATACGAAAACTACTATAAGTACGAAGAACCGGTGCTTAAAATTGCCGGACACCGTGTGCTTGCCGTCAACCGTGGCGAAGCGGAAAAGGTGCTTACGGTAAAAATTATTGCCCCCACCGAAGAAATTTTACAATACCTGGAAAAGCAAGTTATAACGCGCGACAATCCAAACACAACGCCGCTGCTAAAACTTGCCGTTGCCGATAGCTACACTCGTCTTATCGAACCCAGCATTGCAACGGAAATTCGCAACGCCTTGACGGAAAAGGCCGAAGATGGCGCAATTACCGTTTTCGGCAAAAACTTGGAACAATTGCTTATGCAACCGCCCATTGTTGGCAAAGTTGTTTTGGGCTGGGACCCTGCATTCCGCACCGGCTGCAAGCTGGCCGTTGTTGATGCAACGGGCAAAGTGCTGGATACCACCGTCATTTTCCCCACCGCTCCCACCACTCCAGAAAAGATAGCGCGCGCCAAAGTTACGCTAAAAGCGCTAATTGAAAAATACCACGTTTCCCTCATTTCGCTAGGCAACGGAACAGCTTCCCGCGAAAGTGAACAAATAATTGTAGAGTTGCTACACGAAACGGGTTTGCCCGTGCAATACGTTATCGTCAGCGAAGCGGGTGCATCGGTATATTCCGCAAGCAAACTTGCCACCGAAGAATTTCCCAATTTTGACGTGGGACAACGCAGCGCGGCAAGCATTGCACGCCGCTTGCAAGACCCACTTGCAGAACTTGTGAAAATCGACCCGAAATCCATCGGTGTTGGACAATACCAACACGACATGAACCAAAAGAAACTTGGCGAACAACTTAACGGCGTTGTGGAAGATTGCGTAAACAAAGTTGGCGTGGACCTGAACACCGCTTCCGTTTCGTTGCTAACCTATGTTTCCGGCGTATCTTCTGCCATTGCAAAAAACATTGTTTCCTATCGTGAACAAAACGGCCGTTTCACCAACCGTCAACAACTGCTAAAAGTGGATAAGTTGGGTGCAAAAGCCTTTGAACAATGTGCGGGATTTATGCGCATTTCTGGTGGCGAAAACGCATTGGATTGCACCAGCGTGCACCCCGAAAGCTACGAAGCAACGGAATTGTTGATGAAGAAGCTTAAAATTTCTCCCGAAAACATCGGCAACCTTGCAGGGCTTTCCAAAACCATCCGCAACTACGAAAAACTTGCCGACGAATTGGGCATTGGCGAACTTACCCTGCGCGACATTGTTGCCGAATTGGAAAAGCCCGCTCGCGACCCGCGTGACGAAATGCCAAAACCCATTTTGCGCACCGACGTTTTGGAAATGAAAGACCTGAAGGAAGGCATGCTTTTGAAGGGCACCGTTCGCAACGTTATAGATTTTGGCGTGTTTGTGGATATCGGCGTGCACCAAGACGGACTTGTTCACGTTTCGCAACTTACAAACAAAAAGTTTGTCAAACATCCGCTGGAAGTTGTTAAAGTTGGCGACGTTGTGGACGTTAAAGTGCTGGGCGTCGACCTGGAAAAGAAACGCATCTCGTTGACAATGATTATTTGATAACAATCCCCAAAAACACAAACTGCACTCTGCCAATTTTTGCAGAGTGCAGTTTTTTGTAAAACGAAAAGGCAAAAGAATAACGGTTGAGCGCCATCATTATGGCAATATGTTTGCGGGGAGCACACTTTTTGCCAAAACAAAACCTTTTTGCAAAGCAGTGCCCGCAGTTTTGCGCAACTACGCCTTTTGCGGCGCAGAATAGGTTTGTCCGAAAGTTTCCACCACTATGGAAGAAATAACCTGTTTTTCGTAGGGCCTGTCGTAGTAGTCGGTGTATTCGTCGGCAATTTCGTCCACCACGTTCATGCCTTCCACCACCTTGCCAAAGGCGGCATAGGCACCGTCCAAATGGGGTGCATCTTGGTGCATAATGAAAAATTGGCTGCCCGCACTGTTGGGATTTTGTGCACGAGCCATGGAAATAACTCCACGTTCGTGTTGCAAATTGTTGGCAAATCCGTTTTGGGAAAATTCGCCCTTGATTGAGTAGCCCGGTCCGCCCGTGCCGGTGCCTTGCGGACATCCGCCCTGAATCATAAAGCCACGAATAACGCGGTGAAAAATAAGTCCGTTATAAAATCCGCTGTTTGCCAACGCAATAAAATTATTGACGGTGTTGGGCGCAACGGAAGGATAAAGTTCCACTTTGATGGTTTTGCCGTTTTGCATAGTTATGGTTGCAACGGGATTTTGACAATTCATGTTAGCAATCTCCTTTATTTGTTATTTGATGCTATTGTAGCACAAAACAAGCAACAACTCAACGCCGATAAGCAATTTGATGAAAAATTGTTGCTATTGCACGTATTATTGCAAATTATTCACGACAAATTGCACCACTTGGGCGAAATGCCGCTAAATATTTGAAACTTTTTTCGCCAAGCAGTTGCCAAAAACAAAAATTTGTAGTATAGTAGATAAGCATCTGGGTGTAGCGCAGTTTGGTAGCGCACTAGACTGGGGGTCTAGGTGTCGCAGGTTCAAGTCCTGTCACTCAGACCAAACGGCGGCTTGCTTATTGGTCGCAAACAAAAGATGGTTGCAAAAACAGCAACCATCTTTTGTTTTCTTCCCTTTTTGCTGCGCCGCCTTGGGCACAATTGTTCAGGACAGTTTGAAATAACGTAGCGCTCCGCTTTGCTTCGCTTCCCCTGCGCTTGCGCTTGGGACAAGTCCTGTCACTCAGAAAAAAGCACGCAAACAGCGTGCTTTTTTCAATGAAGCGCACAGTTGCCTGTGCATGAAAAATGAAGCAGGACTTCGCCCTATGAAGCAAGCCTTCGGCTTATTATGGCTGGGTGCGCTTCGCTTCATGCGAGCATGGCGAGCGCTTCATGGCGCACAGCGCCGCTTCATGTTTGCTACGCAAACGCTTCATTTATCCAGGGTTAAAACCACATTTCCTCAACTTTGTGCGTCAGCGCAAAATTTCACCTTTTTTGCAAGAACAAAATTTCCTTTTCCGCAAAGCGGAAAATTTCACAACGCCACCGCAAGGGCGTTCCTGTACGTTTGCCATTTGGCAAACACTAGTCTGCATAGCCTTTGGGGTTTTTGCTTTGCCAATTCCACAAAGACTTGCACATTTCGTCCAAATCGCGGGTGGCTTCCCACTGAAGTTCTTTTTTGGCTTTCGATGCATCGGCATAGCAAGCGGCAATGTCGCCATCGCGGCGCCCTTCAATAACGTAAGGCAACGCATGTCCGCAAGCCTTTTCGAATGCGTGGATAACCTGCAAAACGCTGTAGCCATGGCCGGTGCCCAGGTTATAAACAAACACACCGCTTTCCGTAACGTTTTGCAATGCGGCAACGTGACCCAAAGCAAGGTCTACAACGTGGATATAATCCCTCACGCCGGTTCCATCAGGCGTGGGATAGTCGTTGCCAAAAACGTGAATTTTTTCCAGCTGTCCCACAGCCACCTTTGCCACGTATGGCGTAAGGTTGTTGGGAATGCCGGCAGGATCTTCACCGATAAGGCCGCTTTCGTGTGCGCCAACGGGGTTGAAATAGCGCAGCAACACCACCGACCACTCGCTGTCGGCACGGTACGCATCCGTCAAAATGCGTTCCTGAAACAGTTTGGACGTTCCATATGGGTTTGTTGTGCCGCCTGTTGCGCACTGCTCTGTTATGGGCAAAACTTCGGGATCGCCATAGACGGTTGCCGAAGAGGAAAACACAATTTTTTTGCAACCATGGCGTTGCATTGCATCCAAAAGCGCAAGCGTTCCGCCAATGTTGTTGTCGTAGTAGGCAATGGGAATTTTGCAGCTTTCGCCAACGGCTTTCAATCCGGCAAAGTGAATAACCCAATCAATTTGGTGGGCATCAAAAATCTCGTCGAGCAACTTTTTGTTGCGCACGTCGCCTTCGAAAAGTTGCACTTTTTTGCCAGTTATTGTTTCGATGCGTTGCAAACACTTTTTGCTGGAATTGCAAAAGTTATCCAAAACAAGCACTTCGTGGCCGCAGTTCAACAGTTCAACGCAAGTGTGAGAGCCAATGTAGCCGGCTCCACCCGTAACAAGAATTTTCATTTCGTCCTCCCATATATCAGGCGCAATGCACCCTGTTTTTCTTTTATTATATTCCCGTCGCAAAAGTTTGTCAACGGTAACGCGCTTTTGAACGACTTTTTGCTGTTTACAAATTTTCTTTGGTGTTGTATAATCTTGTGGAAAACAAAACTTATTCGAGGAATTATGAAACACTTCTTTTCCGACCTTAAACAGGGCATAACTTCCATGTTCGCAGGCCCTGCTCAAAACGAAAATCTTTTTCAACTTAACGGCCGTCCGCCGTTGAAACGAGCCATCCCCTTCGGCTTGCAACACGTTTTGGCAATGTTTGTTGCCAACGTTACGCCGCTGTTGCTGGTTTTTGCCGCAATTGGAATTTCCGGCACGCAACTTGCCACACAAGCCATTTTGGGTTCGCTTTTTATGGCCGGCATTGGCACCATAATGCAACTGCTGATAGGCGCGCGCCTTCCCGTTGTTGTGGGCACGTCCTTCACATTCGTGGGCATCTTTTGCACCATTGGACTTTCGGCCGGTGGCGGCGAAGCCGGCTACTACACCATTCTGGGGTCGGTGATGATCGGCGGCCTTATTGCATCAGTGCTGTGCTTGTTCATTAAATGGTGGGGAAAACTTATAAAGCCCGTGGTTCCCTGCGTCGTGGTTTTCGGCATAGGTTTAAGCCTGTTGCAAAGCGGTGCCACTCAGTTTTTGGGCGGCGACGGAGTGCTGGGCAATCTTGCCGGCGGAGGCACATCGCAAGTTCCCTACTACTGCTACGTGCTGGTTGCCGGCATAACGTTGCTTTCGGCAATTTTGTGGCAAATTTTTGCCAAAGGCGTTTGGAAAAACCTTAACGTTATCGTGGGCATAGTTGTGGGCTACTTGGTTTGTTTGTGCATCCCCGGAATGATAGATTTTTCCGCTTTGCAAATAAAAAACGTGCAAGACGTGGTTTCCTATCCGCATTTGGTGGACGTTTCCAAAATGCGTTTTGAAGTTGTTCCGATAGTTCTAACAACAGTATGCTTTTTGATGGCCGTCGTAGAGGGCATAGGCGATACCAACGCACTGTGTGCCAGCGGATTGAATCGCAATCCCACCAACCGCGAAATAACCGGCGTATTGGTCACTGACGGCTTCAATTCCTTCCTTTGCTCCTTCTTTGGCACTTTGCCGCTAACAACCTTTGCTCAAAACGTTGGCATTGTGGCGCAAACAAAAGTCGTTAACCGCTTCACGCTGTTTATTGGCGCATTGTTCCTGATAATTGCTTCCTGCTTCCCGGTGGTGGGCAACTTCCTTTGCACCATCCCCGATTGCGTGTTTGGCGGCACCATTGTTATTTTGTTTGGTTCCATTGTGGTTGTCGGCATGAAAATGTGCAGCGAAGCCGGCTTCTCCGACAAAAACACGCTTATCGTTTCCGTTTCCGTTTGCTTGGGTTTTGGCATAACGCTTGCCGACAACTTCTTTGCTTACCTCAGCGCCGTGGGGCTTTCAACCGTGGCCGACCTGCTCTCCAACAACGTGCTCAACATGTTTTTGATTGCATTCGTGCTTAGCTGGGTGCTTCCGGAAGACATGAACTTTGTTTGGCGCAAAAAGGCAAAACAAACAGGCGATGCCGAATAGCGCACAAAAATTTTCAGCAAAAAACACCTCGAAAATTTTCGAGGTGTTTTGTTATTTAAGTTGATTCAAAACGTATTCCGTCACTGCTTCTGCCGTCAATCCGTTTTGTTGCAAAAGCGTTTGCGGTTTGAAATCTCCAAAGAAGGATTTTTGCAAACCAAAGTTTTTAACCCTCAAAGTGCTATCTCCCAAAAGCGATGCCACTTTTTGGCCGTAGCCACCTTCCAAAATACCTTCTTCCAAAGTTACCACCAAACTGTGGTCTTGTTGCAAGCCAAGCAAAACTTCCTTATCCACGCCGGAAACAAACACAGGGTTTATAAGCGTGGGCGCAATGCCGTTTTCTTGCAAATTTTGCGCAACCTGCTGAGCCAGCGTCATTGTGCTGCCAACGGCAACTATGGCAACGCCACTGCCCTTTTGCACAACGTTGCACTTGTTCAAAACGGAATAGTCTTGCTTGGGAGCAACGCCGTGTGTAACAAAATATGGAACGCGAATGGCCACGGAACGTTTGTTTTGTTCAATGGACCAATCTAGCATTTGCAAATATTCTTCCACGCAAGTGGGCGCCAAATAAACCAAGTTGGGCACGTTGGAAATTTCCGCAATGTCGTATAGGCCGTTGTGCGTGGAACCGCCCATACCAAACACGCTTGCCCCAAACACAAGCACCGTTGCAGGGTTGTTATCTAGCGACAAATCCTGGTGCAGTTGGTCGAAACTGCGTTGCACAAAGGAACTGAACACGGCATAGACGGGTTTTGCGCCGCCACGAGCAATGCCCGAAGCAAACGCCACAGCATGCTCTTCGCAAATGCCAACGTCAACAAATTGCTTGCCGGCCTGTTTGCGACGTTGTTCGTCCATGGCCAGCACCACCGGCGTTGCGGAAGAAATTGCCACAACGGAGGGGTCTTTTTGCATTTTTTCTTGCAAAAACGCACGGGTTATTTCGTTGTACGTTTCGCCCTTTTTGCCGTTTAGATATTCGCCCTTTTCCAGCGAGAACGGACCGCCGGAATGGAATGTTTCCTTGCGCGTTTCCGCCGCCCAAAAGCCCTTGCCCTTTTGCGTGTGCACGTGCACCACAATGGGATGATCAATGTTTTTAACCTTTTGGAATGCATCCACAAGCGCCAAAACGTCGTTGCCTTGTTCCACGTAAACGTAGTCTAGCCCCAATGCCTTGAACAGGTTGTTTTGCGCCTTGCCTTGCGTTTCGCGAAGCAGTTGCAAATTTTTTACGTAGCCACCGTGATTTTCCGCAATGGACATTTCGTTGTCGTTAACAACGGCAATGAAGTTGGTGCCCTGTTCGGCAATGTTGTTAAGCCCTTCATAGGCTTCTCCGCCAGAAAGAGAGCCATCCCCAACAACGGCAATTACGTTGTGCTTTTGCAACAACAAATCGCGCGCCTTGGCCAAACCGCAAGCCAGCGACAACGCCGTGGAAGTGTGACCAACGGTAAAAACGTCGTGGCAACTTTCTTCTGGATTGGTATATCCGTTCACGTCGCAGTAGTGTTCGGGGGAAGAAAACGCCTGTCTGCGTCCTGTTAGAATTTTGTGAGTGTAGCACTGGTGAGAGACGTCAAACACAATTTTATCGGTAGGGGAATCGAACACGTAGTGCAATGCCGTTGTAACTTCCACCATGCCCAAATTGGGGCCGATGTGCCCACCGTATTCGCTTAGCCTTTTCAAAAGCGTTGCGCGGATTTCTGCACACAAATCAGGCAAATTGTCCCTTGATATTTTTTTCAAATCGGCAATTCCGTTGATTTTTTCCAGAACCATTTTTCTCTCCTTTTTGCGGTTAGCGACACTGTTTTTCTATTATATCATATTTACTTAAAAAAAACATATATTTTAGAAAACTTGCAAAAATAATGTTCGTTTATGCCGCAAAACCCACCAAACGCCAAACAGTTGCTCAATTTTGCGGCAAACATGCCTGCGTTTTTGCAACTACGCGCCTAAAAATTTGCAACAAAAAGGACGATTCGTTTTGAATCGTCCTTTGAAGAATACCAACTCGCAAAGATTGTTTTGTGCGATACGATATATGCGATTTTTTTGGAGAATGCGTTCACTTGTTCTTTTTGCTTTGGCAAGAAGAGCAATAGGGACAGCAATCGCAACTAGAACAACCTTTTTTCTTTTTGCGGATGGCAACGATAACAACTGTAGCCACAAGCACTACGCAGGCAACTATCAGAAAAATTTCCCAGAAGCCCATAAGCCAACCTCCTCTACGCCTTGGTGGCGGTAGATTTGTTGCGCTTTTTCAACAAACCTTTGTTGTTAAGCACAATAAGCGTAGCAACTGCGGCGGCAACTGCCAACCAAATGAAGCAAGTCCACCACCAACTGCCGATTGTGTAGACAGCTGCGCCAACAACGTAGCTGGAAACAATCCAGAACACCAACGTCCAGTTGAAGCGTTTGTTGTTTTGCAATTCTGCTTTGGCCGTACCAACTGCTGCAAAGCAAGGAATAGTTGTCATGTTGAATGCGATGAAGGAAAGCAACGCAGGAACGGTGATTCCGGTGGCCTTGATCATTGCTTGAACGGCATCGACGCCGTCTTCTGCCATGATATCCCAACCTTCGCCAAATTGCAAACCTGCAACTGCGGCCAAGCAAACTGCCAACGTTCCAAAAGTGGAAATAACGTTTTCTTTTGCAATGAGACCGGCAACAACTGCCACAACGAACACCCAACCAAGTTCGCCAAGTTGGCTGCCGAAGCCAAGCGGTGTGAACAAAGGTTGAACAAGCGATGCCAAACCGGCAATGATGCTTTGGTTAATTTCTTCGTCTGCAAGCAAGTTCCAGTGGAAGTCGAAGTGTGTTAGCACCCAAATAATAATTGTGGATGCAAGGATGATTGTGAATGCCTTTTTGATGAAGTGCTTGGTTTTATCCCACAAGTGCAACATCAAGTTTTTGAATTGCGGTGCGTGATATGCAGGCAATTCCATAATAAACGGAGGAGTTTCGCCCTTCAACGTTGTGCTGCGCATAAGCAATACGCTAATTATTGCAGCGGCAATGCCCAAAATGTACATTCCGTAGGTGATGAATTCTGCATTGCCAATGCCAAAGTATGCAACGATGCCGCCGGCAACTGCCGTTAGGATGGGCAATTTTGCGCCACACGAGAAGAAGGGAATAACGCGAACGGTTGCCGTGCGTTCTTTTTCGTCGGCAAGAGTGCGAGTGTTGATCATTGCGGGAACGGAGCAACCAAATCCCATAATCATGGGCATGAAAGCTCTGCCGGAAAGTCCAAAACGACGGAACAATCTGTCCAAAATGAAGGCGATTCTTGCCATGTAGCCGCTGTCTTCCAAAATGGAGAAGAACAAGAACAAAACCAAAATGGGAGGCAAGAAGGAAAGTACTGCGCCAAGACCATCGATAACACCGTTGTTAAGCAAACCGATTGCCCAATCTGCCATGCCGCTGTTTTCGATGCCGCCTTGAATCCAACCAAACAATTCACCAACAATCATGTCGTTCCAAATGTTGTTAATAATAACACCGGGCGACATAATTGCGCCGTCGTAGATGCATGCAAGCCATCTAACGCCATAGTTGATGGGTTCGCCATTCACCACCAGGCCAACGTCTTCCAATGCGGGTAATCCAAAAATTGCACCCAAATACAAGAAGTCTTCCGAGAAGGTTAAGTGGAAAATTGCAAACAACACAAGCAAGAAAATGGGAATACCCCAAATTTTGTGTGTCAACGCTTTGTCGGCTTTATCCGAACGAGTCATTTGGAACTTGTCGTTGTTTTTGCGTTCCACAGCCGTTGCAAAGTGTTTGGAAATGTATTGATAACGTCCGTCGGCAACCAACGCTTCGAAGTCTGTTCCAAAGGTTTCGTCGCTGTGAGTGGTTTTGAATTCTTCCACCATTGTTGCGGCTTCACGGTGCATGGAAACTTCGATTTCGTCGTTTTCTACCAGCTTAACGGCATGGAACAAGGGGTTTTCCACCTTGTTGCCACGCAAAGCAATTGTAACGTCGGAAATAAGGTGCGAAACAGCAGTTTTTTCCAAAACTGTTTTGCCTTTGCGTTGTTTTTGACATTCGCCATAAACGGCATCCATCAAATCTTTCAAACCGTCATTGCGCAAAGCGGAAATTTTAACAACGGGAACGCCCAAGCCCTTTTGAAGTTGTTCGGCGTTAACCTTGTTGCCTTGCTTATCCATTTCGTCCATCATGTTCAACGCCACAACGACGGGAACGTCAATTTCCAAAATTTGCGTGGTAAGGTACAGGTTGCGTTCTAGGTTGGTTGCGTCCACAATGTTTATGACGCAATCGGGTTTTTCGTCCAAAATGTAGTTACGAGCAATAACTTCTTCCGGCGTGTAGGGGGAAAGAGAATAAATGCCCGGCAAGTCTACAATGGCAATGGGTTCTGCACACTTTTTATAAACCCCTTCGCGCTTATCGACGGTTACGCCCGGCCAGTTGCCCACGTGAGCAGTAGAACCGGTCAATCCGTTGAATAGCGTTGTTTTTCCGCAGTTGGGGTTGCCTGCTAATGCTACTCTTTTCATTTGCTTTCCTCCATGGTCACGCAAACGGCTTCCGTTTTGCGCAACGTCAATTCATAACCGCGAATGGTCACTTCCAGAGGATCTCCCAGCGGCGCTTTTTTGCGCAACAGAATTTCCGCACCGGGAGTGATACCCATATCAAACAGTCTGCGTTTGATTCTTCCTTCGCCGCCGACGCTTTTAACAACGCCTTTTTCTCCGACGGCAAACAAATCCAGTGTTTTCATGTTTTCTCCTTTTCTAGATAAAATTGTATTGAACGGCACACAGGCCGAAACAACCGAAAATAAATTTTGCAACTGCGGCAAGCCGTCTTGCTACAAAAAACAAGTTGCATGGCATCTTCCGTAGCCAAACTGCGCTTTGCAAACTTGCACAAGGCAATTTTGCTGCCTTGCGCAAAACAATGCTATTGAACGGCAACAAAAACCTTTGCGGAAATTCCGCTATCCAAAGCAATGCGGCCTTCCTTAATTTTGCAAACAACGCTGCCAGCGCCGCTGGAAGTAACAATAACTTCTCCGCCAGTTGCAAGCCCAAGGCTTTCCAAGTGTTTTTTAGTTTTGTCGTCTGCCGCAACGCGAACGATTTTAAGCGACGTGTTGATGGGCGCAAAAACCAATGGCATATTTCCTCCTGCGAACGGTGTTCCCGTTCTAGTTGATTAAATGTGAAATTCGTTTCACTTTCGTGTTTATTATATCCCCGCGGAGCATCGCTGTCAAGCAAAATGTGAAGCAAATTTCGCATTTTTTAAATTTTTTTCAAAACAAATTGCAGCATTTTGAAAGGGCACCACTTTGCTCAAATAGCGCCATCGGCATATTGCTGAAAAACTTTTTGTCTGCAAAAAAACTCTTCAACAAAAAAGCGCAACAAGCCTTTCATAAAAAACTGCCCAACACGGCTAGCTGTGCGACAAAATTCGGCAAAACTGCGTATTGATTTTTTTTTGCAGGCGTGATATAATGAAAGAATGAAAAACAACGTGAGGCAACCGCGACAAGAGCGGTCGATAGAAACAAAAAACAAAATTATCCAAGCCGGGTACGAACTTTTTTCCGAAGTGGGCTATCACGGCACCAACACGGCGGAAATTGCCAAGCGTGCGGGCGTTTCCACTGGCATTGTTTACGGTTATTTTCAAGATAAGCGCGACATTATGATTTGCGTGTTGCAAATTTATATTGACAAAGTTTCCGCGCCGTTGTTGGAAATTCTTTCCCACACCACCATAAAAGGCAACGTTGCCGACGTTGTGGAACGCATGCTGGATAAGACAATAGAAATGCACGAGCAGCACGCAAAATTGCACAACACGTTGCACTCCCTTGCCACCACCGACGAAACGGTGAACGCGCGGTTCATTTCGCTGGAAGACGACATAACAAAGGGCCTTTCCGCCGAGCTGTGCAAAAACGGCATGGAGACGGAAAATTTGACGGAAAAAGTGCACCTAGCCATGAACATTGTGCAAAGTTTTGCACACGAATGTGTTTTTGATAACCACCCCTACATAAACTATGATGCAATGAAACGCACCGTGTGCGACTGCATCGTGCGTCTTTTTGAAGAGTAAAACAAGTTGAAATATAAATGGTTGCAACGCGCGTTGCAACCATTTTTTGTGCCCATGCGGGATAACTATTATGTTTTTAATATTGTCTGTTGCGACAATTGCCCTTAGCAACACCATTGTGAACAATTTGTTGGGCCCAAAGCAACGCCAGCCAACCAAATGCGTTGGCAACACAATTTCTTTGCCACAATCAATTGCACTTCGAGAAATTGCATCCTTTGCAAATGCTAGTTCCCGGCAAGGCAGTGCGGCTTATGCTTCGGGCAAGGCCGGTTGTTCGGCGGGGCTCACGTAGTTGAAAAACAACGAATTAACTTCGTCGCAAAACTGCTGGGCAATTTGGTGACGATCCATGTTGGGAAAATCGGCCAGTGTTTTGGGCTTGCCAATAACAAGTTTGTTGTGTTTTTTGCTGTAGTATAAGGGATAAATATCCACGTCGGTGCCCGTCTCCTTGCGATAGCGTTCGGCAAGTGCAACAAAACCGGGGAAAAACTGCGTTAGCACTTCGTGATAGCCATCGGAAGAATCTTCCGGGAAAATCATGATGGAAACGTCGTTTTGCAAACACTTTATGCTGTGTTTGATGGTGGAAGCAATGCGGCCATCGGGAAAAGTGGGCAGAGTTTTTATGCCACGATAGAAATAGATGGAAAACAACGCTTCAAACCCGGCAATTATTGTTGCAAAAAACTTATTCATGCCACGTTTTTGAATGAAATAGACGTCTCGCAAATAGTGAAAACGTTGCTTATATGTGCCCATCATTTGATGCGCGCCCCACGTGTCGTGAAAAACAGGCAGGTGCAATTCGTATACCAACGGGCCGTTCATTGCGGCGTGATTGGCAACAAACAATGCTCTTTGCGGCAACGAATCGTTAAGATTGATAAGTTCCGGCTTTTTGTAGAACAACTTCAAAAATTTTGAAACAGGCTTCCACACTGGTTGTTTTCTTTTGGGCACTTTGAATTCTTTTTTAGACATACTGCTTATATTCCTTTGCTAGACAAATTATACAAAAAGTTTTGGTTATGCTCGAAACAATCAGCCACACCACTCTGCGCATCTACTGCCAGCGACCAATAGGCACTTGATGCTTGCCAAAAGTTTGCGACTTGCAACTTGCACAAAAACATTTAACATTTGTTAAAAAAATTATACCACAACACTTAACAATTGTTAACTTTTTGAAATACATTTGTTGCAGCACTATGCAATTTTTTTAAAGAAAAAGTGCAAAATGTCATAATTTCGCGAGTACGTGTTATAAAAATGCCAACAATTTGCAACATAGCAGCAAAGCAACCCTTGTTTTAACAAAACGAAAAATGGCCGCAACTGCCACTGCAAAACAAAAGAAAACTGCTTGCGTTTTTGCTGAAACCGCACGAAGCGCAACACACACTAGGCGAAACTTTTTTTAAACTGCGAAAAGTTGCATGCAAAACAGCACTGCTTGCCACCGCCCATAAAACAATGTCTGTGCCGTCGTTGCAATTCTTGTTGCCATTTAAAAAAAATGCACATGTGTTGCGCTGTCATCACAGCAATTTTTTTGCAAAGCGAACTTCTCTCAGCAAACAAAAACTGATTCCACAACCCACCATCAACAAGAATCTGCTTGCCACCACCAAAACAAAACTAATGATTCGTGCAGCAACATTTGTGCAGCCGTTTTGGGAAATCTTGTACGCCTTTGCCACACTGCCACACACGCTTGCTGTCAAGCAAGGCCCGCGCAAACACAAGCCCATCGCACTTGCAAACGAATAAGCGCAACTGCAACTTGCCTAAGCAGCCGTTGCCCCTTCAAAACAATTGTTGCCAATTTGGAACAAATTGTTGCAAGCAAATTTAAAAACAGCCCCACCGGCAGAGCCGATTGCCACAACGGCCCACTTGGAACGCTTCGCTTCGCCAAGCAGAAAAACACGTTGAATCATCAACCGCTTAATGTTCACACCGCCGCTGCCCCCTCAAAATGGGCTTTTCTTTTTGCAAACAAAAACGCCGCAAAAACGTTTTGCGGCGCAATGGTTATTTGGTTTTAGGGCAAACTTTGCCCGCCGTGCAAACCGAGGACGGTTAGGGTTTTAGTCTGGATGGTCCACGGAACAAGAAGGTTACGTCCTTTACGCTGGGAAGTTCGAACAACTTAACAAGCGTGCGGGTGATGCCAAGGCCGAATCCACCGTGAGTGGGCGCACCATAACGGAAAAATTCCAAATAGTCGTGCATGCTTTCGGGGTTGATGCCTTGTTCGGCAATGTTCTTTTTAAGTTCTTCATAGCGGTGTTCGCGTTGTGCGCCACTGGTAATTTCAATTCCGCGATACAGCAAGTCGTAGGTTTTGGTAAGTTCCTTGTTGTCGTCCTTCTTCATGGAATAGAAAGCACGTGCTTTTGCGGGGAAATCGATGATGAAAACAAATTCACTGTCGTATTTTTCCTTTACGTATTCGCAAATAAGTTTTTCGCCGTCGGGGTCCAAGTCGCCTTTCAAAGCGCGGGGCACTTCGTAGTTCTTTTCTTCCTTCAAAATTCTGTATGCTTCGTGCAAAGGAATGCGAGGAATGGGGTTCTTAATTTCAATGATATCCTTGCCAAAGAATTTTTTGTATTCTTCGTTATAGTCGGCCTTTACGCCGTGGATAACGTGGCGAAGCAATGCTTCTTCCAAATCCATCACGTCGTGGTGAGAATCGATATAGGAAATTTCAACGTCGATGCCGGTAAATTCCGTATCGTGACGGCTGGTGAAACTGGGATTAGCGCGGAAATATTCGCCAATTTCGAAAGTTTTGTCGAAGCCGGCCATCATGCTCATTTGCTTGTAGAGTTGTGGACTTTGTGTCAAATATGCCGGTTGTCCAAAGTAGTTTTTAAGTTCAAAAACTTCGCTGCCACCTTCACTGGAAAGAGCGGTGATTTTGGGCGTGTGAATTTCGATAAAGCCGTTTTGGTTGAAAAATTCCACTGCGTGTTTTTCGAAAGCCGTTTGAATTTTGAAAAGGAACGTTTTCTTTTCGTCACGCAAATCTATCCAACGATAGTCCATGCGAAGGTCTTGTCCGCTATCAGCTTGAATGGGCAAAACGTCAGCAATGGACATAATTTCCAGCGACGTGGGGTAAATTTCCTTGCCACCATTGCGCACGTATTCGGAAAATACGCATTTGCCTTCGATGGAAACGAAGCTGTGCGGAGTAAGTTTTTTGGCAACTTCGTAAACTTCGGGACATTCGTCTTTCACAATGGTAACTTGAACGAATCCTGTCACGTCACGGATAACCAAAAACATTATTTTTTTGTCACGAATGGTTTCTACCATTCCTTTGATTTTCACTTGACCTTCGGTAAGGTCCTTAATATAAGTTCTGTTCATAACCCTCTTCCTTGATATTTTTACAATGTATTTTTGTTTGTTAACGAAGTTCGTCTTTTGTTCTGGGGAATGCAATGGTATCGCGAATGTTGGACATGCCCGTTGCATACATCAAAATACGTTCCAAACCAAGTCCAAATCCACTGTGCGGCACACTGCCGAATTTGCGCAAATCCAAATAGTTTTGATAATCGGATAGCTTCATGTGGCGATCGTTGATGGCTTGCAACAACTTGCCGTAGTCGGCTTCACGTTCGCTGCATCCAATAATTTCGCCAACGCCGGGAACAAGCAAGTCGGTTGCCGCAACGGTTTTTCCGTCGGGGTTTTGCTTCATGTAGAAAGACTTGATTGCTTTGGGATAGTTAACAACGAAAACAGGACACTTAAACACTTCGTCTGTCAAATAACGTTCGTGTTCCGTTTGCAAATCGCGTCCCCATTCCACCGGATATTGGAATTGCTTGCCGCTGGCTTGCAAAAGTTCTATTGCGCGAGAATATTCGCATTGAACAAATTCGTCGTCCACCACTTTTTGCAATTTTTCGCGCAGGCCTTTTTCGTAGAATTTTTCCAAAAAGGCAAGTTCGTCGGCGCAAGAATGCAAAATGTCGTTGATGATATATTTGATAAAATCGGTGGCAATTTCGATGATGTCGGGCAATTCCGCAAAGGCAACTTCCGGCTCTATTTGCCAAAACTCTGCCGCGTGGCGAGTTGTATTGCTGTTTTCGGCACGGAAGGTGGGGCCGAACGTATAAATTTTGCCAAAGGCCGTTGCCATCACTTCCCCTTCCATTTGTCCGGAAACGGTAAGGCCAACCTTTTGACCGAAGAAATCCTTTGCATAGTATTCTTCGGCGGATTTTGCCGTTGCATCGTAGCCGACGGTGGTCACTTGGAACATTTCGCCTGCGCCTTCGCAATCGCTACCAGTGATGATGGGAGTGTGAACGTACAAAAAGTCACGTTCTTGGAAGAAACGGTGAATAGCGGCAGAAAGTTTGCTACGCACACGGAAAACTGCGCTGAAAGTGTTTGTGCGAACGCGCAAGTGAGGCACGGTGCGCAAAAAGTCCAACGATGTTTTTGTTTTTTGAATGGGATAATCCAACGGACAATCACCCAAAAGTTCAACGGAAGTTGCGTTAACTTCGATAGCTTGGTTTGCATTGAACGACTTAACGGCTTTGCCAGTCACCTTTACGGATGCGCCAACACGCAACGCTTCGGATAACGTAACTGCCGACTTATCGATGACTATTTGCAAGTGATTTAGCGTTGTGCCATCGTTAAGCGCCAAAAATCCCATGTTCTTGCTATCGCGGAAACTGCGAATCCAGCCGCAGACAACAACGTCCTTATCGAAATAGAGTTGAGATTGTGTGATGATTTGTTTGATATCAACGTGTTTCATGAAAATCCTCTTTTGCCATTTTCGGCTATTTTTCATTATAGCATTGTGAAAATTGCTTGTCAATAAAAGCGTTGCAAAAGGTGCATTTATTGTGCAATATGTTGCACCACAAAACCACAATTCAACAAAAAAATACGGACGACGCGTGTCGCCCGTATTAGTTTTAGTTTTGTTTGAACAAAATGCCTTGTTATCGAACAGAAACAATGGTGAGTTCGCCTGCTACCGTTGCAATATCTGCCCAAGCATCCCAGTCTGCAAATACGCGGAATTCTTGAATGCCGCTAAGTGCGGATACGTCGAAGGTAACTGTTTGTTCTTCGCCGCTCAAAACGCCGTTGGGGCTGGAAGCTTCAAATTTTTGTTCAATGTTGCCAATCTTGATGATTGCAGTATGTCCGCTGATGCCCTTAACTTTAACCGTGATGGTGTTAACTCCGTCAAGATTGATGTAGCCAACGGCCGAATCCCAGTTAGCAATTGTGTAGGTAAGTTTGTTGCCTTCGATGGTGAAGCGGGCGCCGCCTGCATTTACCAAAGAGGAAGCAATTTTATCCAAAGAGGATACGTTGTAGAGCACGGCGCTCTTAACAACAATTTTGCCAGCTGCTTGGCCATCCCAATCGCCGAATACGCGAAGGACAATTTCGCCCGTTACGCCGGTGCCAAGGTCTAGAATGAAGGTTTGTTCTTCGCCGGTGAATTTAGCGTTGTTTTCGAATTTGTATTCGTAAGCGCCGCCGGAGTGTTCAACTTTGAAAATAGAAGTTGTGTTTGCGGGGCCTTTAACGGTAACTGCCAACTTGTTGAAGGTTGCCGTTTTAAGGTCGATTTTTGTGAAGATGCTAGCCCAGCTAACGCCTGCAACGTAGGAAAGTTCTTGTGTGCCTTCCACTTCTGTTGCCGTCCATTTGCCGTCGCCGCCATCACGCCACAAACTGTTCACGTTAAGGCTTGCGCCTGCCGTCCATTCAACTTTTTCTTCAACGGGAGCGGAGCCGCCTTCCTTGACGGAAACGATGGTAAGTTCGCCTGCTACCGTTGCAATGTCTGCCCATGCATCCCAGTCTGCAAATACGCGGAATTCTTGAATACCACTAAGTTTGCTAACGTCGAAAACAACTTCTTGTTCTTCGCCGCTCAAAACGCCGTTGGGGCTGGAGGTTTCAAATTTTTGTTCAACGTTGCCAATCTTAATGATTGCGGTGTGGCCGCTGATACCCTTAACTTTAACCGTCAAAGCATCGATGCCATCCAAATTGATGTAGCCAATAGCGGTATCCCAGCCGGCCGTTGTGTATGTAAGTTTGCCGCCTTCAATGGTGAAGCGGTTGCCGCCTGCGTCTACCAATGCGGATGCAACTTTATCCAATGCGGACACATTGTAGAGCGCTGCACTCTTAACAACAATTTTGCCTGCTGCTGCGCCATCCCAATCGCCGAATACGCGAAGGGTGATTTCGCCCGTTACGCCGGCATCGCCAAGATCAAGAACGAAAGTTTGTTCTTCACCGGTGAATTTAGCGTTGTTTTCGAATTTGTATTCGAATGCGCCGCCGGAGTGTTCAACTTTGAAAATGGAAGTTGTGTTTGCAGGACCTTTAACGGTAACTGCCAATTTGTTGAAGGTTGCCGTTTTAAGATCGATTTTGGTGTAGATGCTAGACCAGCCAACACCTGCCACGTAGGAAAGTTCTTGTGCGCCTTCCACTGCTTCCACCGTCCATTTGCCGTCGCCGCCATCACGCCAGAATTTGTTTACGTCAAGGTTTGCGCCTGCCGTCCATTCCACCTTTTCTTCTGCCGGAGCAGGAGCAAGTGCTTCTGTGGAGAATTCTGCCTTGATAACTTTCACGCTGCCGGTTGCATCTTGCACGCCCGGTTCAACAAACAAAATAACTTTAAGGTCTTGTGTGAAATCTACGTCGGTAACACCGGTCAAATCAACCGAAACAACGTCTTCGCCACCGGTAAGAGTAATTTTGGATTCTACTTTGTCGTAGGGCTTAACCAAAACTTCTTTGCCTGCGGGGCCTTGAACGGTGATGTGGAAAGATTTCATTGTGGAAAGAGCTTCGCCCTTAACCAACGTGTAGGCAAATGCCCAACCGAAAGACTTTTTGTCGTAGGAAATGTTGTAGGCACTGCCATCTTTGGCAACTGTGTAGACGCCGTCGCCGCTATCGAACCAACCTGCATCTGCAAGTTTATCCGTTGCGGTGATAACTTTTGCCGTGGGCGTAGGAGCCGGAGGCGTTTGTTTGGTAACGTCGTTTGCTGCGTTAATTTCGGCATTGGTAAGTTCGAAACGAACAAGTTCGATGCTTCCCGTAGCTTCTGCGCGAGAGCCTTCTGCAAAAATCAACAAACGAACGGCCTTATCCACTTCGGCACCGGTAAGATCCCATTCATAGGTGGCATTTTCGGCGCTCATATTGAAGTGCACTTCTTTGGGGTTAATGCCCGCTTGATATTCGATCTTAAGCGTAACGCGCGGATCGTTAGTGCTGGTGGTCATTTTTCCTTCCAAAACCAACGTTTTAACTTGTGCAAGTTGCGCGGCTTCTTCCGTAGCCAAACTGCGCTTTGCATATTGCCATTCGCCGGATTTTACATAGGAAAATGTTACGCCTTTTCCGTCTTCGCTAGCTCTAACGGTGTAGGTTTCTTCGTCCTCGTTTCCACCCCAGAAATTGGCGATATTTATCGGCCAAACTTCGGTGTTTTCCGGTTCGCACGCAACCACGAAAAGTGCGGTGCAAACCAAGGCCAGCATCAAAAACAACGCTAAAAGCTTGTTTTTCATAAGTTTCCTCCCTTGTGATATTATTATTTTTTTCAATAAATTCAACGCGGAATTATCGAAATTATATCCTTTTGTTTTGTGCCTTAAAAAGCTTTTTCAACCCGTGCGAAAGTCAAAAACCAAGCAGTTTTGCGCATTTGTTGTGCAAAAACAACGTTTTTCACGGCAAAAACAACAATTTTGCCAAGATTTTGCGCCAAAGTTGATATACTTTATATAGTTTATAATAACACCTAATAAATGCTTGTCAATACCCATTTTTTGTCGCAAGATGGGTGAATTTGCTTAACATTGGTGAAATTATTGAAATTAGCGTTTTAGCACGGTTTTTTCCGTGTCATAATCGAACAACTGCACGTGTTTTGTATCGAAAGCAACGCAAATTTCGTCGTCGTTACGCACACGTTCGCGAGCGCCGCAACGCAAAATGAAGTCTCCTTCCGCACCGTTTATAGAACAATAAACAAGCGTTTCGTTGCCCAGTTTTTCCGTCACTTTTACCGTTGCTTTTGCAACGTGTTCCTGGTCGTAGGGGTTTTCGGCGGTAACCAAATGCGCATCTTCTGCACGAATGCCCAACACGAATTGACGCTTGTTCACTTCTTCCACCATTAGGCGATCTGCCGTTTCTTTGTCGATAAGAATGCGGTTTTTGCCAAAGGTTGCAAACAATTTGTCCCCTTCTTGTTCCAAAATAACGTCGATAAAGTTCATTTGCGGAGTGCCAATAAAGCCGGCAACAAACTTATTTTCCGGATAGTCGTATAGGTTTTCCGGCGTATCCACCTGTTGAATGTAGCCATCCTTCATAACGACAATGCGGGTACCCATCGTCATGGCTTCCGTTTGGTCGTGCGTTACGTAAACGAAGGTTGCTTGCAATTCGTTGTGAAGCTTGATAATTTCCGTCCTCATTTGGGTGCGCATTTTAGCATCCAAGTTGGAAAGAGGTTCATCCAAAAGAAATACTTTTGGTTCGCGCACGATGGCACGGCCCAAGGCAACACGTTGGCGTTGTCCGCCGGAAAGATTTTTGGGTTTGCGGTTTAGATATTCTTCAATGCCCAAAATTTTGGCCGCCGCCTTAACCTTTTGTTCAATTTCGCGTTTGGGAATTTTTCTTAGGCGCAGGCCGAAAGACATGTTTTCGAAAACAGTCATGTAGGGATAGAGCGCATAGTTTTGGAACACCATTGCAATATCTCTATCCTTGGGTTCAACGTTGTTCATGCGCTTGTCGTCAATATACAAGTCGCCGTCGGTGATATCTTCCAAACCGGCAATCATGCGCAAAGTTGTGGATTTGCCGCATCCGGACGGTCCGACGAACACGACAAATTCCTTATCGTGAATTTCCAAGTTGAATTCTGCCACTGCGGTGACGTCGCCGGGATACACTTTTTTGATGTTTTTGAGGGAAATGTTTGCCATTTTTTAATCTCCTTTTGTCGATATGAAACCAAGACGCTCAAACGCCTGTTTTATTTCCGGTAGGTTGTTGAAACAATTCCAAACCGTTTGCCTAGAATAGTTTGCCATCATTAGCAAAGTTATGCCTTTATCGATGCTTATATAGTGGTTGCAAAACCAACCGTCGTCGGCGTTGTAGGAATCGTACAAGCCGAACTCGCCAACAAGCTGCGGAATGGAATAGTAGTTATCCAACGCTGCAAGACTTTGTTGTGGAGTGAAAGGAACGGAGCCTAGCGCGCCGGCCGGAGCAACGGTGCCTTCTGTTATGTGTTCGGTGTTGCCGTTGCCGCTTGGCGGCACCCCTATGTGCCCTGTGTAGCCATCTTTGGTGGCGCAGGAAGTTAGTCCCCAACTCACCGCCGAATAACCTTTGTGTGCAGTATCCGCCGCGCAATATTCATAGTTAGCCAAACTTGCCAAACGAGAATTTTGGAACCAATCCGTGCCGTTCTTGTCGCGCTTATTGCGAAAATCGGCAAACGCATGGGGAAATTGGTGAACAAACAAACTTCCGAACCAGGTATACACGTAGTTTTCGCCGTGATAGGATGCGTATTCGCGTTTGAAGGAATAGTAGGCTTCGTTGGCCTTTGGCCAGTTGCTGCCCGCCGCCAACAAATAAACTATAAGTTGTTCGGCGTACATATCCCAGTGGCAGGAAAATCCACTGTCGTATCGCGCCATATGGAACAACTTTCGTTGATCGTCGTAGAAATACTGCCAGTTGATGCGGTTATACAAAAGATAAGCCTTTTTAAGCACTTCGCCGCCAAAATAACTGCCGGCCGTTAGCGCGCCTGCAACAAGCAGGGCAGTATCAATTAGCGATAGTTCGCAATTGTACGCGCGGGAATTATCTTCTATCCGATAAAAGTGATACAAAAATCCCTGTTCGCTTTGCAACTGCAACAGTGTGTTAAGTGTTTTTTCACAAACAAGCGCGCCTTCCTGCGTGGATATCTTGCCCAAATCCGCACCCACCGCCATTGCCGCAAGCATAAATCCGTTTGCGGCTACGGAGCAAATTTTTCGTGGATCAGGATGTTTGTCAGGCATCAATCCGTAGGAAGATGGCTCTCGGCTGAAATTTTCGAAGAAGTATCGAAAGCAGCCGTCAAATTCTTTTTGAAAATTCATCAATTACCTGCCGCCGTAAAACCGAGGACGTTCAAACCGTTTTGAACGTAGGGGCTTTGCATGGTGTATTGCCAAATAAAGCCGTCTTTGAAGTTGGATAGCATAAGCAACGAAATGCCCTTATCAATGCCGATATAGTCCGTTTGAACGTCGTTATGATCCAAGTTGTAGGAATCGGACAAGCCATATAAGCTTGTGTTGTTTAGCAAGCGAACGCTATCTTGATAGTACTTCATTGCTTGCAAACTTTGCGCAGGCGTGAACACAACGGAACCAATGGCTCCGCACGGAGCAACTGTGCCTTCAATTCTAGAATAGGACGAATCGGGTTGCCATCCGCGGGGCGGCGTGCCCAGTTTGCCGCTATATCCATCGTGGGTGTCGCAAGCGGTAAGTCCCCAGCCGCCTTCCTGGAAAGTTTTGCTGCCAATAATGTTATCCTTGCAGTAGTTATAGTCTGCCAACGATGCATCCACAGAGTTTTGCCACCAGTCGGTGCCGTTTTCGTCCACAATGCCGTTGAAGTTTATCCAAGCGTGGGAAAATTGATATGTGAAAATGCTGCCAAAGTAGGAATAGATAAACTTTTTACCGCCCCAGCTGCCCGTTTCACGAGTGAAATCGTAGTAGGATTGTTTTGTTGTGCGATATTCCTCCACAGGAGAACCGGCCGCCAGCACGTACAACATAAGTTGTTCGGCGTACCAATCCCAGCAACCATCAGAAAGTTTTTTCTTGTTGATGTCGTAGGCCATTGAAAAATACAATTTGCCTTTCTTTGTCATTTCAAAAGCCTTCCAGTTAACGTTGGAATAAACTTCCAATGCTTTTTGTTGCACTTCGCCGCCAAAGTATTCGCCGGCGGAAAGTGCTCCGCAAACAAGAATTGCCGTGTCGATGGAAGATATTTCACAGTTGCCGCTGCGCTTGCCCGTTTTCAAATTGATGAAGTGCGCCAAAAAGCCGTTCCAAGCAACGGAACTGTCGCCTTGCAAACGCAATATGGTTTGCAGTGTGCCCAAAGCCCTTTGCTCGGCTTGTTCCCTCGTGACGTAACCTTCTTCGGCGCCGACGATAAGGCCGCTCAGGGCGAAACCTACGGACGCTATGGATGCAGTTTGCTTATCGGAATAGCGATCTTGCACCAAGCCGTAGCAGGGGTGAGTGGGGTCGGTTTGCGCCTCCTTCCACAAGAAGTCGAAACTACCTTTCATTTCCTGCGCGATGGAATCTTTGTAGGTTTTAAGCAGTTTGTCTTTATTCACTTGTTGTGACGGATCGCAAGCCGCAAACAACAAGCAAAATACTAGTAGAATCGCCGTTAGGACGATTAGAATGCGTTTTTTCATTGTTACAATTCCTTTGTTCTTATTCGCCTGTGATGCCGGCTTTATCTATTCCGTCAATGAAGAAACGTTGAGTGAAGAAATAGATTACCAACAGCGGCAAAATGGTTAGAACGGTGCCGGCCATGTAGATGGCTTCGTTGATGGATTTGCCCGTTGTGGCAACGGTGCCGAACAATTTTTCGTAGGTGGCTTGGAATTTTTCCAGTTCCAGCGGCAAGGTTGTTAGCGTTCCGCCAAAATAGATGGAAGACAACACCGTTTCGTTGTAGTACCACACAATGGAAAGCAAAAAGGACAACAAAATTGCCGGAACGGCCGCCGGGATGCCAATTTTGAAGAAAACTTGCAATGCGTTGGCGCCGTCGATTTTTGCCGCTTCCACCACGGAATCGGGGATTCCTCGGAAAAATTGATAGAAAATAAGGATGAACACGGCCGACTTGATGCCTTGTCCCAGTGCGGCAGGCACTATGAAGGACAAAATAGAGTCGGTTATTTTCAACTTTGCGTAGATAAGCAGTTGCGGCATCATTGTTAGTTGCGACGGAATGATGAAGGTGAGAATTATCAAACCGAACAACACTTTTTTGCCGGGGAAGTTGAAGCGAGCAAGGCCGTATGCCGCCAAACAGCAGGAAAGCGTTTGAAACAGCGACGGCAACACTGCAACTATAAGCGTTTGCAAAAGTGAAGAAAAGAAATTTAGCACTTCCGCTGCTTCTACGTAGTTGTTGAAATACCACGACGTAGGCAAATAGTTTACCATGGGGCTCACAACGTCTTCCGGACTCATCAAGGAGTAGCCAATCATATAAAGCATAGGATAGACGTAGACAAAGCCGAAAAGTATAAGCAATGCGTAGCTAAAAAAGCATTGCAAAAAGCCTTTTTTATCGCCGTTGCCCAGCAAAAAACTTTTGACGGCAGCAGAATCGATATCTTTTAGGCGAAGTTTCTTTTTTAGTTTTGGTGTTTTGTTCTTTTTCATGTTTTCACCTTCCTGTTGCTCTTTCTGAACAATAGCACGGCTATCACCAGCACTACCACCATCACCAAGAAATATATCCAGGCCATTGCCGAAGCGTAGCCGTAGCCTGCGCCTTCGCCGGTGGCGTTCATATCCGCTTGAATTTTGGTGATTACCGGGTTCAACGAGAACACCGATTGCATTACCACAGTAAACACAACGTTTATAACGATTGTCGGGTTAAGTGCCGGCAAAGTTATTTTCCAAAACTTTTCCCACTTGCTGGCGCCGTCGATGCTGGCCGCTTCGTACATGCTTTTATCCAGCTTTTGCAAACCCGTCATAAACACCAAAATTTGTATGCCGCTGAACCACAAAATCATGATAAATTCCGAAGTGAGGAAGCTTAGCGCATCCAACAAAAATTGTGGAACAGTGCCTTGCAATTCGGTGAAGTTTATAAGTTTGTCGACACCGGGGAAGGATGCAACACCCTGAGAAATAAATATTTGCATCACCGGGCCGCTTGTGATGATTACCGGCAAGAAGAATACGGTGCGGAAAAAGCCCGTGCCCTTCAACTTACTGTTTAGCAGCATTGCCAATATCAACGAAACCACCACTATCACCGGCACGTACAACGCTGTTTTAACAACGTAGTCGGATAGTGCTTCGGTGAAGGCACTGTCTGTGAACAGTGCGTAGGCATAGTTTTGCCAGCCAACAGGCGTTGTGTCGATGGACCCTTGCCCGATGGAAACGTTGCTGAAACTAAACACCAACGTTTGAATGATAGGAAAGGCCGTGAACACGCAAAAGCCAATTAGCCACGGCAAGCAAAATAGCAAACCGTTGCGCAGTTCGGTGACGGAAAATTTTAGACGTTTTTTGTTTTTTAGTTTTTTCATTTTGCTATAACTTGCGCCGAGCAAGCCCCCACCGTGATGCCGTCGATAACGACGTTTTGGTTGGAGTAGTTGACTGCAATTTTAACTCCGTTAGAATATTCCGTTACGGCATAGTCGCTGTTTTGCACGCGATTAACCACTGTTGCGCCGCGCACAAACTGCAAAACGCCGTTTACTTGTTGATAGATGGATTGAATTTCCGTTTTCCAATCGTCGTATTCCGACGTGAAAACGTCCACGCTTTCGGTGCCGTGCAAATCGACGGAATCTTGTTCTGTTAGCAAAAAGCTTGGATAAACGTTGTAGTCGATAAGTTTAAGCACGGTGTGTTCGCCGGAATAGTTTAGGTTTAGCGGCGAACAGTACATATCCTTTTTGCCGGAAAGCAAAATTGGCAAAAGAGGAACAGATTCCGTTTCCATCACGTAGCCGCTGTTATACAGTGGCATATCCAAATAGTCTGCACACACGTTCCACAAATAGGCGTTGGGACGATACAAGTTGACGGACAAACCGTCTAGCGCTTGTTGATATGCCTCGATGCTTTGCGTGCGACTGATGCGCACTTTGTTATCTGTGTGAGAAAACAGCAAGTAGCCTATACTTTCCAGATCCAAAGCGTTGCAATACTTTTGGAAGTTTTTGTTGTTTTTGCTAAGGTAGTTTTGCGAATAGGATGCCGACAGCAAACGATACTTAACGTCGGAACCAACGCGATTGTCGCCAATTTCCACATACTGGTCGGAAAGGTTAAGCGCCAGTTCGTAGCGAGAACTTTCCAAGCCAGATTTAACTTTGGAAAAATCGGCGTGCATAGAAAGGTTCACTCCCGATTGCGTTGCCTTTTGGAACAAATCTGCATAGCCGCTCTTTCCGCCCGACTTGCCGTCCAACGGGAAATAGCTTGTTGCCGTTTGAGAATAGCCGCCCTTTGTGTAGCCATATAGCGAAACGGATAGGTTGTTTGTGTAGGCCAGTGTTTCGTCAATCACTTGCTGAACAAACTGCGTTGTGGTCATGTTAAGCGTTTCGTTGCCAAACATGCCTTGTTTGGCTTCGGACATCAAAAAACGCAGGCGCAAACCGCTAGCCGTCTTGTCGGAAATGGACGACGTTACGGGGAATTGCTTTTGGTATGCATTTGCAACGTCCACCACGGTGGCGTTTTCGCCAAGGAAGGTCATGCGTTGTTCAATGTCGAACTGGTTGGGTTCTTCTTGCAAAGCAACGTAGCTTTTGCCTTCCGAACCGGCACTTTGATAGTATTTTACAAAAGTTTCACGATAGTGATAAGTGAAGTACACCGTGTTGTAGTTGGTGGTTACACCGCTCACGGATGCGTTTATCGTTGCATATTCCGCACCACTTTGGGCCGTTGTTAGCGTGCCACTTGTTGGATACATTGTGGCAAACATAGGCAAAGAGGCTGTTTGTGGAGAAGTGGAGCGAACCGTGCGCGGAGACACGCCGTAGTCGTCGCCATATACTCTTGCCGAATAGGGCTGTTTTGCGCCCGTCGAAACGGAAAGATCCACCGTTGCGCCCACGCCGTCGGGCAAAAGCATTTTGCCCTGCACCTTGCCGAAGCTAGAATCGAAAAACGGATACAACATTAGGTACTGCAATTTGTATTGATCAGAGCCTTCGGTTACGGATGAATACGGAACGCTAACCGTTATGCCTTGGGCATCGAAACGCAGTTTTAGCGTTAGCGTCAACGAAATGCGTTTGCATTTGATTTTTGCATCGAAGCCGTTGGATTTTTCGGTGAACTTAACCGTTGCGTTCAAAAGAGACATGGGGCGTTCGTTGGCACTGTTGCTTTTGACGTTGCGATAGCCAACGGTTACGGCATCGGTAAGTTTGCCGATCCATTGTTCGCTGCTAAGCCCGTCCTCTTCGGAAGCGCGCTTGCCGGAATACCACGTTTTTCCACCAGATGTTGCCGAAAAGTTCAACGATTCCTTATCCACAGTTAGCGTAACACCATCGTGCGTGACGGAATAGGTGCCGCTGTCGCCTGTTTCCACTTCGTCGGATACTTCGGCATAGACGGCAATGCCGCCAACGGAAAGCACCACTATGCAGGCGATGAGCAATGCAATTATCTTTTTTCTAAATGACATTGTTGAACAACTCCTCCCCTACTTCGATGAAATATCCAAAGAACTGCGTTAGCAGCATTCGCATAACAATGAAGAACAAAATTACCATTGCAAAGGCAAAAAGCGTAAGGAAAACGTTTTTAACCGTTTGCCAGAAGGTGTAGTCGTGCAGTTCCATTATGGAACGGAACACGGAAATGGCGCTCCAACCATACATCACAATGCAACACACTGTGTAGACGATGGTTTCGTTATAGGTTAGCCAATTGCTTATTATATACACCGGCAGCGCCATAACCAGATAGGGCGACAACGCATATATAAAGGTGATAAGACACTGTTTGAACTTGCCTTCGCCATCCGTTACGGTGCTTACAAAATAGTTGCAGATAACCAGCAACAAGAAACAACCAATTGTTGTTAGCACAATTTGCCAACCATTGCTGTTATAGACGGTGGCAGAGTTATACAAATATCCCGTCACCAAAACGCTTAGAATTTGCAAAGCAGCAAACCAAGCATACAGCACACCGGCCGACCAAACGCTGGCACCGTCGTGATACTTCACTTCGAACACGGCATCGGTTGGTTTGGAACAGAAACGGAAAATGTGAGCAAAATACCTATACGCCGAAGAGTTTTTGATAACGGACGTTTTTGCGTGCAATGGAGCAAACAGTTCCGGCGCCTTTTTGTTTGCAAACTTATACGCCAAGAAAACGGCCAACACGCACAATGCCAAGCAAATTACCCACAACAAGTTTTCGTTTAGCCAATCGTTGCGAATTTGCCAATATGCCTCAGAATAGCCTTGCTTATCTTCTGCCAAGCGGAATTGTTCCAGCGCCAGTTGATAGTTGCCCTTTTTCATGTTGGCTTTTGCCAGCGCCTTGTAGGAAACGATGAAACGGCTGTTAAGGCGCAACACTTCTTGCCAACTGCTTTCGCCTTCCAAATACAAACCGTCTTTGTAGTATTCCACGGCGGAAAACACCAAATTTGCAAACTGTGTGCGAGAATAGCGAACTATCATGGAATAGTTTTTGTCCAGCACCAGCAAATCGCCGCTAGGCAACACGCTTATTGCAACGGGTGAAGACAAAACGCCCAAGCGTTCTTCGTTGGCGGAAGAACCAAAACGGAAAAGCAAATCGCCGTAGCTATCGAAAACGGCCACGTTGCCGTCCTTTTGAACGGTGAAAATGTTTTCGGAGCTATCCACTGCCGTTGCAACGGTGTTGGAATAGTTGATGCCGGGAGACATTATCGTGTTGCCCAGCGTATTCAACTTTTTCACAGATGCGCTAACTGCGCCGTCCGTCACCGTATAAAGCAAACCACGTTCGTTAATGGTAACGTTTGTGGGGCTGCGTGGAGAAGCCAAAAATAAGTTCTTTTGCTCTTCGGAAAACAGCAATTCTTTTATTTTGGAAACAAGCGAAGCTTGCGTTTCGTTGGAGCCAACGTAACCCAAAAATTCCCCTTCCACGTTTATTTGCATCAAGCCGCTTACGCAACCTTCCGAAACCAAATACAAGTTGCTTCGGCCGTCCGTTGCAATTTTAAGCGGAACGTAGGGGGTATCGCCCACCAACGGATTGTTGGGTTTTTCGATTGTTTGCAGCAAATTGCCCGTTTGCTTGTCGAAAACGAACACCACTTTGGCGCCCTTATCGCAAACGTACAATTTGTCATCCACGGCAATGCCTGTGGGGTTTTGCAACAGCCCTTTGCCAATTTCGCCAAGCGGTTCGCCTTTAAGGTTGGTTTTGACAACGCGTTTGTTGCCGCTATCCACAATAAAAATGGTTTCGCCGTCCACCGCCATATCCTCGGGGTTTTGCAGTGCGCCAAGGTATGTATCGGAAGTGACGATTTTGCCCACCGGTTCGTAGGCCGTTTGGGTGGGAACCAGTTGCGATTCCGGTCCGACGGTTTCCGTTTCGTATGGAGCGGCAGCATAGGCCAATGATGGCGAAAATGCCGTTGCTATTAGTATTGCGCTTATTAGCAATAGTCGGATTGTCTTTTTCATTATTTAATACCCGAATGTGCCATGGTATCCATGACTTTGCTTTGCATGATGATGAAGATTATAAGGTTTGGCAGGAACATTATCAACGCACTGGCCGCCGCAACGCCCTGCGTGCTTGTGGCCGTGTTGGAAGAAGTGAACGTGCTAATATAGTAGGCAAACGTTTTCAAACTTTCGTTGTTTAGATAGTATATGGAAGCTTCCACGTTGCCCCACGCCGATTGAAATGCCAAAATTGCCACCGTTGCTATTGCCGGGCTAACCATGGGCACTATCACGCGGAAAACAATTTGCAATTCCGTTGCGCCGTCCATACGAGCCGCCTCTATTAGCGCATCGGGTGTTTGGTCGATAAATTGTTTTATCAAAAACAACCCAACAGGCATGCTAACAATGGGCAAAATGTTGGAAATAAACCTATCCACCAGTCCCAGATTCACAATGATGATAAAGCGAGGAATGGTAACGGCAATGGGAACGAACATAAGCGCAAGCGTGTTTATTTCGAACAACAGCTTGCGACCTTTGAAATCCTTTTTGCTAAGCACGTAGCCTGCCGTTATGGACAGGGCAATGCTCACCAAAACCGTTAGAACCGTCACCAAAATGGAGTTGAACAAATATCTTGTTGCCGGAACGGCTGTGGAACCAGCCATCAGTTCGAACAACGCTTTGTAGTTTTCGAAGGTGGGGTTTTGAACGAAGAAGGAGGGCGGGAACTTGAACAATTCCTCCGCCGGCTTGAACGCCGTTGTGAAAATGTAGATTAGCGGAAGCACAAAAAACACTGCAAGTGGCAGAAGAAACACATAAAATTTCAACTGACTCACGTGGAAGTGCTTGGGATTTATCTTTTTTCCTTGAAAAGACGACATATGAGAAACCTCGTTGTTTGTTTTGTCGAAGGTGCCTGCCTTTTGTTGCAGACAAAGTTTGTTTGGGGCTAGTCGTCGCGAAGCACTTGGCGAATGACTTTGCTTATCACGTAGATTAGCAACAACAGCACCACCGATATTGCGGCCGCATAGCCCATTTCGTAGCGAATGTAGCCGTAGTCTTCAATGTGGTTGATGATAAGTTGCCCCGAATAGTTGGGTGTTGGGTTAGACCCAGAAAGCTGAACGCCTATGGAACCGGCCTGGAAGGTGTTCACCACCGCCATAACGGCGCCGAACAGCAGTTGCGGCTTCATTGACGGAATGGTTACGTACAAAATTTCTTGAAAACGGTTTTTCATGCCGTCCATATAGGCCGCTTCGTATAGTTGCGGATCGATGTTCAAAATACCGGAAAGCATTGCCAAAAAACCAACGCCCATGCTAGACCACACCGTTACGATTATCATTATTGTCATAAGGTAGTCGCTGCTTTGCAACCATTGCACCGCTTCGTTGATAACGCCCAGTTTTAGCAAAACTGCATTCAAATAGCCGTTGGGGTCGCCGCTGAAAATGGTTGTCCACACAACCTGCATTGCAACGCCACTAGTTAGCGAGGGCGAATATATCAGCAACGCCAACACTGTGCGAGGGCCTTTGGGCAGTTGCGCCAGCATCCACGCCAGCAGGAAGGACAAAATGTATCCGGTGGGGCCGGCAATCAACGCAAATTTGATGGTGTTTGGCAAAACTTTTTGCATAAACACGTCGTCTTCCGTCAGCAAGCGAATATAGTTTGTCACCCCTATGAAATTCGGCGATGAAACGCTGTCAAAATCGGTAAAAGAAAGCGCTATTGCCAAAATTACCGGCAACACAATGAATACCGAAAACGACAATGCGTACGGCAATATCAACAGCGCAGTGGTAACGCCCGACTTTCTGCTTTTTCCTTTTTCCCTGTTGAGTGCTCTGTTGCCCAACGGTTTTAGTTTCTTTTCGTTTTTCATGAGTTAGCCTTGATTTGTTTGATATAGTCCAAGGTGGTTAACTGATATTGCTTCACCAGTTTTCCATCCTTGTAGTAGCCGAATTCTTCCAGCTTGCGAATTAGTTCCTTGTCGATAGTTGTAACGGCGTTTTCAATGACGGAACGAGTGTTTTCGCCATCGATAACAATTTTATTCCACGAGTTGGAAAGTTCGCGTTCCAACATGTACCAACCGGGGACTTTGGGAATTTCGCGCATCCATTCCCATTGATCGAGAATGATTTGCTTGTCGTCTTCGGAAAACACAATGGAATTGTTGAATGCTTCCAAGTTGGCACTGTTCCAAATGTAACTTTTGCCATACAGCATGGTAAGTTTGTTCATAAAGTCCGTTTGAATTTCCGCCGAAGACCACCACTTCAGCAATTCCCAACCGGCGGCATCCTTTTGTTCACTGCCACTTTTAATAAGAGACATACTTGTTGCGCTGCCCGTTTGCCAGCGTTCGATTGTGCCTGTTTGTTGGTTGTATACGCCGGGAGACAATGCAATGCCCCATTTACCCTGAATTTCTGGAGCGGCAATGGAAAGACGCACGTAGGTATCGAAAGTGGATATGCCTATGGGCAAACTGCCGTTGCGGAAACTATCAAAGAAGTTGTTTATTTGTTGCGGAAGACCATACAAAGTGTATAGTTCCGTCATCAATTTGATGGCGTTAAGGCTTTTTTCGTCGGAAATTGTTGTGCGAGTTGCATCGTCGCTGAACAGCGTGCCGCCATATTGATAGATGAACGGCGCCGTTGTCATTATGGATTTCGAGGACGTCGAACCGGATAGCGGAATGTAGAAGTTAAGTCCGTAGCGTTGCAATTTGGGAAGAGTTGCAATAACGTCGTCCCAAGTGTTGGGAAGGGAAAGGCCATACTTCTGCAAAATGTCCTTGCGGTAGTACATAACGTAGAAGTCTTGCGTTTCTGGCAAGGCCAAACCTTTGCCGTCGGCAATTAGGCTTATCATTGCGCCTTCGGAAAACCGAGAAATAACTTGGCCGTAGTCCGGGTATTGAGTAAGGTCGACAGTGATATCGCGAATACCCATTTCGTAGGGCAACCAGTTGCTTATGCCCATAACTGCGTTGGGAGCAATGTTTGCCGCGTTGGACAAAATAAGTTTGCCTTCGTCCGCCAACACAGAAAAGCGCACCTTGTAGCCGGTGGATTGTTCAAAATCGGATGCATCCATCATTTGTTGCATCAAGTTGACGTAGGTGGAGGGACGCGCAACCCAAACTTGAATGGTTTTTTCGTCGTCAGTTGTGACGGAATAGTCGGCCACGAAGCTGTGGAAGAAACGTTTTGTGCCTTCCCAAAAACCAAAGAAACCACCGTGGCGTTCCACGCCGCTGGGTTGTCCTGCCGGGTGCAAAATAACCTTATCCAAATCTAGCGGAGTGTACAAAACGCCGTTGCGCGCGTTGGCAATTGTTTGCACAATGGAACCGCTGCCTTCGGATAGCGTTGCATAGTTGTTGGGGATGTCGTGCGGCTTATCCAACAAACCCTTCACGGATTTTTGCGCCGTTTGAATGAGAACAAGCGCTTCGTAGTTGACGTCGCCGCCGTTGATAAGTTTCAATTCCGTGTTTATTTCGCCCAAAGTTTGGTAAATTGCTTGCAATTGTTCCACAACTCCGGGGAAGTCGTTTTCCGGATCCCACTCTCTGTTTTTATCCTGCACGGTGCCGGCAATCTTTTTAAGATCCAAATAGATTTCGTTTAGTTGTCCCACCACTTGGTTAAGTTTTTCGGAACAATCGGCCGTTTGCGAACCGTCAATTTTAATTGTTACAATGTGCGTGCCGGCTTCCAGCCAAATTGCGTAGGGCGTGTCGCCACCCAAAACGTGTTCTTCGTAGGAAGAATTTTGCGGGAATGGATAGATAAGCAGTTCTTTGAAAGGAACTTCGCCATCCACCATTATTTTTGCAAAAGTGGTTTTGTTGGCATCGCCGTTTTTGTAGTTCAGCGACAAATTGTATAATCCTGCCGTCGAAACGCTCATGGAGTAGCTAACCGATTGATAGGCCGCAGATAATCCGGACAATACGTTTAGTTTTGCCGTGTACGTTTCGTAACCGGTGGTGTTGATATCGCCCGATGCGGTGGGGATTAGCAACGTGTTGTTTTTGCTGGCAAAAAATTCCGCTTCTTGCACCACAGTGCCACTACCAACAGCCTTTTGAGCATGTTGTTTGGCATAATCTTGGTAGGAAACGGGCATTTGGACGGAAGTTACAGCAACTTTGCCCAACAAAAACTCGCCGCCGGAAATAACGCTTATTTTCACAACGTTTGCGCCGCTGTTGAATTGTGCGGTGGGCGCAAGAACGGTGGCTCCGTCGTAGGCATATAATTGACAGGTTGTCCACTGCTCAATTTTGGTTTGAGTGGGCGTAACCTCGTTGCCGTAGCTATCACGCGAAAACGTGTCGCTTTGGTTTTTCCACATAGCAGGCAAAGACGAACGAGACAAAAATTCTCGTCCGTTCACTGCTACGGATATTTCGCTGTTGCTAAGGCCGTTGTGCAACACAAAGTAGTCGACGGAAACGGCAAGTTTATCTGCTTGCAAAAGGTTTACCGAAAGGGTAACCGTGTCGCCACGTTTTAGTTTTAGCACCCTGCCGTAGTCGTCTTGCACCGCTTGTCCGCTAGACGAAACAATTGTGCACTGCTCGTCCACTTGGGTTGCGGAAGTTTGCACTTTTGCCAAAGTCTGTTCCTGCACGAAAACGTAGTCGGACGCATTGCACCCGAACAAAAGCATTGCCGTGCTTATTAGAAACAGCATAATGAAGATTAGTTGAAGTTTTTTCATGTTTTCTCCACGCAGTTGTTTTGTTTACTGCAATGCGTTGGCAACAAATTTTGTCGCCAACGCGTTAGAAAATGCTTAATAGAAGTGTGCGTATTCGTCGATTGCCTTGCCATATTGCTTATCGGCAAGTTTGTCGCAATCGGTTGCATAGTCGGCATAGGAAAGTTTGCCCAGCCAGCACAAATCCAACAATTCGCCTATTTGAATGTTCGAACGGGTTTCGCCGTCTACCGTCACCGACATACCAGTGAGGGCCAACCATCTGGAACGGTTGAAACCGGGAACGACCTTTACCGATTCCACTATGCCGCTATCAAGAGAATCATACTTATCTTTGATGCCTTCAACTGTATCGAATTTGTTGAAGTATTCGTCAACGATGGTTTGGTTGACGGTGATGGGCAACGTGTTGGTAACGTCCTTATCGCGAGAAATACGTTCGCGAATGCCTGCCGGATCGAAACTCATCCATTTTGCAAATTGATATGCAAGTTCGCGGTTTTCGCAAACACTGGAAACGGCGAGGTAGTCGCCCACTATGGGAGTGCGGTTGCCGGGAACGCCAATGAAACGAATTTCAAAATCGCCGGCACTCTTTTCGATCATATCGGGAATTTCGTAGGTGTAGCCCCAGCGAATTGCCAAACGCCCCATATCCCACAAGGAAGCGTAGCCTTCAACGCCTTCGAAGTTTTCGGCACGATCTTCGTCCGTCAAACTGTCGTAACTATATTTGTTAGCACGGATATCTGCCGTTTTTGCTATCGCATCCTTAAATTCGGCGCTATCCAAGTGATATTGTTCGCCGTCCCACGTAAACCAACCGTAGTTTTCGTTTACGGATGCGGGGTACCATTCCATGATAGAACTTTCGTGGCTCAAACCAACAACGCCTTCGTTTTTGTAGTTAGCCATGGTTTTAACCACGTTATAGAAACTATCCCAAGTGATTTCGCTCTTCAAGAAACCATCCAAGTTGTATTCGCTAAGCAAATCGACGTTCACGAAGTAGCCCATCATGTGCATTGCAAAGGGAATGGCATAGATTCCGTCTTTGAAGTGCACAGCTTCTTCGATGGGTTTGGGAATGTTATCCCAATCGCCTGTTTGATCTGCCGCAACCAAATCGGAAATGTTGGAAACGTAGCGTTCTTTCAAACCGAAGTTCATGTTGGTAAGCATAAATACGTCAGGCATTTTTTCCTTGACGGCAAGGCCGCGGATGGAATCTTCGTATGCAGAAATGCTTATTTCTTCCACAATTTTAACTTTGACGTCATATTTTTCTTCAAAAGCCTTTATCATTTGACGTTCAATGTTGTTATCCGCCTCGTTGCCAAGGTTCCAAGTTGCATAGGTAAGGTCGTAGTCTTCGCCGGAGCAGGCGGCAAGTACGCCGCAAACAGCGGTGAGCAACGTCACCAAAACCAATATAAACGCTAGTTTTTTCATGATGTTTCTCCTTTTACTTTTTGTTTGACACAGTTGCACGCTTTTTGCGCAACGAAAAATTGTTTTGTTAGAAGGTGTATTCCACCTTGTGAACGCCGCCATCAAATTTGGGAACAACGTTGCCTTGCACCGCTTTGCCATCCACAACCAGCGAAATTGTGCCGGTGCGCTTTGCCGTTATGTGGTAGCTTGCGTTGCGGAAAGGACGAACGTAGGTGAAGCCATCCCAATTTTCCGGAACACACGGAGCAATTTGCAGTCCGTTTTCCGTCGGGGTTACGCCCAAAATTCTGCGAACGGCAACGTTGTGCAACCATTGCGCCGATCCGGTATACCACGACCAACCTGCTTTGCCAAAATATGGCGAAGTAGGACCGTCGGAATTGCCCGGCAACACGTAAGGTTCCGTTTTGTAGGCATCGCTGTCGGTACGGTTGGGCGGGCAAAGTGCCGCATAGGCTTTGTAGGCCAAGTCGTTGCGCCCGATAAGCGCATAGGCCCAAACCGTCCAAGTGGCGGCATGTGTGTAGACACCGCCGTTTTCGCGCAGGCCGGGTGCGTAGCGCGTGATGTAGCCAATGTTGCAGTTGGGCTGGTCGTATTCCGGCGCCAGCAGCAACGAGCCGTGATCTTTAAGCAAATATTTTTCCACCGCTTGCATAGCTTTTTGCTTGCGCTCTTCGGTGGTGATATCCGAAATCACCGCCCAAATTTGCGGATTGAGGAACACTTTGCCCCTATCGGAAGTGATGCTGCCAATTTTTTCGCCAAGATCGTTGGTTGCCTGCAAAAACCATTCGCCATCCCAAGCGTACTTATTGAAATCTTCTTTAAGTTGATCGGCGCGACGGCTAAGTTCGTCGGCATAGTCCGTTTCCCCTTCGCGCACAACGTATTTGTTGAAGTGGCGCAAAATGTAGTAGAGGAATTCTGCCACCCAAAAGCTTTCGCCCTTCATGTCGTTGCCAACGGCGGAAAGACCATCGTTCCAGTCGTGATCGCCCATAAGGGGAATGCCACGGGGAGAGAAGTTGGCCAAACTGTGGTTTATGGCCGCTTTGCAGTGCTGATAAACGGTGGCTTCGTCGCCATCGATAAAGCGAACCTTTTCCTGCAAAATGGAAAAATCGGCCGTTTCTTCGATATAGGCATCCACCACGAACGGCAACCACAAAAAGTCGTCCGAACACTTGGTGCGCGGGCCGACGTTGTTATAGGTAAGCCACCAGTGCAACACGTCGCCGCGAACAAACTGTTTGGAACAGTGCAACAAAATTTGGTTGCGTGTTATTTGCGGATCTGTTTCCAGGCCAATAAGGCTATCTTGCAGTTGATCGCGAAATCCAATGCCGCCGGAAATTTGATAGTAGGCGGCTTTTGCCCACATGCGGCAGGATAGCGCCTGATATTTGCACCAATAGTTTGTCATAACGTCGAAAGCTTGATCCGGCGTGGAAACACTTTCCGCTTCCAACAAACTATCCCACTTGTTTTGCACTTGCAAAAGCGCTTTTTCGCAACACTTTTGGTTGCATTGAGCAACCAAGTTTTGCCAATCTTCCTGTTGTTTTTTGGCAAAGCCCAGCGCAAACACCAATTGCTGGCTTCCGTTGGGTTCTAGTTGCACTTCCACTCGCAATGCGCCAACAGGATCGCAATAGCGGCCTTGCGAGCAAGCAAGCTTTTTGTTTTGCATGGCCAAAGCATCACGTTCGTCACGATACATACCAATGAAAGTTTCTTTGTCGCAATCGAAGGATTGCACCTTTTTGTCGCAAGTGAAAAATGCCGTATAGGGCCAATCGTCGTTGTTCCAACGACCTTTGCTATCGGGGAAGCCCCACAAACATTTGTTGACGACAATTGCGTTGTTTTCCGGTTGGAAACGGCAATCATAAAACAAACGCTGAAATTCGCGGTGCGTGTCGTAGGCAATGCCGCAAGCCCATTCGAAATATCCTGTCACGTCCAAATTGCGCTTTTTGCCGCTAAGGTCGGTTAGCGTAAGGCTAGCATATTCCATTGGCTGATCGGGGGAAACAAAACACGTAAGCTGGCTGCGAACGCCAAAACTTTCGCGGGTGATAACGGTGTAACCCATGCCATGGCGCACCGTGTAGTTGCCCAAATTTTCGCGCATGGGCATCATGGCAGCGCTCCAAACGTCGCCTGTATCCACGTCGCGAAGATAATAGTATTTGCCCCAGTTATCCTTGACGATATCTTGGAAACTGCGCGTCAATCTGTTTTGTTCTGCGTTGCCACGGAAGCTATATCCACCGCCCGTTTGAGATATCAGCATAGAATAGTCGCCGTTGGAAATAACGTTTATCCAAGGGCGTGGGGTGCGCGGCTGTGTTATCACAAACTCTTTGCCGCCTTTTTCAAAATGACCGTACTTATTTGTCATAAAATCCTCATTTTTCAATACTTTCAACGCAAACAATTCATTTTTGAACAAAAAATTGCGCAAAAAATGCCTATTTTGCATTGTTGGCTTAATTATACCTTGTATTACTGTAAATTTCTAGACCTATTTCTTAGTTAAATTATTGAAATTTCGTTGAAAATTTGACAAAATATTAAATAATGTATATAATTGCCATATAAAGCACAAAAAAAACAAACCACGCTGGGAGAAAATATGGTAACAATAAAGGACATTGCAGAAAAAATAGGGGTGGCAACTTCCACCGTTTCGTACGCACTAAACAACGACCCTCGCATTCCAGACGAAACAAAACACAAAATTTTCACCACTGCGCAAGAAATGGGCTATCACGGCAAAAGCGGCCACAAAAGCGCAGGCGGATATTTGAAGCAACTTGTTCTGTGCGTAAACAGCATCAGCGGCGAGATATATACCGAACTGAACAAGGCCATACGCAACGTTTTGAACGTTAGCAATTGCGAATTGTTGCTATATGTTGGAACAAACATTTCCCGTATAAAGTGGATGGACGGGCTGTTTATGCTAAATTCGCAAGTACCCAACGAAGCAATTACCGAAGTTACAAACAGGCGCATACCCGTTGTGCTTATGGATAGAGACGTTTTGATGAACGGCGCCGTGAACGTCACTTTGGATAACCGTTTGGGCGGCTACCTTGTGACAAAATCGGTGATAGCAAAGGGCGCAAAAACTTTTGCATTTGTCAAAGGCCCGGCAACCTCCTACGAAAGTGCAGCACGGTACGACGGATTTGTTAAGGCGCTTAGCGAAGCCATGTTGCCTCGCAAAAACGTTATCGAACTGCAAGGGGATTTCACTAACGACAGCGGCTTGAATGTTTCTAGATATTTGCTGGGATTGGATCGTTTGCCCGATGCCATTGTTTGCGCCAACGACGAAATGGCTTTTGGTATTATGGAAGGGCTAAAAAATGCCGGCCACGCAAACAACGTTTGGGTTGCGGGCTTTGACGGACTCAAGCAATCCGACGACACGCGCTACATAACGGCAAAGGCCGACCGCGCGCACTGGGGCACCACCGCCGCATACGCCATGTTGCAAATGATGCAACGAGTAAAAGTGGAACCCAAAATTACCATTCCCGTGGATCTTGTTGAACACTATTGATTGCAAAAATAAGCAAAAATTGCAACAGACGACGGCAAAAACCGGCAACGTTGGCAAAAAAATGCAACAAAACACCTACTAAAAACAGTTTGCTTGCTTTTGAATGGCGTGTTTCCAAAACAAACAGCCCAAAACAATGGCTTGCGAAATTACCGAACGCCATCTGCAAAACAGCAAAAAACAGCATGTATAATTTGACGAACATAGCCAACTTTCAATAATATAAAAACATTATAAATTACGAGAATTCAAAAACCCCATCGCGATTTCACGATGGGGTTTGTTGTTATATCAAAATGTTTTTGCGCAGAGTGCAAACGGTTGACTGTTGCCAACCTGTTGCTATATCTTTTTCAAGCAGCAACTGACAATCACGAAACGCTCCTATGCGTTTGACACGCTAACGCGCCCTGTAAAGTTTTTGCAAAATTTCCTTATCGGCAGGGCAAAAGTTGAAGTTTGGAATTTGGTCGGGCGTTATCCATTGCATGTCGGCATGTTCTAGCATTTGCGGCACCCCACTTGCTATGACGGCGTTAAACAGGGTGAGCCTTATGGTCACATCGTCGTAGCAATGCACCGTTTGCGCAAAAACATCTTGCACGTCTACGGTTATGGAAAGTTCTTCTCGGCATTCACGAATAAGCGCCTGCTGCATTGTTTCGCCTTTTTCCACTTTGCCGCCGACAAATTCCCAAAACAAACCGCGCGCCTTGTGTGCAGGGCGCTGACAAATAAGAAATTTGTTATCTTGTTTTATTAGTGCGGCAACAACTTCCAGCATGATTAACCTCTTTGTTGAACTATTTGCCCAAAGGCAACGCCAAACCACGTTTATTATATCACAAACGCCATTGTTTGCCAAACGTGTTTATGCAATGCGTGTTGCGTTTTTCGAGTTGATTTTTTTACCAACAACTTGTATAATAAGTAAAAAACCAACCTTTGGCACGGGAACACATATGAACAAAAAAGATATTGTGGATTTTTTTGATAGGTGCGCACCTTGGTGGGACGAACGCCAGGTGATTGACGAAGACGTTTTGACAACTATTTTTACGCTTGGCGGCGTTAAAAGCGGCGCAGACGTTTTGGACGTTGCGTGCGGCACCGGCGTGCTTTTTCCGTGTTACGAAAAAAGCAACGTTGCATCTGTTACGGCAATCGACGTGTCGCCGCAAATGGTGGAAATTGCAAAAAGGAAATTTCCGCAAATTGAAGTTATTTGCGGAGATGCCGAAACACACCACTTTGAAAAACAGTTTGACGTGGTGATGATTTATAACGCTTTTCCGCACTTTGCTAACCCCCAAAGCACAATCGCAGCATTGGCACAAGCCACAAAAATTGGCGGCAAACTTTGCATTGCGCACGGAATGAGCCGCGCCGCACTGCTTAAACACCACCAAAGATTGGAAAAAGTGTCGGCCGAATTGCCGGAAGCGCAACAACTTGCAAAGCAATTTGCGCCCTACTTCGAAGTGGATGCCGTTGTTTCGACGGACAGAATGTATTTGGTAAGCGGCGTTCGCAGCAAAAACCAACCCGAAAAATAAAAAAAGTACCAGGTTTGTACCTGATACTCTATTGGTTGCGTTCTCCCTTC
>CAZNZO010000002.1:98256-152597 GCA_964577535.1 uncultured Oscillospiraceae bacterium
AATAAAAAAAGTACCAGGTTTGTACCTGATACTCTATTGGTTGCGTTCTCCCTTCCCAGCGAACGCAGTTCGCGTGGGGCAGGATTTGAAAAAATCCATCGCACAACAAAACCACGAAATGAAGCGTTTGCGTTGCGCCATGAAGCACTCGCTACGCTCCCATGAAGCAAAGCGCACGTCGCAGATTGTATCAAAGCAAGTTTCAACAAAAAAAACTTGCTTTATTTTTTGACTTGCAAAAGTGCGCTTCATTGAGGGACACGTTCCTCAAACCATAACCCGAAGAATAAAAAAAGTACCAGGTTTGTACCTGATACTCTATTGGTTGCGTTCTCCCTTCCCAGCGAACGCAGTTCGCGTGGGGCAGGATTTGAAAAAATCCATCGCACAACAAAACCACGAAATGAAGCGTTTGCGTTGCAAACATGAACATTCCTTCGGGTTATACCTTCGGTGGCGTCGCTTCGCTCGGCTGAAGAGCCCTTCCATCGGGCTTGTTGCTCTTCGAGCAACTGTTTTGCTTCCGCAAAACCATAACCCGAAGAATAAAAAAAGTACCAGGTTTGTACCTGATACTCTATTGGTTGCGGGGGCAGGATTTGAACCATACGACCTTCGGGTTATGAGCCCGATGAGCTACCAGACTGCTCCACCCCGCGATATATATGCACTTGCTTTCGCTGAATGCTAGTATATTCTACTACCACGGTCGGGTTTTGTCAACTGTTTTGACAACATTTGCAACACCTGTACCCAAACAAAAAGTGTCGAATTTCGGCACTTTTTTGTTTGGTAAAATAATTGATGTCTTTTTCGTCTCATTCCGCCGCTTAAAAATTGCAAAAGCCTGCCGGCGCGCATGCTTTTAGTGCACGTCTTTGGGTGGTTTGGGGCCGTTAAACGAATAGTAACTGCATTTTATGCCGGCGTTGAACAAATACCTCTTTTTGTCTGCACGACGGCCAAAATGGCGCTCAAAGTCTTGCAGAGGAGACAAAAAATAAAAATTCCATTTATCCAACGAACGATATAGCGTGCCCATATTTTTGGCAATTTGTTGCGCCTCTTCCACGTTACCCAAGCGCTCGCCATATGGCGGGTTGCTTACGTTAACGCCATAGCTTTGGCGGGAAACAAACTGTTCCGCTGCGCGCAAGTTGAACTTAACGTACTTATCCACGCCTGCTTGTTTTGCGTGAAAGTTGGCAATTTCGATGGCTTTTGGGTTAAGGTCGCCGCCAATTATATTAAGTGGACGGTCAACGCGCACGTCGTTTGCCTCCTGCAAGGCAAGTTGATGGGCGTTTTGCGCAATCGGCCAACCGTCAAAAGCAAACTGACGGTTTAGCCCCGGAGCAATTTTAAGTGCTTTTAGCGCCGCTTCGATGGGCAAAGTGCCACTGCCGCAAAACAAATCTGTGAAGGTTTTGTCCGGGTTCCACACAGTAAGGTCTATCAGTGCGGCCGCTGTGGTTTCTTTTAGCGGAGCGGAATATGGCAAGGTGCGATATCCACGCTTGTGCAAGCCAACGCCGGTGGTATCCAAGTTGACGGAGACAACGTCCTTGGTGATATCCAACTCAATTTTATATTCTGCGCCCGTCTCGTCCGCAGCACCATACTTTTTGCAAAGGCTTTGCACCACGGCTTTTTTGCCCACCGCCTGCACCGAGTGATGTGCAAAAAGCACGCTATCCACCGTTTTGGCAACCACAACAACCTTGCCGTGGCGGTCGATAATTTCGCCCCAATCAATTTGCGAAACACCTTCGAATAGCTCGTCGAAAGTTGTTGCCGGAAACTGCGCCAAGCATACCAACACACGCTCACCACTGCGCAAAAATACGTTTAAGCGCGCAACGTCCTGCCAGGAACAATCCGGCACAGAAATGCGCCCGTTCACTGCGCGCGTTTGGCCATAGCCAAGCAATTCTAGTTGTCTTTTTGCCACCGCTTCAACGCCGACGGCACATGGAATAAGTAAGTTCATAGAAATGTTGTGTTTTGCGGAGCATTGCCCAACGCAAAGTTTGTTTTTTTATTCCGTTCGCAAAGCAACAACGGGGTCTTTTTTGGATGCGCTTGCCGAAGGAATTATGCCGGCAATCAGCGTAAGCAACGTGCTTATGCCAACAAGCACTGCGGCAAACCAAATGGGCAAAGTTGCGTTAAGCGCCATAATGCCGGTCAGGCTGTGCAAAATTACGTTAACAAGCACAGTCAGCACGTAGGTCACCAAAACGCCCAACAAGCCTGATGCAAAACCAATAATCATTGTTTCGGCATTGAACATGCTGGAAACGTTGCGTTTGCTTGCGCCGATGGCGCGCAATATGCCAATTTCCTTGGTGCGTTCTTGCACGGATATAAGCGTGATAACGCCAATCATAATGGAAGAAACAATAAGAGAAATGGATACAAACGCAATAAGCACGTAGGTGATTGCATCAATAATGGTTGTTACGCTGCTCATAATTATGCCAACGTAGTCGGTATATTGAATTTTTTTGTCCGATTGATCTTCCGAAAGAGAATTGTTGTAGCGAGCAATTTCTTCTTCCACCGCCTCTTTTGCTGCAAAAGATACGGCATACAAACTGATGGAAGCGGGCGAAGCAACATCCAAGCAACCCAGCGTTGCAAGGTTATCTTCCAAAGAAGTGGAAGCAAACTCTATCACTTCGTCAAAGTAGGTGGCGCACTGTTCGTCGGTGTAGGTTTGCAAATCCAACGTTAGTTTTTGCGCACGCAATTCCGCCGTGGGCAACGCCGCCATTAGCTCATAGGTTTTTGTAAGTTGTGCATAAGACGGCGCAATTGTGGGCACCATTCCTTGCAATTTTTCAAAAGTCAAGCCGTTGATGTAGTCGGTTAGTTGCGACGATTGCGACGACATGGATAGCATTTGCAACACCGTTTGGCGAAGAGTATCTTCATCCATTTGCAAAAGTTGTTGTTGCGCAGCTTGTTTTTCTTCTTCGGCGGGAACACCGTTTATTTGCAAAAATACCGTCGATTTGCCATTTGCATCCAAACCGTTTACATAGTCTCTAAATTGACTGGCTTTGGTGGCTGTGGGCAAATTGTTATCTTGGAAGTATTTCCCCGTGAACACGTCCACGTTAGGACTTTGCTTTTGCGCCAAAACAATTTCGGAATTTTGCGCCTTTTCAATCACGTGTTTGGTAAGTTCCTGAGTGTAGCAAATGTTGCCGGTAAGCATATGCGAAGAAGCGTCGGGGTTGGGACGAACAATGCCCACAACTTCCAATTCCATGCCGACAGAAGCATCGTTATACAGGTTTTCCAAGCCGCCATCCAGTTCGCGCACATCATACCAAACGTTGCCCATTTGCTTGTAGCATTCGTAGTTGAAAATGGTTTTGTAACTTTGGGAACAAATTTCTTCGTAGGTCCATTTTTTGCTGCTCACTTCGGGCAAATCTTCCCCTTTGCGAGCCGCATCGATTATGGCATCTATTTCCGCGCGAGATTTCAGCCCCAGCGCATAAAGCGTCATATCGTCAATTTCGTTGTTTCCGTCCACAACAAGCACAATCTGATTTTTGCCGGCACTGCCGCTATCCGGCCATTTGCCGTAAACAACGTCGTATTGGTCTTTCAGCAACTTGTTGATGGCGCCACCATCCGTTGCAGGCAAAAGTTCTTGCCACATGGACATGTTGGCGCTGGTGGAAAACAGCGAAGACATAAGTCCGCCGCCCGTCAAAGAAACTTGCGACATATCCACGCCATAAAGCGTGCTAACAAGATCCGTCATTATGTCGCCGGTGTCGGCGCGCATAACGGTGCCGTCAACGTTCTTTGTGTAGATTAGCAAATCCAAATTGTAGTTGTAGTAAACGCCGTTTAGCGATTGCGACAGTTTGCTTTGGTCGTCGGCCAGTTCGGCATCCAAAAAGCTTTTGAAAGAAGCCAGGTCGTTTTCCGATTGTTCAACCTTTGTTACGGCGTTGGTAAGGTTATATAACGCCAATTTTTCGTAGATGGCATCTTTTTCGTGTTCGCCACTCTGCGCACCAGAAACAAAGTTTTTGAACATGCTGCTCATATCGGTGTGCGTTTGTTCGATTGTAAGCGGATAGGAAGCTAGCGTGTCTTCTTGCACAGCCGCAACGTAGTTGGTTGTGCCCTGCGAAACGGCAAATATAAGCGCTATGCCAATGATGCCTATGCTACCGGCAAAACTGGTAAGTGTTGTGCGCCCACGCTTGGAAACAAGGTTTTTAAGCGACAACGCAAAGGATGTGAAAAAGGACATAGACGGCTTTTTCTTTTTGCGTTTTTTATCCTGCAAGCGTTGTTGCAAATATTCTTCGTCCGCCTTTTGCTCGTCGGCCAGTTCCTGTTCCGTCAACGGGTTAGAGTCGTTCACCATAAGGCCATCCAGCATGGAAACAACACGGGTAGAATACTTTTGCGCAAGTTCCGGGTTGTGCGTCACCATAACAACAAGCCTATCTTTGGAAATTTCCTTCAAAATGTCCATAACTTGAATGCTGGTTTCGGAATCTAGCGCACCGGTGGGTTCGTCGGCCAGAACGATGTCGGGATTGTTAACGATGGCGCGAGCAATGGCCACGCGTTGCATTTGTCCGCCGCTCATTTCGTTGGGGCGCTTGTGATACATGCCCTTCAAACCGACGCTATCCAATGCGGCTTTGGCACGAGCCGAACGTTCCGTTTTGTTCACGCCGGAAAGCGCCAATGCAATTTCGACGTTTTGCAACACCGTTTGGTGAGGAATCAAATTGTAGCTTTGAAACACAAAACCTATTGAATGGTTGCGATATGCATCCCAATCACGGTCGCCATAATCTTTGGTGCTGGTTCCGTTAATAATAAGGTCGCCGTCGGTGTAGCGATCCAGGCCGCCAATAATGTTCAACAGCGTGGTTTTTCCACAACCGGACGGTCCCAAAATGGAGACAAATTCGCTTTTGCGAAACTGCAACGACACGCCTTTTAGCGCGTGCACTTGCGTTTCGCCCTCTCCATATACCTTTGTGATATTTTTTACTTGTAGCATTTTCACTCCCTTGTTTGCCAAACAAATTTCTTCGATTAGCAATGGCAAACTGCTAAGTTTCTGCACACATATTACTTTTTTTATCTTAACTTAGCCTTAAACTACCACTTAATTTCTTTGTTTTGCAATGCCAAAAACTCGTTAGCCTTAGAAAAATGTCCGCAACCGAAAAAGCCGTTGTAGGCGGAAAGCGGGCTGGGGTGCGCAGCCGTAAGTACCAAGTGCTGTTTGCCCGTTATAAGTTGCTTTTTTTCTTGTGCATTGCGTCCCCACAACATGAAAACCATGCCACGCTCGCGCTGGTTTAGGTAATTTATAACCTGATCTGTGAAAATTTCCCAACCTTTGCCCTTGTGGGAATTGGGTTCGTGGTCGCGCACGGTAAGAACGGCGTTTAACAGCAACACGCCTTGCCTTGCCCATGGGGTAAGGTCGCCGCCCTTTATGGACGTTTCGTACCCCAAGTCGTCGTGAATTTCCTTGAAAATATTCACTAAACTCATGGGAGGCAACACGCCTTGCGGCACGGAAAAACTCATGCCCATTGCCTGCCCCTCGTTGTAGTAGGGGTCTTGTCCCAAAATCACAACGTTAACGTCGCCATAGGCAGTGTTGTCGAAAGCGTTTAGAATAAGGCGCTTTGGCGGATAAACCTTGTGCGTGGCATATTGTTCCACCAAAAAACTCTTCAAATTTTGAAAATAGGGTTTTTGAAATTCCTGTTCAAACAGTTGATCCCATCCGTTGTAGTCGCGTTGCATAGCATCCCCCAAAAGGTTATTTAAGCAAAAAGCGCACCAATTGTGGCGCGCTTAAATAGGCCGTGTGTTAATTGTTTTGCGCCGCAGGTTGTAGCACCACCGAAGTGGAAAGTGCACAAACGGTGTCGCCGGCGCCAAGCGTTATAACTTGTCCGTTGTGATATCTGCCTGCCAAGCCGTTCAAACGAAGGTTAAATTCTTCTTCGCCGGTGGTGGCGTTTTTCAAAACGTAACTGCCAATGGCAATTTCGCCGTCGATGCCCACCTTATAGGTGACGTTGCGCGCCATAACAAGTTGTTGGTTGCAAATTGCCGATTCCTGCTGGGCAACAAACTCGTCACCGTTTTCTGCTTGCGGTTGCAAGTTTTGTTCACCTTCTTCTGCAGATTCCGCCTGCTTTGCACGTTTTGTTGCGGCATTGGCGCGAGCCATTTTGTAGGCAACAACAGCCAAAAAGCCAAGCACCAACAAGGCGCCCAGTATAATCAAAACTACGTTCATAAGTTGCTTGTTAACTTCGAAAAATGCCATGATTTCTCCTTTGAAGGCTTGCTCCTTCCCTGCAATTATTTTAGCACTACACGCCGCAAAATGCAATAGTTTTTGCTACGTGAGCCGTGCGAGTTTTGACGAAATTGCCCGGGTAAAAGGGCCGTTGCCACAAGTTTCATTAAGAGCGCAGGCCTATCTCTGGCAAACGCAACAATCCGCAAAAAAAATTCGTGCAAAAATTTGCATGCGCAGCTTGCCTTTTATCTTTATTGTTGCAAACAATGCTTAACGGAAAATTTAAACAACAAAAGTTTATGCACAACTGAGCGCAACAAAAATATTTGACGATTTTTTGCTAATCAAAGGGGAAATATCCCAAATGCCTATTGACTTGCAACTGCTTTTGTATTATAATGTGCGTGAAAAAATGGGGGCATGGCGAAGACTGATGCCCTTTGAAAATTTTTGAGGTATATAATGTCAATTTTGGGTGTTACTATCAACTATGGAACGATGGTTTCTCCACGCACTTCATTGCCTATTGAAGTGATTTATATTTTGCGTGTTTTGCTTGGCAGTGCGCTAGGCCTTATACTGGGCATCGAACGCAGTCGCCGTCAAAAAGAAGCAGGCATGGCCACGCACTTTGTTGTTGGTTGTGCATCAACGCTTATGACGTGCGTTTCGCTTTGGTTCAACGAAGTTGCCGGTTTGGGCGACGGCGCAAGAATTGCCGCACAAGTAGTTTCCGGCGTGGGCTTTTTGGGCGCAGGCATGATATTCTTCCGCAGAGAAAGTTTGCGTGGCCTAACAACAGCTGCAGGCATTTGGGCAACAGCTGCAATAGGCATGTGCACAGCGTGCGGATTGTATTGGTTGGCACTGGCAACAACCTTCTTCATTGTTTTGGTTCAAGTTATTTTGCACACAAAACTTATAAGGCGCAACCACTTGCACCTGTTGCTGGTAAAAATGGAATACACCGATTCGGCACAAGAAAAATTGAAGGAATACTTTGGTTTTGACACTTTCCACCGTTTCAAGGTTACTTCCACCAACGAAAAGTTTTTGCCGGATGCATCGGGCACCAGAGCGATTAGCGATCCCCAAAGGGACGAACAACAAGTTGATCCCGTTGTTATCACCAAAAAACTTACTGTGGAAACGGTTATTTACCCTTCCAAAAATTGCAGTGCAGAAGCCATTGCGGCTTTTGTTAGAGAAAACAAAGAAATTCACTCCATCGAGCGTTTGGAAGACCTGTAAAAAATCAGCCTAGCACCGCCAGCACGGCGGTGCTTTTTTGTGCCCAAAGCACGGCACGGCGCAAAGTGTTGCGTAAAATAACCAATTCGATATTGACTTTACGCCGCGCGTATGGTACAATAATCTCTAAAACTTTTGAGAGGTGCCACATGTTTGAACAAGCATTGCAACTGATAGAACGCTTCGACACAATTATTATCCATCGACACGAAAAACCGGATGGCGACGCCATTGGCAGCCAAATTGGGCTAAGGAACCTAATTTTGGATAACTATCCGCAAAAACAAGTTTTTGTGGTGGGGGATTCACCCAAAAGATACGGTTTTGTAGCCGACAGCCAACCGCAAATTGTGCCCGACGAACTTTACCGCACAGCGCTAGCCATTGTGCTAGATACTTCCGCCCCGTCCATGATAAGCGACAACCGCTACACCACGGCAAAGGCAACTTTGCGCTTCGACCACCATTTGTTTGTGGAAAAAATTTGCGACGTGGAAGTTATCGACACCACTTGCGAAAGTTGTGCCGGCCTTATTGGCAAGTTTGCAACCAGCGTTGGCTGGAAAATTGGCAAAAGCGCAGCGCAGGCGTTATACACAGGCATGGTTACCGATAGCGGCCGCTTCCGCTACGATTCCACTTCACCCACAACTATGCGAGTTGCCGCAAGCTTGCTAGAAACAGGCTTCGATCTTAACGAAGTTTACACGCCTCTTTATGCCGACGATTTTGAAATGATAAAGTTGCGCGCGCAATTTGTTTTGGAAATCAACTTCACACAGCACAACGTTGCCTACATCTACACCACCAAACAACGCGTGGAAGAACTGGGCGTGGATACCTTCACCATTTCCCGCGGCATGGTGGGCGTTATGTCGGATATTCGCGGTGTGGATACTTGGGTTAACTTCACCGAAACGGATCAAGGCGTAGGCTGCGAATTGCGCTCCAAAAAATACAACATCAACCCCATTGCCGTGAAGTACGGCGGCGGCGGACACGCAAAAGCCAGCGGCGCCATGGTGCCGGATAAAGAAACGGCAATGAAAATGCTTGCCGATTTGGATGCTTTAAGCGCCAACTGATAGGAGAAAAATCATGACAGAACAACTAAAAACAATGACCACCATTTTGCAAAAAATAAAGCAATACGATAAGATTGTTATTTCCCGCCACTTGCGCCCCGACGGCGATGCCATTGGCTCCACAAAAGGGTTGCAAGCAATGCTAAAACTAACCTATCCCAACAAGGAAATCAAGCTGATAAACAGCGACAGTTCCAACTACCTTGCCTTTTTGGGCGGCGAAGACGAGCAAATGCCCGACGAATGGTATGCCGATGCATTGCAAATTGTTATCGATTCTGGCACGGCGGAAAGAATTTCCAACCCCAAATTCAGTTTGTCAAAGGAAGTTATAAAAATTGACCACCACATAGACATTAAGCCATATGGCGACGTGTGCTGGGTGGAAGACTGGCGTTCTTCCGCATGCGAAATGATTGCCTTTTTCTACCAAACGTTCAGCAAGGAACTAAAAATGGATAAGCAAGCGGCAACCTACGTGTTTTGCGGCATGGTTACCGATAGCGGCCGCTTCCGCTACGAAACCACCACTGGCGAAACACTTCGCCTTGCGGCAATGCTGCTAGATTTTGGCGTTGACACCGACATTATGTACGCCCACTTGTATTTGGAAGACTTCGACTACCTAAAATTCCAAGCGTACGTATTCAAAAAAATGCAAATAACGCCCAACGGCGTAGCCTATTTGTATGTGGATAAGCGCATGCAAAAGAAATTTCAACTAACCACCGAACAAGCGTGTGAAGCCGTTTCCTTTTTGAAGGGCATCAAGGGTTGCATTGCTTGGCTGGCGTTCATCGACATGCCGGACGGCAAAATTCGCGTTAGATTGCGCAGCAGATTTATGACAATAAACAAAGTTGCAGAAAAATGGCGCGGCGGCGGCCACGAATGCACTTGCGGCGCAACGTTGCTAAGCAAAAAGGAAATCCCCCTGCTTGTTGCCGATGCCGACGAGGCCGTTCGCAGCTTTAAGGCAAGTAACGAAAACTGGATGTAACAAAAAATATGAAAATTTTAGTAACAAATGACGACGGAATATCTTCCGAAGGCTTGGCGCTGGTTGTTCAGTGGGCAACAAAACACGGCGACGTGTGGGTCTCGGCCCCAGAAAAGCAACAAAGCGGCAAAAGCCACGCAATAACCATACACAGCCCCTTTGGCGTGCGAAAGACATCGCTTGGCTTGGGCGAAGTTGCGGCCTATGCAGTGGATTCCACCCCTGTGGACTGCGTTCGTTTTGCAACGCTTGGCTTGGGCATTGATTTTGATTTGATAATTTCCGGCGTGAACAAAGGCTACAATTTGGGGCAAGACGTTTTGTATAGCGGAACGGTTGGCGCCATTTTTGAGGCAGAGTTGCGCAGCACGCACGGCATTGCGCTGTCCACCGAATACACCACTTTTCAGTTTGCACGCCAAAGTTTGGATGCCATTTGGCATTTCTTTGAGCAAAACAATTTGTTTGCGCACAACGGAATTTACAACGTCAACGTGCCACTTAACCCCAAAGGCATTGTGCTAACAAAACAAGGCGGCGCCTACTTTTCCGACGATTGGCAGCAGGTGGATGAAGAAAACTGGCGGCAAAACGGTTTTTGCGTGCACGAAAACAAGCACGATTTAGGTTTGGATACCGATGCCACCATTGACGGCTACATATCCGTTACGCCCCTCACCATAACCCGCAGCGACAACGCCGTTTGGCAAAAGATTGCAAACCTTTCGAAGAAACTTAAATAACAAAATGCAAACAAAACAAAAAAGCCATCGCAGGTGCGATGGCTTTTGTTTTTAGTTGTTGTTCGGCAGTTGCAGTTTCTTGCTTTGCCAAACGGTACCAATCAATTAGGCCGTGTAAACAGCAATGTTGGTTACGCGAACTTGTGCAGTGCAGGTGAAGGTGATGGAATCAACTGCTGTTGCAAAGCTGATGGTAACGGTGGATCCGTTAACGGTAACAGATGCGCCTTCAACGGTGAAATCGCTCTTGAAGTTCTTTTCGCCATCGGTGGTGATAACAATGTGTTTGATGCCGGTATATTTGATGGTAAGGGTCGTTCCAGCATAGAAACGAACGCTTCCGCGGTCAGCCGTGTCGTATTGAGTGGTAACAGCACTGGTGCTTGTAGCAATGTCGTTGATAACGGTGATGCCGTTAACGGTCATTGACTTTTGGATTCCGCCAGTTTTGTCGTTGCCTTCATAATCCTTGAAGGAACCTTCTTTGGTCACGGAAATAGCGGGGCCGCTGGTGCAATCGATGGATGCAGCAGGAGATCCTGTGGGGCCTGCAGTGGGAGTGGAAGGACCAGGTGTAGGAGTCGGAGCCGGTTCTTCACTTGCGTTGATAACTGCGCCGCCAACAAGACGAGAGGGGAATTGGCTGTTATCAATCGTGGTTACGTCCTTGATGTAGGAAGTTGCACTTGCACTAATTGTGTTGTAGGTGCTGTAAGTTCCAAGATAGAACGTGTCGGTTTGGTCTGCGCCGTTGTCGTCCTTTGCGGATACGGATGCAACAAGTTCGTTGTTAGCGCCAATGGTGAACACGGTGCTAGCGGTTGTTTCCAAGGAAACAGCAGCTTTAACGTATTTGCCGCCCCAAGATCCGGTAAGGGTGATGTACTTGCCACCAAGGTTAAGGAAGTAGCCGCCGGTGGTTTCTTCAAGTTTGATGGAAGCTGCTTTAGTAACGTCTTCGGTGGTGGCAATGTATTTGCCGCTCATTTGTGCCGTTGCATAAAGAACTTTCTTTGCGTTTGCTTGCCACAAAGCAAATTTGTATTCCGTGTTTGCAGCGGGGCTGGTGATCACGTCTTGCAAATAAGCATCTTTGGGAGCAAGTTCAATTTTAACTTCCGCATTGGAAATTACGCGTGCGGGGAATTGAGTGTTATCAATTGTGGTTGTATCCTTGATGTAGGAAGTTGCACTTGCACTAATTGTGTTGTAGGTGCTGTAAGTTCCAAGATAGAACGTGTCGGTCTTGTCTGCGCCGCTATCGTCTTTTGCGGATACGGATGCGATAAGTTCGTTGTTGGCGCCGATGGTGAACACGGTGCTAGCGGTGTCTGCCAAAGAAACAGCAGCTTTAACGTATTTGCCGCCCCAAGATCCGGTAAGAGTGATGTACTTGCCGCCAAGGTTCAGGAAGTATCCGCCGGTTGTAGCTTCAAGTTTGAAGTCTGCAGCTTCGGAGAAGTTTTCCGTCAACTTGATGTAGTTGCCGCTCATTTGTGCAGTTGCATAAAGAACTTTCTTTGCGTTTGCTTGCCACAAAGCGAACTTATAAACGTTGCCAGCAACGGGAGTGGTAACAACAGAGTCAAGGTAGAGATCCTTCAAGGATTTTTGTCCAGAAACGTTAAACTTATAGTATTTGGTTGCAACTTCTCCGCCATAGCTGATTTTTGCAACGATTCTAACTGCGGTTTCTTTGGAAGCAGCAGTAACAACAAGTTTGCCGTCTTGGATGGACAAAATGTCAGCATAAGCTTCTTCAACTTCCCAAGCGATGGTTGCTTCTTTTTCTTGATAGGTGAACGTGGAAGCAAGTTCATATTCGCCTGCATAAGCAGTTTGTTTGTTAAGTTCAAAATAGAAAGCGTCTGCAATGTCGTAAACGTCGATTGCTCTTACTCTAACGGTGAAGTCTTTGGTAGCGCGGCCAACAGTAACGGTAAGTTTAACTTCGGCAATGCCACTTTCGGGACGAACGGGTTTAGCAAGATAATCGGTTTCTCTTTCTTCAATAACGATGTTTTCTTTGTCGGAAGTCCAGGTAGCTGCAAAGCCGCCGGTTACTTCGCCCGTGGTAGCATCGGTTTGTCCGCCGATGGTTTTGGGCAAAATAAATTCTTCGTCAACAGTCAATCCGTCTTGTGCCAAAATGTAGAGTTTCAAAATTTCATCTTCGGCACTTTCGCACGCTACGAATACGCCCAAAAGGGAAACGCAGATCATAGCAAGTGCAAGCACTATTGAAAGTTTCTTTTTCATTGTTTTTCTCCTTTAATATTATCTAAGTTTGATGTCGGAATAATTTACTACGTTGATTTCGTGAGAATCTTTGACAAGTTGGAATCCTGCCACACTGAATCTGCGTCCCACCGTAAGCGCGCTTGCTTGGCTAGCCGTCGCGTCAACTTTGAATGTGAACGTTATTGCATCGCCTTTTGTTCCGCTAGACGTGCGTTGCGTTGCAGTTGCAACAATGGTGAGAGTGGATCCTTCCAAACTGGTGCTAACGATGGTTGCATCGGTATACAACGTTCTTGCATAGCGGAAGTTATAAGTCAAGTTGCTATCGAATGTCAGATAGTAGTCATATTGTTTTTCCGTTGTGTATGCAGGGTTGTTGGCGCCGAAAATTTCGTCGTAGGCAATGCCGGAAATTTGGAATTTGCCATAGTAGTTTTGCACGTTGCCCACAATGCGATACAAGTGGCCAACTTCCATACGAGAGGAAGGACTGCTTGTATATGCGCAGTAAACGCTAAGCGTGTAGGTTTTGCCCGTTTCGGGGTCGTACTGCGTGGCAGTGTAGGTGTGCGTTTGAGATTCGGAAATGTAGATATTGGTCAAACAAGCCACAAATTCTACTTTTGCACCGGAATCGGTATCAGCAGTGTAGTATACGTCCGTGTTTTCCCAAAAATCTTTGATGGTCATTTCCACAGGTTCGGTTGAATACAAGGGGTCGGCCAATTCGGACCAGTTGCGCAACTTGATGGAGCGAGCAAACTTTTGAGCTTTATCCATATATTCAAAATAGGGATATGCCGAGGTGTTGATAGCCTTGCTTTCGGTGTAGCCGTTTTCAATAAGCTCTAAGTTCAAGTTTTTGAATTCGGCATAATCGGCAGTTTTGTACCAAACGTAACCCAAATAACGGGTGCCGTAGCTGTCGTGAACAGCGGGCGTTGCAGTTGCTTCCAAAACAATTTCGGTTGCTTGGCTTAGTTGTTGCTTAACAAACAACGATGCAGCTTTGCCCCACTTTTCAATTTTTCCGGTGCTTTCCGGTGTGTCGATGCAGTAGTAGCGAACAACAATAACGTTGCCTTGAGCAAGTTTGAAACGGGTTGTGTCACCATCGGTGTAGCCGTTTTCGTCAACTGTTGCAGAACCGATACCGTCCGTCAGGAAGGATTTGCCTGCATATGATTTTGCTAGTTTCAAAGATTTTGTGATGTCGTCGAAATGTTCGGTGTTATCGGCGACGCTGGGTTCACACGCGATGAGCCCTGTCGCCAAAACAACCAACATTAACGCAATCACCACACATATTGCTTTTTTCATTTAGTGCTCCGATGCTTTGTTACTTTCAATAATTTGCTTATTTACCGCCACAGTTGTTGTACGCGTCGCGCAAAGCTTTTGCTGCGCCCTTTTCACCTTGCATAACGAAGATGAGTGCGTTACCAACTTGGGTACGAGCGGTAGAAGAACCTACGAATGCGGGAGATGTGAAGAAACGGTCGGTCATGCTTCTTGCAACGCCTGCTGCTTTAGCAACGATGGTATCCTTTTCAAGGAATGCTGCGTAGGTTGCGTTTTGGTAAACGGAGTTACGGCTGGGGATGTATCCGGAAGCAATTGCGAATGCTGCTTGGAAAGTAGGATCGAGCAATTCTTTCATGAACAACCAGGTGTAAAGTTCCTTTTCGGTGGGGTTGGAAACTTCGTGTCCGCCGGAAAGCATAACGAGAGAAGGACCTTGAGAGATAGCAGAGTTATCAACAGAACCGTCGGCCAATTTGCTGCCGGGGATGGGTGCTACGCCCCATTGGAATTTGTCCGTACCTTGGTGAGATGCACCGCCAGAGGAACCAACGCAGTAGATGATGCCGCCAGCTTCTGCACCCATGGTGAACAAACCGGAGGTGTAGGAACCGTAGTCTTCTTGAGTGGTGAGCCAACCATCGTTCCAATATGTGTTCAATGTGTCAAGCCATTCTTGTTGGTCGCTGTCGTTGAACAAATAGTGGTTGCTGCTATCAGCACTGGTGTAGCCCCAACCGTTTTGTTGGCACATGGTGATGAACCAGTTGGCTTCACTGTCGTAGCCAAGAACGGTAGCTGTGGGATATTTTGCCTTGATGGTGGGAGCTTGTTCCCAAATTTCATCCCAAGTGGTAGCGGGTTGCAATCCGCAAGCATCCAAAGCGGTCTTGTTGTAGTACAACAATTCTGTGGATTTTACGAACGGAAGGGTGAGCATATCGTCTGCGGAATATCCGTACACGTCGTAGTTACTGAAGTTGCGAGCATAACCTTCTTCATAGTAGCCGGTTACGAAGTCTGCCACTTCTGCTTCGGAATAACCTACTGCAACGCTGTTGCCATTGCCATCGGTAACGGTTTGTTTTGAGTTGATGTATTTGTTCAAATCAACAACTTTTTCCGTTTGGATATATTGTGCAACGTGGTCTGCATAGCAATATGCGATGTCGGGTTGTTGCTTACCTTGGAAGTCGGAAACGATCTTCTCTTTTACGTCGTCATATCCGCCGGGTTTTGTGTGAACAACTTTCCATCCGGGATATTTTGCTTCAAACGCGTCGATAGCGTTTTGCGTGACAACTTGCAAATCTTGTCCTTGTGACGTATAAAGTACGATGGTGTGGTCGTAGTCGGTGGGATCCGAGCATGCAGCCAATAGGGTTGCGGTGCAAGAAAGAACCAACACAAGCACAAGTATGCTTACAATAAGTTTTTTCATGTTTTTCTCCTTAAGATTATTTATACACTTGCCTTGCGACAAGTCGTACACAAATTGATTTTTTCGGGCAGGTTTTTAGCCCTTGGTTCCGCTTTTGGAAACGCCGTGCATAATGTATTTGCGGCAGCAAATAAACAAGATGAACAACGGCATCGATACCAAGCAAACGGCAGCCATTTTCAAAGTGGTTAGCGATTCGGAAGTGGAAAATGCTCCGTTATACAACGCACCGCCACGGTCGGTGAAGCCACGGGTTACCCAGTTTGTTACCATTTGCCAGTTTTCGTTGTTTACCAAACGTGGCCAAATGTACGAGTTCCACGTGCCGATGAACTTCAACAGCGTGATGGAAACAAGGGTGGGAGCCGTTAGCGGCACCATTACTTTTATCAAATAGCCCATATCGGACAAGCCGTCCACCTTGGCCGCTTGATACAGCGAGTTGGGTATTTGCATAAAGTTGTTGCGCAACAAGTAGATGTAGTAAACGCTAACAAGGAAAGGCACAATCATAACAGTGAATGTATCTTGCCATTGCCAGTGCGAAATTGTCACGTAGTTGGTGATGGTATACATTTCGCCAGGGATCATCATTGTTGCCAGCATCAAGCTGAACAGCAAATCTTTGCCCTTGAAGTTCATTCTTGCCAGCGCATAGGCCGTTATGATGGTAACCACAACGCCGATGGTTGTGGATAGCAAACCTACAACCAACGTGTTGATGAGAATTTGCAAAAAGGAACCGTCACTTGCGTTTTGCGTTTGCGTTAGCACTGCCGAATAGTTTTTCCATTGGAAGGTTTTTGGCCAGAAAGTAGGAACGGGTTCACGATATTCGATTTCCGTTTTTAGTGACGAAATAATCATCCAATAGAAGGGCAAAAATGCAAGTAATGCAGCAATAGTCAAGAAAATGTAGACAAACACGTTTTTGACGATTGTTGCCGTTTTTTGGCGTTTTCTTGCACGTTCTACGTCGAATTGAGTCAGAGGACGATCGAAAATTACCGAGTCAGAACGAACTGCCGAAACAGTGTGTCCCAGCACTTCGCCTTGAGCGGGAGCTGCTTCCGTTGTTTCAACAACAACTGTTGTTTCAACATTTTCAACAACTTGTTCTGTTTCTTGCGGAGTTACGATTTGATTTTGTTTGTTTTCGTTAGACATATCGCACCTCCTTAGTAAGTTACGCGTTTTCTGCTGACGCGACGATTTATCTGGGTGATAACCATGATAATTGCAAACAACAACAACGAACCGGCAAACGCATAGCCGGTGTGGCCGTCGTTAATGTACTGATAGATGTATCCAACGACGGTGCCCATATCGTAGTCCTTGCCCATTTGTTCGCCGAAAATACCGACGATGGCGGAATATTGCTTCATGCCGCCCATAATGCCGGTAATCAACAAGTAGGAAATCATCGGGGAAATCATGGGAGCGGTGATCTTCCACAAAACGGTGGATTTGGATGCGCCGTCAATCTTGGCTGCGTCGTAGTACTGCTTGTTTACGCTTTGCAAAGAGCTGAACAAAATCAAAATTTTGAAGGGCAAGCCCGACCAAATTTCATAAATGATAACTACCAAATATTTTGTCCAGGGGATAGACAAACTGTCGCTGATTTGCCAAGTGTACTTAGAGCCACCAACTATCCAGTTGATGGGTTCTATGCCGAACAGACCCAGGAAGTTGTTGAACAAACCCACGCTTTGGTTGCTGGAAACGGTGCCGACAACTTCGAAGAAGGTGAGGAACACTGCGCCCATTGCCAACGAGTTGGTCAAATACGGCAAGAACAAAACAGTTTGGTATGCCTTTTGCAAAGGCTTGATGGAGTTAAGCGCCACGGAAATTAGCAACGCTAGCAACGTGGAAACAGGAACGGAAACCAACGTGAATATGGTTGTGTTAAGCAAGCATTGACCAAAGCTTGCACCGCCTGTACCCGTATCGCCCTTGAGCACGCGGATGAAGGATTCGAACCCCCAACCGTCGTAGTTGCCCTTTATGGCGTCATAGTTTTGTCTGAATGCGCCGACAAATGCGTTGATGATGGGATAGAACGTGAAGATGCACATCAAAAGGACTGCCGGCAACACGAACAACCAACCGGATTGAGAACGCACGAAACGGCGAACTTGTTCGCCCTTGGACAATCTTGGGCCTGCCAACAAGGGGGCGGCTTCTGCCTGAGCGGCAGGTTGCACCACTTCGCCCTGAACTTCGGCAAGACTTTCGACGTCGCTAGGCAAATTGTTTACTTTTTTTGCCATTACAAAATCCTCTCTTCTGTTTCTGCGTTAAACAAGAAAACCTTGTTGGGTTTAAGGTTGAATTTGAATTTGCCGCTGTCGCCCGGAAGTTTGACGTCGGAATCGACAATGGAGCGAACGGTGGGTTTTTGCGAAGACGGGTGAGTGGAAACGATGGATTTATCTCTGCCCATAACTTCAATTCTATCAACGTCCAGCGTGAACACGCCTTTTGCATTATAGATGAAACCTTCAGGACGAATGCCAACGAACACGTCTTGATCGGCAACGTCGGCCTTCATAATTGCTTCGTCGCCAATAAACACCTTGCCGCCTTCCACTTTGCCGCGGAAAATGTTGATGGGCGGGGTTCCCAAGAAGTTTGCAACAAACAGGTTTGCAGGGTTATCGTAGATGCCTTGCGGTTCGCCGATTTGTTGAACAACGCCAAGTTTCATAACAACCATGATGTCGCAAATGGACATTGCTTCTTCTTGGTCGTGCGTTACGAACACGGTGGTGATGCCAGTTTCGCGTTGAATACGCTTAATTTCTTCACGAGTTTGCAAACGCAAACGAGCGTCCAAGTTAGAAAGAGGTTCGTCCAACAACAATACGTTGGGCATTTTTACCAGCGCGCGAGCAATTGCAACACGTTGTTGTTGACCGCCGGAAAGTTCGCTAGGTTTTCTGCCCATCAATTCTTCAATTTGAACAAGGCGAGCAGCATCCAAAGCTCTTTCTTTGGCTTCTTCCTTGGGCAAACGCATGTTAACAAGAGGGAACATGATGTTTTGTTCCACCGTCATGTGCGGATACAGCGCGTAGTTTTGGAAAACAAGGCCGATGCCGCGGCGTTCTGCAGCAAGTGTGGTTACGTCTTGTTCGTCAAACAAGATTGCACCAGAGGTGGGGGATTCCAAGCCGGAGAGCATAAACAACGTTGTGGATTTTCCGCAACCGGAAGGACCCAAAAGACCAACGAGTTTTCCAGAAGGAATTTCGATGGACATGTCGTTTACTGCAACGACGGGTTCGCCGCCTTTGACTCTGCTTGGGAATACTTTGGTTAGGTTTTGAATAGAAATTTTCATAAGCGTTTTTCCTCTCGCTTTATTATTTTTACTTTTAGTGCCATTTGGTAGCCTTGCACCACCAATTTTTCCGGCAAGTTTTGCATTGCGTAAAGTTCTTTATCCGTATCCACCCACATATTCACATAGGTGCCGGCTTTGATGCGTTGCGTATCGCTGTAGTTTTGTTCTTTCATCAAAGTGAATGTTGCTTCTTCGCCTTTTTCGTTGTTGTAGCGAATTTGCACGCTTTGAGAAAAATCTTGCAAGTCGGAAACATCCAACACTACCGTCACTTTGCAGTAGTAGTCGTTACCAAAAACTTCCGAACGGTTGGGTTCTTTGCGGTTGAACTTGACTTTGAACACCTTAACAAGCAACCAACGGAAGAAACGAATCACGTAGTGCGGGCCGATCAGTAAATCTCCCAGCAAATAAACTGCCACGAAGTAGCAAGCAACAATTACCGTTGCTTGTTTATCCGCACGACTGTTGGCCACGTTCATGGATTGAGCCTTGTAGTGGGAACTTTTTTCTAGCATTTCCGTGCGCAGTTGTTCTAGCGTTTCGCTTTCTGCACCGGAATTGTATTTTTTGATGTAGTCGTCAACGTCTTGAAAGAATGTTTCGCCAAAAGACAAATCCAGGTTGATGCTGGCAAATTCGTTGCCGTCCCTATCCACCAACTTCAATTGCGTTATCTTGTGATAAGTGGGTTCATCCAATTCCACAAAAAACAAACCGTATTGCGCGTGAGTGGAACAGGTATCTTTTGTGCCGTCGCCGTCGGAATCGTAGTCGAGAAGGGAAATTCGACGAGTAACACCGTCACCATCCACAACAACCAGTCGGGAACGATTTGTGCCCACTCCGCTAACCAAATAGTTGTTTGCCGTGCCGTATACAAACCCGGCATAGGATTTGTGCAATTTGGTTACCGTTGCAGTGTTTTCTTCACTTTCGGAACCAGCCTCGAACAATGGCGTTACAGAGCTGAACAACACTATGCCACCGCCACTTTCGAACTGCTGCTGGAACACAATTTCATCGTCGAAATAGTTTACCGATAGTTGCATTGCTTCGGAATAGTTGCCGCCAGTCAATGCTTCGTTCACAACTTCCAACGCCGCATCCATGGTTAGGATATACGGTAAAAAAAGCGCGAGCAGTATTCCTAGGGAAAACATGAACAGGTAGTAGACGACTTGCGCGAATGACTTACCTTTCTTCATAAGCTATTCGTTTGTCGCTTCCTGCGAACCGTCGCTTGCAGAATCAACTTCCGCTTGTTGCGTCGATTCTTCACTGTTTGTTTTTTTGTTTACCTTGAATGCTTCTTCACGCTTTCTCAAATTTTCGCGTTGTTCTTCGTATTGCTTTTTGTTAAGAACAGGGATGAGAAAATACACCCCGACAATGGCCGCAATAAGAGCAGCGCAAACAATAAAGAATACGATGTCTACTGTTTTTAATTCGTTGAGAGCTCCCAACAAATTGATCAAATAATTTGACATATCTATCTCCTTATTTCGGATTTACCAAAACTTGCGATAATAAACAAAAATGCCGCACGCCTAATTTGAAATATTCCATTGCAAACCACACCACACAGCACTTACCAAATATATTTTTACGCTTTTTTGTCCGTTACCGGCAAAAAGCAACTAGATTTTTTATCAAAGGGCATAAAAACGGCATATGCCCCATTTCCCATCAATGATTATACCATTTACGAGCCAAAAAAGCAATAGCATTTACAGAAATAATTCCGTCTTAATTTTCGTTTTTGACAAAGACTGCCGCCAGTTTCACCTTTGCCTTGTGCTAGCTAGCATATTCGCTCTCGCTAAGCACGCACAAATCTTCCAAACCACGATAGTATTCTGCAAAATCCATGCCGTAGCCCACCACAAATTTATCGGGAACTTCAAAGCAAACGTAGTCCACGTCCACCTGCACCTTGCGGCGCGAAGGCTTGGACAAAAAGGTTGCAACCTTTATGCTTTTTGCATTTTTTGCACGGAAAATTTCCTTAACACCGGCAAGGGTAACGCCAGTATCTACAATATCTTCAACAACAAGCACGTTGCGGCCGGCGCAATCGGCGGAAACATCCTTTTGCACGGTAATTTTGCCACTAGACGTTGTGGAGTTGCCATAACTGGAAACAGCAATGAAATCCACTTGGCAGTTGCAGGACATTTCGCGCGTCAAATCGGCAAGGAAAATCCACGCCCCCTTCAAAACGCCCACCACAAGAGGGTCTTTATCGGCAAAGTCGGCGGAAATTTGCGCTGCAACTTGCTTTATGCCTTGGCGAATTTCTTCCGCCGAAAACAAAACTTCACTTATTTTTTCGTTAACTTTCATCTAGTCTGTTTCTCCTAGCAACTTTATTCCGCACGCAGTGGAGTTTGCATCCACCTTGACGGAATCGGCAATTTCTACGCCGCAGATAACCAAAACGTTGTTGCCGTCGGCCACTAGCAGCAAACTGTCGCGCAAGCGAGCAGGTATTTTTTTATCAATCAAATATCTGTTTAGCGGTTTTGTGCCGCCACCGCCGAATTTTGTGAACACATCCCCCTGACGACGAGTGCGGAACACCGCCGTTTGCGGAACTTTTGCCACGTCAATTTTCAATCCGTCGGTAATTTCTTCGGAAACGGCAACTTTGCCAACGGGAGTTTGCACCACGCCCTTGGCAAAAGAAATTTCAAACTGAAAACTTGGTTCCGTGCCGTTTTTCATGATGGTTATTTTGTTATATTCGTTGACCGCAACCAAATTGAAGGGCAACGACACCTTTTTGCCACCGTCGTTTTGCGCCAAAGCCAAAATGGCTTCGTAGTGCGATTTTTCCACGTCGTACCAAACGTTTAGGCGAGCAAACACCTTTTTTAGCACTCTGTATGCAACGGGCCCCACCTGCAACAAGTCGATAGGGATTTCCGCACGACGGCCATAGAGTTTGACGGTGGAAATATCTGCCAAACCATCCAAATAGGCGTTGTCTTCGGCAATGTTTTCGGCAAAACGAGTGATGTTGGATTGCACGTTTTCGTTAAGCTGTGCCAAAAGAGGAATAACTTTGTGGCGCAAGAAATTGCGCGTATACTTGGTTTGACTGTTGGTTGCGTCATAGACGTGCGGCACGCCGTTTTCTTCGGCATAGCGTTCGATATCGGCACGGGAAAGGTGCAAAAGCGGACGCAAAAACTTGCCGTTGGTGCGACGAATACCCTCAACACCGTTGGCACCACTACCACGAATAACGTGCATAAGCACCGTTTCGGCATTGTCGTCGGCGTGATGCGCAGTGCAAACCCAATCCACTTCCAGCGAATTAAGCACACCTTGCCTAAGAACGCGCGCACCTGTTTCTTCCGAAACCTTCATTGCGGCGCAGTAGGTGGGAACGTCCACGTTGAACGTTTTGCACACCACTTTGAATTTTTTGCAGTAGTTGGCCACAAATTTGCAATCGTCGGATGCTTCTTTGCGCAAATTGTGGTTGACCGTAACTACAAAAAAGTCCGGACGAGGACTGGCCGTTGCAAACATGTGCAACATAACCATGGAATCCACGCCGCCGGAAACGGCCAACGCATATTTTTTTGTCAAGTCCAAATCTAGCATTTGTTTTTCCTTGGGACTACAGCAGTCCGTGTTGTTTAAGACAGTTGCAAAGTTCAACAAATTGCAACGTGGAAAGTTCTTCGCCACGGCAAGTGGGCAACAAGTTGCAACTATTCAGAATGCTTTCGGCAGTGGCCTTATCCGTTTTGAAACCCACTGCCAAATTGTTAGCTAGCGTTTTTCTGCGCATTGCAAAGGATGCTTTCACCGTTTTGCGAAACGCCGCCGCATCTTCAATGGCAAATTTGCTCCTGTTAAGGGTTATTTTCACAACGGCGCTATCCACGTTGGGTTGCGGATAGAACAGTTGGCGGGGCAAAACTCTGGTTATTTCCACGTCGGCGACGGAATCCACCGCCACGGTTATTGCGCCATATTGTTTGGTGGCCGGCTTGGCAACCAAACGCTCGGCAACTTCCTTTTGGATGGTGAGGGTAAGGGAAACAACCTTTTTGCCCTCTTCGATAAACTTCATTAGTAGCGGCGTGGTTATATAGTAGGGGATGTTTGCCACCACCGAATATTCTTCGCCGCACAACTTTTCTATTTCTTCCGTGCTATATTTCATCACGTCGCCCATAACCAGTTGCACGTTGGGGCAATCTGCCAGCGTGACAGCCAAAACGTTTTTAAGGTTGCGGTCAATTTCGAAAGCAACAACCTTTTGCGCGTGGCGGGAAAGCGCCCTGGTAAGCGTGCCAGCGCCGGCGCCAATTTCCAACACGGTGGGGGCGCAATCGGCATCCTGTGCAATTTGGTTTAGCAAATGCTCGTCGGTTAGGAAGTTTTGCCCGAATTGTTTGTTGAAACGAAACTCGTTTTCTTTTAGAATTTGTTTTACGTCCATATCACGACACCTTTTGGTATACTTCCACGAAGTCTTGCACCGTCCACAGTTGCGGCACGGGGTAAAGCGGATTTGCTTCCTTTTCTGCATGAATTGCCAACGAACGCAAATCTTGCGGTTGAATAACCCCTTCCAGTTTGCTTGGAATATTTAGTGTTTTGTTTAGATTGCGAATAGCTTCAATAAACTTTTTGGCGGCAACTTCGTTGCTGTCGCTTTGTTCGGCAACCGTCAAACGTCCCAATTTTGCCAGTTTTTTCCAAGCCGATTTGCCAAACTTTTGCAACACTTCTGGCAAAAGCACTGCGTTTGCCAAGCCGTGAGCCACACCATATTTGCCGCCCAATGAATGGGCCAGTGCGTGCACGTATCCTACGTAGGCGCGGGTGAACGCCAGCCCTGCCAAATATGCGGCCTTTTGCATGTTGGCACGCGCTTCAAGATTTTGTCCGTCGAAAGTTGCCGTTCGCAAGTTTTCAAACACCAATTTCACCGCTTCTTCCGCTTGACGCTTGGTTGCTTTCGTGTTGGAACGACCAATATACGCTTCCACTGCGTGGGTTAGCGCATCCATACCGGTTGTGGCCGTCAAAAACGGAGGAAGCCCCACCGTCAAAAGGGGATCCAGCACGGCAAAATGCGGAATAAGCGAAAAATCGTTTATGGCGTACTTGTCGTGCGTTTTGTCGTCGGTGATAACGGCGGCAACGGTACATTCGCTACCGGTGCCGGCAGTTGTGGGAACGGCAAAAAAGGGCGGCAATTTTTTGCGCACTTTTAGCAAACCTCTCAGCTGGTTAACTGTTTTGCGCGGACGAACCACACGTGCGCCAATGCCCTTGGCACAATCCATTGCCGAACCGCCGCCGAATGCCAAAATTCCGTTGCAGTTGTTTTGCAAATAAACACAAAGGCCTTCTTCCACTTGCGTTACGGTTGGGTTGGGCAAAACGCCGTCGTACACAGCATATTGCAACTTTTCTTCCGCATTTTGAAAAAAACCGTCCAGAGCGTGACGCTCCAAAGCGGCTTTGTCGCACACAATCAACGGGCGCGTTACCCCGTGTTGCGCAAGAAAATTGACGGCGGAAGCAAAACTGCCTTCACCTTGCAAAAGTTGCGGTTGCCTCCACGGCATGACGGACATGCCGATACGCATAACTCCTTGATAGAACCTGCACCAAGTTTTTTTGAATACGTTCATGTTTTCACCGTGCAATTTGCAAATTTTTTACACATTATACAACAATTTGCAACTGTTGTAAAGCAAGTTGCCAAACACAACTTCCCCCACGGCGGAAAGTTTTTTGCAACAACCATCAAAACTGCATGCAATGCCCGATTCAACTTGCCAAAGCACAACGCATCGCTCGCAATTTTGTTGCCTTTGCAACAAACTGCGGTATCTATTTTTATCAGTGGTTTACTTCTTTTGGCGATTGCAATTCATTGCGGCTGGCAGACTGATTAAATATGCTCTATCCAAAAGGGATACCACACAAGCAAATGATTTTTTTGAATCACTGCTTCATTCTGTGGTTTTTTTCAAAAAGGTTCTACAATCAACGCCGGAATGGAGAAATTATGGCACGAAGACACGCTCGACGTTTAACACAAAAACATTCAAACCGTTGTGTCGCAGGGTAAAACTTTATTCGCTGCAACATTTAACGTAGAACAAAAAAACAAGCTTGGCAACGCACCAAGCTTATTTTGTGTTTTTGTTGTTATATATGCAATTTCCGTTGCTACTAGTTGCAACAAAATGCATTTGAATATAAGCGGCTTTTCACTTCGTCGCAATCACAGTTGGCCAAGCAATTCTTCGCGCAAAGCGGCAAATTCTTCGCTGTCCTTATCTGTTCTGGCGTTGGCTTCCACAATTTTGGTTTGCAATTCGCGAGTTAGTTTGTAGCGGAAGGCAATAACGCAGGCAATAAGCATAATGGCAATGGGCAACGCCAAAAAGCAAAGTTGAATGGCTGTTTGCGCCATTGGCGTTTGCGAAAGGGGCATAAGTTGAACGTTGCCGTTACCAACAGTTGCTTTGAATTGTTCCAGCTGGTAAATAACCCCTTCAATTTCGATGGTGCCCAAGCCGCTGTTAAGTGCGGCGTTGTATACGTCCAATTCCACGTACTTGGTTTCCACGTAGCCTGCCAAACCAATCACAAGCGGAGGCAATGCCAGGCCAATTGCTTGCGCAGTAGTGTTCAAAAAGTTGGTAAGTCCCGAAAACGCCCCTTCGGTGCGTTCGCCAAAATACAATTCGCCAACGTCGCACACGTCGCCGAAACTGCTGTGCGGCACGAAAACCGTTCCACCAATGCCAATGCCCAACAGCAATCCGCACACAATAAGCAACCAGTTGGGAGCTCCGCCAACGGAATTTACCACGTTTTTGATAATTTCGTTGCCGTTTTTATCGGTGGTGATTTGCGTGACAATGTCACAACCCTTTTCTTTGGGCAAAGCAAACATCAAAGCAACCACCACAATCCAAATGCCGGCGCCCGTCAAATAGGCAAAGCGTTTGGATTTTTTCTTGATCAACTTCAAATAAAGAGGCAACGCAATTGCCTGCGCAACAAACATCATTGCGGCAGCAACGGTAGCAATTGGGAAGCGAGTTCCTTGCCCCAAAGTCACTGCCTTGTAGGATTCGGAACGAAGGAAGAAATCGCAAAAGATAAAGAAGAAACTAGACATCATCGCCATTGCCATGGAAGTGCACATTTGCATTCCCAAATATTGGCGATAGGTTTTCACTTTTAGCGGGCGCACAAAATCCTTAAAGCGGAATTTGTTCTTCACCGAGGGCGTAACAATCTGTTCGCGCGAGAAAATTGCCGCAATCAAAATGGAAGCCATAAAGATAACGCCAAACACCGATGCCATAATTATGTAGCACACGCCGCCATCCTTCGATGCTTTTTCCGGAGAGGCAATCATGCCGGGCACGGCAACGCAAATTGTGCTGGAAATAATGGAAAATGCCAAACGAACGGCATTTGTGTTGTTGCGTTCGTTGAAGTCGTCGGTCATTTCGCTGGCGTGCGAATAGTAGGGAATAAGCACAAAGCTTTGCGCCGTTGCGTAGAAAATGTATACTATCACAACAAATACGCATTTAAGCGCAATGCTTTCGGTAACAATGTTCCAGGGAAAGAACAGCAAAACCAACCCAACCAAAACAGGCGCGGCAAAAACAAGCATAAACCACCTGCGCTTACCAAACTTTCCGGGAGTTTTGGCATCGGTAATGCGCCCGATAAAGGGGTCCACAATGCCGTCCCAAATTTTTGTTAGCAACAAAATTGGTGTTAGGTACACCATGGGTATGCCCACAACCAGTGTCAAAAAGGGCGTAAACAAAAAGTTGATAACGTTGAAGCTTCCGCCGCCGAAAATATCTCCGCAAGCAAAAGCCAACTTGTTGGAAAGTTTAACCTTTCCTTTTGTGGCCGCAGTTGAGTTGCTCATAGATACTCCTTTTTCGCCACTAGGCGCGGCGAACAATCCTTTGTGTTTGCAATTAAACGTTGAAACGGAACAACACCACGTCGCCGTCTTTAACTACGTAGTCTTTGCCTTCACTGCGCACTTTGCCGTGCTCTTTGGCTTGGTTGTAGCCGCCCATATCCAACATTGTTTGGTAATCCACAACTTCGGCACGAATAAAGCCCTTTTCGAAATCGCTGTGAATTTTACCGGCTGCTTGCGGCGCCTTTGTGCCTTCCTTAACAGTCCAAGCGCGCGTTTCCTTTTCGCCCGCCGTTAGATAACTTATAAGGTGCAACAACGAATAGCACTTTTTCACCAAGCGCGACAGGCCGCTTTCCGTTATGCCGTAGCTTTCCAAAAACATTTCGCGTTCTTCTTCGTTCAGTTTGGAAAGTTCTTCTTCCACCTTGGCACAGATAACAAGTGTTTCGGCGTTTTCTTCCTTGGCCTTGTTTTCCACCGCTTGCACAAATGTGTTTGTCGGCTTGCCCAAATCGTTTTCGGCAATGTTTGCGGCATAGATAACGGGCTTGGAAGTTAGCAAAAACATTTCTTCCACTGCCGCCCATTCTTCTTCGTCCAAATCCATTGTGCGAACGGGTTTTTCGCTTTCCAAATGCGAAAGAATGCGTTGCAACAGTTCTGCTTCGATTTTATATTTTTTGTCGCCGGTTTTTTGCATATTCACGGCCTTTGCCAAACGTGCGTTAACCGTTTCGATATCCGCCAAAATAAGTTCCAAATTTATCGTTTCCATATCGGCAACGGGGTCAATTTTGTCGCTTACGTGCGTAACGTTGCTATCTTCAAAACAGCGAACAACGTGCACAATGGCATCCACTTCGCGAATGTGCGACAAAAACTTGTTGCCCAAACCTTCGCCGCGCGATGCACCCTTAACAAGCCCGGCAATATCCACAAAACGCAAATAGGTGGGCGTAATTTTTTTGCTGTCGTAAAGGGCGGCAAGCTTATCCAAACGCTCGTCGGGAACGGCCACAACACCCACGTTGGGTTCTATTGTGCAAAACGGATAGTTGGCTATTTCCGCACCGGCTTGCGTAATTGCATTAAAAAGAGTACTTTTGCCAACGTTTGGCAAACCCACTACACCTAGCTTCATCTAATACCTCGGTCTAAAAAACAAAAAAATTGCGTAAACTTTTGGCAGGATTGGTCTGCCAACGCTTATCAATTATTTTACTATACTTTTTTGCAAATGTAAACAAAAGATGGGGAAATAAAACGCATGGGAAGGTGTTTGAACAAAAATGACAACGCTAGAAAGCATATTTTTGGGTTTACTGCAAGGTTTCACGGAATTTTTGCCCATTTCCAGCAGTGGGCATTTGATGCTTGCGCAAAAACTTTTCGACGTGGACGCCAACTTGTTTTTTGACGTTATGTTGCACGTGGGCACGCTACTGGCCGTGGTGATAGTTTTGCGCAAAAGCCTTTGGCAAACATTGCGCCACCCCATTGCCGACAGGCGGTTTTTTCTGCTTGTTGTTGCAAGTGTGCCCACATTTGCCATTGCCCTTGCGGTAAAACTGCTGGCCAGCGAAAGCCTTATGCAAAAACTTTTGCCCATTGGCTTTGCATTGACAATGGTTTTGATTGTGCTCTCGCAAAAACTTGCAAAACCCACCATGCGGCTTGACCAAACGCGTTGGCTGCCCGCCCTTGTGACAGGCATTGCGCAGGGCGTTGCCGTTTTTCCGGGACTTTCGCGCAGCGGAACAACCATTTCCGTACTGAAATTTTTTGGTGTGAATGCCTGCGATGCGGCAGAATTCTCCTTTTTGCTTTCCATCCCGGTTATTTTGGCCAGCGCCGTAGTGGAAACGCTGCAATCGTTGCAAACGAACGTGCAAGTGGATTGGCTTTGCGTTGCCATTGGCATGGCGGCGGCGTTTGTTTCCGGCCTAGTATCCATAAAAACAGTGCTACGCGCCGTGCAAGGCAAAAGTTGGATTTTGTTTGCCGTCTATTTGATTGTGCCGCTAACCCTTTCGCTTATAACGCTTTGAAAATAATTTTGCCATAAACGTTCCGCCGTCTTCCCAAATTGCACCACAATCGGCAAAATGCCGCAATCCCAGTGCCGTCGCACGCAACCCCAAAACACACAAAGGATAACAGCCGAGCAATATTGCTTGCCAACGCAAGGCGCAAAACCAACGTTCTAGCGCTTTTGCGCCCAACTTTTGTGCTAAAAATATATTGAAAATCCATCAAAAACGCAACGTATTTAAAGGATGACTACAAGTACCGTGACTATTACAAATCAACCGACGAATAGGCAACAAACAACAAGCAAAAATGCGTTTGGGCAAATTGCTCAAACGCATTTTTTATGTCAAAATAAAATTATTGTTTATTTAAGTTTTGCAACTTGGTGTAGTCCACCTTGCCCAATGAGGTGCGGGGCATTTGCGGAAGCACTTCCACAAAGTGTGGCACGGCGTAGGGCATAAGGTTGTTTTGGCAAATTTGCACCACGGCTTTGTGCACGGTTTGCTCGTCCGTGGGGTTTTTGAGCGTTACAAACACCTTAACAAAAGGTTTTTGCCCCACCGTCACTCCAACGGCGCACGCTTCGTCTACAAAATCCAGCTGTTGAACGCAACTTTCCACCTGCGAAGGGAACACGTTTACGGCGGCAATTTTTATGGAACGTTTTTTGCGATCCACAACAAAAACAAAGCCTTCGTCATCCACGTAGCCAACGTCGCCCGTTTGAACAAACTGCTTTTCGCCAATTTGCACCAGTGGGCTTTCGCCCTCTACGTAGCCTTGCAAATTGCCTGCAGAACACACGGCCAGTTCGCCAATTTCGCCGCCAGGCAAAGGGCTGCCATTTTCGTCCAGCACCTGCACAAAACAACCTTGCATTGGTTTGCCGCAACTGCCCGTTTTGTAGAAATCGAAACTGTTAACAACGCACACGCCGCAAGTTTCCGTAAGGCCATAGCCTCGCATAAGTTTTGCACGCGCACAATATTTTGACAGTACGGCATCCGTTTGCTCAACAAGTTTTTCGTCCAGCACGTCGCCGCCGCACCAAATAACGTCCAAGTTTTGCAATGCGCGTTTGTCATCAAAACGGCCGCACTTGAACATTTTTTTGATCATGGATGGCACAACGCTCCAACAGGTAACTTTGTGCCGTTTTAGCGCTGCCTGCACTTTGTTTGGCTTGAATTTTGGAATAAGCACCAAACTGTAGCCAATAATAAGCGGTGTGTGAATGCCGGCGCACAAACCATACGCGTGGAACACCGGCAACGTCACCAAATTGAAACAATTTTCGTCCACCGTGGGGTGATACATGTTTTCTATGGCAAGCGCCGTTTTGTTTACGGCATCGTTGGTAAGCTTGACAATTTTGGGCTGACCGCTTGTGCCGCCGCTGTGCATAAAGCACACCACGTCTTGCCTTTCTCCGCAAATGGGGGTTTGTTCGTCCTTCAAAATTTTGCGGAAGTTCAAAACGTTTTGGGCAAGGCGCCTGGTTGTTTTTGCCCAAGCGGAAAACACCGGTTTGCGCCACGTTACGTAGTCGGAAATGCTGCACCTAACCAAAATTTGACCAAGTTGTTGCAAGGGGCGTTCGTCCTTTACAAGTGCATCATAAAACAGCAACGCCTTGGATTGCACCTTTTGCAAGTTTTGTTGCAAAAGCGAAAGCGGAACAAGCGGATGCACCACGTTTGCCACAATGCCAAGTTTGGAACAGGCATAAAACGCAACCAAACTTTGCGGACAAGTGGGCAAATATACCGTCACCACGTCGCCGCGCTTAAGCCCCAAACCTGCAAGCGCCGCGGCAAAACCTTCCACGTCACGCAAAAAATGCGCAACGGAAATTTTGTGACCGTAGTATACAATCACACTTTTGCGATTTACACGCTCTATAAGCATTTGATAGCAAGTTTGTTGCATGTTGCAAGCCCCTCAACCTAAAAAGCAGTTTCGGCTTTTCTTTGCCGAAACTGCCGATTTTTAGCAATTTTGATATTACAGTAGCGGAATAACGCCCAAGTAGCAAATATCTTGCCTCTCGGCTGCTTTGCCTTCTGCCAAAACAAAAGCTTTTTTGCAAATTGTTCCGCCGGACATTTCCACCAATTTTTCTAGCCCAACAAGGCTGTTTCCGGTGGAAACAACGTCGTCGATGATGCCCACTTTTTTGCCACGCATAAGGTCGGCATCGTGCTTGGAAATGTATAGTTTTTGTTCCTTGCCGGTGGTGATGCTAGAATTGATGGTAACTTCCAAACCATCCTGCATATAAAGTTTTTGCGACTTGCGCGCCACTGCATAAAAGGGATGGCCAAGTTCGCGCGCCATAACGTGCGTAAGTTGCAAGCCCTTGCTTTCGGCCGTCAGCAACACGTCGCAATCGGCAACCATTTTGGCAAGTTCTTTGCCGCAATGTTCCGTTAGTTGCACGTTGCCGTGCAAGTTGAAAAATGCAATGTTCACACCTGTGGGCAGGGGAATTATGGGTAGTTGTGCTTTGTAACCGTGTAGGTCCACTTCGTAGAATTTCATCGAAGCCTCCGTTTTTGCGCAACAAAAGTTGCGACTATATTTTTTGCACGATGCTAGTTCAAATTTGCCAAAAAACTTACAAATTGGCTGTGCAACTGCTGTTCCGTGCCGTTATTTATGAAGTAGTGATCGGCCTTTGCAATGGGGCCGCCCTTTTCGGAATTTTCTATTTCCGCCTTATCGCGCGCATCCACTTCCGCCGAAGTTAGCGGACGTATTTTGCGTGTTGCCAAGCGTTGTTTGCGCACGCTGCAATCTGTAACCACTGCCGCCAGTACCAAACGATCGCCCAAAAGTTCCTTAAGAATAATAAATTCCGACCAGCTGTAAAGGCCGTCCAAAACGACGTTGCTTGTTTGCAATTTTTGCAAAATTTCTTCTTTAAGCAAAATTGCAAATGCGCCCATGCCATAGGTGGCACGCAAGTGTTCGCGCATTTTGCGCTCGTTTTCTTCGTTGATGGGCCAACCGGCTTTTTTAAGTTCCGTCATGGTGACGCCACCAAAATAAACCTTTTGCCAACCTTGCTGACAAAAATAATCGCACAAAACACTTTTGCCGGAACCGCACATTCCAACCACTGCAACTGCCCTATTCATAAGTATCTTACTCTCCGTCGTTTTTTACAGTTTACAACAAATTGCGCAAATATGCAAGCACAAAAGTTTTGAAATTTAAAAAGATACAAAAACTGTGCTTTTGTTCGCTTGTAACCTTGTTTGTATTGACATTTTTGTTGCAGGGATATATAATGTTATAAGTGTTTGTTTTGTGCAAGCATTTTGAAGCATTGCACTCCCGAAGTGCAAAAACAAAAATTTTTCTTCGCAAAGTAAGTGATGCAAAAAGTTTTTGTTTTGCTTGCAAAGGGCAAAAGCAGTGCCATGGTGCATACCAAAGCGCAAAAACACTTTTTGCCACAAGGCACAAAACGTTTGCGTGGCATACGTCGAAAAACGTCGTCTACAAACAACAAAAAGCCACGCAAAACCCAGTCTCACACAAGAATACACACACGAAATGGTGAACAAAATGAGCAAAAACATCAACGACATAACAGAACTGATAATCGCCTACTACCCACGTCTAAGGCAAGTGTTCAGACATTTGGTTTCCATAAAAGACGTGCCCATTTCCATGACGCAACTAACCTGCTTGTTTGTTCTTAACAAAAACGGACAGCTAACCATGTCGGACTTGGCCGACGAACTTAGCATGAGCAACCAACAACTAACCAAAGTTGTGGATGCCCTGTGCGAATTTGAAATGGCCGAACGCATTGTGGATAGCGACAACCGCAGAAAGGTTTTTGCCAAAATAACACCAAAGGGATTGCAAACCATTTCGGAATTCAACCTGGAAATTAGCAGAAAGCTGGGCAGATTGATGCAAACAATGCCGGAAGACGAAATTGACAGATTGTTCGATTGCATTGCACACGTGGCGTCCTACTTCGGCTACGAAGAATAACATAGCAAAATCAAAGGCAAGTTTGTTTGAACTTGCCTTTTTGTTTGCACAAAATTTGCAGAACGTTTCACAAAAAGGCCGTGTGCGCAAAAATTGCCAAGCGAAAGACCGCAAAAATTGACGTGCACCCCAAAGACCCAAAATAACGGTTACGCCAAAGGCACAAAGACGTTCGCCACAAAGGCTCGCTTTTATTTGCCAAAAATCACGGTGCAAAACTGCGCTAATCTTCCACTGTGAACAGTGCCGTGAAGCAGGTTTCTTCGCCACGGCGACCCACCACGCTCACTGTTTGGCCTTGCTTTTTGCACCAAACGTCCACAACGTCGCCAAGTTTAAGTTCCTTGTGGTAAACAATTTCCATTGCAGAAACAAGCGCTTGCGGCGGCAACACGTCTTCGGCCAAAGCAACGTAGTTTGTGTTGTTCACGTGGCCGTTTTGGTCCAAGTGGCTGCGACGAATGGCTGTTTGATAGCACAAACGGAAGTCACCATCCCAGCGCACACGAGTATAGTCCGATCCCACGTCGGCAGTGACAGAAGAATATTGCCCGTGATAGAAATCGTTCATAACCGTGCCGGCAACAATTTTGCGCTCGTTGCGGCTGATAATTGACCACAGCGACGTTGTGGAAAACAGCAACTTTTCCCCATCGGTGGCGGCAAAACAACGTTCGGCATAAAAGCGGTTGGGCGCAAGCGGCCAGGTATACAGCGTAAACTGTGCGTTTTGCCGTGTAACAGGCACAAAAAATTGTGTTTTAACTTTGGATAGCACCCATAACATGCCGTTTTGATCCAGCGCGTGCCAGCCAACACCAAGTTGTTCGGCATGGGAAGTGGCCACGTCTTGCATAAGTTGCATAATGCGAGCAGGTTTGGCCTGTCCGTTGAATTCGAAGTCGCTTTCGAAAAGTTGACAATTTGCCGTTAGAAAGGTTTTTTCAGGAAGATTCATTTTTTCTCCATAAAACAATATGCACTTGTTTGTGTTTTTTGAGGTATTATATCACTTGTGGGGATAAAGTCAACGGACGGAAAATATTTTGAACCTCTTGACTTTTTACTTATGATAGTATACAATACCAAAAGTAAAATAACCTTAAAGTTATTTGAAGCTTTTTGTGTTTTTGCCATTGCGGCGGCAATTTGCTTGCTTGCAATATTGCAAAACGCACTGCTTAACGTTTTGGCAACAGGCCAAACAAAAGCTAACAACTAAATTTCTCGCCCGAAAGGGCAATTCGTGGGGGAGTAATTCACGCTTGATAGCGCAGCAATGCCAACAGCCGACGCAAAACGTCTGGCATTGTTTTAAGGAATGAGACTCACGCAACCCAAATTTGTTGGTTGCGTGAGTTTTTTAATACCCACCCCAACAAAACACACACAATTTTGAACTCCAAGAAGCGCAAAACAAAGTTTTGCAAGGTTTTGCCAAAAGGCGAAACTCTTCTTGAAATATAAGAGAGGTAAAAATGAAACACTATTTGCAAAGCTCCGAAGAAGTTTTGCGCGACGTTGCATCCAGTGCGGAAGGTTTGTCGCAAACGGAAGCGGAAAGAAGACTGGCACAAAACGGCCCCAACAAGTTGGACGAAGGCAAAAAAACTCCGCTTATTGTGAAGTTTTTGAAGCAAATTGCCGACCCAATGATAATCGTGCTGTTGGTTGCGGCGCTGATAAGCTTGGTTACGGTGCTTATAAACAACGCCAACCCTGCCAACGAACACGAAAGTTTTGCCGACGTTATCGTTATTGCTGTGGTTGTTATACTTAACGCAGTGTTGGGTGTCGTGCAAGAAAGCAAGGCAGAAAACGCCATTGCCGCGCTAAAAAGCATGACGGAAGCCACCTGCAAAGTTTTGCGCGACGGCGTGGTTGTTCACGTTAAAAGCCAAGACGTTGTTGTTGGCGACGTGGTTATTTTGGAAGCAGGCGACAGCGTTCCTGCCGATTGCCGCATTTTGGAATGGGCAAGCTTGAAGGTGGAAGAGAGCGCACTTACCGGCGAAAGCGTTCCTGTGGATAAGCACGGCGAAGCGCTTACCGGCGAAGCAGGCCTTGGCGACAGAAAGAACATGCTGTACCTGGGAAGCACGGTTGTTTACGGCAGAGCAAAAGCCGTTGTTATCGGTTGCGGAATGCAAACGGAAATGGGCAAAATTGCCAACGTTTTGAACACTGCCAAGGAAGAAAAAACTCCGTTGCAACTAAAAATGGCTTCGCTAAGCAAAATTTTGACCTTTATTGTTATTGGCATTTGCGCAGTTATTTTTGCATTCAACCTTGTTATGAAAGGTTTTGAGCCGGAAATTATTTTGGATAGCTTTATGGCGGCCATCGGCCTTGCCGTTGCTTCCATCCCCGAAGGCTTGGCAACGGTTGTTACCATTGTGCTTTCCATCGGCGTCACCAACATGAGCAAGAAAAACGCCGTTATTCGCAAAATGACGGCAGTGGAAACACTTGGTTGTGCAGAAATTATTTGTTCAGACAAAACCGGCACGCTAACACAAAACAAAATGACAGTTGTTAAAAGCTATTCGTTTGACGAAAAACTTTTGGCAACGGGAATGGCATTGTGCTGCGATGCAACTTTGAACAACGGCACAGCCGTTGGCGAACCGACGGAATGTGCGCTTGTTAACTTTGCCTACGCAAACGGACTTGTTAAAAACGACCTGGAAAAAGCCACTCCGCGCGTATCCGAAGCCCCCTTCGACAGCATGCGCAAAATGATGTCCACTTTGCACAGCAACGGCAACCAAGTTGTGCAATACACAAAGGGCGCACCCGACGAAATTGTTGCTCGTTGCACCAAAATTTTGAAGGACGGCAAAGTTCAACCCTTGACGGAAGAACTGCGCAACGAAGTTTTGGCACAAAACAAAAACATGGCCGACGAAGCGTTGCGCGTGCTTGCATTGGCAATTAGAAACTACGAAGCGTTGCCGCAAGACGTTGCTCCCGAAAGCATCGAAAACGACCTTGTGTTCGTTGGTTTGTGCGGAATGATCGACCCCGTGCGTGAAGAAGTTGTGGATGCAATTGTCAGATGCCGCACGGCAGGCATTCGCCCCATTATGATAACCGGCGACCATATCGACACCGCCGTTGCCATTGCAAAACAACTGGGCATAATTTCCGATGCTAGCGAAGCAGTTTTGGGATCGGCCTTGGATGCAATGAGCGATGAGGAATTGGAACAAAACATTGTTAAATATTCCGTGTACGCACGTGTTCAACCGGAACACAAAGTGCGCATAGTCAACACTTGGAAAAAACTTGGCAAAGTTTGCGCAATGACGGGTGACGGCGTTAACGATGCTCCTTCCATAAAGAGTGCCGATATCGGCGTAGGAATGGGCATAACAGGAACTGACGTTACCAAAAACACCGCCGACATGGTTCTTTCGGACGACAACTTTGCAACGATAGTTTCCGCCGTGGGCGAAGGCAGAAGAATTTACGACAACATTCGCAAATGCATTCAATTTTTGCTTTCTTCCAACTTGGCAGAAGTAATTTCCATGTTTGTGGCAACGGTTTTGGGATTCACCCTTTTGAAACCTGCCCACTTGCTTTGGATAAACCTTATAACCGACACCTTCCCTGCAATTGCATTGGGCATGGAAAAAGCCGAACCCAACGTTATGAATCGCGCGCCACGCAAAAAGAACGAAGGCATTTTTGCCGGCGGTTTGGGAATTAACGTTGTTCTTCACGGCATATTCCTCACCATCATCACTCTTGCCGCCTACTTTGTTGGTTTGGCAATGGAAAACGTGCCTGTGCACGAAATGCTAACAACCGAACACGGCGAACAGGGCATGACGATGGCGTTCTTGGCGCTTAGCATGGCAGAAATCTTCCACGCATACAACAACCGCAACGCTCATCAAAGCATATTCACAATGCATTCGCACAACAAAATTTTGTGGGCATCCATGATTGGTTCGTTGGCACTCACCACCGCCGTTATCTTTATCCCCGGCGTGAACGCTGCATTTGGATTTGCTACCGAAAGCGGCGAAGCGTGCATCACCATCCCCGAATACTTCGTGGCATTGGCAATGGCATTCTGCGTTATTCCTTTGGTGGAAATTCAAAAACTCATCACCAACGCTTACAACCATTCAAAAGCAAAGAAACTGGCAAACGCAAAATAATTTTTGTCCATGGCAATTTCAACATAAGGCACCGAATTTCGGTGCCTTTTTGTTTGTGCAAATTGCTTTTTTGCAAACAAAAAGCCTTGCGCACTTTCACTCGCAAGGCAAAATTGTTTTCACGTTAACAGCATTATTAAATTTTTATTTTGCCCAACAGCTTGGGCCGTGCAATTAGTTTTTGCAAAAGGCTAGTTGCCGTCAATCGTACTGTAGCAAGCGCCATTACTATTCTAGCCCAGCAATGTGTTTAATTGCTTCGCCGGCAAGTAGCATTCCTGCAACGGGCGGCACAAAAGATATGCTAGACGGCGTTGCTTTGCGCACCGTTGTTTCGCTTTGAGTTGCGCCAACTTTGGGCACTAGGGGTTGCTCGGGGGAATACACCACTTTAAGCTTTGTTATGCCCCTAGTTTTAAGTTCTTTGCGCATCACTTTGGCCAGCGGACAAACGCTTGTTTGAAAAATGTCGGCAACACAAAAAGCAGAAGCATCCAGCTTGTTGCCTGTGCCCATGCAACTGATAATGGGCACGTTTTGCGCCTGGCACACTTCTATCAGCAGCAATTTGGAAGTTACCATATCTATGGCATCGATAACATAGTCGAAGGCGGAAAAATCAATTTGGCTTGCCGTGGTCTGGTCAAAACGCATGCGCAACGCCTCTATTTGCGCATTGGGGTTGATATCGGCAACGCGCGCCTTGGCCACGTCCGTTTTGGGCATTCCCACAGTGGAATGCATGGCAAACAATTGGCGGTTTATGTTTGTTTCGTCCACCACGTCAAAATCCACAAGGGTCAATTTGCCCACGCCGGCACGAGCCAACGCTTCCACGGCATAACTGCCCACGCCGCCCAAACCAAAAACGGCAACGTGACTTTTGTTAAGTGCGCGTTGAGCATCTTCCCCTATTAGCATTTCCGTTCTGCAAAACTGTTTCATTTTTGCCTCGAATTGTTAAAAATTTTGTTTTTGCCGTAGCAGTTGTTTGCGGTGGCAAAAATTGCGCACGTGGTGCCTCAAAGCGTCTAAATGTGCCTTGCACCACAAAGTGCGACATTGCCGGCAGCTGTGCCCCGGCCCACTATGCAACTAGCACAGTTCCAGTTCTCGTTTCAGTTTTTCTGCCGAAACAAATTGCACAGTTTTTATGCCCATTTGCGACGGCTGCACAAGGTTTGCCGGGTTGTCGTCCACAAAATACACTTGGTCGAATTTTTCCGTGAAACTTGCCAAACACTTTTGGTAAATTTCTTTGCCAGGTTTGGCACATCCCATTTCTGCCGAAACAAACAGTTTGTGAAAATACTTATCCAGCGAAAACCTTTCAAAAAGCCCGTGAAGATAATCGGATGCGGCGTTGGATAGCAACGCAACGGTGTGCGTGCTTTTTAGTTGTTGCAAAATAGGCAACGTTTCCGCAAGTGGATAGGTGAGCGCATCCCACTGGTCGTAGACGTCTTGTTTTGTTTGGCCGCTCATTTGTGCCAGCACTTGCATGCAATTATCAAAGGACATTTTGCCGCAATCCACCTGTGTGAAAACCCGATTGCGCGCGTAGTCGATTTGTTCTTGTGAAAATCTGTTTTGCATCCACAAAGTGGAAACGTCGGAAATAACAACTCCGAAGCAATCGAACAAATACAAATTTGACATTTTTTCTCCGTGATGCAACAACCGCCTTTAAGCCATTGTTGCGCAAAATTTATTTTTTAAGTTTGTTGCCGTCGCTAAACGCTTTGCCCACAATTTCGCCCAGCGCAACGTAGGTGTGTGCGGCGGTATCGTAGGTGATGGGTTGCAGTTTTGCAACATCCACTTTGCCGTCCGTCAAAATTTCTTCGTCGGCGGAAACGCCCACCACTTGTCCAATAAGCACTTCGTCTTCGTAGCTGATAAGTTTGCATTCCAACGCTAGCTTCAACTGGCTTATAAGCGGAGCGTTTATAACCTTGCTTTTTTCCACCGTGAAACCGGCGTTTTCTATTTTGTTTGGACAGCTATCTGCCGAAACCATTCCCACGTAGTCGCAAGCAACAATGTTGGCGCTATCGGCCATGCTAACAACAAAATCGCCATTGCGCAAAATGTTTTTGGTTGTGACGTGGTTTTCGTCCAACACGATAAACACTTTGTCTTGGTCGCGAACTCCGCCCCAAGCAGCCGTCATGGCGTTTGGCGTGCCATCGGCGTTATAGGTGGAAATGATAAGCACCGGTTGCGGATAAATAAGCGCTTTTGCATCTAAACTTTTTCTCATGATAAACTCCTTTTTTATTGATGTTAATTTTTCAAAACTCAATCCCGCAAACTGGCAAAATGTTGTTTTTTGCTTGTTTTGAGCCAATTTCAAATCATTTTCGTGCAAGATGAACTATCGTTTCCACCTGTGTGGTGTTGGGGAACATGTCGTAGGGCTGAACGTATTCAATTTTGTAGCCAGCCGAAAGCATTTTCAGGTCGCGCGCCAAAGTTGCGCTGTCGCAGGAAACGTAAACCACGTTATTGAAACCTGCTTGCAAAATGGTGTTGCAAATTGTTTCGCCCAAACCTTTGCGCGGCGGGTCCACCACCAAAGACATCACTTTTCCTCTGTTTTGTGCGGCGATTTTGGGCAATTCCACGTTGGCATCGCCGCACACGTTGGTGATGCGCGGCGGGTTGTTTAGTGCGGCAATTTCTTGGGCATCTTGCACGGCGGAAGGCTCAATTTCCACAGCGTACGTTTGGTATTTTTCGCTAGCTAAAACGGTGGTTAAAATGCCCACGCCGGAAAAGCAATCCACCAAAACTTGCGTTTTTGAAACATCCAAAAGTTGTTTTACCTTTGCATACAGCAGGTCCTTAACTTGGTTGTTCACTTGAAAAAAGCTTGTGGGGCGCAGACGGAATTTAACGCCCAAATGCGTGCTTTGGATAAACTGCAAACCGCACACGTGTTTGGTAACTTTGCCCAAAATAACGTTGTTTTTAAGGGAATTTTCGTTGACAAACAGTCCAAATTGCGGAAAAATTTCCCCAAGTTTTTGCGCAAGCGGTTGCCAATCCACCTTTTGTTTGCCGTTTGTTACAACCACTGCCAACAGCTGACCATCAACAAACCGTGCAACCAAATGACGAACGGTGCCGCTAAAAGTTTTTTCGTCGTAGGGGGCAATTTTGTTTTGGTTCAAAAATTCGCGGAAAACCGCAACCAATTTTTGGCACCAATCTTCGCCCAGCAAACAGAAGTCGGAATCCACAACTTCGTGACTGTTTTGCTTGTACATGCCAATTTGCACGCATCCTGCCTTGCCACGCACAGGCAACGACAGTTTGTTGCGATATCCCAAAACTTTTGGGCTGGGCACGCATGGCAAAACTTCCACGTTAAGCCCGCCAACTTTTTTAAGGTTGTTTTGCACCTTGTTGTGCTTAAAAACCAACTGCTCGGCATAGCTTGCGTGCATCAAAGAACAACCACCGCACTTGCCGTAGTTTTTGCACGGTGGTTGAACGCGCATGGGGGAAGTTTGCAAAATTCTTTTAACCTTGCCATAGCCCACGCCTTTTTTTTCGTAGGTTAGCTGCACTTCGGCCTTTTCGCCCACAATCATTTGCGAAACGAACACCGTAAGCTGGCCAACCTGCCCAACCGTTTCAGCGTTGGAATAGGCCTGCGCCTCGTAAACAACGGTTTTGCTAGTTTCTTTCATTTTTTGTTCCTGCATTGATGATAGTTGTGTTGCTTTTAAGGGAAGGACGGCAATTTATTTTCACCGTGAAGATGCTGCCTTGACCAACTGCGCTTTGCACGGAAATGTCTATTTGAAGCAAGTCGCAAATCTTTTTGACAATGGCAAGCCCCAAACCGTTGCCTTCGGTGGCGTGGGAAGTGTCGCCTTGATAAAACTTGTTGAAAACGTTTTGAAGCGTTTCTTCGTCCATGCCGCAACCGGTATCGGCAATAGTAACGACGGCGCAATTTTCCGCCGAACGAGCCGTTACGGAAATGCTGCCGCCCTGCGGCGTGAATTTGACTGCGTTGGATAGCAAATTCACCCAAATTTGATTGACAATTTTTTTGTCGTTTTCCACCGTGATGCTATCCAAATCGGCAACAAGTTCCACGTTTTTTGCTTCGCAAGCGGAAGAAAACAGCAACATGCTTTGACGAATTTGTTCGTCCAACAAAAATTTTTCGTTAACTATGGTGGCGGAATCCAGCCGTGTTAGGGTGAGCACACTTTCGGATAGGTGCACCAAGCGGTTGGATTCGTCAATGATAACTTCCAAATACTCGTTGCGTTCCTCTTCGGTGAGGTTGGGGTTTTTTAATAGCTTTGCAAAGCCGGAAATGGAAACGATGGGCGTTTTGAATTCATGCGAAAAGTTGGAGACAAAATCTTCGCGCAAGGTTTCCACACTGGCCAGTTTCTTGGCCATTTCGTTGAAGTTTTCGGCAATATGCAAACCGCTCATAAGCGGGCCGTCTTTGATGCGAATATCAAAATCACATTCGGAAATGCGTTGCAATGCATTTAGGTAGGGTTTGGAAGTGTGCACCATTATTGCCGAATAGGCAAGAGAAAAGCCAATGCCGATAACCACGCTCAGCGCCAAAATGATAAGCGCAAACACAAACAAGTTGTCTTTTGCCGTCTGCCAATAGCGCGCAATAAGCGCCGATAGCGCCGTTGTTAGTGTCATTGTGCACACCAACAAAACAAACAGGCCCAAAATCATTATGAGCGTCATCCGGTTGAAAATATTGACGTTCTTTTTCTTTTCGACGGATCTACGCTTCATTTCGCACCGCCTTGTAGCCCAGGCCACGAATGGTAACAATTTCGAAATCGCTTATTTCGGCAAAACGGGTGCGCAAGCGGTTTACGTGCACGTTGACGGTGTGCTCGTCGCTTTCGGCATCCATGCCCCAAATTTCGTCCATAAGTTGCAACCGTGTGAACACCACGTTAGGGTAGGAAAGCAACTTGAACAGCAGCAAAAATTCCTTTTGCGGCAATGTTTCGGTGCCGGCCGGGGTTGTTACGGAATGGGAATTGTAGTCCAAAACAACACTGCCCACCTGCAATTTGTGTTCCGTTGCTATTTTTGAACGGCGCAACAGCGCACGTATGCGCAAAATAAGTTCTTCGTTGTCGAAGGGTTTTGTCATGTAGTCGTCTATGCCAACGATGAAGCCTTGCTTAACGTCTTCGGTTTTTTGTTTGGCAGAAAGCATAAGCATGGGAATTTGACTGCCACTATCACGCAAAGTGCGAGTTAGTTCGTAGCCATCCATTTTGGGCATCATCACGTCTATTATCATCAAATCAACGTGGTTGTTTTCCAAAATTTCCAACGCTTCCACACCGTTTGCGGCAAGCAAAGTGTCGTAGCCATTTTCTTTTAGCACGGCAGAAATCAATTTGCGAGTGTTAACGTCGTCTTCGACAACCAAAAAATTGAACATTGTTGCTCCTGGAAAAGTAGAATACAAACATTGTACCGCAAAATTGCCAAAAGGTAAATAGTTGAAACGAAATTTGAACAAAAACAGCACAAAAGGCTGCAATACATGCAACCAAAGGGCAAAAAAGAACACATTTCAGACCAGAAAAAGGGCAAAAATAAGTGCGTTGTGTGATGAAAAATACCGCGCTGCTTGCTGCAAAATTTCAAAAATCTAAACGATGGGCAACAAATACAACACAAACCGCATTGCGCACAGCAAAACAAGGCAAAACGACTCGCACGATGCATCACAAAGAATGCATTTTACAAAATTCATGCTTTTTTTGTCACAGTCCGTTGCATTGTCTTTTTGCAAAATCCAGCAAAAAAGCACCTCTTAATAAAAGCGCTCTGCCTTCTGGCGTGCGGCTGGCCCCCATTTGTTTTTGCAAAATTTTGATAAAAAACGCAAAAAAACAGCATTTTTTTGCAACAGAAAAAATTCATTTTTTGCATTTTTGCGCAAAAAACAGCCAAAAAAATGCACCATTTTTTTGCGTGAAAACAAAAAAGGAAGTTCGCTTGGGAACTTCCTTTTTGAAAAATTGTTTTGCTTAGCTAAGCTCGAACATGCCGGTATAAAGTTGATAATACTTTCCTTTTTGTTCGATCAAGTCGTCGTGGCTGCCACGCTCGATAATTTGGCCTTGTTCCAGCACCATTATGGCGTTGCTGTTGCGAACGGTGGAAAGACGGTGCGCAATGACAAAGGTTGTGCGGCCTTCCATAAGTGCATCCATGCCCTTTTCGATTAGCCATTCCGTGCGGGTGTCGATGCTGCTTGTTGCTTCGTCCAAAATTAGAACAGGAGGATCGGCAACGGCTGCGCGAGCAATTGCAATAAGCTGGCGTTGACCTTGCGAAAGGTTTTCGCCGTCGCGCGTTAGCATTGTGTTGTAGCCTTCGGGCAAGTGTTTGATGAACTGGTGCGCGTTTGCCGATTTTGCTGCGGCAACACATTCTTCGTCGGTGGCATCCAGGCGGCCGTAGCGAATGTTATCTAGCACTGTTCCGGTGAACAGGTGCGTATCTTGCAAAACCATAGCTAGCGATCTGCGCAAATCGGCCTTTTTGATTTTGTTAATGTTGATGCCGTCGTAGCGAATTTTGCCATCTGGCACATCGTAGAACCTGTTGATAAGGTTGGTGATTGTGGTTTTGCCTGCACCGGTAGAACCAACGAATGCAATTTTTTGTCCCGGTTTTGCATAGAGAGTTACGTCGTGCAAAACCGTTTTGTTTTCTTCGTAGCCAAAGGTTACGTCTTCGAAACGAACGTCGCCTTTAAGTTCGGTGTAGGTTACGTTGCCTGCCTCTTGGTGAGGATGTTTCCACGCCCACAAGCCTGTGCGAACGGGACTTTCGGTGATGTTGCCGTTTTCGTCCTTGTTGGCATAGACAAGAGTGACGTAGCCGTCGTCAACTTCCACAGGGGTATCCATAAGTTTGAACACGCGTTCACCACCTGCCGCTGCAATGAACACAAGGTTGATTTGTTGAGAAATTTGTTGAATAGGGTTGGTTACGTTGCGAATATACAACAAGAATGCTGCAACAACGCCCACCATGCTTAGCGGTTGATTGGAGCCAATTGCCAAAACTGCGCCGACAATGGCAATTCCTGCATAGAAAAAGTGGGAAAGGTTGTTCATTATGGGGCCCATAATGTTGGCGTAGCTGTTTGCGTTTGTGGCAACCTGTTGCAAATGTGAGTTTATTTCTTCAAACTCGGCCTTGGCAATTTCTTCGTGGTTGAAAGCCTTAACAACCTTTTGGCCTTCGGTAAGTTCTTCCACGTAGCCGTTAAGTTTGCCAACTGCCGCTTGCTGTGCAACAAAGTTCTTTTGAGATTTTCCACCCAAAACTTTTACCACTACGCCCATGATAAGCAACATGCCAATCATAACCAGCGTCAATGCCCAGTTGAGAATGAACATCATCACGAATACGCAAATGATTGTAAGACAACTGCTTACCAGTTGCGGAAGGCAACGAGCGATAAATTCGTTCATTGTGTCCACGTCGTTTGTGTAGCGCGACATAAGTTCGCCGTGAGTGTTTGTGTCGAACACGCGAATGGGCAAACGTTGCATGTGCGAAAACAATTCGTTACGCAAACGCGTCATTGTTGAAGTGGAAATACCAACCAAAATGCGGTTTAGTGTGTAGTTGCTGGCAAGGCTAAAAACATAGATTGCCGCCATTATCGAAACCATTACTGCAAGATAGGTCGTTTTGTCGGTGTAAGCAAGGTTATCTAGCGAAGCAATGCCGGTGATGCTGATTCTATCTGCAACGCCGCCAAGCGGTTCGGTTACGGCAAGTCCCGTAAGTAGCGGAGAAAGCAAGGACGTTGCAAAAATGTTGCTTACCGCTTGCAACACGATGCACAAAAACACCACGATCATTCTACCCTTATAGGGGTTTAGGTATCCAATAAGTCTTTTAATTGTGCCGAACAAATTTTGCGGTTTCGGCGCACCCATGTGTCTACCTCTCGGGGGCATTATTGTCACCTCCTTCTACTGTACCTTTTTGTTGCGAATGGTACACTTCCTGATAGATGGAACAGCTTTGCATAAGTTGTTTGTGGTTACCAACGGCGTTTATTTTGCCGTCGTCTAGCACCACTATTTTGTCGCAACCTTCCACAGAGGAAATGCGTTGCGCAATGATAATGGTGGTCATATCTTTATCTAGTTTTCTCAATCCGGCGCGAATTTGAGCATCCGTTGCAGTATCAACCGCGCTGGTAGAATCGTCCAAAATCATAATTTTGGGCTTTTTGAGCAATGCACGAGCAATGCACAAACGTTGTTTTTGTCCGCCAGAAACGTTTACGCCGCCTTGTCCCAAATCGGTTTGGTAGCCATCGGGGAAAGACATGATAAAGTCGTGTGCGCAAGCTGCTTTGCAGGCTGCTTCAATTTCTTCGTGTGTGGCGTTTTCGTTACCCCAACGCAAGTTTTCTTCTATCGTGCCCGAGAACAACACGTTCTTTTGCAACACCATGGAAACGCCTTCGCGCAGGTTGAACAACGAATAGTTGCGAACGTCTTCGCCATCAACGTAGACGGTGCCATCCAGCACGTCGTAGAAACGAGGAATAAGTTGTACAAAGCTGCTTTTGCCATCCCCTGTGCCGCCGATGATACCAACTGTTTCGCCAGGGGCAATTTCCAAATTGATATCTTCCAGCGTGAGGTTTTGAGCGTTGTTGGAATAGGAAAAGTTTACGTGATCGAACTTGATTGCACCGCTTTGAACGGTTTTGTCGCTAGCGCCATCCGTAACGGTGGGTTGTTCGTCCAAAACTTCGTAGATTCTGTCGATGGATGCGCGAGACATTACTAGTTGCACGGCAATGAAGCAAATCATCATGACCGAACCCAAAATGGAGGTGCCGTAGCTCATCATGGCAGTGATTGTGCCCGATTGAATTTTGCCGGCAGCAAGATCCAAACCGCCAACAACCATAAGCATGATCATTGTGCCATACATAATCATGGATGTTGCCGGGTTCATGAGTACCATGATTTTTTCCGCTTTTAGTTGCGATTTGCGAACGTCTTCGGTGGATTTGCGATATTTTTCTTCTTCGTATTCTTCACGCACAAATGCCTTAACAACACGAATACCCACCAAGTTTTCTTGCACGTCGGCATTCATTTTGTCGTAGCGTTTTAGCATTGCACGGAACAGTGGGAAAACTTTTGTGGATAGCAAAAACATCACTACGCCCAGCAAGGGGATTGCCACCAAGAAAACCCACGCCATATCCGGCTGGTTGATAAACGCCATTATGCAAGAGAAAATTAGCATGGACGGCGCACGCACAACGGTGCGGATAAGCATCATGAAGCTTTGTTGCGCGTTGTTTACGTCGGTTGTGCAACGGGTAACCAAGCTTGCCGTGGAGAACTTATCCACGTTGGCAAAGGAAAAGTCTTGAATTTTGTTGAACAAATAGCCTCGCATGTTTTTGGAAAATCCCGATCCTGCAATTGCACACAAACGACCGGCCAAAATGCCGAAGGTAAGCGACAAAATTGCGCTTAGAATCATCAATATTCCGTAGGTAAACACCGTGTTGAGCAAAATATCCGAATTGCCCATGATAAGCGTGCCTTTTTGCACCGTAACCAACTGCAACGCACTGAAGTCGTAGTAGATTAGGCTGGCGGTGAGTTTGCCGCTATCTGCATTGGTGGCGGCAAACAGCTGCATCACGTTCAAAATGTTGGACATCAGCAATGGCAAAAACACTTCCAAGGCTGTTTCCATCATTACGCAAACGACGGTGAATATCGACTGCTTTTCGTAGCCCTTTGTTCCTTTTAATAGTCTTCTAATCATTTTTCACCTTAAAAAAAATTGGAATCTAGTTGAGCGCCAAGCGCAAGACTTGGCTTAAAAGTACAAAACTGCCCTAAATGTACAGTTATGTACATTATATACCTTTTTTCTCTTTAAGCAAACTGAATTTTGCCCGCAACGAAAAATTTTTTGCGCATATTGACAAAAAAAAGAAAAAATTTTGGCGCAAAGTTTTGGTTCGGTTTTTTTACCGAAACGCACAACCGGCCAAATTATTGTCCGCAGCTTGTTGAAAAAAACTGCCTTTCAAAACAGGCGCCATGTGTGTGCTTTAGAAAAATGCGTTGCACACGAGCGTTTGCATTTGAAAAAGCCACAACACAGCATTTCGAAAAACAGGCTATGGAAATTGTTTGCTGATAAATTTTTGCACGTTTTATGCCGCTTTCCAAGGAAACTTTGCCACCTCGACACTTGCATTTCGGGCGCAATACAGCAAAAAGCCGCCGCAACAATTTTGTTGCGGCGACATTTTGATAGTTGTTTGCGATGCTATTAAACAACTAGTTTGTGCAATTATTGGTTGATGGAACCTGCTCTTAAAGCTGCTTCCATGTTGTTCCAAGCGGTTTTTGCGCCTTCTTTTGCGGAAGCATATTGCGTTTCGAAAGAGGTGAAAAATTCGTTGGCAGCGGTTGTTTGCTTTTCGGCAATTTGGTCAACAAGTTCGTCTGTGTTGATGCTGGAAAGCGCTTGCACGACAGTGCCGTGCATTTCATCCAACAAAGCTTGTGCGTCATCTAGCATTGCCAAAGCCGTTTCGCCTGCCTTCACAAGTGCTTGTTCGGCGGCCTCCAAAGCGGCCTTTAAGCTGTCAAGTTGTGTTTGAACGGCTTCGGGAATGCCGTTGGCATATTCCGATTCGGAAATTTGGTTGAGTTTTAGCAAATAGTTGGTTTTTGCTGTGCGAACAGCTGCAAGTGCTTTTTGATAGATGGAATCTTCTTTGACGAATGCTTCGTAGCGCACTTCTTCCAATGCTTTTGCAGCTGTTTCGTAACCCGAGTTCAACATATCAAAAAATGTCAAACTAAGGTTATCAAGTTTTTCTCTTAGAACATCGAATTTTGCCTTATCCAAAGCATGTGCTTTTGCTTGATAGTAGGCGGTTTTTAGTTCTTGAGAATAGTATTCGGCAGTTTCCTTTCTGGATTGGGCAATTTCGGCAACCAATTGTTGGTATTCCATTGCCTTTATTTCGGCTTCTTCCAAATAGGGAGCGCATTCTGCAACCAATTTTTCCAATTGTTCCTTAGAGATTGCTTCGGCTTGTTTTAGCGTTGCAGTAAGGCCAACTTTATCCAAATAGTTGTTTACACTTGTTTTAACGTCGTTGAACAATTTTTCCGCATCGGCTTTGTCGCCGGAAATGGCAATTTCAACGTTGTTGTTTTCCGTTTTGAGCGAGCCCCTAACAAGAAAGCCGGTTTCGGCGGAAATAGAAACAAACAATTGTGCTGCTTCTTCGGCCGTTTTGCCTTCGACGTTGGCAAAGCCTTGAGCGCTGATAACAAGGTTACCTTCTTCGTTCAAAGCGTTTACTGTGACAACTTTGCCGTTGCCATCCAAAACGAATTCCACTTCGGGGTTGAGGCTAACGGTCATAACCGTTGCGGGATCGTCGCTGCCGCCATCACAAGCCACAAAGGCAAAGGTGCCAGCTAGCAAACACAACGTTAGTAGCAAACATAAAATCTTTTTCATCAGAGACCTCCGTTTGTATTTTTTGTTTTATAAAAATCTCTTGCGTGCATTATACTATAAACTTGTTGCCGTTGCAATAGCTTTTTGCTTAAAGTGTGGCAAAATTCGCACTCGTAGCCAAGTTTTGTACACTTTTTCTAGCCGAAAATGATGAAATCGGCATCTTTGCCCACTTCGATGGTGCCAATGCGAGATTCTAGTCCCACAAGTTTTGCCGGGTTTACCGTCCATGCCTTTATGGCTTCGGAAAGGGGCAAGCCTGTGAATGTCACCAAATTTGCAAGGCCGGTGTAGGCATCCAATGTGCTTCCTGCGCGAACACCATTTGTCAGGCGAGCATCGCCACCTGCAACGTGCACCGTTTGTCCGGCGAGAGTATAGGTGCCGTCGGGCAAACCTGCCGCCATGATGCTATCCGTTATGCCAATAACTTTGTTTATGCTTTTTGTTTGCACAAGCAATTTAACAACGTCCTTTTGAACGTGTTTGCCGTCGCAAATAACTTCGCAAAAAGCGTTGCTTGCCATTGCGCTGCCGCTAACGTTAAGGTTGTGCCTATCTAGCTGCGACATGGCATTTCCCCAGTGGGTGAAACTTTTTGCGCCGGCTTGCAAAGCCTTTTCCACAGTTTCGGCGTTTGCGCCGCTGTGCCCCAGCGACACCACCACGCCCATATCGGAAACTTCCGAAATAAAGGCAATTGCATCGGGCAATTCTGGTGCGACGGTTACAATTTTTATGAACCCATTGGCCGCCTTTTGATATTGCATAAACTTATCTACCGACGGTTTTTGCAAATATTCCCTTGGCATTGCGCCGCCAAACTGTTCGGAAATGAACGGCCCTTCCAAATGGATGCCCTTAACTTCGGGATAGTCCTTGGCCAATTCGCAAATGAGTGCAACTTGGCGACAAATAGTTTGGTCGCTATCCGTCATGACGGTGGGAAAAACCGTGCCCACGCCGTGATTTACGTAGAAATCCAAAATCTTTTTCATGCCGTCCAAATCGGCAGTGTTAAAATCGTGGCCGTGGGCGCCGTGCGTGTGGATATCCACCAAGGCGGGCAACAGATATTTGCCGGTGCAATCGAAAACTTCCGTTTGCTCGTCGGCAACGATATCTTCGGCAATTTCAATTATTTTGCCACGATTGGCAACGATATCTCTTTTGATAATTTTGTTGCCAACAAGGCAACTTCCGTTTTTATAAAGTTTCATATTTCACCTTTTGCAAGCAGTTTAGCATAGCAACGAAAAACAGTCAACACCATTGCTTGCAAAAAATATTGACAGTGCGTTTTGAGTGTGATATAATGTTTGACAATTATTGCTAGCGCAAAATGTGCCAGTGCATAAAAATGCCGGTGCAACGTGTGCAAATGCAAAATATTTGGGAGGTACCAGATGTCTGAAATTTTGGTTAGTGCCGAAAATTTGACCAAACGCTATGGTACGCTTAATGCTGTTGACAACGTTTCGTTGACAATACAAAAGGGCGCAATTGTTGGTTTGGTTGGCAAAAACGGCGCAGGCAAAACAACGCTTATCAGGTTGCTGACCAGGCTTTCGATGCCAACTTCGGGCACGTATTGCGTGCTACCGGGGCAAACTAGGCGCGATACGTCCGTTGCCGCACTGATAGAAAAACCGTCGCTCTACAACGGAATGACGGCCATGGAAAATTTGCGTGCTCAGTGCAAACTGCTGTGCATAGAAGAAGACGAAAAATATCTTGCAAAAACGCTGGATATTGTTGGTTTGTGCAGCACCAGGCAAAAGGTGAAAAACTTTTCGTACGGAATGAGGCAACGTTTGGCAATTGCTATGGCAATTGTGGGCAAACCCGATTTGCTTATTTTGGACGAACCGACAAACGGGCTTGATCCGGAAGGAATAAGGCAACTGCGAGAACTGTTTGTTTTGCTAAACAAAGAAATGGGCGTTACTCTTCTTATTTCTAGCCATATTCTTGCGGAATTGCAAAAGTTTGCCACGGAATTTTTGGTTATGCACAACGGCAAAATTGTTAAGCACGCCACGGCGGAAGAACTTGGCCTAAGTGCAAGGCGCCTTAGAATTAGCGTGGATAACGTGGAACTAGCAAAAGAAGTGCTTTCTGCACTGGGAGAAACAGCAATTGTGGACGAAAACACAATTGACTTGTTTGGCGAAATTCAGCCCACGCAAGTGCTGTTGCTGTTGGCACAAAAGGGCGTTGTGGCAACTAACATTGTGTCTCTTGGCGAAAGCTTGGAAGATTTCTTTATTGAAGCGGTAGGAGGTGCAAGATGAAAGGTATTCTTCAACTGCAATTGTTCAGGCTGAAAAAATCCACCTTGTTTTGGGTGTTTTTGGGATTGTGCGCCGTATTGCCTGTTTTTAGCGTGTTGCTTATTTTTGGGCTTGATGCAATTATGGGCGCTATTGGAGACGTTTCGCTTGTGGAAAACATGGGCAACTCGCTTTATACATCCATGACGCAGTTTTCGTCCTATTCCACAAACTCTGCACTGTTTGCAATGATTTGCTCTTCCATTGTGCTTAGCAAAGAATTTTCGCAAGGAACTGTTCGCAACACAATTTTGGCAAACAAAAGCAGAACGCAAGTGTTTTTTGCATACAGCATAACCGCTCTGCTTATTGGAACAAGCTACTTTGTTGTTAACTTTGTTATGGAATTTGCAATGCTTGCACCCGTTATGGGCTTTGGCACCCTTCCGGCAGGCCAAGCAACTTCCGTGATACTTTGCAGCTTTGCAATGGGCTTAGGCGCCACACTGTTTACCCAATCGCTTGTATGCATGTTTTTGTTTTGCACCCGCAAACAGGCGGCAACCATTGCTTGGCCACTAGTTATAAGTTTGGTGGGCGTTGGCATTGTTGCATCCATTATTGAAGAAATTCTTTTTGCCGTGGAAATGGGCGGAAAGGTGGTTTCGCAAACAGTTTTGGATTGCCTGCCATTTTACAACTTGTATATGACGGCCGGCACCATACCTAGCGGCTTGGCCATGGGAATGGTGATACTATACGACGTGGTGTTTGCTGCTTTGTTTTTCGGTTTGGGATACCTATCCATTCGAAAGGCCGATTTGAAATAGAAAACATTTCCACAAACAAGCGTTTCTGCTTGTAGCCGATGGCTGGAAAGAGTGTTCACTCAGAAAACATTTTTCCCAAAAAAGCAGATACTGCTGTTTGTTACAAACTAAACTTAAAATAGCAAACGGGCGACACAAGCAAAAACTTGCGTCGCCCGTTTTTTAACAAACTCTCTAGTAACTGATGTTTGCCATAAGGCCTGCTATTTTATGTTGCTCGTTAAGCCGTAAGAACGATAAAACGGCACGCCCTTTGACATGCGGTTGCCATCAGAAATGCGATAGAACAAAATTGATTTTGTTGTTACACGTCAATGGTTGTTGCGCTTTTCGCCATAGTGAAATTCACTTTGGCTTTGCGTTGTCAGCACGTAGGCGTTGTGTTCGAAATTTTTTGCGCCAAATTCGGACATGTAGGCATCGGATTGCATGGATGCATAGTACCGGTTCCATTTAACTTCGCCGTTAGCCTTCAAAACTGCCGATTGCAATTCGCTGCCGGCAAAAGCACCTTGCATGATTTGCGTGACACCGAGCGCTGTGATTTTTTTGACGGAACAATAGGAAAATGCCATTGCTGCAACGTACTGGACGGATTGCGGCAAAACAATTTCTTCGATGGTTTTGTTGCCATAGAATGCAGACTGTGCAATGCCGCAAACAGGAAGCCCTTCGTGCGTTTGCGGAACGGAAAAAGCGGTGCGAGTTTCGGTGCCGATGCCTGTGACGAAATAGCAATCTTGGTCGTTCCAGATGGTTTTGATATATTTCAAGCCGGTTGCTTGAGGAAGTTCTTCGGTTTGGGGCGTGCAGGAGGCAAACGCAAGCAAAGCGCTGGTTGCCAGCGCAACCAATACCAAAAAAGCAACTAGTTTGATTGATTTTTTCATATCTATCTCCTTGTTTGTTCAGTTTGGATATTCTTTCAATAATAGCAGTGCCCCCGCAAAAAAATTGCAAGGGTTCAGGATTGTTTTTTTCAAACAATTTTAGGTGACGCAAAATGCCGCAAAATTGTTTTGAAATTTGCGATCTCCCTGGGCAAACTTGCTAGGCACCAAAATAGTAGGAATAATTGCCTCCATTGACAAGAATGTTGGCGTTGTTTTCGCTGCTGCCGTCGTCAAATTGCACTTCGACGTGGTTTTTTTCGTCGTAATGCGTCCATTGTTGAGTTTCGCTAAGTGGAAGAATCACCGTCGTCAAGGCGGAACATCCCGTGAAAGCGCCATTGCCGATGCGAGCAACGCCCAAAGCGGTGACTTTTTTCAAAGAACTGCATCCACTGAAAGCGTTTCCCTAAATAACGTAGACCGATTCCGACAGGGCAATTTCGACAATGTTGGTGTTTTCGAAAGCTTTTTCGGAAATGCTGATAACAGGTTTGCCTTCGTAGGTTGCGGGAACAGCCAAACTTGTCAACGTTTCGGTGCCCAAGCCCACAACTTCGTATCCGTTGCGATAGCTGCTGCCCTCATTGAATACAACCGACACTTCCTTATATTACAATCCTGTTGCTTCTTTCAACGTTTTTTCACCGCAAGCGGTAAGAGCAAACACGCTTGTTGCAATGATGGCTGCAAGTGCCAAAACGGTGAGTATTCTAACAGATTTTTTCATATATTTTCTTCTTTTATATTACACATAATAACATCCACACCATTGTACCCTTTTATGCGCAAAATAAGCAAGTGTTTTTGATGCTTTTGTTAAGGCGCAAGCAAAACATTGCCGAAAAAGCAAAAAAATTGCAAAAAGTGGCGCAAAAAAGTTGCAACGTGCCACAAAAATTGCGACCAATGCATATTTTTTTGCATCCGTTACAAGAAAAAACGCCCCATGCAAGTTTTCTTGCAAGGGCGTTTGATTTTTGTTTGTGCAAAAAGATTCTAGCAGAAAATTTGGTTTAGCTGGTTTACCACGGCCGTTAATTTTTCGTTTGCCGATTGTTCGTCGCCAACGGCGCACAAATAGCATTTTACAAGGGGCTCCGTTCCGCTAGGGCGCAAAATAAGTTGGCAACCATCGTCTGTTCTGTAACGCAAAACGTTGGTTTTGGGAACGTCGTATTTGGTTTGCGTCAAAAAGTCGCATTCGTCCACTATTTTGCCAAGGCCAAGTTGTTTCAATGGGTTTTTGCGCAAATTGCAAAAGATTTGTTCCTTCTTTTGGGCACCTTCGATGCCTTGGAACGTATATGCAACGGGGCGGAAAGTGTAGTTGCCAAACTGCTGGGAAAGCTCTTTTAGCCTATCCACAAGCGTTTTGCCTTGCTTTTTGTAGTAGGCGGCACATTCGCAAATGAGCATTGCAGCAACAACGCCATCTTTATCGCGCACGTAGGAACCCTTCAAGTAGCCGCAACTTTCTTCGAAACCAAACACAAAATCGCTTTCGTGGCCGGTTTGTTCCAGTTTGTTTATGACGTTGCCTATGTACTTGAAGCCGGTAAGAACATCCACCACTTGCGCGCCGTAGTGGGCGGCAATTTTATCCACCATGGGGGTGGAAACTATGGTTTTGACAACCACCGAGTTTTGCGGCAAGTTTGCACGCTGTGAGCGTACGGAAAGCACGTAGTCGCACAACAACTGGCCCACTTCGTTGCCGCTAAGAATTTGGTTGCCTTGCTTTGTGCAAACGGCAACGCCAAGCCTATCACTATCGGGGTCGTTGGCAACAACCAAATCGACGTCCTTTGCCAGCGCCAATGCTAGCGAAAGTGCTTCGTGGCGTTCGGGGTTGGGATAGGGGCAGGT
>CAZNZO010000002.1:152697-200142 GCA_964577535.1 uncultured Oscillospiraceae bacterium
TAGAATGTGTTGCATAACTTCGTTGGCATCGTCATCAGTAAGTTGGCAACCGTTTTTGTCGTACACTTTGTAGCCGTTATATTGCGCAGCGTTGTGAGAAGCCGTTACATTAAGCCCCATATCTGCGTGATAGTTGCGCACCATAAAGGACAAAAACGGAGTGGGCATGCATTCCTTGGTGAGAAAAACCTTTATGCCCTGAGAAGCTAGCGTAGCCGCCGCCACTTGAGAAAATTTTTGAGAATTGTTGCGAGAATCGTAAGTGATGGCGCAAGACGTGAAATTGTGTTTTTTCATGTAGGAGGCAACGCCCGCAGTTGCACGAAACACCGTGTAGACGTTCATTCGGTTGGGGCCGGCTTCCATTATTCCACGCAAACCAGCCGTGCCAAATTCGATATCGGCATAGAATGCGTCTTGTTTGTTATTTTCGTTGTTTTGCATTTGTTGCAAACTGCTTATAACGTCTGCATCTTTGGCGTTTTTGCACCAAAATTCGTAACGAGAAAGATATTCTTCCATAAATAACCTCCTTGGGGCTTGCCCTAGTTGATCTTTTGCAAAACGTGTTGCAAAATTTCTTTGCTTAAATCTACGCCTGTACATTCGAAAGTAGACTGAAAATGCATGTTAGAGTTCACTTCGCACAGCAACGGGCCGTTGTTGCCAATCAAAAAGTCCACGCCGGCGAAATCCAAACCCAGCGTTTGGCAGGCCGACAATGCGTATTGTTCCATTAGCGGATCTATTTGCCAGGCTTGCATGCTTCCGCCCAAAGTGACGTTGGAACGGAAATCACCCTCGGCACCGTGGCGCATCACGGCGTTTATAACCTTGCCGCCCACCACGTTTACGCGAACGTCCTTGCCAAAACTTTCGGCAACAAATTGTTGCATCAAAAAGTCCTTGCCGGCAAGCGACTGCACAATTTGTTTTGCCTCTTCAACGGTAGTGGCCAAATACACTTGCTGCCCGAAAGAGCCGAACGATTCCTTTATCACCATGGGCAAACCAAGTTTTTGTGCGGCAACTTGCACAAACCCCAAATCGCCATAGCCAACGCCATCGAAAGTTTTTGGTGAAAACATCGTTTTCGGCATAGGCACAACGTTTAGCAGGCGCATTACCGTTAGTGTTTTGCTGTCGCAGTTTTCTATTGCATCGGCACAGTTGAACAGTTTTAGGCCGCAATTTTGCAGGCGGCGGGCAAGGCACACGTCCTTATCCCAAAACAGCACAAAATCCGGCTTTTGCGAAAAACCTTCCTGCGCGGTGGCAATAAGTTGGGTTGTGGGCACAACTTGCAAATGAATGCCGAGTTTTTTTGCACTGTTTGTGAAAAAACCATACAAATTGTTGAATTTTTCGCTGTGCAAAAAGCCGTTTACCACAAGCCAGCCGCTTTTCATTGGCAATTCTCCTTGCAGCTGATAACCACGTTTTGGTTTTCCGTGCGGAATTGCGCCGACAAAAATGCCGTTAGCGCTTGCGTCATGCAGTCGATATCCTTTGCGCCGACAGTTTCGCATGCGGAATGCATTGCTAGTTGTGCAAGGCCGATATCGCAAGTTTTTATTTGCAGCACGGCGGAAGTTGCCAATCCCAAGGTGGAACCGCAACGCACGTCGCTTCGGTTGTAGTAGTCTTGCCAAGCAATTTTGTTATCCGAAAGCAGCTTTTTGAGCAATGCGGAAGTTAAGCCATCCGTTGCATAGTTGGGATGATGTTTTATCACCACGCCACCGTTCAGCTTTACGTTTTGCTTAGGGTCGCTCTTTTCTGGATGAGCAGGGTGAATGGCATGTCCGTTATCCACCGAGAGCACCATGCCGTTGTGGCGTGCCAATGCCTTTTGCTGTTCGTCCCAGCCAAGGGAATTTTCGATTGCACACAAAACTTTGTTCAAAAAGCCGGGCGTGCCTTGACGGGTGCCACTGCCAATTTCTTCGTTATCTAGACAGGCAACAACCGATACGCCTTGCGGACAAGCGGAAAGCAACGCATTTAGAGAACAAAAGACGCTTGTTTGGTTGTCGATGCGGGGCGAACAAACAAATTCGTTTTGCGCACCGGCGTTGAACGCTTGCGTTGCAGGCACCAAAAACAAATCGGCATCCAAAACCTTTTTGTCGGTGAGCGTTTTGTACAAATCTGTTTCTGTTTGAGAAAACAGCGGAAGCACGTCGTTTTGCAAATTGAAAGAAATGCCATCGTTGGCAGTTGGGTTGTGATGGATGGCCAGCGAAGGAATGACAACTTGATAGTCGCTTGCAACAACCTGCTCTTGAACGCCGTTTTGCGTTTCCACAAGCAAGCGGCCGGCAATTTTTAGCGGCCTATCCACAAACGAATAGATCAATCCGCCGCCATATTTTTCCACGTTTAGGCGGTTGACGGTGCCTTCCAAAACAGAAGATCCCTTGATTTTGAAGCAAGGGCTGTCGGTGTGGCTTTCGCAGACGTTAAAAAACTTGCCTTCGCCCACCACAAACGCAATAACGGAACTGCCGTTTTGCGTGATAAAACGCTTGTCGCCTTGTTTTAGGTGCCAATCTTCTCCCCAAGCAAGGGGCAAAAAACCCTGTTCGGTAAGCGTTTTGCACACGTTTTGCACAACGTGATAGGCAGTGTAGTTTTGGCTTAGAAATTCTTTTACGTTCATTTAAGCCACCTCCAAATTGACCATATTTTGACAATTAGCATTTTAGCACGAATATGCAACATCGTCAACAAGAATATTTTTTGCAATAAAAGCAAAATGCCGCCGAAAAGGGCGGCTAAAAACAAATATCAACAAAACTTTTTTGTGCGCTGAACACATGGTGAAATGGCAAAACATCGCTTGAAAAAGCATTGTTGCAACAACGGCATGGCACACACGACAATTGCCACATTTTGCACGTTGTAATGCAATAATTCATTTCAGTTTGATTTTTTTGTGCAAATTTTTGCAGTTTAGTTTGACAGCCGACAAGCCGTTTGTTAAAAACTACTTTTCTTGCACGGTTATTTTCAAATTGACGGGAATGGAACTTGTTGGCAAAATTTTTACCCACTGCGCCGAACCATACTGGCGGCGAAACAATTCGTGCAGGCCGATCAAATCGAACTGCCATTGTGTTTGCTTTTGCAAAAACGCTTGCGCCAAAACATAGGCTTGTTCCTTTGCTTGATCTAGCATGCTTTGGGTAATTTCCGATTCCGTTTTGGCAGTGAACTTGCCGCCGGCGCCAAAACTATCGGTGCGCGCCAGCTTGACGTAGAGGTCAACTGTGAAATCCACTTGATTGCCACGCTTGTTTGCCGAAAGGTTTTTTGTGTTTACCCTTAGCGTTGCAAGGGTGTTATTTTTGACGGTGAAAACATTGCCGGAAACGCCTTTGGATAGCAACGCAAGGCCTTGAGTTTCCTGTTCGCTCAAAACGCAAACAAACTTGTTGTTGCGAAAAACCACCACGTTTTGCGACACAAAATACCCTTGACTTTGCTGTTGCTGGTTTGGCACGTCGGCCTGTTGAAAATGCACCAAGTTTAGGTAGCCTGTTTGGTAACCTTCCCTTTGACTGCGCGAAAATGTTAGCAAATCGCATGAAGGCAAAGCTACGTTTTGTGCAACGTCTTTTAGCTTATCCGCCAAGGATAGCGACACGCTTTGAGAAAGTGCATCGCTGTTTTTTAGCAAGTTTTGCGCCGTGCCCACGCAACAGCAAACGACGGTGCTTTCCTTGCAGCTATCGGATTTTATGAAATAATCTGCCGCATCGGAAACGTCGCCACGCATCATCTCTTCGCCGTAGACGATAAGCACGCACTGCCCAAGCGACGTTTCTTTGCCGGTTTTTTCCGCAACGTTTTGCAAGCCTTCTGCCACCGTTTTGCCAAATGCCGAAACGGTTTTGCTGAACGTGCCCACCTCCTCACTGCCGTTGCCAGGGCTAACCACTTCTACCGTTACCATAACGCCGTTTTCGCACCTATCCACACCCACGCCCAGCACTATGCCACGGCGAGAAATTTCGTTGCCTTTGTAGCCAACGGAAACCACCACCGTAACGACGAAAAACACAAAAACCACCAATATTCTTTTTAGGTCACGCATCCGCCACCTCCGCCAAGCCGCCTTGGCCAAACTTTTTGGCGTTGGCAATTTTTGTTAGCCACGGCATGGCAAGGGGCAAAAGATATTGCGCCACTGCAAACACATAGGCACAGCGGGACAAAAATTGATTCATAAAAGCATCCACCGAAACAACCATGGGCAACAGCAACACAATTGCAATAACGCCAAGCACAATGTAGTTAACTTTGGAAAAGTGCTTTCCGAAGGCTTTTTCCACACACTTATAGGCGCAGAAAATGAAAATCACTATCTTTATAACCACCGATATTAGCCAGGCGGAAAGTGTTAGCCAATCCCAACGACCATTGGACGATGCCGTTGCGGAAAACAGTCCGATTTTGCTCATTGCCAGTTTGCTGAACTGTGCAAACTGGCCAAACAATGCAACAAAAACGGCATTTAGTAGCACCGTTACCACCACGCCCACGGCAAAACTGCTAAGAACAGGCAAAAACACTCTTTTTTGCGGGCGGACGTTTTCCATCACGAAATAGATAAACACGTAGTCGGAAAACCAAAAACTGCGCAAAAATGCCGTTTGAAATATTTTAGCAAGCCCTGCTTCGCCAATGGGCAACAACTGCGAAAACTGTGCCTTGGTTGTGGGATAGATCAAAATGGCTACGATGGACAAAAATATTAGTGCAAACAACACCTGCGAAACACGCGCAATACAGTTGAATCCCCACTTGATGGCGCAAGCGGCAACGGCAACAATGGGCAAAGTGAAAAGTATCCAGTTTGTGTTGACGTCGAAGGTTACCGCAAGCGTTTTGTAGCAGGAATCTAGCAAAATTATGCTGCGAGAAACAAACATCACAAAAAATATTGCCAACACCAACTTGGAACCGACCTTCGTGACGGTGGCTCCCAGTACTTCGTCCAAACTTAGCCTGTGTTTGTTTTGTTTTAGCGCCCACAGCAAAAAGCACAAACACAATGCATCCAGCGCAAAATTGATGCACAAAACCAGCCAACTGTCGTGCCCGACGTCAGCCGCCAAAATGGACGGCAACGACAAAAACTTGCCGCCGCTTATTGTTAGCAACACCAACAAAGAAATTTGCGTTACGTTTATTTTGTTCATCTGCTAGCCCCTTCTTGTTCGGTTTTGGTTGGGGAAAGAGGACGGACGCTTTTTTTGCGACGGCAACGGGCTTTGCAAAACAGCATCCTGCCTGTCCTGTGGAATATCGGGTGCAAAAGGCGCCAAAAGCGGCGTTTGGTATTCTTCCAGCGATGCCAAATACAGCAAAATTAGCAATGCCGAAAGCAACACACCCATTATTCCCATTATTCCGCCTACAAAAGTTATGACAAAACGCAGCAGCGAAAAAATAAGGGTGTTATCTGGTGCGGTGAAAAGCCCAATGCCGGAAAGCGCGCCTATCATGACAGCGGGCGCACCTATCAAACCGGCCTTGACGGCGGCATCGCCCAGCACTATTGCGCCAACCAGCGAAAGAGTTATGCCCACCGCCGACGGCATGCGCAAGTTGGCCTCTCGCAAAATATCGAAAATGACAATTATCATGAGCATTTCCGAAAGGGGCGAAAAGGGGATGGATTGCGTGGCGTTTAGGATGGTTATCAAAAATTTTAGCGGTATTATTTGATAGTTATACATTTGCAAGCATACGTATAGCGACGGCAACAGGACGGAAGCCAAAACGCTTACCAAACGCAAAATTCTGTTGATGCTTGTCATAAGCGCATTTTCGTAGTAGTCGCTGGGCGATTGCAAATCTTCCACATAAAGATAGGGCACAGTTAGCACCATGGGCGAACCGTCCACAACAATGGCAATGCGCCCTTCCAACAGTTTGCCGGCAACGATATCTGGTTTTTCCGCAGTGCCCACGCGGCGAAACAAAAACGTCTTGTTGCCATCCAGATAGCGTGCCAAATAACTGCTATCCAGCACACCGTCCACATCCACCCTTTGCAACTTTTGCACAATGCTATCCACCAGTTGCTTTTTTGCCACCCCCTGCAAGTAGCACACGGCCACCGTTGTGTTGGTATATTTGCCCACAGAAAAACTTTCTGTTTTGAAATTTTGCGTTTTGAATCGTTTGCGAAGCAATGCCAAATTGGTTTTTACGTCCTCTGTGAAACCTTCACGCGGGCCACGCATAACCATGGACGTGGGCGGTTCGATGACGGCGCGCCCAACGGCAAGACGAGCATCCACGGCGAAACACACGTTTTCCACCAGCACCAAAGCATAGCCGTTAGCAATATCCTCCACGGCGGCTTGCACGTTTGGTTCCTTTTTGACGTTGGCGCCCAACAATATTTTTTGAAAAATATCCTGCGCCGTGCAATTTTCGGCCACTTGCGCAAGCGGTTGCAAAACGTAGTTGCAAACCTTTTTGTCGTCGCAAATGGTATCCAAACTTAGCACGCTTATTTTGCCGCCAAACAAATTGCGTTGCAAAAACTCATCCTGTCGGCCGTAGATTTTTGTTATTTCCTGCAAATAGTCCATACATAAAGTTTTGCAAATAAAAATATTTTTATACTTGAAAACCGTTATTGCAACTTTTGCCTGCCTTTTGCGCCTGCCTCCTGCGCAAAAATTTTTGCACAAAAAAAGTTCGGCACAACACCGAACTTAAGCTAGATGCCACACAAGTAGCAACTTTGTTTGCAAATTGCAATACCACTTGCTTTTTGCAATACTAGTTTTTTGCTTGCAAGGAATTGTGTTTGTTAAAATTTTGAACCATTGAAGCAAAAAAGTCTCGCAAAAATTTTTGCGAGACTTAATATTCATTTTGCACAGCGTGCGTTCAATTTTGACTGCCAGTTGCGGCAAGCCGTTGCTAAAACTCCACCACGCCGTAGACGTTTTCCACCGGCAATGCACCAAGCGCGCGTGAATCGGTGCTGTTGTTGCGATTATCTCCCAAAAAATAGAAGCAACCGCTAGGCACAACAAACGCCGTTTGCTCCGAAACGCAACCTTGCAAATTGCCCAAATGGGTGCTTAGAAGGTAGGGAACTGCGCCCTTTTGGCCGTTTGCCTGGAAGAACAGCGCCTGTTCGGTGCCGTTTGTGTAGTAGTTTTCGCGCAAAGTTTGGCCATCGGCGGTTTTGATAACCAACACAACGCCTTCGCCCTGTGGCTCCGTCCAAATTTTGTCGCCGGCAAGTGCCACAACACGTTTGATGAGTTTTTCGTATTCACCGCCCGACTGCGCCTCTTTGCCCACGCTGAACTCCGCCAAAATTTTTTGCGTTGAAGTTAGCTGATGTTTGTAGAGCACAACCACGTCGCCGCGAGAAATTTGCTTTTGTTTGTTTATCCAAACGCTATCGCCGCTGTGAAAATTAGGCTCCATGGATTCGCCCTGAACGCTTATTCGGCAACCGACGAAAAAGCGCAAAACCAAGCTTAGCGCCAGCAACACAACCAGCGCAATAAGCAGAATGGTAAGTGCTTTATCCAATCTTTTTTTGCGGCGCAACAAAACGGGATCCTCCTCCGTCAAAACGTCCGAAGGGGCAAGCGCATCGGGGGATTGTTGTGCCACACCCGGTGCATCTTGCTGTTCCGCATCCACTGTGTTTTGTTGTTCCTCTTGACCGGCAAGCGGATTATGCACGTTGTTTTGTTCGTCGTTAGTCAACCTTTTTAACCGCCTTGTGAAATTTTTCGCTTTCCAAAAGCACTACTCTTCCGCAGGAAGCGCATTGAATTTTGTAGTCGGCGCCAACGCGCACAACCACCCAGCGATTGCAACCGCAAGCATGCGGTTTTTTTGTGATAACAGTATCGCCCTGTTTGAAAGTTATCATACCAAAAACAAGTTGTTTATCAAAAATTCTTCGTCGGCAAACACCGCAAATACTTCCACGATGGTATCTTCCGGCATTTGTTTGCCATCGGCAGAATGGAAGTTGGATCCTTCCAGTGTTATGCGTTGCCACATTCCGTCACCAATAAGGTGAGTTTCTTGCACGTATTCGACGTTTTCTTTGCCAAATTTTGTCATTACAAAAGCTTTTAGCGTTTGTTGAACGTTGCAGCACACATCGAAACTTACGGTGAAACCATCGCCGTGCTTAACGGCAAAATCGTTCACGGCAAAGGTTGCCATGCCGGTGCCCTTTGCACCGAAAATATCCAAATAGCCCTTGCAATATTCCACATCGTGCTTTTGGCCGTGCCAGCCGCCGCCACGCTGAATGGAAACAAGGTTGCCATCGCCGTTGCAGGCAAACAAAATTCTTGTGGGAATTTTAACTTTGCTGGGGTGTTCGCAATTAACTTCGCACAGCGCCGTGGTGATATCTATTTGCCCTTTGACAAATGCAAATGCCACCAAACTATCCGTTTGGGTGTAGACGTCCAATTCGGCAATAAAGCCGTCCTCTGTCTTTTTGAGGGGCGCTTTTACCCAATTTCGACAACTGCTTTCGGCATTGCGAGAATACCACAAATCAATTTTGGAATGGGGCAACGACGTTTTTACCTTGACAAAATTGTCGCCGTTAGCATCGGAATAGGGCAACACTTCGGCGTTTTCTTCCACCGTTGTGCCTTTGCACCACTTAACCAAACATTGAGCATGTTCGTCGGAAAGATAATCCATTGTTAGCGGCAACAGCAACATTCTGCTGTTATCGTTAAGGCGATAGTACATTTTGTTGGAATGTTCCGAACTGACGTAGGGGCTATTGGCCGAAGCAATAAGATAGACGGGCACCTTTATTTGCATTGCATAACTTTGAGGGGCAATGCCGGCCGTCCAAACTTGACGGGTTTGTTCGTAGTCCAAACGTTTTTGCAACGCTTCTTCCGACATTTCGTCCGGTTCTTCTTCGTCGCTGTCGTAGGGCGGAAATTCGCGATACAAACTGCCAAAAACCACCGCTCCGTTGGAAATGCGTTGATCGACACTTAGCACAATTACGCCCACTGCCGTACCTTTTTTGGCGGTGATGACGGAAACGCCTTTGGCGTTTTCTTCCTGCAACAGGTAGGTTATTGCACGCATGCAGTTAAGTGCATATTCGTAAATTTTTGTGTTTTTTGCGCTGTTGGACACGTAGAAATAGCTTTTGGCAACGTCGCTGTTGCAATAATCCAACGACGACGGATAAAGGGTTGCCGGGCCTTTTGTTGTGCGGCCGGCGAAATCGATTGCCATTGCCACAAAACCGTTGTTTGCCCAAAATTTTAGTTCTTCCACGTCGATAGGCTTTTTGTAGTTATCCACCAACAACACTGCCGGTTTGGCGGATTTGCCTGCTTTGCAAGCCACTTTTGCCAAAACGCGCGTTTTGCCATCGGCAACTTGTCGGCCGGTGAAATACACCGTTTTGATAACTATTCCGTCAAATTCTTCCGTTCGTAGCACGTTTACGTCCAAAGCTTCCGCTTCGGGGTGAAAATCTTGCCATAAAACCGTAGAAGTTAGTACCGTATCCATAAAAATTTACCCTTTTTATATTTTATGCCCCAATTTTGTGGCGTGTTGCTAGGTGCAACAAAACTATTGTACCACAAGTACGCAATTTGTCAAATCACTTGTGATACGGAATGTTGCTGCGAATGGTGCACGCGCGATAAACCTGTTCGCATAGCACCACTCTGCACAGTTGATGCGGCAAAGTTATTTTGCCAAAAGATAGCCTTAGTTGCGCCGCACGCTTCACTTCGTCGGACAAACCATAGCTGCCGCCGATGACGAAAGTGATTGTGGAATAGTTTTGCATAAACTTTTCCATTTTTTCGGCAAGTTGCTCGCTTGAAAGTTCCTGGCCGCCAATATCCAACGCAACTAAGCAGCCTTCCACCTTGCTCAAAATGCTTTTGCCTTCGGTGGAAATTATTTTTTCCACTTCTTTGGCGTTTGGAACGCCGCAAAAGGTGTGTTCATCCACTTCCACTATTTGCAAGTTGCCAAAGCGAGAAAGGCGTTTTGCGTATTCGTCGATGGCATCGCGAAAGAATTTTTCTTTTATTTTGCCCACTGCAACAATTTTATAGTTCATGCCACCACCAAATTTAATATCCACAACGCAACGCAAGCCAAAACGGAAACGGCCAAAAGTGCCACCGATGCCACGTCGCGCGGTTCTTCGTTTTGCCAAACGTGCCAGTTGCTTTTTGTTGTTTTGCAGTAGCCCCAAAGGCTAAGTGCAAAGCCAACTGCGCCAACAGGCACAAAAACGTACCAAAGGTCGGTGAATATTTGAGCATTTTGCACCGTGAAGGAAAGCAAAACCGCCAAAAGATTGTTGAACAAGTGCACGATGGATGCCGTCCACAAACTGCCACTGCGAAACACCAACAGCGTTAGTACCATGCCCAGCACAAATTGATGCAACGTTTGCGCAGCGTTTAGGTGAAACACCGAGAACAATGCTCCGCACACAACCAAACTTTTCCACTTTTGGGGGCAACTTTCCATCGAGCGGGAAATTGTGCCTCGAAACACAATTTCTTCGCAAAAAGAAGGCATTATGCAAGCAACAAGCACCATTGGCAACGCTTGCATGGGCATTTCTACCGACGGTTCGGAAAAGCCAAGTTCCACAATTAGCTGAACAAACCAATCGTTGACGGGCAGTGAAATGCAGGCCAAAAATGCCGTGATAAGGCATCCCCAGCCAATATGTGCAAAATTGGGTTTTACGTTCATTGCCGTGGCCACAGCGATTTTTGATTTGGAAAGCACCGAATAGAGAAACGCTGCCGAACAAATGAACAGCTGATACAGCGCTTGCATTATCCAAAAAGAAAGATCGTCCGTTTTGCCGCCGAACAGCGCAGAAAGCACAAAACTGCCCAACAGCATCATTAGCACGGCAAGAGCAAAACTTTTGCCCAAATCGTTTTTGTTGTAGCGCAATTTCATAGGGTAACCTCGTTTTGGAATTGATCGGCAACAATCAGGCTAACGTCTTTGCCAACCACAAGTCCGTGTTTTTGCAACACGGCAACGGCCGCATTGTAAGCAATTTGTTTGTCGTTGTTTTGTCGAGATAGGTGCGCCAGCACCACGTTTTTTAGGTTGGGGCCAGCAAGTTTATCCAAAACCTCCGCCGCTTGCGCATTTGATAGGTGCCCTAGCGGCGAGGCAACACGCCTTTTCAAAACATAGGGATAGGGCCCGTGCCACAGCATTTCCAAATCGTGGTTGCTTTCCAAAAACACAGTTTTGCAGGGCGCAAGAAAATTTATCAAGGCATCGTCCACAACGCCGGTGTCGGTAACGCAACCAACGCTATCGCCGCAAGCAAAACGATAGCCAAAGCAATCGCGCGCATCGTGCGAACATTGGTAGACGTCCACGTGCAAATCGGCAATATCAAAACTGCCGCAAATGGGCTGGACGTTTGAGCAATAGCACGTTTGAATGACGTAGTTTGCGGCCTTTTGCGGAACAAACACGGGTGCATCTGTGTGTTTTGCAAAAGTTTTTAGTGCCGAAACGTGATCGCTGTGCTCGTGCGTTATGATAAATGCGGAAATATCGTTGACGGAAACACCGCACTGCGCAAGGCGTGCAACGGTGGCCTTATAGCCATAGCCGGCATCCAGCAAGACGTTGGCGCACGGCGTTTGAATTAGCGTGCTGTTGCCGGAACTTCCGGAAAACAGCGGAGTGAGTTTTATCATAGTGCACACATTATACCACTAAATAGCGTTTGTGCCAACTGCCAATGGCGCAAAAGCGCATTCTTTGGCGTTTTTTGTGCAAAGTGGCATTGTTTGTTTGCAAATTTTGTGACACTTCTATAACAAAACTGCCGCCGTGTTAACTTTGCCCTCGGGCAAACAAGTTGCTGCAATGGTTTTTTTGTTGCTCTTTTGCTTTTTCTGTTGCAGACAAAACCATTCCCTTAAAAACGCAAAAAGCGCCTTGCATTGCGAAACTTCGCAACGCAAAACGCTTTTGTGATTGTTAGTTTTTGAAACTACTCTACGTGTTTTGCAATGAACGGAGGCAAGTTTTCCTTTGCGGCGCTTGCCGTGATGATAAACTTGACGTTGTGTTCCGTTGCAATTTGATCCAATCCGTCGTACAAAACTTGCAGTTCGGCTACGTTGCAATCGAGCAAACGAGAAATTCCGTCGATATAAACTTGTTCGATATCGAAGTTAGCGGCGAGCATTCCCTTGATGAAGGAAAGAATGTCGTGTTGACTGGTGAGACCATAGTGAGAAGCATCCACCAAACGAACGTTTCTGTTGAGGTCGTGTATGCGGTTGTTGGAACGGTCGATATAAACAACAACGCCGTTTGCAATTTGCGCAGCACTGTTTGCCAACGCAACTATTTGTTTGGTTTTTCCAGATCCTTTTTCGCCGAAAATAACTTGTATCAATGTGGTATCCTCCAAATTTAGTAAGTAGTTTCTACTTGCCATATATTTTATATCAAAATTGTTATATTTGCAATATGTTTTTGCAAAAACTGCAAATATTTTGAAAGGCAACTATTCCTTGACGTAGCGAGGTTTTTCTTCGTAGGTTGTGTGCAACAATTCGTGAGCGGCGTGGCCGTTGGGCGTGCCGATATCCGTTGCATAAACTTCGTTTACGGAAATGTTTTTGTGGCTGCGACGGTTGGTCATTGCCTTATCCGTTTCGTACAAAACTTCTGCGCGAGCTTTTGCTACTTCGTTTTTGTGTTTAACAAAGGTTGCTTTGATGGGTTGTCCACCGCCCATAACGCATCCGCCGGGGCAAGTCATAACTTCAACAAATTGATAGTCGGCTTCGCCGTTGCGGATTTTGTCGCACAAAGCTTTGGCGTTGCTCAATCCGTTTACTACGGCAACTTTAACGTTCAAACCATTGATTGTGTAGCTTGCTTCTTTTACGCCTTCCAAACCACGAACTTCGGCAAATTCCAACTTGGAGAATTTTTCGTCGGGGTTCAAAATGCTGACGGCTGTGCGCAATGCTGCTTCCATAACGCCGCCGGTTGCACCGAAAATGACGCCTGCGCCGGAATATTCGCCAAAGGGACTATCCGTTTCGCCATCGGGAAGATCGGGCAACAAAATGCCGTTTCCTTTGAGCAAGTGGGCCAATTCGCGAGTGGTCAAAACTGCGTCGACATCCACAAGTCCGTTGGTGACAGTGCGTTGTTTTTCGCCTTTCTTTGCCGTGCAGGGCATAACGGTTACAACAAACACGTTTGCCGGGTCGATGCCTGCGCGCTTAGCATAAATGTTTTTGACAAGTGCGCCAAACATTTGTTGCGGAGATTTGCAAGAAGAAAGGTTGGGCAACAAATCGGGATAGTTGCGTTCGCAATAGTTGATCCATCCGGGGCAGCAGCTGGTGAACATGGGCAGTTTGCCGCCGTTTTGAATGCGTTCAACCAATTCGTTGGCTTCTTCCATGATGGTGAAGTCGGCCGAGCAGTTAACGTCGAACACTTTGTTGAAGCCCAAATATCTCAAAGCCGTGTTGATTTTGCCTTGGCAGTTGGTTCCAACGGGAATGTCGAATTCTTCTGCAAGAGCGGCACGTACTGCCGGAGCAGTGCCAACAACAACGTGCTTTTCGGGGTCGTTCAATGCAGCCAAAGTGCGGTCGATTTCGCTCTTTTCCGTTAAAGCGCCGGTGGGGCAAACGGTGATGCATTGTCCGCAACCAACACACATGGTGTTTTTGAGTTGCATGTTGAAGGGGCTAGCAACGTGGGTGTTGAAACCACGTTCGTTTGCGCCGATAACGCCAACGCCTTGCACCTTTTTGCAAACGGCGATACATCTGCGGCACAAAATGCACTTGCTGTTGTCGCGAACAAGATAGTCGGTGGAATCGTCGTAGACAAATTCGCGAGGTTGTCCGGCAAAGCGACTGCTATCGCAACTATACTTATATGCCAAGCGTTGCAATTCGCAGTTGGTGTTACGTTCGCAAGACAAGCAATCCTTGCGGTGGTCGGACAAAATAAGTTCGATGGTGGTTTTGCGAGCGTTGAAAACACGTTGAGTGTTGGTATACACTTCCATTCCTTCGCTTGCAGGATATTCGCAGGCAGCAACCAACGTGCGCATTCCCTTTACTTCTACCACGCAAACACGGCATGCACCAAGTTCGCTAAGTTCTTTCATGTGGCACAACGTGGGGATTTTGATGCCGATGCTACGTGCTGCTTCCAAAAGGGTGCTTCCCTCTTTTACACTTACGGGGATGTCGTTAATTTTTAGATTAATCATGTTTGCCACCTACCTTGTGAATAGCCTTGAATCTGCACTTGGATTCGCATACGCCGCACTTCACGCACAATTGAGGATCGATTTTGTGCGGTTGTTTTAGCGTGCCCTTAATTGCGCCGGCAGAACAGTTGCGTGCGCAAAGGGTGCAACCAATACATTTTGTGGGATCGATTTGATATTGAATGAGCGATTTGCAAACGCCTGCCGGACAAACTTTATCCACAATGTGCGCTTCGTATTCGCTGCGGAAATATTTGAGTGTGGACAACACGGGGTTGGGGGCAGATTGTCCCAAACCGCAAAGAGCGTTGTCTTTGATGTAGTAGCACAACTCTTCCATCTTATCCAAATCTTCCAAAGTGGCTTTGCCTTCGGTAACTTTGCAAAGCATTTCGTACAAACGCTTTACGCCGATTCTGCACGGAGTGCACTTGCCGCAGGATTCGTCCACGGTGAATTGCAAATAGAATTTTGCAATGTCTACCATGCAGTTGTCTTCGTCCAAAACGATAAGTCCGCCGCTGCCCATCATGGAACCGATAGAGGTGAGTCTTTCGTAGTCCATGGGGATATCTTGCAATTCAGCAGGAATGCATCCGCCGCTGGGGCCGCCTGTTTGAGCTGCCTTAAACTTTTTGCCGTTGGGAACGCCGCCACCGATATCGTAGATGATTTCTTTCAAAGTGGTGCCCATGGGAACTTCCACCAAGCCGGTGTTGTGAATTTTGCCGCCAAGTGCAAAAACTTTTGTGCCCTTGCTGGTTTCGGTGCCGATGGAAGAATACCATTCTGCTCCGTTCAAAACAATTTGAGGAACGTTTGCATAGGTTTCGACGTTGTTAAGCAACGTGGGTTTGCCAAACAAACCTTTTACTGCGGGGAAAGGAGGACGAGGACGAGGTTCGCCGCGGTGTCCTTCGATGCTGGTCATAAGGGCCGTTTCTTCGCCGCAAACAAATGCGCCTGCGCCCAAACGAATTTCAAGATCGAACGAGAAATCTTTGCCGAAAATGTTGTTGCCCAAGAATCCATATTCTTTTGCTTGATTGATGGCAATTTGCAAACGTTGAACGGCAATGGGATATTCTGCGCGAACATAGACGTAACCTTGAGTTGCGCCAACGCAATATGCAGCAATGGTCATTGCTTCGATAACTGCGTGCGGGTCGCCTTCCAAAACGGAACGATCCATGAATGCGCCGGGGTCGCCTTCGTCGGCGTTGCAGCAAACGTATTTTTGGTCGCCTTTGGCTTGTTGGGTGAACTTCCATTTTCTTCCCGTCAAGAATCCTGCGCCACCACGTCCACGCAAACCGGAACGCAAAATGAGGTCGATGATTTCGTCTGGGGTGGAAGACAATGCTTTTTCCAAAGCCTTGTAGCCATCGCGAGCAATGTATTCTTCGATGTGTTCGGGGTTGATAACGCCGCAGTTACGCAAAGCCAAACGGTGTTGTTTTGCATAGAAAGGCGTTTCTTGCAAGGGTTTTACACCTTCTTCGGTGACGGTTTCGGAATACAACAATTCCTTTACCACTTTGCCGCCGATAAGATGTTGTTCCACGATGTCGTGAACGTGATCGACGGTGAGTTTGCTATAGAACGAACCTTCGGGGTACACGATGACCACGGGGCCCAACGCGCACAATCCGAAGCAACCCGTCATAACCAAGTTGACGGAATCTTGCAAATTGTTTTCTTGAATTTCTTTTTTGAATTCGTCCAAAATTTTAAGCGAATTGCCGGACGTGCAACCGGTTCCGCCGCACACCAACACTTGACGTTGATATTTGGCACCGTTTTCGCTACTGCCGGCTGCGCGGTTTGCCAATTCCTTTTCCGCACGAGCCTTTATTTCTTGCAATTTTTTAGCATCCATCAGTTCTATCCTCTCTCTCTGTACTTAGCCAAAATTCCTTCAACGTCTTCCGGCTTAACTTTGCCATATACGTCTTCGTTAACTTTCATTACCGGAGCCATTCCGCAGCAACCTACGCAACGAGTGGCATCCAACGAGAACAATTTGTCTTCGGTGCATTCGCCACTTTCGATGCCCAGCAAACTGCGAAGTTTGTCGTAGATTTCTCCCGAGCCGTTAACGTAGCAAGCAGTGCCCAAACAAACACCGATTTGATACTTTCCTTTGGGGTACAACGAAAACTGCGAATAAAACGTAGCAACGCCGTACACATCGGACAAAGTGACACCAAGTTCGTCGGCAATGATGTTTTGCACTTCGTAGGGCAAGTAGCCATACAACTCTTGTGCATATTGCAAAGCCGGCATAAGTGCGCCCTCTTTGACCTTTAGTTCGCCCAACCTTTTGCGAAGAGCGATTTCTTTGTTCTTGTCGCCGTCAAACGGCACCGCAGAACCCTTCATAAACATTCCTCCAAAAAAATTCGTACTATACAAAATCGCAAAATTTTATACTATACAAAAATATACCAAAAAATACAACTTTCGTCAATACATTATGTTAAATATAAATTAAATAAAAATCCGTTTTTGCCATACGCCACCTGCATTTTGCACCTCTTGGGGCGGCAAAAATTGCACCGAGTGCGTTGCATGGCGCAAAAAAGCCGCATTGCCCTTGCCATTGCAAAGAAAAACCGCCTGCCTTTTGTGGCAAGCGGCTAGTGTTATTTAACTTTATTGTTTTGCGCTAGACGTTGCAAAACAACTTGTGCAACTTGCTGCGCAACTTGTTGCTTTCTTCGTCAAATTCGTTGCGTTCGCGCGCGTTGCGTGGCAGTTCCGCCACCAGCGAAAGGGTGCTGGGTTTGCCCTCCGCAAAATAAATTCTGTCGGCAACGGCAACGGCATCTTCGATATCGTGTGTGACAAAAATAACCGTTTGATGGGGCTGAACCATGTTCAAAAACACGTTGCGCAAAGCAATTTTTGTGCCATAATCCAAGTTGGAAAAGGGTTCGTCTAGCAGCAAAACGTTGCCGCCGGCAACAAACATTCGGGCAAGGGCCACACGCTGTTGCTCTCCGCCCGACAAACTGCATGCGTTTTGGTTGCGTTTTTGGGCAATTTCGGCCTTTTGCAACGCTTGCATAATTTCCTCATCCGAAGCGTTGGTAACCATTTTTACATTGTTGAAAACGCTGACGGGCGCAAGTGCCGGACGTTGAAACACCATGGCAACGGGGCCTTCGGCCACACATTCGCCGCCGTGTTGCAAAAGTCCTGCAATAACACGCAGCAAAGTGGTTTTGCCACAGCCGGATTTTCCCAAAACAACGTTTACGCCTTCGGGAAATTGGCAGTTGAAATTTTGGTAAACGACGTTTTCGCCGTAGGATACGGAAAGATTTTTTAGTTCTACCATTTTGTTTTCCTCTGCGCAAAGGCCAATGCGGCGGAAATTATTCCGCACACAACAAGCGCCAACAACGTTAGCGCCAGCACGTGAGCTGTTTCCAAATTGACTTTGGCAGCGTAGATATCACGCCCCAACCCCAAACGAGGCAACGCCAAAATTTCGCCGGAAATAACAACTTTTACGCACAACGACACGGTGCTGCGGCACTGCGCCCAAAAGGTGCGCAAAATTTGTGGCAAAAACACAAAACGCACTTGTTTTTTCAGCGACACGTTATACACCCTGCAAACGTCCAAAAGTTGGCTGTCACCAAAAATTTCCCTTTGAAAACTTGCGTACAGCACGGGGAAAACCACCAAAAATGCCACAACTATGGGCACCAATTTGGAGGAAAACACAATCATTAAGATTAGTATTATTGCAGCAGTGGGCGCTGTGCTTAAAATGCTTACCAACGCATCCACAAAGGGTTTTGCCCCCTTGCAGGTTGCCGAAAACAGCGCAAGAACCAACGCAAACAGCACCGAAACAACCAGCGCAACCAACGCGCCGGCCAGCGTAACGGCAAGATCTAGCCAAATTTTGCCGTCTCCCAGTAGTTGAAAGGTTATTTTTAGCACTTGCCACGGCTGTGGCAACACAAGTTCGTTTTGCGCAATGGCGGCAAACGCCCACCACAAAAGCAAAACAACAGCGACGAAAGCGACGGTTTTGCCCGTCGCCACGCCAATTTTTTTAACAGTTTTATTCATAGCATACGCCGTCTGCTAGCGGCAAATATTTGTTGGTAAAAGCTTTGGGAAATTCGCCCAAATACTTTTCGATGTCGCTTTTTGCATCCTTTGCCAAAACAGCGCAAAGGTTGCAACGTTCGATAATTTCCTTGGTGTAGTCTACGTTCAAAGTGCTGCCGTAGCTTTGCATAAGTTCCTTCAAAGTTGCCAGATTGTCCAAAAGATATTGTTGGTTGGCTTTGACGGTTTTTGCCAAAACGCTGGCAAAACCTTGCTTTTGCAACCATTCTTTTTTGACAATCATGCTAGCTTGGGGATAGCCGTTTTGGTCGCTACCAACGGCGTTTTTCCATTCTTGTTGCAAATCGAACAGGTTGTAGATTGTGATGCCTTTTTCTGCCGCTTTGGCCGTTAGGTTGGTTACGGCAGGTTCGCCGACAAGGGCAAATTGCACCTTTCCGCCCAAAACAAGGGGAAGAATTCCGGAAGCATCGTCGTAGTATTTTATGCCAACGGTGTTGGCATCTTTTGCGCTGTCTACGTGCTTTTCAAAATCGATTTTGGCGTTATCTAGCACGGCGGAAAACACATATTCGGGGGTGTTTGCCAAACCAATGCTGTGCACAACTTGGCCTTTAAGTTCTGCTAAACTGGAAATTTGTTTTGTGCCAACAACGTACAACACGCCATAGACGTTTACGCTGAACAGTTGATAGTCGCCGCGGTCAGCACAAATTTTTACTGCCGCATTTGTGGGAAGAACGGCCATATCCGCTTCGCCGCTGCTGCACTTTGCAACAACGTCGTTTCCGGTGGAAACAACAACGTCAACGTCGGCATTGCCAATCTTTTTGGTTGCCATTATGTTGGCAATGGATAGTGTCGGTGCTCCGTCCGGAACGTAGCAAACAAGCTTACCTTCGGGGCTGTTATCGCAAGCAGCAACGCACATAAGCGCGCCAACAAGCACAACAATCAAAAATAAAACAAACAATCTTTTCATGGATATATCACACTCACTTTGTTGTTAATCGTTAGACTGCAATTTTGCAGCTTGGTCGGCAAGGCGCAACGCTTCCACCATTTCGCCGATGTCGCCGTTCATAAAGTTATCGATGGAATACAGCGTCAAGCCGATTCTGTGATCGGTTACGCGGCCTTGGGGGAAGTTGTAGGTGCGAATACGTTCGCTTCTGTCGCCCGTGCCCACTTGGCTTTTTCGTGCGGCGGCATATTCCGCATCGGCTTGCGTTTGATAATAGTCGTAGAGTTTGCTCTTCAAAATGTTCATTGCCTTTTCGCGGTTTTTTATTTGACTGCGTTCGTCTTGGCAGTTGACGACAATGCCGGTGGGCAAGTGTGTCATGCGAATGGCACTTTCCGTTTTGTTTACGTGTTGGCCGCCGGCGCCAGAACTGCGATAGGTGTCGATTTTCACGTCCTTATCCAAAATTTCAATATCCACGTCGGGTGCTTCGGGCAAAACGGCCACCGTGATGGTGCTGGTGTGAATGCGGCCTTGACTTTCGGTATCGGGCACACGTTGCACGCGGTGAACGCCGCTTTCGAACTTGAATTTGCTATATGCGCCGTCGCCCACAACCATGAAAGAGCCTTCCTTCAAGCCGCCAAGTTCGTTTTCTTCGATATCGATTTCTTCAATCTTCCAACGGTTCTTTTCCGCAAACATATAGTACATACGGCGAATTTCGTTGGCAAACAATGCCGCTTCTTCGCCGCCTGCGCCTGCGCGAATTTCCAAAATAACGTTTTTGTCGTCGTTGGGATCTTTGGGCAACAAAAGCACTTTTAGCTGTTCTTCCAACTCTTCGCGACGTTTTTTGCCGCTGACAATTTCTTCGTGGAGCAGTTCCAACATTTCCTTATCCGTTTCCACTTCGGACATTTCCAATGCGTCGCAAACGGCCTTGTCGTTTTTTTTGTATTCTTCGTAACATTCCACAATGGGCGTGAGAGTGCTGTGTTCTTTGACGAGTTTTTTCCAGCTGTTGTTATCGGCAATAACTTCCGGCTTGGAAATTTCCTGCGTCAAAAACTCGTAGCGCTCCACGATTTTATCTAGTTTTTCCGTCATAATATCTCCTCGAAACTACTTTTTGATGGTGGCAACAATTATTCTGTCGTTGCCGCCGTAGTCCTTTTTTAGTTCCACGTCAAAATTTTGTTGCAAAATTTTCACAACGGCTTGGCCTTGGTCGTAGCCAATTTCCAAAACCAACGTTCCGTTTTCTTTCAAATAGGCGGGGGCTTGCTCGGCCAGCTTGCGATAGAAATCCAAGCCGTCCTGGCCGCCGTCCAAAGCAAGTTTGGGTTCGAAATCCTTGACGCAACTTTCCAAACTTTCCACAACTTCCGTTGAAATGTAGGGCGGATTGCACACGATAACGTCGAACTTGCCATCCACTTGGTTGAACAAATCCGTTTGCACAAATTTTGCCTTTGCGCCCAGTTTTTTGCCGTTGAATTTTGCCACTTTTAGGGCATCTTTGCTTACGTCTGCGCACAAAATTGTTGCTTTTTTGCCACTGTTTTGGCATTCCAACGCCAACGTTAAGCCGATTGCGCCGCTTCCACAGCACATATCCAACACTTTGTTGCCGTTTTGGATGATTTTTAGTGCCGTTTCCGTGACAAGTTCCGTTTCCTGTCGAGGAATAAGCACGCTGTTATCCACGGCGAAAGTTCTGCCATAGAATGGCGCCGAACCAACGGCATATTGCCAAGGTTCGCCATTTTGACAGCGTTCCACCATTTTTTCCAAACGCACAACCCAGCCGAAAGGAATTTTAAGATCTGGTGTGAGTTTTTCTTGTTTTACGTGCAAAATGGCACATACAAGCCAATCGTCCGCCTTGCCGGCAAACTGCGTTAGGCCGCTTTCTTCAATTTTTTGGCGGAATTCCTCTAGCGTTATGGGCTGCGGGAAATGAACTTCTTCGATGGTTTGGTCGGCATCCATTTGCAAAACCTTGTTGAATGAACAAATTGCCACTTCCACCATGTCGTCGGAAGGTTCGCGAGTGGTTAGTTTTTGAAATTGTTTGCCCAACCATTTTAGCGGGCGGAACAACACAAAGTTAGAGTTGGCAAGCAACATAAGCATTTCGTAGCTGAAACCGGCCGTTACCGGCAACAAAGCAATTTTTAGCAATGCACGTAGCCACCAATTTTGCTTTTCGATGAAGGCAGTGAAACCGCAAGCAATGCAAACAACGTCCAATACCATCATCAAAATTACCGATAGCACAACAACAAACACCAAAAAACTGGTGCCGCACCTGTCGTGATAGCGACTGCACTTTTGCACGTTTTCTACCGTCAAAGGCATTTCCGCTTCGTAGCAGGCGATGGTTTTGTGTTCCGCACCGTGATACATAAACACGCGGCGAATTTCTTTCATTTTGGAAATTCCGCCCATATAGGCAATTAGTACCAAAATTTTGCAAACGCCTTCCAGCAGCGATTTTAGCCAAGCAAATTCCGTTTCGCTTAGGCCAAGCAAGGCAAAAATGCCCATAGTTAGGTATGTGGGAACGACAATGAACAACCCCACTGCCAAGCATACGCCCAGCAATGCGGAAAAGAACATCAAACCGCCCATGCCGCCGTCGGAAATATCTATTTCGTCTTCCACCATAACTTCGGCCGATTTGCCGATGATTTTCATTCCGTCAATCATGGAAACAACCAAATTTATCACTCCACGCAAAAACGGAACCTTTCTGTACCAGGGTTTTGTTGATGCCAAACGCGTTGTTTCCACACGAATTTTGCCCGTTTCGTCACGAACGGACAACGCCATGCTTGTTGCGCCACGCATCATAACGCCTTCTATAACTGCTTGACCGCCTATTTTTGTTTTCATTTTTCTTCCTTCGTTGCGCCATGTTTGCCAAAAGGTGGCAATCGTGCAACTTATTTACCAATTTTTAATTATACCCAATACTACGCAACTTGTCAACTAACGGCGGCGCTAGCAAACACAATATGCCTTGCGTTACCAATGCCAAACGCAGCATTAGCCATAGCAGAAATATTGCTCCGCATAAACCGAGAGAAAAGTTTTGTGTTTTGCCGCATAAGTACACAGCTTTGTTTTGCAAAATAACGCTGAATCTTGTCATTGCGTTGCACAGTAAAAAACAAGCCCCGCAAAATTTGCGAGGCCTGTTTGTTAGGTTTGTTTGTGAAAATGTCGCTATTCGGCAACGGTTGCTTCGGCAACTTCTGCCGACGTTGAACCTTCGTTTTGCAACTTTCTGTTTTCGATTTCTTGCAACATCATGTCGTAGTAGTCTTCGTCAATGACAAACTTTTTGCGTTGGATGATGAGTGCGGCCACAAGGAACAACACGGGAAGCACGGAAACGGCCATGCGCAACCACAGGCGCATTTCCAAAGTGCCTTTATCATGGAAGTGCATGTTTGCTGCGTTAAACGCATTGCCCGATGCATCTTCGCCGCTGGAAGCAAGTTGATATTTTGCACTTGCTTGTAGCTGGGTGCCGTCCAGGTCTTTTAGGTAGCCGACAAACACTTTTTCGGTGCCGTCCACACGGTATACAGCCGTATCCATCAATGCGGTTAGATATTCCGCTTTTAGTTGTTTGCCGCTTAGTGCGCTGTTTTCGCCCATTTGCTCGGTGATTTGGTTCAAGCGAGTTGTATCCCAACTGCCATCGGCAAGTTTTGCATCTTCCAGCAGCAAATAGTACTCGTTGACGGCATCGATATAGCCGGCTTGTTCTTGCGTTGTTTCCATGCGATCGAAGTAGCCTTTTTGCACTTCCAACGTGGAAATGTTTTGCGACAAACCATATACTGCTGAAACGGTTAGCACCACCGTTACAATGCAATATTTAAGTGCATCGGCAAACTTTGCCATGAAGGGGCGCAGTGTGGAAACAACTGCTTCGTTGCGTTCGCCACGCTTATATTCGTTGTATTCCACGCAGTTTGTCATGTTGATGATGCTTGCCATATAGAACAATGCCTGACCAACAAAAACCATAACGCCGAATATGCTTAGGGTGATAAGGTTGAAGGGCAAAATAGAAGTCCAGCCCAGCAGTGCTACGCCAAGATATCCCACGCACGCCAAAATGATGGAATACGCTTGCAACTTTTTGCGCCCAAATTTTTGCGCAAGTTTGGGATAGAACACTTGCGAGCCAATGTTGAAAATGCCAAAAATGGCAATGAACACAATGGCGTTGCCGTCGTAGCCAATTTCCAAATAGTACAAGTTGTAGGCCAAACCAACCAACAACGAACTGCCTATGTTATAGAACAACATGGAAAGCGTCATCCACAAAATTTGGTCGTTGTGACGAATTGTGCTCCACATTTGTTTTATGGAAACTTTTTCGTTAACTTCCATTTGCGAACGAGGACGTTCCTTAACGCAGAACACCATTATTGTTTGCATTGCCACAAACACAACGGCAATGGCAATGGAAATCCAACTGAATGCTTGACGAACGTTGCCCGGATACAAGAAGGAAATGCCGCCTTGTGCAATGAATGCGCCAACACCTGCAAAAACAACGGTGAGCATGGTTGCGGAGTTGCGTTGTTCCTTTTTGCTGGATAGGCTTGCTAGCATCGACCAATAGCCAATGTCGTTCATTGTGAAGGAAGTTTCCCACAACAGATACATCACTATCATGAACACAACAAAGCCCCAGCCAGATAGCGACTGAACGTTGAACATCAAAACAATTATCACGCCTGTTAAAATTGCGCCGATAAGTATCCACGGACGGAACTTACCAAACTTCATGTGCGTGCCTTCGATTATTGCGCCCATCATCGGGTCGTTGATGGCATCCCAAACACGCCCTGCAACGCCAATTAGCAAACTTAGCGTTGTGAACTGCACAATGGAAAGCGTCATGCCAAACTGTATGTAAGTTAGCAAGAAAGAAGCTATCAGCTGATAGGACATGTCGCGTCCTATGCCGGATACGCTAAAAAACCATTTGTTGCGGTTAAATTGCCTATCCTCGGCGCCGATTTCTTGTGTTAAAGCCTTTGCCGACATTTTTTGCACCTCTTGGGGGTAGATTTGATTGTATTTGCAACAGCAAACAACAACCGATGATATCAGTATATCATATTTATCGACAAATTGCATAAAAATGATAAAAGTAGTTGTAAGTTTTATTTTTGAGGTGCGACAGAAGAGAAAACATCTCGCAATTTTGTGTCAAGTATAGCACTAACTGTAATGTATTAGTCGAATGCTCCTCGGTTAAAATCATGCAAACTATATATTGAGTTATTTTCAAAACAGCTAACGCATCAACGATTATTTCTTATTGAACTATCGTTGAATTCTCATCTTTTAATAGCACCCCTAAAATATTATTCACTATGAGTATTGATATCAAGCCCCTTTAAGATATAATCAATATATCAATAAAAGGAGGAATGCAACAAAGGAAAGCAAAAATAATGACTATTGTCGTACTGTCTCTGTTGATTTCTGTTTTGGCCATCCCTATTAATAATGCTTTGGCCAGCGATGACCATGCTTTGGATTCATTACTTTCCCAGTGTGGTTTTACAGGTTCATATTCCAAACGTAATTTATATGACCTAGAAGGAAATCCATATTGGTTACTTGAGTTTTCAAACCGAGGTTATGCGATTTGTCACCCAACAGCAAATGTTCTTTCCGAATTTTCCCTGACTGCTCCGTCGCCATATTTGGGGTACACAGAAATTTATTACGCAGGGCCGTCGTTTTATTTTTACAAAAACAATAACATTTTCACAAATATTTTTACTCAAGAAACTATATCGTCACCCAACAGTTCTAGCCGTGCAATCACATCGACTAGCAAGTTAACACAAATTTACAATAGTTTTGAAAACTTGGCAAGTAGCCGTTCAACCCGTGCATCAGATACAGTGTATCTCATAAATGATGCTTACTATTTTCAAAAACTTACCAACCATGGAACGAATACGCTTGGAACTTGCGGGCAACTAGCAGCCAGTATTTTTCTTTCATATTACGCAACATATCATAACGTGAATTTTGTTCCTTCGGAAGATATAGTTCCATTATCTGGTACGACGGCTAATTTTCAATCATGGTCAAGGATGCCTACTCTTAAAGACGATTTACACCGAGAACTGATTCAAATCACTCGTGACTTAAATCTTGATCTAGCAACTACAGGCTCTTCTATTAAGCAAATACTCTCTGAGTACTATTCTCGACACACACTCGGAGGCGTAAAGCAGTCAGTGTTAACAAGCCCGTTTTTCACAGACACAAACATGAGAAATTTATTAAACAAAACAGACCGCTAATCATGTTTGGAAACCTTTCATTGCCAAGCGGAAGCAAAGGGAACCATGCCGTTGTTTGCTATGGTTACCGCATAACATCAAATGTGACATATTATCGAGTCCACATGGGGTGGCAAGGTTACACATCCGTGGAACTAACGAATCTGTGGTCGCAAAATATTTTTGGACAAATTTATAGTATCGAATACACAGGCAATCACGTCCACAGCGGAAATTTCATTGTTAATGGAACAGCATATTGTGGTTGCGGAACAGCCACTATCTGATGTTTGGAGGTCGTTATGAAAAGCTATCTGCAAAACTCAACTGCTCGCCGCAAAATTCAAATTGGCATGTGCATTATGCAAGCCGTCTTGGCTGTGCCGGCAATAATTTTTATGACGCTGTTTGTAACAACGCCGGCCCCATCGGAAAGGGATTTTTCGTTGTGTGCAATAGTTTTTGGGTGCATTTGGGGTGCAGCATATTTGGTGCAACTTGCTTTTGCCTATGCAACAAGGAACAAAATTGCCGAAAAACAAAACCATGACGTGGTGTTTTGGCGGCTTAGCATATTTTTTGTGGTGATTGTTGCAGCAATATACGGAATAATTGCCGTGTTCTAGACATAAATTAGCAGCAGTAAAAGCATTTTGGAACTTCCAAAGTGCTTTTCTTGCGCGCTTTTGCCGCATGCAGGCAACAAAAAAACACCTCTTCAACTGAAAAGGTGTTTTGTTTTTTGTTCGAATGCAATTATCTTGCTGCTTTGATTGCTGCGGAAGTTCCGTACCAAATCATTGCGCCGCTGCTTTCGATTGTCCAATCGGAATCGTTTTCCTTGTCACTTTCGGATTTGCTCTTGATTGTATCCCAAGCTTCTTCGGCTTTTGCGGCAGATTCGAAGTAGTAGATAGTTACGTGTTGAATAACAGTGTTGCCTTCGTCGTCTTTTTCGACTTTTGTGCCGGAAACAACGCTTGTTGCACCTGCAATGCCAAAGGCGGGAAGTTTGGTTGCCGAGTAGCCGGCTTCCTTCAAACCTGCAAGTGCTTTTTCGGGATCGCTGTTGGGAGCGCAAGCTGCCAATACAGCCAAAGACATCACTGCAACCAACATAATTGCAACGATTTTAAGTGCTTTTTTCATTTTTTAATATCCTCCTTAAGAAGTCTGATTTTATTTTATAACATTGTTCGGAATAAATCAATAACATTGTGGCAAACAATCGTGGGTATTTTTTCGCTTTTTGGCATTTTGTTGAAAAAATTTCAGTTTTTAGAGAAAAACAAACCCTATATGCCGTTTTGGTGTTTGCAAAACTTGCAAATTGCCGCAAAAAAACGGCGCGATTGCGCTGCAACCACGCCGAAAGTTTTTGAAAGTTTTATTTGATTATCCAAGGTGTGACAAGTGCGCCCAGGCCACCAACCAAAGTGAGAATAGGAGCAATGCCAATGGACGTTTTTGCACTTACAACCCACACGGAGCCGGAATTATCGTTTGCGGCAACAATTGCAAGAACAAAAGTGACAATTGCAACAATTGCAATCAAAACGCCAACAACTTTTAGCCATTTGCCAAGTTTGGGTTTGACGATGCATGCTGCGGCAAAGGCTGCGCCAAGCACGCCAACAATTGCCGAGATCAACGAGAAAACAACAAATGCGCTAAGCGTGGAGCTTTCGGTATCGGAAATATCTTCCAACAATTCAAACAAATTGTGGTTTGTTTTTTCCGTAGAACCAAGGCCGGAAATGGAACCTTGTGTGGAAAGAAGCGGTAAACAGAAGTTGAGAATAAGCAACACGCAAACTGCGATGAAAATTAGCGACGCAAGCGGGCTTACTTTTTTTGCTTTTCTTTTTGCCATAGAATTTTTCCTCCATAATTTTTGCGGTGTAAACCATCGAAATTGCACAAGGTTGCGCATGACGTGACGTGGCCTTTTGCCCGTGCCAAAACAAAACGACAACTTGTGTTTCGTGTTGGCATTATAACTTAAATTGGCGGCGCTGTCAACGGTGAAATTTGAACAATTTTGCCGCATTTGTTTTTTTGCAAAGATGCGCCACGTCTTGCAACTTCGGCATGCTTTGCCAAAACGTACGCAATGCCGTTGTTTTTGTGCCTTTTAACTGCGGTTTTGGCACAAAACGTGCAAAAGAGCAGGAACGCACAATCACTAAAAAACAAAAAAGGCGACGCAAATGCGCCGCCAAAACAACTAGATTCTGCTTTTATTCAAAATGGAAGAATACCTGTCGTCACCATCGGGGAACAAAGTGACAATTTTCTTCCCAGCATATTCTGCCTTTTGCGCCAAGCGTATTGCAACGGCAATGTTGGCCGCTGAGCTTATTCCGCAACAATAGCCCTGTTGCTTGTTAAGCAAAAAGAACGTATCCATTGCTTCTTCGTCCGTAACCAGCTGCACTTCGTCCACCAGCGACGGATCGTATATTTGCGGCACAAAACCTGCGCCAATGCCTTGAATGGCGTGTTTGCCCTTTTCGCCGCGAGAAATTGTTGCGCTATAGGCCGGTTCCACGGCAACTATTTTGCAAGAAGGGAAAACTTCCTTCAACTTGCGAGCCGTTCCGCACAACGTGCCACCTGTGCCCACGCCTGCAACAAAAACGTCTACACTATCCATTTGCGAGGCAATTTCTTCGCCTGTGGAAAGATAGTGCGCCATGGCGTTTGCAGGGTTTTCGAACTGTTTTAGCCAAACAGCGCCTTGTTCGTTGCAAATTTTTTGAGCAAGATCCACCGCACCTTGCATGCCAAGGCTGCCTTCCGTTAGAACAAGTTGAGCGCCCAGCCCTTGCAACAGGGTGCGGCGTTCCACCGACATTGTTTCCGGCATGGTTAGCAACACGCGATAGCCGCGTTGCACCCCAACATAGGCCAACGAAATGCCCATGTTGCCGCTGGTTGCTTCCACAATGGTATCGCCTTTTTTTAACAAACCTTTTTGTTCGGCATCCAAAATCATGGCGAGTGCTGCCCTATCCTTGATGCTGCCGGAAGCATTCATTGCTTCGTTTTTGATATAAATATCGGCATCGAAATCTTCTTCGTAGGGGATAAGCGGAGTGTTGCCAATGCCAAGTTTTGCCGCTTCTTCTTTGAAATTCATAATTCACCTTTCAAAAACAAATGCTATGCGGTTCGACTGCGCAAAAACGCAACCAAACCGCACGAGAACTACACTATTACGTTAACCAATCTGCCGGGGATGACAATAACTTTTTTGGGCGTTGCACCAGCAAGCAAACCTTGAACGGTTTCGTTTGCCAGCACCAATTTTTCCACTTCGGGTGCGGAAAGACTTGCATCCACAGTCAAACGAGTTTTGGGGCGAGAATTGAATTGAACAAGCAATTCCACTTCGTCCGCCTTCAAAGCGCTTTCGTCAAAAGTGGGGAATGGGTGCGTAACAACACTGCCTTCGTGTGCCGTTTGCTTCCACAATTCTTCGGCGATGTGCGGAGCAAGAGGCGCAAGTATCAAGAGCAACTCGTCCGCCGTCTTGCGATAGAGCGTTGCGTTTTTGGTGGCACAACCATCGTATTTGCACATTGCATTGACAAGCTCCATCATGCGAGCAACCGCAGTGTTGAAGGAAAATTCCGCATAGTCGGCATCCACTGCCTTTATGGTGGCGTTCAAAACGCGGTTTAGTTGTTTTTCGTCGTGGCCAAATTGTTGGTGGGTGGGATAGTTGGAATATGCCGCCAAAACGTAGCGTTCAACACGATCTAGCCACTTGTTGATGGCTTTGATGCCATCTTCCGACCACGGGCCGCCTTCGGTATATTTGAAGCCAAATGCCAAGTAGCAACGGAAAACGTCGGAACCATATTCGTTGACGTATTCGTCGGGGGAAACGACGTTGCCGCGAGATTTGCTCATTCGGTTGCCGTCCGGCCCCAAAATTACGCCTTGGTGAACAAGGGATTTGAAGGGTTCGTCAAAGTTTAGGTAGCCCATGTCGCGCAGTGCTTTGGTGATGAAGCGCGCATACAACAGGTGCATGCAAGCGTGTTCGGCACCGCCAACGTACTTATCCACAGGCAACATTTTGTTTATCCATTCCGTATCGAAAGGTTTTTGGTCGTTGTGAGCATCGGGATAGCGCAAATAGTACCAACTGCTACAAACAAAAGTATCCAGAGTGTCTGCTTCGCGGGTAGCTTTGGCGCCGCACTTGGGGCAGGTTACGTCGTGAATGAACTTTTCGTGTTTGGCAAGAGGGCTGGTTCCGTCCGGCATAAATTCCACGTCGTAGGGCAACTTGACAGGCAAGTTTTCGTCCAAAACTTCGCCGCAATGCGGGCAATAGATGATGGGAATGGGTGCGCCCCAATAGCGTTGACGAGAAACAAGCCAATCGCGCAAACGATAGTTGGTGGTTATTTTGCCGTCGCCGGTTTTTGCAAGTTTTTCCACAACGGCAACACGGCCTTTTTCGCTGGGAACGCCATCGAATTCGCCACTGTTTACCATCACGCCATATTCGCAGAAGGGCAAATCGTCGTTGGAACCATCGGCGGATTTTATTACGCGCTTAATTTGCAAACCGTGTTTTTGAGCAAACTTATAGTCGCGTTCGTCGTGAGCGGGAACACCCATAACGGCGCCAGTGCCATAGGTTGCCAAAACGTAGTCTCCAATCCAAACTTCCACCCTTTCGCCGTTGGCAGGGTTGATTGCATAGGCACCGGTGAACACGCCGGTTTTTTCCTTTGCGGTGGAAAGACGTTCCACTTCGTTGGTTTTGGCCACTTCTTCCTTATATGCTTCAACTGCCGCTTTTTGTTCGGCGGTGGTTATTTCGTCAACAAGAGCGTGTTCTGGCGCAAGCACAACGTAGGTGCAACCATACAGCGTGTCGGCACGAGTGGTGAACACGTTGAAACTGCCTTTGCCGTTTTCCAGTTGAAATTTTATTTCGCCACCCACCGATTTGCCTATCCAGTTGCGTTGCATGGCCTTTGTTTTTTCCGGCCAATCCAGCGTGTCCAAACCGCTTAGAAGTTCTTCGGCATAGTCGGTTATTTTGAAAAACCATTGAGTAAGGTCCTTTTTGACAACTTGACTGTCGCAACGTTCGCAATGTCCGTCCACAACCTGTTCGTTTGCCAAAACGGTGTTGCAGGTGGGGCACCAGTTGACAGGCGCTTTTTTGCGATAGGCCAAACCTTTTTTGTAGAGTTGGCAGAAAATCCACTGCGTCCACTTGTAGTAATCGGGCATGCAGGTTTTTATTTCGTGATCCCAATCGAAGGTGGCTCCAATGTTTTGAAGTTGTTGTTCCATAACTTCAATGTTGTGCAAAGTGCTGTCTTCGGGGTGCACGCCGTATTTTATTGCGTGGTTTTCCGCAGGCAATCCAAATGCATCGAAGCCCATGGGTTGAAAAACGTTTTTGCCCTTCATTATTTGATAGCGCGCAAAACTATCGGACAAACCGTAGTTATACCAGTGTCCGATGTGCAATCTTGCACCGCTGGGGTAGGAAAACATTTCCAACATGTAGTATTTGTTTTCCACGTCTTTGGGGTTGAAGGAATAAACTTTTTGTTCTTTCCACTGTTCGTTCCACTTTTTTTCGATGGCAATTTTATCCATAACAAAGCCTCTATAACTAAGATAGAAAAATTTTAGTTCAATTCCCGTTGTTTGTCAAGCAACTAAACAATCGACAACCCTTTTGGCGGCAAACTTTATTTTGTTTGGCTTGCGCCACAAACAAAAGAAAAAATTTTGCACAAAGAAATTTTGCAAAACTATGGAAATTGCTTTTGCTATTTGGTATAATTGTTGGGTGGGCTAAAAGGCAATTTGCCTTTGCCGCAACAGCAAAAAACTCTTTGGAGGTAGAAAAATGGCTAACAGATTTGTTCTTAACGAAACAAGTTATCACGGAAAAGGTGCGATAAACGAAGTAGTTACGGAAATTCGCGCACGCGGATTTAGAAAGGTTTTTGTGTGCGTAGACCCAGATTTGATTAAGTTTGGCGTTTCCTGCAAGGTTACAAACCTTTTGGACGAAGCAAAAATACCATACGACGTGTTTTGTCAGGTGAAAGCTAACCCAACGGTAGAAAACGTTCAGGCCGGCGTGGAAAGCTTCAAAACAAGCAATGCCGATGCAATTGTTGCAATTGGCGGCGGCTCGGCAATGGATACGGCAAAAGCCATTGGCATTATCATTGCCAACCCCGATTTTGCCGACGTTGTTTCGCTTGAAGGCGTTGCTCCCACAAAAAATCCTTGCGTTCCCATTATTGCCGTTCCCACAACGGCGGGCACCGCTGCGGAAGTTACCATCAACTACGTTATTACCGACACCAAAAAGAACCGCAAAATGGTTTGCGTTGACGTGCACGACATTCCCGTTGTTGCAGTGGTAGACCCCGACATGATGAGCACAATGCCCAAAGGATTGACGGCGGCAACAGGCATGGATGCATTGACACATGCCATTGAAGGCTACATCACAAAGGGCGCTTGGGAACTATCCGACATGTTCCACCTGAAAGCCATCGAAATAATTTCCAGATCGCTACGCGCCGCTGTTGAAAACAAACCGGAAGGCCGCGAAGGCATGGCTTTGGGACAATACGTTGCCGGCATGGGATTTAGCAACGTTGGTTTGGGAATCGTTCACAGCATGGCGCACCCCTTGGGCGCACTGTACGACACTCCGCACGGCGTGGCAAACGCAATAATTTTGCCCACAGTTATGGAATATAACGCACCGGCTACCGGCGAAAAATATCGTGAAATTGCACGCGCAATGGGCGTTGGCGGCGTGGATGCAATGAGCATCGAACAAGCTCGCACGGCAGCAATCGATGCCGTTCGTCAACTTTCCGTAGACGTTGGCATCCCCACCGACCTTAAAGACATTGTGAAACGTGAAGACCTGGATTTCTTGGCGGAATCGGCCTATGCAGATGCTTGCCGTCCCGGCAACCCGCGCGACACAAGCGTTGCAGAAATAAAAGCTCTTTACGAAAGCTTGCTGTAAGCCGCAATTGCAAAAGTGCAATTGCTTTGCAAACAGACATAACTAAAAATGCGCTCCGAAAGCATCCTTTTCGGGGCGCATATTTTTGCAAAAAAACTATTTTTGTTGGGGCAAATATTTTGCCGCACGGCTGGGCTTTGAAACTTGACGGCTTCGGCCTATGCAAAAGGTGCCCTCCGGCAAATTTTTGTCGACGGTGGTTCCGCAGGCAACAAAGCAATTGTCGCCTATTGTTAGCGGCGCAACCAAATTGCAGTTGCACCCGATAAAACAATTTTTGCCCACCTTGGTTTTGTGTTTGGTTTTTCCATCAAAGTTTACAAAAACCACGCCGCACCCGATGTTGGTGTTTTGTCCCACTTCGGCATCACCAACGTAGGCAAGGTGGCTGGCCTTGACGCCGTCGCCCAAAATGCTGTTTTTAACTTCCACAAAGTTGCCGATTCGACAGCCGTTGCCTACCCTCGTGCCATCACGTAAATGCGCATTTGGACCAATTAAGCAGTTGTTTTCGACAGTTGAATTGCATATTCGTGAACTTTTGACCACGGTGTTTTGGCCTATTTCGCTGTCTTCCACATAGCAAAAACTTTCCACAACGCAACCATCGCGCAACACAGAATTTCCCTTGACAACGGCAAAGGGTTGTATCTCGACGTTTTTGCCAATCACAACACTTTTTGCCACAAAACCTTCGTGCATGGCACGCTCCTTTTATCTGTTTTTTGCCAATTTTGCCCCTTACGACAGTTTGACCACAACCACCGTCATATCGTCGTGCGGCTTGTTGTCGCACGCTTTTAGCGCCCTGTTCAAAATCATTTCGGCAATGCTTTGCGGATTGGTGCAGGACGTTTCCGCCAAGACGGAAGCAACAACGTTGGCATCGCTGAAACAATCGGTTATGCCATCGGATAGTAGCACTGCAACGTCCCCTTCCGCCAGCGCTTTTTTTGTGACAGAAGGTTTCATTTCGTCCAGCACGCCCAGCGGCAAACTGCTGCCGCTGACAATTTCTACCGTGCCGGCACACCTAACCAATCCAACTGGCGAACCAAGTTTTATAAAATCCGTAAGTCCGTTGAATGTATCCACAGCACAGATATCCACGGCACAAAAATCTTCGTTGCCACTGCCCACAAGCAGGCGATTTACGCAAGACAAAATTGTGTCGTTATCGAACCCGGCGCGATAGAAATTTTCCACCAATCCTATTGCTGTTGCCGACGTTCTTTCGGCACATGCGCCGCTGCCCATGCCGTCGCACAAGGCAACAATGCATTTGCCGTTATCCGTTTTCATAACCGAATGGGTGTCGCCGCTAACCTCGTTGCCATCCTTGGCCACGGCGGCCACGCCAAAACTAACGCAAAAACGCGGTTTGGGCGCAAGGTGCAGATTGACCCACGAATCGCTTTCGGTTGTTTCTTCCTTTTCCACAACAAATGGTTGCCCAAGCAGTTTGGATGCCACCTGTTCCACAACGGGATGGTCGGCATCCTTTTTTGCCACAGTAACTATCACCGTCACCGACGACGATTGTTCCATAACAACAGCGCCGCAACACAAAACGTTGTGAAACACCAACCTTTCCACCAGTTCTTTTTCCTTTTCGCTGTTGTAGGAAACTTTGCTTTTGCAATCGGATGCCAGTTTGGCAAGCAAGTGGGAAACGCCGCCCAGCTGTTCGCCTAGTAGCAATTTTCCGTTGTTGCACTGTTCCACTCGGTTTGTGTAGTCTCGATAGTTTTTGCTTTGCAAGTTTATTTCTGCAAGCAAGGTGGAAACTCGACCGCACTTCAACGAGAGGTTTTGCGGAACATCCAAAATGGTGCATTTGCCACGCTTTACGGCGCATTGGGCAATTTGCAACAGACTTTGCTCCGTTTGTGTTAAATTTTGCCGCCAGCAACGTGTTTTTTCCGCACAATCCTTGCAAACAACGTCACAACACTGCCGCACAATGGCTTTTTGCGCATCTTCGGCGGAAACTTCGCCCACTGACATGGCAAAAAAGGCGTTTTTCATGGAAAGAAAAATATCCGACAAACGGTATAACTTTTTGGCCGTGTAGACGCCGAGTTTTTTTACCACGCTTTTGCCAACGTACCTATCATTGTTGCCACCAACGCAATCTCGCAAGTAGGCATACACACTGCCGGGCACAACAAAAAACACAACTACCGAACAAACAGTAGGCACAAAAGCCACAGTGGAAAAGTTGCCGTGAAGCCCCAAAAAGTAACTCATCACAACGTCCACTATCACGGCGGCAAGACCTGCGACAAACCGGTTAAGTTTGTTCGCAACGACAATGGCTAGCGCGCAAAACAGGCAAAACACGCAACAATCGTAGGTGCCAGTTGCCAGCAAATTGCCCATGCCCAGCAAACAAGCGCACACCAGCGTTGCCTTGTCGCCAAGAACGCAACAGCAAAAAAGCAAGGTTAGCGGAATGAAAAAGTAGATTATTTCCAGTCCCCAAAGTTGCACAGCCGAAACGCCGTAGCCAACCACTATTGCAAAAAGGCAAATGCAAATAACTTCGTCCAACGCCGGGCGATATGCCAGCCCTCGCACGAACACGGCACGGAAAAAGTAGATGCACACAAAGGAAAAGGCAATTCCGCAAGCTACATAGACCAATTTGTCGAACAACTGGAAATAGCCTTCGGTGCCGTAGGCGCAATAGAAAACATTGGCGGCCACAAGATACAGCAAGAGGTGCCATTTGCGAATTTTCTTTTTGACAATTTTGTGAAAAACCACAAACAATATGGTTACTGCTGCCCGAACTGCGGCGTGCGCCACCGATTGAATGCCCAGCACAACGGCAGATGCCACATATATTGCCGCACTGATAAATGGATTTGCCGAATAGGTTGCGCCAACGAATGCGCCAAACGGAAGTGCGCCTCCCAAAACGTTTCCGCAACAAACTGACGTTAGCGCAAGCGTTGCATACATCAAAACCACGTTTACTTTTGTTTTTGTGGACGTTTTTGGTTGCGCCAAAACTTTTGCACTTGCCATGTTTCACCTCTTTGCGCCTATGCTACACCAACCATTACGCAGAGTTTTGAAACAAATTGACAAATGATGCGATATTTTGGAAATGCCACTAGCAAATTTTGCACAGCAAACAGGCAAGCACGCTGCCAACAAAATTGCAAACTAGCGCAATGGGAATTGCCACGCCTGTGCGCTTAACTTTGGTTTGCGAAAAATAAACGCTTGCCACATAGAACACCGTTTCGCTGCTGCCCATAATGACGGATGCACACCGCCCAACATAGCTATCGGTGCCATACTGTTTGTAGACGTCCGTCAAAATTGCCAAACTGCCACTGCCGGAAAAAGGCCTTAACAAAATTAGGCCGACAACTTCGCGCGGAACACCCAGCAAGCCGAAAAAAGGCTGCAAAAAATCCACCACAATTTGGCTTAGTCCGCTTGCAGAAAACACGTTGATCATAATGAAAGTGGCGGCAAGGCAAGGAAACACCGAAAGAGACAACTGAAAGGATTTTTGCGCACCGCACACAAAAGAATTGTAGACATTGACTTTGCGAATAAGTGCATAAACAAGCGTTAGAACAAGCAAAAACGGCACTATGTAATTCATTTTTTTGCACCTATCGCCATTTGCACGGCCAAACGGCCGTGCTCTGAAACACGTTTTGCGCTTCTTCCGCAAAAGGCAAAAACCAACGCAACGCCCACCACGGCAGTTGCTAAAGTTGCAACAAAATTAGGCAACGTGACGTCGGCAGCATTGGCGGAACCTAGCGCCGCACGCAACCCTATGACGGTGGTTGGAACAAGTTGCACGCCGCTTGCATTCAACACAAAAAGCATGGTGCCGGCGAAGGAAAGTTTTTCGCCCTGTTCCGTTAGTTTTAGCGCCTGCACGGCGGATGGCGTTGCCGCATTGCCCACGCCTAGCAGGTTGGATGCAAAGTTTAGCGAAACTTGTTGCGAAGCTTCTTGTGGCAAATTGCCATATAGAAACCTGTTTAGTGGTTGCAACTTTTGAGCAAGTTTTTCCACCAAACGGCAATCTTGGGCAACGTTGAAAATGCCCATCCACAAGCAATACACGCCGCACAATTCCAACGCCGTTTTTAGCGCTTGCCCGCCACTATCCACGCAAACGGAAAGCACGCTTTGAGGCTTTGTTACGGCAAGAACGGCAATGGAAAGGGCGGTTATTACCGTCCACACAATGTTCATAATGCTATTTTAGTTGAGAAAAACGAAAAATATCACCAAACGCCGCAACTGCAAAAACAAGTTTTCTGCCACGCAAGAACGTGCACGCAGGCAAAAGCAATCAACACAAATTTTTTTAACAAGCCACAACTTTACATAACAAAAAACGACTATTGCGACTTGAAACAATGCTTTCTGCCCACAAAACCGCCACTTGCAAAACTCGGCAAGTTTTTGAAAACCGCCGAAATAAAACTAAAAATTCAACAAATGCTTTGCTTGGGCAAATAAAAAATTACTTTTAGCAACAAGTTGTAACTTTTCACAATATAAAACAATGCTTTTTGCACGCACAAACCTCTACTTACAAAAACTTTTGGCCGTTTAAATTTAAGCGAAAGCAGCCCTAACTATAAAACAGCAAACGTTTGATAGCTACCGCAACAAAAATTGATATTTAAGCAAACGACTTGGCTTGGCAAAAAAAATGTTTTAGGTAGCAAGTAAAAAACTTTTCACAACATAACCAAAGGCATTGCGAAGTGGAACAATGAAGTTTGCCTTTTGCTCTGGCCGCCGCCCGACAAACATTTTGGCGGCGTTTGTTCCCTTGCCCCTGCCATTTTGCTCTTGCAACGAGCAACTTAAACTGTTTACAAAAAAAATATATTTGTGTATAATATATTTTATTATTCCAAGTTGCGCTTGGCACATTTGTCTTGTCGCAACAAAAGAGGTGCATCATGAGCAAAAAACCCTACTACATCACAACCCCTATCTACTATTCCAGCGGCAGTTTTCACTTGGGACACTGCTACACCACAGTTATTTGCGATGCCATTGCACGTTTCAAACGCATGGACGGTTTTGACGTGTTTTATCTTACCGGCACCGACGAACACGGCCAAAAAGTGCAACAACGCGCGCAAAACGCCGGCGTAACGCCCAAACAATTTGTGGACAAACTATACGACCAAATAACTCGTTTGTGGAAAACGCTGAACATTTCCTACGACAAGTTTATTCGCACCACCGACGACTATCACGAAAAAACCGTGCAAAAGGTTTACGAAAAGTTGCTGGAAAAAGGCGATTTGTATAAATCTTCCTATGAAGGTTGGTACTGCACGCCTTGCGAATCGTTTTGGACGGAAAGCCAACTTGTAGACGGCAAATGCCCCGATTGCGGCCGCGAAGTGAAACTAGAAAAGGAAGAAAGCTACTTTTTCCGCCTTTCGGCATATCAAGATAGGCTTATTGAATTCTACAACCAAAACCCGGAATTTATCTCGCCCAAATCGCGTATGAACGAGATGATAAACAACTTCATTAAGCCGGGGCTAAAAGATTTGTGCGTTTCGCGCACAACCTTCGATTGGGGCGTGAAATTGCCCTTCGCCCCCAAACACGTTGCATACGTTTGGGTGGATGCGCTAACCAACTACATTACCGCGCTTGGATATTTGCAGGAAGATCACGCCAACTTCGACAAGTTTTGGCCGGCCGATTTGCACATGGTTGGCAAGGAAATTGTTCGTTTCCACACCATTATTTGGCCTGCACTTTTGATGGCGTTGGATTTGCCCCTTCCCAAAAAGGTTTACGGGCACGGCTGGTTGTTGTTTGATAACGACAAAATGAGCAAATCCAAGGGCAACATTGTGGATCCCTTCTTCCTGTGCGACCGCTACGGCGTGGATGCCATCCGCTACTACTTGCTTAGGGAAATTCCCTTTGGAAGCGACGGCAGCTACACCAACGAAGCATTGCTTGCACGCACCAATGCCGATTTGGTAAACGACCTGGGCAACCTTGTTTCGCGCACAACGGCAATGGTAACGCAATATTTTGGCGGAACCATCCCCACGCCCAACCAATATACCGAACTGGACGAAGAACTTATTGCACTGTGCTGTGGCACTTTGGAAAAGGTTCGCAAGGATATGGATGCTCTTTCTGCACCCGATGCTTTGGCAGATATCTTCAAAATTATTCAACGCGCCAACAAGTATATTGACGAAACCACACCCTGGACGTTGAACAAAAACGGCGACAAGGAACGTTTGGCAACGGTTATGTACGTGCTGTGCGAATGCATTAAGTTTGCTGCAACACTTTTGTTGCCCTTCATTCCGGAAACTTCAACAAGAATTTTCCAAAAACTCGGTTTGCAAGTGCCGACGGATTTCCAAGGCTTGACATTTGGCAACATTCCTCAAAACACCGTTGTTACCAAGGGCGAAAACCTGTTTAACCGCATTGACGTGGCCAAGGAATTGAAAGAACTGGAAGAAATTAGCAAGCAAAACGAAAAACCCAAAGTTGAAGAAGAACGCATAGACATTGCCGATTTTGCCAAAGTGAAATTCTGCACGGCAAAGGTTTTGGAATGTTCCAAAGTGGATAACAGCGACAAACTTTTGCTGCTTAAACTGGAAGTAGGCAACGAAACAAGACAAGTTGTTTCTGGCATTGCACAAAACTACACACCCGAATACATGGTGGGCAAAACCGTTGTTTTGGTGAAAAACCTTAAGCCGGCAAAAATTCGCGGCATCGAAAGCAACGGCATGATTTTGTGCGCAGCCGATGGTAAAAGCGTTGTTTTCGTAACGCCGGAAGCACCCGTTGCCAGTGGCAAGGAAGTGCGCTAGATGATTGACAGCCACTTGCACCTAGACGACGAAAAGTTTGACGGTCTGCGCAATGAAATTATAGAAAATTTGCAAAACGACGGCCTGGATTTTGTTATTAACAACAGTTGCGACCTAGAATCCATGCAAAAAGGCGTGGAACTAGCCACACAACACGACAAAATTTTTGCCACCATCGGCATGCATCCGCACACCTCAAAATTTTTTGACAACAATTTTGAAAGGCAAATGATAGCTTTTGCTTCGCACCCCAAAGTGGTTGCTGTGGGCGAAATTGGGTTGGACTACTACTACGATCTTTCCGAGCGAAGTGTTCAGCGCGACGTGTTTGCTCGCCAGCTGGAAATTGCCGACAAGCTACATTTGCCCGTTACGCTTCACGTGCGTGATGCCTACGGCGATGCTTGGGACGTTTTGCGTGCGCAGAAAAAATTTCTTAACAACGGCGTGTTGTGGCACTGCTATAGCGGCAGTGCAGAATTTGCTCGCCAGATGGCAAAAGAAGGACATTACTTTGCTTTTGGCGGCGCAATAACCTTCAAAAACGCCAACAAAGGCGAGGTGTTGCGTGCTGTGCCGCTGGACAGAATTCTTTCGGAAACGGATAGCCCCTACATGGCGCCTGTGCCGTTGCGTGGAACAACCAACAAGCCCTCAAACGTTGCGCTGGTGGTTAAAAAAATTGCCGAACTGCGCGAAATTTCCGCAGAAGATGCGGAAAACGCATTGAAACAAAACACGTTGCGCCTTTTTGCAAAGATTGAAAACTATTTGCACAGCAACTAGAACGGAGAAAAACAATGGATAACTACGTTTACGTTATCGGCAGCAAAATATACATAAACCTTACCAACCGTTGCAGCAACGCATGCGATTTTTGCATACGTCAAGGCCGTGACGGAATGAGCGGTCAAACGCTTTGGATAAAGGAAGAACCCACCGCCGAGGACGTTATTGAACAATTGCCGCAAAACTTGGACGACTTCGACCAAGAAGTTGTTTTTTGCGGATTTGGCGAACCTACCTACAATTTGGAAACGCTGGACGAGGTTGCAAGCTACCTGCACTGCGTGGACAAAACCACTCGCATAAACACCAACGGACAAGCCAACCTTATTCACAAAAAAGACGTTTCGGACGTTATTGCCACCAGCTGCGACGTGATAAACGTTTCGTTGAACGAATGCAACGCCGAAAAATACCAACAGCATTGCAAAAGCATTTTTGGAACAAAAGCCTTTGCGGAAATACTGAATTTTGCAAAATTGTGCCAAGAAAAGGGCGGCAACGTTGTGTTTTCCGTTGTGGATAGCATTGGAGAAAAGGACGTGGAAGCTTGCCGCAAATTGACAGAAAAATTGGGCGTGCCACTGCGCGTTCGCGTGAAGGAATAGCATGAACGTCAATTTCGATTTGCTTTTTGAGCAGCAAAAAAACAACTACACGGGGCAAAAACTGCTGTTGCACGTTTGCTGTGCGCCTTGCGCCACCTATTGCCTGACGCGCGTGCTGGATTGTTTTGATGTGACGTTGTTTTATAGCAACGACAACATCACAAGCCACGACGAATGGCAAAAACGCCTAGAAGAAGTGCAAAAACTTGTTGAAATTGTTAACAACGGACAGTTCGAAGTGCAACCGAAATTTCCGCTTAAATTGGTTGTGGCCCCCTTTGACAGCGCAAAATTCTTTGATATGGCAAAAGGTTTGGAAGATCAGCCGGAGGGCGGCTTGCGTTGCGAAAAATGTTTTGAACTGCGCCTTGGCGACACGGCAAACTTTGCACAAAACAACGGCTTTGACCTGTTTGGAACAACGCTAACCGTTTCGCCATATAAAAACAGCGCCCTGTTAAACCAAGTGGGCGCAAACCTTGCCACGGAAAAGGTTGCGTGGCTGAACAGCGACTTTAAAAAACGCGGCGGCTACAACGAAAGCATACGGCTTTCGCAAAAATACCAACTGTACCGCCAGCACTACTGCGGTTGCGTGTTTTCAGACTGGACGAAAACTGTGAATAACAAATAACGAGCGTATGAACACGCTCGTTTTTTTTGTTTTTGTACACCAAAACCTTTTAGTTGTCAGAATTTTCTATGACACTATATACTTTTTCCGACCAATCCCAAATATCCTTGCAATCGTTTTCCACGTAGATAACCTTGTTTTGCAGTTCGCAAGGGATAAACGGACTGAGCGTTTCTTTTAGTTTTGTTGGGATGATTATTTTGTGCACCCAGTCTCTTAGCACAACTTCGTCTTTCACCTTCATGGGAAGCACGCCATCGCACACAGCATTGGGATGTTGCAACAGTTTGTCGTAGTGAAAATAGAACCTTACCCCGGGATTGAAACGCACGCTTAAATCTTCTTCGTTGGGAAAGCGCCCCAGCGCACGTTCCATAACCAGCCTGTCGCCAGCTTGGCAATTGCCCCACGCAAACATGACGTATTGAAAATAGTCGGGCGGATCGTTGGCGGCATTTCTGTTTTCCGCAATCAATTCTTCCACGGACACGCCACGTGCGTTTAGCGCAGAAAGCAGTTTTCCGCATTGAAAAATTTTGACGGCGTTTTGCGGCGAGGTTGTGTGACAAACGTAATCGGTGACGCAACCTTTGCGATATGGACATGCGGTGCATTCCGTAATCAATTTGGGACGTGGCGCGCGCAAATACTTTTCTTTGTGCAACAGGCCCTGACTAACGGCATTAAGCACATCGTCGTCTTCGCACTCGATTGTGCATTCCCTGCCGTGCAATTTTTCGTACTGCACAAATTCGATGATAGTTCTAATTTCCCAGTCGGTTATTTGCGGATAGTGGGAAAGTTTTTTGTAGAACACGCCATCCCACACTTCGGTGAACTCGTGGTTTCCTATTTTTATAAGCATATTGTCCCCACAAAATTGTTTTATTTGAAAATTATAGCAAAAAAATGGAAAGAAATCCACCATTCGCACAAAAACGCAAAATTTTTTGTGCGAAGCAGTGCCGCAACAAGTGAAACGCCACGGCGCAACGTTGCCACTTTTGCAATGCGTTTAGCCTTTTGGCTGATATGGACGATGCTATTGAAGCAACACACCATTGCCGTTTTTGCAAAACGTTCGGCAGCCAAGCGAACCAACAAGTTCCGCAGTTGCACTTCGCACTGCATTGAAAATGTTTTTTCCTGCAAAAACTGCACCTGCAACACAAAAACAAAGCCGCCCTGCTATGCGCAGAGCGGCTAGTTTTTTGTTGAGTTTGCCGTGCAAAATGCTATTTAAGCAATTCGTACTGGCTGTCGTAAATTTTGCGATAGAATCCGTTTTTCTGCATAAGTTGCGTGTGCGTGCCCTGTTCCACCACGTTGCCGTTATCTATCACCAAAATGACGTCGGCGTTGACTATGGTGGAAAGTCGGTGAGCAATGACAAAACTTGTGCGGCCTTGCAGCAGTTCGTCCATGGCCTTTTGAATGAGCAATTCTGTGCGAGTATCCACGTTGGAAGTTGCTTCGTCCAAAATTAGCATTTTGCGGTTAGCCAAATAGCTGCGAGCAATGGTAAGCAACTGTTTTTGCCCACCGCTGATGTTGGTGCTTTCCTCGTTGATAATTGTATCGTAGCCCTGCGGCAGTTGACGAATAAAACCGTCGGCATGCGCACGTTTGGCGGCTTGCACAACTTCTTCCATGGTGGCATTATCCTTGCCGTAGGCAATGTTTTGAAACACTGTGCCGTTGAACAACCACGTATCCTGCAACACCATGCCAAATTGTTGGCGCAATTTTGCCCTATCCATTGTGGCTGTATCTACGCCGTCCACGGTGATTTTGCCACTATCCACATCGAAAAAGCGCATAAGCAGGTTGACAATGGTTGTTTTGCCGCCGCCCGTTGGGCCAACAAGCGCAACCTTTTGTCCCGCCTTGACGTTCAAGTTCAGGTCGGTGATGAGCGGCTTATCCTTGTCGTAGGAAAAATAGACGTGTTCGAAAGTTATGTCGCCGTTGCCTTGCGGCTGGTCGTCGGTGAGTGCCGGCGACATTTCTTCGCGATCTAGCAAGGCATAAACGCGGTTTGCGCAAGCAAGTGTGTGCTGAATGGAACCCATACCGTTGGCAATGCTTTCCAGCGGGCCGGCAAACATTTTTGCAAGCAAAATAACTTCCATAATGTCGCCAATGCCCACCACTTTGTTGGTGGCCAAAATGCCACCCACAATGCACACTGCAACGTAGGCAACGTTGTTTGTGAAGGCAATTATGGGTTGCACCAAGCCGGAAAGATAGTAGGCGCGGCGCACTTTTTGTTGATAGTCGTCGGAAATTTCTTGGCAAATGCCACGCTGACGGTCTTCCAAATTGAAGGCTTTGACGGTATCGAAGCCGGTGTAGTCTTCTTCGATGAAGGCATAGAGTTTGCCGTTAACCTTGCGGAAACCGTGCCAACTTTTTTCGCTTTTGGAAGAAATGAACCCGGAAAGCGCAATGGAAAGGGGCACCAGCGCAACAACGACGGTGGCCAAAATCCAGTTGACACAATAAAGTGTGTAGACAACGCCGAATATGCGCAAAAAACCATCCAAAATTGTGCCAATGATAACGTACACCGTGTTGGACATGTTGCTTACGTCGTTCATCATGCGCGAAAGCAATTCGCCGTGCGGCGTGCTATCCACAAAACTTACCGGCAAGCGTTGCAGTTTGTCGCTTATGCGAATGCGCAAGCCTTTTGTGTAGAATCGGGAAGAAACGTTTGTCATCAAAATTTGCATGGCAATGGAAAGCGCCGACGAACCGACGTAGGCCAAAGCCAAATTTACGGCAAGCGTTGCCATAAGGGAAAAGTTGATGGGCGTGCCGTATGCGCCGAAATTGTAGATTATATCCGTCATTTGGTTGACGATTTTGGGCGCCAAAACTGCCAAATAGACGGAACATCCGCAAATAACCGCCGCAAGGAAAATTGCCCATGAAATGGGCTTTAGGTCTTTTACCAAACGGCAGACCGTTTTCCAGGAAGAATTGGTTTTGGGCGTTTTTGCAACTTTCTTACTCATGCAAACCACCTCCCAACTGACTTTGGAAAATTTCACGGTAGGTTTCGCACGTTTGCAGCAAACTTTCGTGCGTGCCGCAGCCCACAACCTTGCCGCCATCCAAAACGTAAACTTTGTCGCAACGCATAGCTGTTGCCGCGCGCTGTGTTACCACCACTTGCGTTTTTCCTTGCAAATAGGCGTTTAGTTGTTTGCGCAAGTTGGCTTCCGTCAAATAGTCTAGCGCCGAAAAACTGTCGTCGAAAATGTAGACAGAGGCGGGTTTTATTATGATTCGCGCAATGTTTATGCGCTGTTTTTGTCCGCCGGAAAGGTTACTGCCCGATTGAGACAGTTTGAAATTTAGCCCTTCTTGCTTGCTGCGAACAAAATCTTGCATTTGAGCAATGCCAAGTGCTTCCCAAATTTGTTCATCGGTGGCATCTTTGTTGCCCATTTTTACGTTTTCGGCAATGGTACCTTCGAAAATCATGCTTTTTTGCAATGCAACAGAAACGTTGTCGCGAATGGTTGCAGCAGTAGTTTCGCAATAGTTTGTGCCGCCCATTTGGCGAATGCCGCTTGCGGAATAGAAATCGAGCAGCAATTTCACTAGCGTGCTTTTGCCACTGCCTGTGCCGCCGATAACGCCAATAATTTCGCCATTCTTTGCGGAAAAATTCAAGTTACTTATGGCGTTTCCCGAAGCGTTGGGATAGGCAAAACTTACGTCCTGAAAGTTGACGTCGCCGCTAAGCACCGCGCCTGTGGAAGTGTTTGCTTCGTCTGTTGGCAAATCCAAAACGGCGCAAATACGGCGCATGCTAACTTTTACGTGCGGAACAAAAGAAATTGTCCAGGAAAGTGTTAGCACGGCGTTGGCAATAAGCGCAATATATTGAATGGTAGCCAAAACGTCCACCGCCGACAAGGTGTCGCTAGCCGGCAAGCGCAATGCGCCAACGTAGATGATGGCCACTGTTGCGGCATTCAACAGCAGCGAAGCAACGGGGCTAACAATGCCGTTGATGGTGTTTGCTCGAACAAAACTGTTGCACATTTCGCTTGTGGCTTGCGCCGTGCGAGCGTGCTCGTGCGCATCCTTATCGAAGGCGCGAATAACACGTATGCCGGAAAGACGTTCGCGCACTATGCGGTTTTGAACGTCGGCAAGTTCATCAGCACGCTGCCAATATTTTTCTAGTTTGCCGGTTATGGCACAAGTAACAATCAAAACAATAACGGAAGCGCCCAGCAAAATTAGCGGCAATACCCAATCGCCTTTGAAGGACAGCACAATGCCACCAACAAACATTATGGGGCAAGTAACCATTACGTAGGGAATTTGAGAAATTGTTTCTTCCATCCAACCAATGTCGTCGGTTGTGCGGGTTATCAAACTGCCGGTGCCAAGATTGGAAAACTGTTCGAAAGTTAGCGTGTTAACCTTGTTGAACACCTGTTTGCGCATGTTGACGGCAATTTGTGAGGAAAATTTTGAGGAAACAAAGTTGGTGATAAGCGCGCAAGCAAGTGCCGCTAGCGCCAAACCAACCATAATGCCGCCTTTGGCGTATATGTAGTTTAGGTCGGCGTTTTTTACGCCGTTTTCCACCATGTCGGACATGACGTAGGGCATAAACAATGCGCACATGGCCGCCAAGGCGTAGAGTAACATAAGCAATAATATTTGCCTTACGTGAGGCTTAATAAATTTTAGTAGTTGTTTCATAAAAGACTTTTGCCGTGCGTTGTACGGCGAAGAACCTGCAAGAAAGCACAAAAAATGCGCCTTCCTTTATCAAACGGAAAGCGCAACGCAAAACTAGTGCCGTGTTGCTCAACGAGCAAACGGTTGCCACTTTCCTTGTGAAATTTTTTGTTGTTTTTTGGTCATTTTTCTTTCAACAAAATACAAAAAGCGCCTTGTGGACACAAAGCGCTTAAATTTATGATGCGGGTGCTATTTGGTTGATTTTTTCTAGGAAATTTTCTATCAACCAGCCGCCGAAAAAGTTCTTTTCGGGGTTTTCTGCTCCGCCGTAGATATTGGTGATAATCCAACTTTCGGAAAAAGGTTCCTTAATGAGGGATGCAAAGTTTGATAGAATGCCTTCTTCGGCGCTGTTGAACACCAATGAAGTTACCAATGCAAACACCAAATATACAATTGCAACGCCTGTTGCGGCGCCAAGTAAGCGATTGATCCATCCAAGAATGGAAATTTTGTTGATAAGTTTGGAAATGAGTTTGGTGATGAAGCCGTAGATTATGGAAAGCACCAAAAAAGTTGCAACCATTGCCACAATTGCGCGAGTGCCGTCCGATGCAATAACCGACGTCAACCAACCATCTGCGTAGGGAGAAAGATAACTGGCGCCAATGGAAACCACTACCACGCCAACCAAAGCAAAGGCAATTTTCAAAAAGCCTTTCACTAAACCCAAAAAGAATGCCACTGCCAAAAGTATCAGATAGGCATAGTCCAAAATGGTCATTTTATCCACCTCCTTATTTTTCGAAATTGATTTTTATCGAACCCGTATCCGAATTAACAGACAAAAGGCATCCTTTGCCCTGTTGTTCTTGTAAATTGCACGAGCCCGTGTTTTTGATAATTCTAATAGTGTAGTCTTCTTTGTTGCCACAAACCGTGCCTGTTATGGAACCTGTGCCAACGTTGATGGCAATAAGTTGCGCATTTGTTGCAAACTTAACGGAACCGGAAGTTGTTGTTGCATACAATTGCTTTGAAGTGCAATCCACATTGACGGAACCGGTAGCCGTTTGGGCGTGCAC
>CAZNZO010000002.1:200242-208137 GCA_964577535.1 uncultured Oscillospiraceae bacterium
GTTTTTCCCAAAACGACAAAGACTTCGTATACGTCTGCGGAAATTTTCAACTCCGCATCGTTTGCCGCCTGCAAAACGACGTTTTTGTCGCAGCGCTCAAGCGCCGCTTGCGCGCCTTGTTGCACGTTGCAACCACCAAGCGCCAAAACCAACGCCACCATCAAAACGACAAAAATAACAACAATCTTTTTCATGCTTCGCCTCTAATTTTTTGCCTCTTTGCAAAAAGAATATAACCTTGCATTGCAATTGTCAAATATTTTTGAAGTAATGAACGCTGTGATTTTTTCGCTTTTGCACTACATTTGCGAGGGAGCGGCGATGCCTAGCAGCGACAATCCCTTTTTGAGTACCGTTTGCGTTGCTTCCACAACGGCCAAACGAGCGTTTTGAATGCTAAGGTCTTCGTTTATAACACGATGTTCGATATAGAACTTGTTGAATGCTTGTGCAATATCCACCAACAAACCGGTGACAATGCTGGGTTCGTATTTGTGGGCGGCATCCTTAACGGCTTGCGGGAAGGAGGCAATAAGCTTGCACAGGCGCAACGTTTCGGAGTTGTTAAGCGCTTCGGGGTTGTGCGCAATTTTGGCAAAGCGAGAAACTCCGGCTTTTTCCAAAATGGAGCAGCAACGAGCGTGCGTATATTGAACGTAGGGGGCAGTTTCGCCATCGAAGTTCAACACGCGGTCGAAAGTGAAGGTGATATCCTTAATTTTGCTGTTTTCCAATGCAGAGAACAACACTGCGCCAATGCCCACTTGTTCGGCAACTTGGCTTTTGTTGGCCAAATCGGGGTTTTTGGCAGTGATAATTTCTTCCGCCTTTTGAACACTTTTGTTGATAACGTCTTTTAGTAGCACAACGTTGCCCTTGCGGGTGGCCATTGCGCCGTCTTCCAAACTGACCATGCCGTAGGCAACGTGAACAAGATCCTTTGCCCAAGGCAAATCGGCCAATTCCAAAACTTTGAAAAATTGTTTGAAGTGCAAGTTTTGTTGATAAGCAACAACGTAAAGGCACTTATCAAAATCGTATTCCTTTTTGCGCCAAATTGCGGCGGCAATATCGCGGGTGGCATAAAGGCTGCTGCCATCGCTTTTTACAAGCAGACAGGGCGGCATGTTGTATTCCGAAAGGTCCACAACTTTTGCGCCTTGACTTTCCGTAACAAGGCCTTTTTCCGCCAACATTTTTAATGGTGCATCCATTTTGTCGTTGAAAAAGCTTTCGCCGTTCCAGCTATCGAAATGCACGTCCAATCTGTCGTAGATTTCCTTTACGTCTGCCAAAGTGATTTTTTTGAAAAATTCGAACAGGTCCAACGCTTCTTTGTCGCCTTGTTCAATTTTCACAAACCATTTGCGTGCTTCTTCCGTAAGTTCGGGATGTTCCGCTTCTTCTTGGTGAAACTTCACGTAAAGACGTTGCAATTCCGCAACGCCCTGTTCTTCGGCAGTTTTTCTGTCGCCCCACAACTTGAAGGCAACAATCATTTTGCCAAACTGCGTGCCATAGTCGCCAAGGTGGTTTATGCCCACCACGTTGTAGCCAAGCGCCTTAAAAATTTTGTAGAGGCTGCTGCCAATGGCGGTGGTAGAAAGGTGCCCTATGTGGAAAGATTTGCAAATGTTAACAGAACTATAATCGATGCAAATGGTTTTGCCGTCGCCTTCGGTATCGTTGCCGTAGTTTTCGCCCAGAGTGTTCACCTCTGCAAGCGTTTCGGCGACAAAGTTTTTGCGATTGATAAAAAAGTTGAGATAGCCGTTTACTGCTTGCACGGAAGAGATAACGTCGTCGCAAACAACCTTTTCGGCAATTTTTTGCGCAATAACGGCAGGCGCAGCACGCATAACCCTTGCTAGCGAAAAGCAGGGAAAGGCATAGTCGCCAAAGTTATCGTCGGCAGCAACGGTAACGGCGTTTTCCACCGTGGCCAAATCCACGCCGGCGCCGTCCTGTTGCAAAATTTCAAAAATTATTGTTGATATGTGTTTTTTATAGTCGGTCATGATTTCCTTTTGATTGAGTGATAAATTTCTTTTTTACTGTGAACAGCCGCTGCACTGTTAACCTTTGTGCAACGGCCGTTTTGTTATTCTTCCGTTTCGTCCAGTTCTTCCGCCACGGGGCTTTCGGATACGCACACCACGTGCGCTTCGCCTTTGAATTTCATAACGCGAACGCCCATCGTGTCGCGGCCGATTTTGGAAATATCCTTGGCGCGAATACGAATCACAACTCCGTTATCTGCAATAAGCATAACGTCGTTTTCTGGATTGATAAGCTTCAAGTTGACAAGTTTGCCGGTTTTTTCGTTGAACACGCCGGCCTTGATGCCCTTGCCTGCACGAGATTGCAAGCGGTAGTCGATAAGGTCGCTGCGTTTGCCAAAGCCGTTTTCGGAAATGGTGAGCACTTCCAAACCGTTGCGAGCAACAGCCATATCCACAACGTAGTCGCCGTCATCCAACTTCATGGATCTTACGCCTTGCGCCTCACGGCCCATTGCACGCACTTCTTCTTCGGCAAAGCGAATGCACTTGCCTTCGTGGCTTGCCATCAAAATTTCGTCGTAGCCGGTGGTCATATCTACGCCGATAAGTTCGTCGTCGTCCACCAACGTGATGGCAATTTTGCCCGTTTTGCGAATGCTTTCGAATTCGGCAAGGTCGGTTTTCTTAACCAAACCGTTGCGAGTTGCCATAAACAAATTGCCACGAGCGTTTTCCTTGCGGGGGATAACTGCCGTAACCTTTTCGCCGTTATCCAGTTGCAACAGGTTGACAATGGCTCTGCCACGAGCGGTGCGTTCCGCTTCGGGCACTTCGTAGCCCTTGATGCAATAAACTTTGCCGCGGTTGGTGAAGAACAGCAAATCGTCGTGGGTGTTGGTAACAAACATGTTAACAACAAAGTCTTCTTCGCGAGGCTTGTGCGCCGTAACGCCCTTGCCGCCACGCTTTTGCGTGTGATATTCCGCAACGGGCAAACGTTTCACATAGCCCAGGTGCGTCATGGAAATAACCACGTCTTCTTTTTCGATAAGGTCGCCAATATCTATTTCGGAATAGTCGGTGCAAATTTCCGTCTTTCTGGGTTCGGCGTATTTATCACGAATTTCACCCAGTTCCGTCTTGATAATGGCGGTGATACGTGCGGGTTTTGCCAAAATATCCTTCAAATCGGCAATTAGAGCGCTAAGTTCACGCAGTTCGTTGCGCAAATTTTCCACTTCCAAGTGCGTAAGACGAGAAAGCTTCATTTCCAAAATGGCGTTTGTTTGACGATCGGACAAACCAAATTCTGCCGAAAGTGCTGCCGCAGCCGTTTGCTTGTCGTCACTGCCCTTGATAATGGCAATAACTCTGTCGATGTTATCCAGCGCAATTACCAAACCTTCAATTATGTGGTAGCGGTCTTCGGCCTTTTCCAAATCGAATTTGGTGCGGCGAGTAACAACGTCCTTTTGGTGACCAATGTAGTAGGTCAAAATTTCTTTCAACGACAAAATTTTGGGTTCGCCGTCTGCCAGCGCCAACAAAATTATGCCGTCGGAAACTTGCAATTGAGTGTGTTTGAACAACGAATTTAGCACCACTTGCGCATTTGCATCACGTTTTAGTTCGAACACAATGCGCATGCCGTGGCGGTCGCTTTCTTCACGGATATCAGAAATGCCTTCCAACTTCTTATCCTTAACCATGCCGGCGATGGTTTCAACCAAGCGAGCTTTGTTAACTTGATAGGGAAGTTCCGTAACGATGATGCGTTGACGGCCTGCATGTTCTTCAATTTCCGTTTTGGCACGCACCAAAATGCTGCCTTTACCTGTTTTATATGCGTTGCGAACGCCCACGCGTCCCATCAAAATGCCGCCTGTGGGGAAATCGGGTGCGGGAATGATTTTCATCAATTCTTCCACCGTTATTTCGGGGTTATCCATAACGGCAATTGCGCCGTCGATAACTTCGCCAAGGTTGTGAGGCGGAATGTTTGTTGCCATACCAACGGCAATACCATCGGCGCCGTTAACAAGCAAGTTGGGGAAACGGCTGGGCAACACAACGGGTTGCATAAGGGTGTTATCGAAGTTGGGATAGAAATCGACGGTGTTTTTATCAATTTCACGCAACATTTCGTATGCTATTTTGGAAAGACGTGCTTCGGTATAACGTTGAGCAGCCGGAGGATCGCCGTCCACACTGCCAAAGTTACCTTGTCCATCCACCAGCGGGCAACGAATGGAGAAATCTTGCGCCAAACGCACCAACGCTTCGTATACGGCACTGTCGCCGTGGGGGTGATACTTACCCAAAACGTCGCCGACGATACGCGCGCACTTACGATAGGGCTTGTCGTTGAACAAGTTCAATTCGCCCATTGCATACAAAATTCTTCTGTGAACGGGTTTTAGGCCGTCTCTAACGTCGGGAATAGCACGGGAAACGTTTACCGCCATTGCATAGGCAATGAAGGATTTTTTCATTTCCTCTTCCATGCGCACTATTTTTACGTTGGTTTTGTCGAGAGCCTCGACGTAATCTACTTGATGACCTTCTGGTTGTTTAGCCATTGTTTACCTCCGTTAGATATCCAACTCTTCCACCAATTTGGCGTTTTCCACAATAAATTCGCGTCTTAGTTCCGGTTGATCGCCCATAAGCAGCGAAACAATTTCGTCTGCGGCGTAGGCATCTTCCATGGTTACTTGCAACATTGTGCGGCTTTCGGGATTCATGGTTGTTGTCCACAATTGTTCGGCGTTCATTTCGCCCAAACCTTTGTAGCGCGAAACTTCCGTGCCCTTCGAGCCAAGTTCCGCAAGTTTTTTATCCCTTTCGTCGTCGGTGAATGCGTAGTGTTCTTGTTTGTTTTTGGTAATTTTATAGAGTGGCGGTTGCGCAATGTAGACGTGACCATTTTCGATGAGCGGACGCATGAAACGGAAGAAGAACGTTATCAGCAAAATTCTGATGTGGCTTCCGTCAACGTCGGCATCGGTCATGCAAATGATGCGATCGTAGCGCAACTTCTTTTCGTCAAAATCCTCGCCAATGCCGCAACCGAATGCGGTGATCATGGATTTTATTTCTTCATTTTCCAGCGCGCGAGAAAGTCTTGCTTTTTCGACGTTCAAAATTTTTCCGCGCAAGGGCAAAATTGCTTGAAAGCGTCTGTCACGGCCTTGTTTTGCCGTGCCGCCTGCGGAATCGCCCTCGACGATATAAATTTCGCAGTGTTTGGGATCACGGTCGGAGCAATCGGCAAGTTTGCCGGGCAGCGATGCGCTTTCCAAAACGCTTTTGCGGGTGAGTTCTCTGGCACGACGAGCGGCATCTCTGGCGCGTTGAGCCGTTACCGATTTCATAACCAGTTCTTTTGCTTCCTTGGGGTTTTCTTCCAAGAAAGTTGCCAATTCTTCCGAAACGACACGGTTTACCGCCGTTCTCATTTCGCTGTTGCCAAGCTTGGTTTTGGTTTGACCTTCGAATTGGGGATTTTCCAGCTTGACGGAGATAACTGCCACCAAACCTTCGCGAACGTCGTCGCCGGTGAGCTTTTCCGCTTCTTTTAGCAGCCCCGTTTTGTGGCCGTAGTCGTTGATGACTTTGGTGAGAGCGTTTTTGAAACCATCTAGGTGAGCGCCGCCTTCTTCGGTGTTGATGTTGTTGGCGTAGGCGTGAATAATTTCGTTGTAGCCGTCATTGAATTGCATTGCAATTTCAATTTCGCCCTCTTTAACCGATTTGTCGATATAGAGCGGCTGCGCAAAAATGGTGTTTTTTGCACGGTTGAAATTTTCCACGAATTCAGCAAGGCCACCTTCGTAGCAGAAAGTTTCCGCACGTTTGCGACTGTCGCGTTCGTCCTTCAAGCTGATGGTGATGCCTTTGTTCAAATAGGCAACTTCGCGCAATCTGCTTTTTAGACGATCGTAATCCCAATCCACCGTTTCGAAAATTTCGTCATCCGGCATGAAGGTGATTTTTGTGCCGGTGTGGCTGGCATCGCCGATAACAGCCAAGCGTGCTTCGGGAACGCCCCTGTGATATTTTTGGTAGTGATGCTTTCCGTCTTGGAAAACTTCCACAACAAGCCACTTGGAAAGAGCGTTTACGCAGGACATACCAACGCCGTGCAAGCCGCCGCTGATTTTGTAGCCGCCACCGCCAAATTTGCCGCCGGCGTGCAGTTTTGTCAAGCACAATTCCACTGCGGAAATTTTTTCCTTTTTGTGGATGCCGCAAGGAATACCACGGCCGTCGTCATCCACTGTTAAGGAACCGTCTTCGTTAACGGTGACCCAAACGTTGTTACAAAAACCGGCCAACGCTTCGTCGATAGAGTTATCGACTATTTCCACAGCCAAATGGTGCAGGCCGCGTGCATCGGTAGAACCAATGTACATGCCCGGTCTTTTGCGGACGGGTTCCAACCCTTCCAGAACCTGAATTTGCTCCTCTGAATAATTGCCGTTTTTTACAGCCATATTTCACTCCTTTTTTTCCACAAGGGAAGCCGAAATTTATACGTTAATATTGTACCACAAAAACGCCTTCTTGTGAACAGTTTGCCGCATTTTTTGCAAAGATTTTTTTGAGCCACACCGTTTAAGGGCGTAGGATTGCGTTATTTCGGCAAAAACAGCCACGCTCGACAAAACACACCACTTTTGCAAAACTTCCGCCAAATTTGTTTTTTGCCATTTTTCGTGTTGTGCTTTTTTGCATTGTGTGCTACAATAATGGTTAGGGAAAAACAATGAAAGTAAAACGCATAAAAATTGCACACTACAGAAATTTGAAAGAACAGACGATAGAGCTGGGAAACGGTTTGAACGTTTTTGTGGGGGACAACGCCCAAGGCAAAACCAACCTGGTGGAAAGCGTCTATTTGTGCTGCATTGGAAAAAGCCCGCGAACCGATAAAGACAAGGATCTTATTTGCTGGGGACAGGATGCCGCTTTGGTAAGCGTAGACTACGACTGTCGCTACGGCAACGGCAAAATTTCCGTAAATCTAGCAAACGGCGCAAAAAAGAAAATTTGCGTGAACGAAGTGCCGCTAGCCAAAGTTGGCGAACTTATGGGGTACTTGAACTGCATCTATTTTTCGCCAAACGAAATAAAAATAATAAGTCAATCTCCCGCCGAACGCCGCCGCTTTTTGGACGTGGACTTGTGCCAAACGGACAAAAACTATTTTTACGGATTGCTTCGCCACAACAAGGCGCTTTTGCAACGCAACAATGCACTTAAAGCCGCCGCCACTTTGGAAGAAGCAAAGGATGCCGTTTACGGCTGGAACAAGGTTATGGCAGAAGAGGGCGCAAAGATAGTTTGGAAGCGCAAAAGGTTTTGCGAAAACCTGAAAGGCTTGGCGGCCGAATGTTGCGCCAAACTTACCGACGGCAAGGAAGTGCTGAAAATAGCCTATTCCACCCACTTTAAGGGGGAAACAGTGCAAGAAATTGCCCAAAACTATCTTGAGGCGCTGGAACAAAGCATCGAAAAGGATTTTCAAATGCGACACACCTGTGTTGGATGCCAGCGCGACGACGTGCTTATAAAAATAAACGACGTGGACGTGCGCAGTTTTGGCAGCCAGGGGCAACTTCGCACGGCGGCACTTTCGCTGAAACTTGCCGAATTGACGGTTTTCAAAAACCTTATTGGGGAATATCCCGTGCTTATTTTGGACGACGTGCTTTCCGAACTGGATGCCGACCGCCAACGCCGATTGCTAAACTTCGACACCGATTTGCAAATTTTGCTGACTTCCGCAACGGAAGTGCCGCAAAACCTGCTTTGCGACGATTGCAAAATTTTTAGCATAGAAAGCGGCGTGTGCACCACAAAACAAAACTAAAAAATTGGGAGCGAAAA
>CAZNZO010000003.1:0-32033 GCA_964577535.1 uncultured Oscillospiraceae bacterium
TTATAGAACATTTTTGGTATGGCAAATCTTTAAATTTAATTGCTACTGAAAGAAAAGATAATGTGCTAAGCAAGAAATTAATTTATGCTAAGAAAAATGGATTAACTTCTACAAAGATTGAATTAGAAGAATCATATGTTGGTGAAGAAATTTGCTATGAATATGATGAAATTGGAAATATCAAAAATATTGAAATAGAAGATGAATATGGTAATATTGTCAATAAAGATTATACTTAACCAAAACTCTTAATTTGCATCCATTGAAAAATATTATCAAAATTTCATATTGCTCACAGAAACAGCACTTGCATAGCAGGTGCTTTTTCTATTGCAAAATGTAATGTGCCAGCAGTGAAAACATTGTAACTTGCCGTGTTATGTGGTATAATAAATTTATAAACACTTGGAAATTTGAAACAACCAATATTAAAAAGAATATTTTGAAAGATTATTGTTTGAAACATTGTGAGGAGAAATGAAAACAACGTTTAGAAAAGTTACTGCGATTGTTTGCATAGTAATTTTGGCATTGTTGATACTTGCTGCATTGGTGGTGGTGTTGGGACGATTATATCGTTCGTGCTATGCGTTTGACGAGCCTGAGCAAATTGTGCGTACCGATGGCAAGCAAACAATTGTGGCGCAGGGGAAAGCGCTCTATGACGAGAACGGTCGCCGTTTCGATATTAAGGGCGTGAACTATGGCAATTTGTTCATTTCGGAAGGATGGATGACGGTCAACTCCATTGGCGCACTCTATAACGACGACGGCAGTTTCAAAAAAGTTTTGGAAGACGGCATTGTGGAAGAATATGAAGAAATTTTTCAGGAAGAAATGGATAGTATTCTTGCCGGAAGATTTTCTGACGAGCAATTGCAAGCGCTTAACGATGCCTATTTTTATTCGTACTGCACGGATCGGGACTTCGAAAACATAAAAGGGCTGGGACTAAACACAATACGTTTGCCGGTTTATTATCGCAGTTTTCTCACAACGCACGATAGGTACAGAACCACAGACGAACAGTTGTGCGCCAAGAATTTTGACGACATTACGTTGGATTTTGAAAAAGTTGATACGTTTCTAGAAATGGCGCAAAAGTACGGCTTGAAAGTGATTTTGGATATGCACGGCGTTATGGGCGGCCAAAACGGATTTGAGCACTCCGGAACACGCGACATTGACTTTTGGGATAACGAAAAGTATATTGAATTTACATGTAACCTTTGGCGCAGCATTGCCAGCCACTACAAGGTCGAGCGCGCCGATCTTTCGGCCACAATTCTTGCCTACGACCTGGTTAACGAACCAACAAATCGCAACGAAATTGGCACGGGTACAAAGCAGTGGCGTGTTATGGATAGACTATACGATGCCATTCGCGAGGTGGATGGCGATCACGTGATATCCATTGAAGGCATGTGGTATTTTTGTTCGCTACCAAATCCAAATAAATACGATTGGCAAAACGTGCTGTATCAATACCATTTTTACAATTGGTCGCCCAGCAGTATGCCCAACTGGCTGTATTACGATTTGATGTATGCAATGCTCATAATATCCGACTATGACGTGCCAAAACTAATGGGCGAATTCAACTTTTTCAGTGATGAAGATGCTTGGTTGGAGTTTTTGAATGTCTACGACAATACAGGCATTGGCTGGACCTTGTGGAACTACAAAATTGTTTCCGTGGGGTGGTGGGATAGCTCGTGGGGCATGTCCGTTTACAGAATGAATATTCAAAATGCCGCTGATACCCCAATTGAAAATTACCAACTAAAGTTGGATCTTCGCACTGCAAGTTATGACGAAATTTTTGCTGTTTGGTCGAATCAACATACGGACGACGGCACCAACAACGGCAGCTACAAATTCAACGACGAATCTTTTACTGTCAGGGTTATAAAGAAGTATTTTCAGCAGTGCGCACAGTAGATAACCAAAGCAGTTTGTGATGTAACGATGGTGTTTTCCTAATGTTTGTGAAAGCTTGCGTAAAATGTAAACTGATTTTTGTCGTTTGGTCTAATCAATATATTGGCGACAGTGTTAACAAAAACAGTTGCAAAATTCCTGAACAACCTTTTGTTGTCAGAGCTATAAATAAATAGCTTGAACGGGGTGTTTGTTGTGCTAGCAAACAAACCGCTTTAATGTGTTTGTGGTGATGTAAAGTTTGTTGCTGTGTCCGTGAAAGTCACGAAAATATAGGAATGGCGTACTCGGTTTGTGAAGGTGTTGCTATCTGTTTGTACTCATGTTGTTCAGTGCCATTGTGTTTATGCAATACTCATTGCTTGCCAGCCGTTTGTTTTGAGAGCATGCAAAAAGTGGCGACGGCCGCACGTATATATTTTTTTGCTGATGGCAGTTATTTACCGTCATTTTGTGAAATTATATGTTTGAATGGTGAAATTTGCGCCATTTATACACTACTATTGCAGGCATAATATGCAATTTCGACACGAAATTGCCAAAATAAAAGAAAAAATATGGAGGTTTTGTTTTGAAAAATATTAAAATAACCAATCCCGATTACATTGGTCACGTCGACGTAATTCGTCACGCTTGCAGAGGAATAGTTGTTAAGCAAGGCAAAATTCTGCTTAGCTACGAGCAAAGCAACAATCGATATCTAATCCCTGGTGGCGGTGTGGAAAACTGCGAAAGTCTTGTTGATTGTTGCAAACGTGAGGTTTTGGAAGAGACAGGTTGCATTTGTGAACCCAGAGTAAACTATTTGGATATTGACGAATTCTTTGCCAACTGGAACTATATAAATCACTATTTCATTTGTCAGCTAACAGGGGAAAATGCCGAGTTACATTTGACGGCCGGCGAAAAATCTCGCGGCGCAACTTTTGTTTGGGTGGAACTTGAAAAGGCTTTGAAAATATTTTCGCAATATGAGCAATACCTGCATTCCGATTCTTCTCGCTTTGGATTGTACCGCAGGGAATTTTTGGCATTGAAAGAATATTTGCAGTATCCCAAAATCGAATCTAGTGCCATGGCGGTTGTTACCTGTGGAAATACAATTCTCACAACAAACGAACTTATTTATGGAAAGAACGTGCTGTCGTTGCCCAAGGGGCACAAGGAAGATGGTGAAACACTTTTGCAAACGGCCATTCGCGAATGTTTTGAGGAAACAAACGTCGTTATCAATCCGGAAAACGTTGTCGATGAAATGCCTTCGTATTTTTACGAATTTTTCACGCCTGAAAACGAGATGATTCGCAAAACAATAACGCCATTTCATTTTGAAGTTGATGGGTGTGCTCAGCCGCTTTGCAAAGAAAAAAGGGTTCTTTCCGCGCAGTGGATGGATCTCGGCGAATTTCTCAGCAAGTGCCCCTACGAAAACGTTAAAAATTCTGTTGGCCAGCTTCTTAAAGAAAAGTAGCAAGCGATGCAACGCAAAATTGCCGCTTGGTATTGAAAATATTTTTGTTTTGTTATATAATTGGCAAAAAGGAGGTTATCTATGAACGAAGTTATTCAAAATATTCGCAGTAGAAGAAGCGTAAAAAAATACAAAAGTGATGCTGTTCCGCAAGAAATTGTCGATGCCATAACCGAAGCGGGCACTTTTGCCCCGTCCGGGCTCAACAAGCAATCGCCCATAATTTTGCAAGTAACAAACAAGGCCGTGCGCGACAAGCTTTCTCGCTTAAATGCGCAGGTTGCGGGTATGCCAAGTGGCACCGATCCGTTCTATAACGCTCCTGTTGTTTTGGCTGTGCTGGCCAATAAGGACGTGCCCACCTACGTATACGACGGCAGTTTGGTTATGGAAAATTTGCTTTTGGCCGCCCATTCGTTAGGTATTGGCGCCTGTTGGATACACCGTGCAAAAGAAACTTTTCAAACGGAAGAAGGCAAAGCTTTGCTTAAAGAATTGGGAATCGAAGGTAACTACGAAGGTATTGGCAACTGCATTTTGGGCTATGCCGATGCCGAGCCTATTTTCCGCCCGCGCAAAGATGGTTATATTTTCAAGATAAACTAATTTTGTCGCTTTTGGTGAAACGCAATTTCAAACTATTTAACCCAACAAAGCAAAACACACGCAAACAATTTTGTCTGCGTGTGTTTTTTGTTATTATTCTTTGATGCCGCCAAATTGTTCAATGAGCAACTCGCATTCATCTTGTCGAATGACGCGTCTTTCAACCAGTGCCGACGCAAGTTCCATCAGCAACTGTTCGTTTTTGCTCAAAATTTCCTTTGCAACGTTGTAGCACTCGGTAAGTTTTTCAAAAAAAAGTTTGTTTAAACGTTCCAGTTGTTCGTCGGTGTAGGGCAAAACGTTTTTGTGACGGTAGTAGGAATACCTAAATTCCAACCCGAACATGCCGCTTGCCGCCATATCTCGCAATATTTCTTCGGCGTTTTCCAAATCTCGTCGGTCGCAATCAAAGGTTTGGCCGTACACAATCTGGTGCGCAATGTATCCGCCAAGCAGCGCGGTTGCTGCGTTTAACATCTCTGTTTCAGAATAGAGCGAGTGTAAATAGCTTTGGGCGCCGTCGTAGTTTTCGTCTGCAGCCCAATCTTCTTCGTCGCCATCGTCGTCGTAATCACAGTCGTCATCATCGTCATAATCTTCGTCGTAGTCGTCGCAATAATCGTCGTCCGAATCATCATAGTCGTCGCTGTCGTAATAATCATCGTTTTCGGCTACAACGGCATTAAGCAAGTTGTTGCAAACGGTGTTTTCGTCAAGGTTAAGCAAATAATCGCCGCCTTGAAGAACGTCCGCAACAATAAATTTGCCAATGTTTTGACACGCCTGAATTTGATCATCAATCGAATTGCTTTCTCGTGCGATATCTTCTCCGCTGATTTCCTGAATTTTTTGCAAAATCGTTTGCTTATCGACGAAGTTATTTTCGTCGGACAAAATCACGCATTCGTTTACCAGCGTTTCCAGTGCCGCGCCTGAAAAACCTGCCGTAAGTTGGGCAATTTCTTCGGATGTAAGCTCAAAATCGCACGATGTTAGTTCCGTGTACATATCAACGATACTAATTCGCGAATATAGCGTAGGCAAGGCAATGTGAATTTTCTTGTCCAGTCTTCCCGGGCGGCGCAGTGCCTCGGGCAAATCGTAGTAGTTGTTGCATGTTGCAACAAACACAATATTTCCGCTGCTATCCATGCCGTCAATTAGCGATAGTAATTGCATCAAAATTGCCTTGGATTTATCCGAAACATAATCTTCGCTTTCGTCCGGCAACACCTTGTCCAATTCGTCAAAGAAAATAATGGTGGGGCGGTTGCTGTTGCGTGCGTCTTTGAACGCATCTTTGATTTTTTTGCAAATGTCGCGCTCGCTGTTGAAACCAGTCACGTCGATGATTTTCGTGTCGAAGTTGCACGAAGCTGATAGCACTTTTGCAAACAAGGTTTTGCCTGTTCCTGTAGAACCGTAGAAAATAATTCCGCGTGGCAGACGTGCGCCCTTGCTAATGTAGTAGTCGCGATTGTTCAAAACTTCGCAAATTCTCTTCAATTCTTCCTTTTCGTCTTTGTATCCTGCAATGCTGTTAAAACTGTATTTCATGTTTTTCGTCCTCCGTTTTGTTTGATGCTTCCATTATATATCTGCATAGCGCATGTGGCTAGACCGCAATATTCAAAAATATTTTGCACCCCATGAAAAAGGCAGTTTATGTGCTTAACGTTGAAAAATGCATGAAAACACCAATTTGATTTTGAATTATTTTATATTATGTATTGCAATTTGCCCCCTTTTAGGGTACAATATTTGCGGAGGCAATCATAATGGACGATAAAATTAAAATTAGCATACCCAAAATGGTTTTAGATTTGCTGCATAAGGATTGCGTAGATTTTAAGGTCTGTAAGGAAAACGGAGAACCAAACTTCAACTTGTTTATTAACAAATTGATTTGCAATTTTTGCAGGGAATTTTGCGCCGCAGAAGAAAGTTTGCACACAGATATTCAAACTGCCATTGACGACGTTCCCGAGCGCTACAAAGAAAAAGTTTTTGCCAACGTTTTGAAGTTGCTTTCTAAGCGAACGGAAGAAGTAGAAAATCGCTATACCGTCACTTTTTCCTTCAAAGCAACCAAACTTTCCGAAAATGCACGCTTCTACATACAAAACGTAATTTTGCCCATCCAGTCGCAGTCGTCGTTTTATCGAAAAATGTTGGTTGTCTATTCCGGCAAGCCCAAAAACGAGCGAGAAAAAATTATCTACAAAGAACACTATGACGTTTTGCAAAAGGCCTTGAAAAAGAATCTGCGCGTCAGCATTCAACTAGATAGCGGTGTGCTTGCTAGCGTTTCGTTGCACTCCGTTCATTCTTCCAAGGACGAGTTGTTCAACTACGTTTTGCTTTTCAACAACAAACAAAACGTCACGTTGCGCCTATCTAGTATTCGCAACGTAACAGTACTCACAACACCCGCCTGTATTCCTGATAAAAACGTTGCCATGTTCGATAGGCAAGTGGTGTGTTCAGTGCAATATCCCATTTATAGCACCGACGACGAGCCAATAAAGGTTAAGCTTACGCCAAAGGGCAAGCAACTGTTCGACAAAATTTATTTGTACCGCCCTACGCCCGTGTCGATAGACGGCGACGTTTACACGTTCAATTGTTCGGGAAATCAGTTGCTTTATTATTTCGAGCGTTTTGGGGAACATGCGCTAATTTTGGAACCCAAGCGTTTGGGCGTTTTTATGCGCAATTACTATTACTATGCACTAAAAAAATATCGCACGCTATATTCCGCCGACTAATGTTGGCGTTTGGCATTTTGTCTGATTGTATTGTTAGGTGTAAGGGGCTATGCCTTCAAGAAATTGGCGTTTGCTGTTTCGATTGATGATCAAGAGCAAACGAACAAAAATAACTAGGTGCGCCGTTGTTCGGCGCACTTTTTGTTGCGAAAAAACGTGGTGCAACCTGCCTTCGACCCAAAATTAGTGTTTAAGTACCGTGCTTTTTGGCAATAGTTTGTGTATGAAAACAAAAACTCAACACAAATTCGGCGCAAACGCCGACGAGCGTGAAAGCCGACTGCCTAAAAAGTTTGAAGAAACGCACGTTTTGGTGGAAAATCAAACAAGGAACAGTATTTCGGGTGAAAACAATGAGTGATGCAAACAAAAAATTTGAGGGTGAAATAACAAAAGAAAACTATAAGCAATATGTTTTTGAAAAAATGCCCAAAAGCTCGCATTGGAAAAATATGTTTTGGGCTTTTGTTGTTGGCGGCACAATTTGCACAATCGGGCAAGGTTTTGTGGAGTTGTTTTCCATTTGGTTTTCCAATGAAGATGCCTCTATTTTGGCATCGGCAGCATTGGTGCTTATTGCCGCATTGCTAACAGGTTTTGGCGTGTACGATAATATCGGGCGTTTTGCCGGGGCCGGCTCCACAATCCCGATTACAGGCTTTTCCAATGCGGTTGTTTCGCCTGCGCTGGAATTTCGCGCGGAAGGTTACGTATACGGCGTTGGAGCAAAAATGTTTCAGGTGGCCGGGCCTGTAATTGTCAACGGCGTGTCTATTTCCGTTATAGTTGCCGTTTTAACGCTGATTTTTGGTGGTGCATGATGCCTTACTATAAAAAACGAACACTTCATTTTCAAAATGCCAACGTTTTGGATGGCTTCACCGTTGCCGGCCCCAAGGAAAACGACGGGCATTTTCGTGGAACTTTTGACGTGGCGCTTGCTGACGACACTTTTGGTCAGCAAACTTTTGAGCGCGCCGAACGAAAAATGTTCGAGTGTGCCATAGATGGCGTTATGGCCAAGGCAAATTTGTCGGCCTGCGACGTGGATGCAGTGTTGGGTGGGGATTTGCTAAACCAAATAATATCCGCCTCCTTTGCGGCACGCAAACAGCACGTCGGATTTTTGGGCTTATACAATGCGTGTGCAACCTTTGTGGAAAGCTTGCTGCTTGGTGCATCCATGTTTAACAATGGGTTGGATAACGTTGTGTGCGTTGCCGGCAGCCATTTTTCCACTGCGGAAAGGCAATATCGTTTTCCGTTGGAGTTGGGTGTTTTGCGCTCGCCCGTCACGCAATGGACGGTTACCGGCGTTGGCGCAACGGTTTTGTCTGCCTCAACTGAAATTGCTGTGCCCAAAATTACGCGCGCCACAATTGGACGAGTGGTGGATTATGGCATTTTGGATGCAAACAACATGGGTGCAGCAATGGCTCCTTCCGCTTGCGACACGCTAGCAACTTTTTTTGAAGATACTCTCGCCTCTGTGGATGACTATGATGCAATTTTCACTGGCGATTTGGGCAAACTGGGTACGGAAATTTTGCTAGATTTGGCATGGCAAAAGGGGCTGGATCTATCCGCAAAACTCATTGATTGCGGTGCATCTATGTTTTTTGACGAACAACAGACCTACCAAGGCGGCAGCGGTGCCGCCTGTTCGGCGCTGGTGTTTAACAGTTATATTTTAAGCAAACTAAGGCGTGGGGAATACAGCAAAATTTTGCTTGCCGGTACGGGTGCGCTTATGAGCCCGACAACTTCCTTTCAGGGGGATAGTATCCCGGCTATAACGCACTTGGTGGAGGTGGAAGCGTGATGGTGCTAACATTTGTAAAAGCATTTTTGGTTGGAGGTGGAATTTGCCTTGTGGGGCAAGTGATAATAAATTTCACTCATCTAACAAACGGCAAAATTTTGGTGCTGTTTTTGCTGATAGGCGCAGCGCTGGAAGGTTTCGGCTTGTATTCGCCGCTTATTGAATTTGCCGGCGCAGGTGCAAGCGTGCCTATTTCCGGATTTGGCTGCGCTCTTGTTAAGGGAGCAGTTAAGGCGGCCAAGCAAGAAGGTTTCTACGGTGCGCTAAAGGGTGGACTTGCAGCATGCGCAACAGGTGTTACGGTGGCAATTGTTTCTGGCTATTTTGTCTCGGTTGTGTTTCGCCCCAGAACCAAAAAGAAGTAACCTTTGCGCCGCATTGTGAATATACTAAGGAAAAAGGCGCTTAAATATGGGTGGCTACGTTGTTGTGAACCATGCAGAAGCAAGAAAAAGACGAAAAAGAATTGTTAAAAAAATAGTTTGGTGGGTTGTTGCAGTTATTGTTTTGACAATTATTGTTGCGCTGTGGCTTTATTGGCGCTCGTTGGCGCCCACGGTTTTGGAAATTGTCAAAGTGCAAGTGCTTTCGGAATCTACCCGCGCTATAAACGAGGCGGTGCTGGCGGTGTTTAGTCAAGGCGTTGGGTACGGTGATCTTGTGTCGATAGAAAGAAATGGCGCAGGTGAAATTGTGTTGCTTTCAGCTAACAGCGTGCTAACAAACAATCTTGCTCGAAACACTTCGCTATTGGCGCAAACAAAGATAAATGCGTTGTTTTCCGATTCAATTGGTGTGCCGCTTGGTACGCTTTCTGGCATTCCACTTTTGAACGACGTTGGCCCGGCAGTGGAAGTTGAGGTGTCGCCGGTAGGCACTGTTAATTGCACGTTTTCATCACAATTTGCAACGGCCGGAATAAACCAAACGTTGCACCGAATTTATATTGAAGTTTGCGGACAAGTGGATTTGGTTATGCCAACCATGCATTATTCCGTGCAAATCAAAACGCCTGTTTTGGTTTGCGAAACGGTGATAGTGGGCAAAGTTCCCGAAACTTTTTTGCAAGGTAGTTTTGCGCTGGGCGCATCATAGTTTTGGCGTTTGCGGCTTTGTTTTGTGATTTTTGCGGAAAATATATAGGACTATTACAGACATAATATCCCCAATACAGCTATTTTTCCCTTAAAAAACCGTGTTTTGGCGCAATTTTTGTCCGAGTCATGTTCATGCCTTCGGGCATTGTTATTTAGAATGCAAGCCAATTTTGGTGTCAGATTGTAAACTCCAAGCGGCTGGCGGACTATAGATTCATCCAAGCAGTAAGTTTCACAGTGGCAATGTGCGCTATCGGCCACACCGACAGTTACCATTTGCATACTGACGTTTTGGAACCATTACTTTGCCTGTTGTAGTATCCTTTTGTTTGTCCTTTAAGTGGGGCAATTTTTGTGAACCGATTTGTTGTTTATCCTTGGCAAATTCTTTTTAGCCATAATTGTTGCGCAATAACTTAATTCGTTTGTCACTTCAATTTTTATTCTTGTAGCGAATCTGATGCCAATTATTATATTTATATCATAAATTTTGTTGTCTTTTTCTGTTTTTTTTGTTATAATGTTAAAAACTGTGAACGAGACAAAGAGTTTGCGAACAACGTTGTTTTAGCGAGTGAGGGATGGTGCAAGCCTCGCCAATGCGCAAAAAGATATTCGCTCGGGAGTTCGGATGGTGAAAACAAAAGTAGTCGTCTGCGGTTCGCTGCCGTTATCCAGCTTAGAGGAAAAGCATTTTTGCTTTTTGAAATTAGGTGGTACCACGAAATTTTCGTCCTAAGTTTTTTAGGGCGTTTTTTATTTTAAGGAGAGTATTATGAACATTACGGAAATTCAAAACGTATGCCTTGAACAGTTGGCCGCGTGTGATAATCTTGCCAGCTTGCAAGAGCTAAAAGTTAAGTATTTGGGCAAAAGCGGCGAACTTACGTCTCTTTTGAAGAGCATTCGCGATCTTCCCAACGAAGAAAAACCCGCTTTTGGTGCAAAAGTTAACCAATTGCGCAACCTTTTGGAGGATGCTTTCGATGCCAAAACAAAGCAACTTAAAGAAAGCGAAATGCAACGCAAATTGCAACAAGAGCGTGTGGATATAAGCGTTTCGGCCATGGAAAGTTGGGGCGCATTGCATCCCGTCACCTTGGTGGAAAACAAAATTTGTGAACTGCTTATTTCCATGGGCTTTGAAGTTGCTTCCGGCCCGGAAATTGAAACGGACTACTATAACTTTCAGGCATTGAACATTCCTGCGGATCACCCTGCTCGTGATATGCAAGATACGTTCTACGTTGCCGATAACATTTTGTTGCGCACTCAAACGTCGGCGGTGCAAGCTCGCCTAATGGAAAAGCAGCAACCACCCATAAAAATGATTTGTCCCGGCAAAGTGTTCCGTTCGGATAGTGACTCGTCGCACTCTCCTGTTTTCCATCAATTGGAAGGCCTTGTTGTTGACGAAAATATCACCCTGTGCGATTTGAAAGGCACTTTGGAATATCTTGCCAAAAACTTGTTTGGAAAACTAACGCAAGTACGTTTCCGCCCGTCCTATTTCCCCTTCACCGAACCCAGCGTAGAAGTGGACTTGACTTGTAGCAACTGTGGTGGCAAGGGATGTTCACTTTGCAAAGGCACCGGCTGGATAGAAGTTCTTGGTGCCGGCATGGTTAACCCAGCCGTTTTGGAAATGAGCGGCATCGACAGCAACAAGTATACCGGTTTTGCATTCGGCTTGGGTATTGAACGCATGGCCATGATAAAATACGGCATCCCCGATATCCGTTTGTTCTACGAAAACGACAAACGCTTTTTGAAACAATTTGGCAAATAAGGAGAATAAGTAATGAAAGCACCTCTTTCTTGGATTAGAGATTTTGTTGACGTAAACGTTGACGTGGAAACACTGTGCAAAAAAATGGTCGATATCGGCCTTGAAATTGAAGAAGTGATATACTTAGGCGAAAACGTCACCAACGTTAAGGTTTGCCAAATAAAGGAAATTTCTCAACACCCCAATGCAGAACGCTTGCTGTGCTGCAAGGTGGATATCGGCACGGAAATTATCCCCATTGTCACCAACGATCACCACGTGCAAGTTGGCGATAAAGTTCCCGTTGCACTGCACAACGCCAACTTGGCAAATGGTTTGCATATCACCAAAGGCAAAATGCGTGGCGAAGAATCGTGGGGTATGTTTTGCGGTGCCGAAGAACTTGGCATCAACGCCGATTATTACCCCGGCGCCGATACTGATGGCGTGCTTGTTCTAAGCCCGTCCGCAGTTGTCGGCGAAGACGTCAGAAAGGAAGTTGGCATTGACGACTACATTTTGGATGTATGCGTAACCGCTAACCGTCAAGATTGCAACAGCGTTTTGGGTTTGGCTCGTGAAATTGCCGTTGCTCTTGGAACAACTTGCAAAGAGCCGGACGTTTCCTACTGGGAAAGCGACCTAAGCACTCAAAGCTTGGTCAACGCCGAAGTAAAAGCATCCGACCTTTGTCCAACCTATTTGATGCAAGGCGTGGTGGACGTTAAAATTGAAAAATCCCCCGTGTGGCTTACCAGCCGTTTGGCAAAAGTCGGTTTGCACGGCATAAACAACATGGTTGATATCACCAACTACGTTTTGTACGAAATTGGCCAACCCATGCATGCATTCGACAAGGCGGATATTTCGGATAATTCCATTATCGTTCGCAGAGCTACCGATGGCGAAAAAATTGTTCCGCTGGATGGCAAAGAATACGTTCTCACTTTCGAAGACATTGTTATTGCCGATAAAACCCGTGCTGTTGGCCTGGCCGGCATTATGGGTGGTGCAAATTCCGGCATCAAGGATGAAACCAACGCCGTTTTGTTTGAATCTGCCTCCTTTGCACGTGGCAACGTTCGTCGCACAAGCCGTCGTTTGGGCCTTCGTTCCGATTCGTCCGCTCGCTTTGAAAAGGGCATTGACGCATCAACCAACGAACTGGGGCTTAACCGTGCGTTGCACCTTGTTGAACAACTTGGTGCAGGTCGTGTTGCAAAAGGCCGCTATTGCCTGGGCAAATTGCCGCAAAACTTAACTGTTGTTTTTGAAAAATCTCGCATTAAGCGTTTGCTTGGCATTGAAATAAGCGACCAACAAGTTATTTCCATTTTGCAATCGCTAAACATAAAAACAACCATCGAAAACGTCACTGTTACTTGCATTGTGCCGCCGTATCGTGATGATATTTCTCGTGATTGCGATATCATTGAAGAATTGATTCGTGTCTATGGCTACGACAACATAACTGGCACCCTCATGGAAAATTCCCACATTACCTGTGGTGGAAAGTGCAAAGAAGACTTGTTCTGCGATAAAATTCGCACAGTGCTAACCGGTTTGCGCTATGACGAATGCATTTTCTATCCCTTTGGCGGCAAAGCGTTGTTCGACAAAGCATCCTTGCAACCTGTGGAAGAAAGCAAATATATTCGCCTGATTAACCCTATTGGGGAAGAACTTTCTTTGATGAATCTTTCCCTTATCCCCAACGCTTTGCAATGCGTTTCGCTAAATCTTTCCCGCAATTTGCACAATTTGCGTATGTTCGAAATTGGCAAGGCGTACGTTGCAAAATCGTTGCCGCTGACGGAATTGCCAGACGAAAAGAAGTTGCTTTCCATTGCCGCAACGGAAATTGATTTTGAACAATTCAGAAGTGTTGTTTTGCAAGTGGTGCATGCCTTTGCCGATGGCGGTGTGAAGCTTGTTCGTTCTCAAAATAGCATTTTGCATCCGGGAATTTCTGCCGATCTGTTTATTGACGGCGATTTCTGCGGCAGTTTTGGCAAAATCCATCCGCAAATTGCTCACAATTTCGATATCGAATGCGATTGCTTCGTTGCGGAATTAGAACTAGCAAAATTGTTTGCACACAATCGTGGCGAAATAAAATATCAAGTGTTTGGCAAATTCCCGTCCATCACGCGCGACTTTGCTTTTGTGGCCGACGAAGACGTTTTGGCGCAAGATATTTTGGATGAATTTTTGAAGTTGTCGTACGTTTGCGATGCAAAACTGTTCGACGTCTACCGTGGAGAACAATTGGGACAAAACAAAAAGAGTTTGGCAATCTCGGTAGAATTTAGGGATAACAACAAGACTTTGCAAGATACCGACATCGAAAAACAAGTGGGCAAAGCGCTTAAAAACATAAAAGAAAAGTACAACGCAGTTTTGCGTTAGGAGTAGCGGTGAAGGATACGAACTACGAAATTTTGGCGCCTGCCGGCAGTATGGAACAACTACTTGCCGCAGTTAATAACGGTTGTGATGCCGTCTATTTGGGGCTAGATGCGTTTAATGCTCGCATGAAAGCCCCCAACTTCACTGCGCAAAATTTGCGTCAGTGGGTGGATTTTTGCCACTTTTTTGGTGTTCGTGTGTACGTCACTGTTAACACTTCCATAAAAAACGACGAATTGCAGGCTGCGGCAGACACCGTGCGCACGGCATACGATTGTTTTGCCGATGGTGTTATTGTCACCGATTTGTGGCTTATGCGCTATGCCGCAAGCTTACCAAAGCCATTTTCCGTTGTTGCAAGCACGCAACTTAACGTGCACGACAAGTACGGTGCGCAGTTTGTCAAAGATTTGGGCGCCGACACTATTGTGTGTTCCCGAGAATGTTCGTATAAGCAAATTGAGGAAATTGCTTCCGTTGGGCTGAAAGTGGAGTGCTTTTTGCACGGTGCGCTGTGCGTTTGCCAATCGGGACAGTGTTTGTTTTCTTCCATTGTGGGCGGAAACAGCGGCAACCGTGGCCTGTGCGCTCAGCCTTGCCGAAAATTGTATAAATCCAACGTCGGCAAATTTAAAGAGGGCGGATATTTGCTTTCTGCAAAAGATATTTGCGGATTGGATACGGCGAAAAATCTTTTGGATTGTGGTGCAACAACTTTCAAAATTGAAGGGCGCAACAGACGTCCGGAATATGCCGGAGCAACTTCTGGGGTGTATTCACGACTATTCAAAAAAGATTTTTCCTACGGCAAGGATCAGTTCAATTTGCTTGCGGAAATGTTCAACCGCGGCAATTTGCCCTCTTGCGGATATTTGAACGGCAACAACGGCGAAATTATCTATCCTTATGCTCAAAACCACGTTGGTGTGGAAGTTGGTGTTGTGAAAAATGGACGTGTTGCCACATCGCAAATGCTACAAAAGGGCGATGGCCTCAAAATTTTTGATGGCAACAAGGAGTTTTGCGGTGGTGTTGTTTTGGAAAGCGGCACCGGAAGCGTTCGAGTTCAATTTTCTGGTAACGCTCGCGACGGAATGAAGGTGTTTAGAACAACTTCTCAACAATTGTGTTCCGATGTGTTGCAAGCACGGCGCAAACTTCCTCTAAACGTTGAACTTTCGGCCTTTTGCGGCAAAACCTGTGTGTTAACTCTTTCGTCTGGCAATGTTTCTGTTACCGTGCAGTCGGAAGAGGTTCTTCCGCAGGCAATAAAGGTAGCAACAAGCAAACAAGAATTTGCTGTGCAACTATCCAAGCTTGGCGATGCTCCGTTTGCGCTAGAAGGCGTTGTTGTTAATTGCGACAACGTTTTTATGGCAAAATCGCAAATAAACGCACTGCGCCGTGAGGGACTTGAACAGTTGCAAATAGCAATTATTCAAAACTACAACAAACGTTTTGTTTCTCGCAACAGTTTTCCTGCGCAAACAAAAGCCGCAAGCAAAAACACAAGCAGCGGTTGTTTGGCCGTTGTATGTTACGACGTCGAGCAGGTAGGCAAGGTGTCGCAGATTGCCGACTACGTTATATACAAGCCAAAAATTTTAAGCAATTTGGCCGGTTTGCCCGATAATTGCTACGTAGATTTGCCTCCCTTTGTCGATTGCAACTATTTGCAAAATTTGCTTGAACAGGGCAAATTTGGCGTTGTGTGCAACAACTTGGGACAAGTGCAGTTTGCACGCCAATTTGGTTTGCACTATATTGCTGGAATGGGATTGAATTTGTTCAACGACCAAATTGCTTGGGAATTTGCCGATGCGGATACGTTCTTATATTCGTTGGAGCTTACGTTGCATGAGATTGAAAATTTCAAAAGCAAAGGCGGCATTACTTTTGTGGACGGCAAATTGCCGTTGATGAAAGTCGTTCATTGTCCATATAAGCTAGTTTTGGGATGTTCCTGTGCAAGTTGTAGGGGCGACGAAACGCTTGTTTATACCGACGAATTCGGAAACGAATTTGAATTTATGCGCCGCAAAGATGCAAAATGCAGCTTCGAATTGTTCAATGGCAAAAAACTTTTTGTTGCCGACAAACTGTTTGCAGCCGGCAGATATTGCATAGACTACGATGAAGATGCCATCAGGCACTATGTTGCTTTGAACAGTGGTGTTGTGGACGACTACGCATGCCATGGCGAATTTACTCGTGGCCGCTTGTTCAAAAAGATAAATTGACAAAATAAAAATTATGATAAACAAAAAAGCACTAGAAAAACTTCAATATTGCGACGTTTTGAAACAAGTTTCGGCTTTTTGCATAAGCGAAGTTGCAAAACGAAAGGTTTTGGCTGTTAGGCCGGCCGATAGTTTTGAAATTGCGCAAAATTTGCTTGCGGAAACACGCCAGGCGTACAATTTGTTTCAATATGAAACTTCTTTCGATTTGGCCGTGGACGACGTCGCTGAAATTTGTTCGCTGGCACGCGTGGGATACTGTCTTTCGATGGGGCAATTGCTGCAAGTTATGCGCACTTTGCGCACGGCGCGAAATTTGCAATCGGCGCTTTTTGCCGACTACGGCATTGACGTTTCTGCCTTGCAAACACGCGCCTATGCACTTTTTGTAGATAAAGATTTGGAAGACGACATTGATTCTGCCATACTATCCGAAGACGAAATGAACGACAAAGCTTCGGACGATTTGTATGCAATTCGCAAAAAAATAAAGGCAATCAATGCCGATATCAAACAAAAACTGCAAAGTTACACAAAAAACAGCGATCTTTCGCGTTACTTGCAAGATAGCATTGTCACTTTGCGCGGCGATAGGTACGTTATTCCTGTAAAGCAAGAATACAAAGCCTACGTCAACGGCATTGTGCACGATCAATCGGCAACGGGCGCCACACTTTTTGTTGAACCAATGGCCATAGTGCAACTAAACAATGCGCTGCGTGAAGCAATTTTGGCGGAAAAGGCGGAAATTCAACGCATTTTGCAAGCCTTTACCGACCGAATTTCTCCTGTTGCGGAAAGAATTCGCATTTCCGAAGAAACAATTAGCGATATTGACGTGATTTTTAGCAAGGTCAAATTTGCGTTGGAAAACAAATGTACCTTCCCTGAACTTAACGACAACGGCATTGTTGATGCAAAAAAGGCGCGCCATCCGCTGTTGGATAAGCAAAAGGTTGTGCCAATTTCCGTTATGCTGGGCAGGGACTACGACGTTATTGTTATTACCGGCCCAAACACTGGCGGCAAAACGGTAACGCTAAAAACGTTGGGTTTGCTTAGTTTGCTTACCATGAGCGGTATGTTCGTGCCCTGCCAAGAAGAAAGCAAATTTTCTTTCTTCAAGCAGGTTTATTGCGATATAGGTGACGAACAAAGCATTGAACAAAATTTGTCCACTTTTTCCGGACATATAACCAATTTGCGTGATATTTTGGATGAGTGCGGCAATGGAGACCTTGTGTTGATAGACGAAGTTGGTGCAGGCACTGAACCTAACGAAGGCACGGCACTGGCGCTGTCTGTTACGGAATTTTTGCGCAAGAGCGGTGCAAAATGCGTTATTACCACTCACTACGGCAAACTTAAAGAATATTCTTTGACGACGCCTCGTGTGGAAAATGCTTCGATGGAATTTGATATTGCAACGCTTGCGCCTACCTACAAGTTGATAATGGGCGTGCCGGGCAGTTCCAACGCCTTGGCCATTGCATCAAAGCTTGGAATGAGAGCCGACGTTATAGAGTTTGCAAAAAACAACGTTTCGGATGAAAAAATGGCTTTTGAAAAGGTTCTGCAAAATGCCGACTCAATTCGCAAACAGTACGAAGAAAGTTTGGCTGAAGTTGCCGAAGTAAAACGCAAATTAGCCGCCGCCATGCAGGAAACTGAGCGACTAAACGGAAATTTGCAAAACGAAAGGGATAAACTGTTGCAAAATTCCAAGCGTGAGGCAGAAAAGATTGTCGAAAAAGCAAGAAGTCAGGCGGACGAAATAATCGGCGAGTTGAAGGGAATTTTGTCCAGCAACGATTTGCAAGATAAAGATTTGTTCGCTGCGCGCGCAAAGGCGAAGCAGTTGAAAAACATTGCCGTTGACGAAGTTCACGATGATGGCGAAGAAATTGTTTTCACCGGCGATAAGATTGATTTTAATAAATTGCGCGCAGGAGACGTGGTGTTCTCGAAGAAACTTGACGTCAAAGTTAAAGTTGCGGAAATAAAAAGTTTCAAACGCATTTTGGTAAAGTTCGGCGCAATATCTTCGGAAGTTTCTGCCGACGACTTGTACTACTGTGTTGCCGAACAAAACCGCAAAGCTGGTCGGTTGCAACAAAAACAATCCAAGCTCAAAACGGAAATAAACACTCGCAGTTTCAACAACGAAATTAACGTTATTGGTCAACGTGTAGACGAAGCGATTGCAAATATCGACGAATATATCGATGCCGCTGTGCTTGCCGGAATGAACCAAATTTGGATAATTCATGGCATGGGAACGGGCCGTTTGCGCGCAGGTATTCACCAACATTTGCGTGCTCACCGCAACGTTTTGGAATTTAGACTTGGCAAATATGGCGAGGGAGAAAGCGGTGTAACCGTTGTAACTCTTAAATAAAGTTGCAAAATTTTGCTATTCTTGTGGTTTTGCTGCAAGAAATGTTCCTGGGAATTTTGAACTTGTATAAGCGCAATGTTTTGCGTAAAATTGCAGATTATGCCAGAAAAACCGCATACCATACAATACTATTACAAACATAGTATCAATTTTTGAAGTAAAATGATAAGTTATTTTGATAATTGTGCCACAACAAGGCTAGATGACGATGCAGCGCAAACGCTGCTAGAATATGGCACACAGCGCTATTTCAATCCATCTGCACGCAGCACATACAGCATGCAAATTGCCAACGATATATCCGTTGCGCGCGCCAATCTTGCAAAAGCGATTGGTGCAACTTCCCACGAAGTGTATTTCACTTCTGGCGGCACCGAATCGGATAACATGGCAATTTTGGGTAGCATAAAAAACAAAAAAGGCAACGTTGTTGCAACCGCTTCGGAACATTCCGCCGTCTACAACGTTTTGCTGGATTTGCAAAGTCACGGCGTGGAAATTCGTTTTGCCAACGTTTTGCCCGATGGGCACATTGACGTTGATGATTTTGTTGCAAAGGTGGATGAGTCTACGCTATTAGCTTGCTTTATGCACGTCAACAACGAAACTGGTGCAATAAACGACGTTCGCCAAATAAACGCACTTGTTAAAAGTGTCAATCCCAAAACACTCACTCTTGCCGATGGCGTTCAAGCTGTTGGCAAAATTCCTGTAAACGTGGCAAATTTTGGCGTGGATTTCTATACCCTTTCTGGCCACAAATTCCATGCGCCAAAAGGCACCGGTGCGCTTATTGTTTCCGCCAAAGCAAGGTTAAATCCCATTGTTTTTGGTGGCGGCCAGGAAAAGGGCTTGCGTTCCGGCACAGAAAACGTTGGTGGCATAATTGCTTTATCTAAGGCGGCGCAAAAGGCAACCGGCCTTGTTAGTTCCAATGCCGAAAAGTTTTTGCTTTTCAAACAAATTATCCGCAACGTCCTTAGTGGCGTGGATAAGTGGAAAGAAAATTGCACCGAAAACTGTTCGCCCTGCATAATGTCGCTGGCTTTTTATGGCATAAAGGGCGAAGTGCTGTTGCATATGTTGGAAAAATACGAAATTATCGTGGGCACCGGTTCAGCGTGCAGTTCCAAAAACAAACAAAGCCGCATAGCAAAAGCTATCGGATTGCCGCAAGATTATTCCGAAGGCATAATTCGCATAAGTTTTTGCAAATATAACACTCAAGAAGAGGTGCAACTTTTGGCGGAAAAACTTGCCGAGTGCGTTATCTCTCTGCGCAAAACAATGCACGTTTGCTAAACTATATCAACTACGGAGAAAAACATGAAAGTTATAATCATTCGCTATTCCGAAATTCACTTGAAGGGCAACAACAAAGAATTTTTCGAAAGCGCCCTTATATCCAACTTAAAATTTGCCTTGCACGATTTTTCCTTTGATTTTTCGCGCAGTAACGCTCGCTACGTCATTCGCAATTTTGACGAAGCAATTTTGCCGCAACTTATCGATGCTATCAAAAACGTTTTTGGCGTGCACTCGCTAAGTGTTGCCGAAGAAGTGCCCTCTAACTATGAAGATATTCGTCGTGCTGCACTGGAAATGGCCCCGGCAAGCGGATCATTCAAAGTTAACACCAACCGCGCCGATAAGCGCTTCCCAATGAAATCCATGCAACTTTCTGCGGAAATTGGTGGCGACGTTTTGGAAGCAAACCCGCGTTTGACTGTGGATTTGCACTCGCCGCAAGCAATTATCAGCATAGATATTCGTGAAAACGGCAAAACTTTTGTGTTCCGCGATGTTATAAAAGCGGTAAACGGCATGCCTGTTGGCACCGGTGGCAAGGCAGTTGCAATGCTTTCCGGCGGAATTGATAGCCCCGTTGCCGTGTATTTGATGGCCAAGCGTGGCATGTCTATTCGTGCTGTACATTTCCACAGTTTTCCCTATACTAGCATGCAAGCTCGCCAAAAAGTTTTGGATTTGGCAAAAATCGTCAAAAAATATACTCTTCGAATGACCGTTGACGTTGTTAGTTTCACAGAAATTCAAACGGAAATTCACGAAAAATGCCCCGAAGAATTTATGATAACAATCATGCGTCGTTTCATGATGAGAATTGCAGAACGCATTGCTCGTCAACACGGTGCCGGCGCAGTTATCACGGGCGAAAGTTTGGGGCAAGTTGCCAGCCAAACGCTAGAAAGTATAACAAGCACAAATTCCGTTGCAACAATCCCGGTGTTCCGTCCGCTTATCGGTTTTGATAAGGACGATATAATTGAAATTTCCGAAAAAATTGGTACCTACGAAACGTCCATTTTGCCTTATGAAGATTGCTGCACAATTTTCTTGCCAAAGCGCCCCGTGACCAAACCGCGCCTTTCCGTTGTGGAAAAGATCGAAAACGTTTTGGACGTTGAAACGCTTGTTAACAACGCTTTGCGTGACGTAGAAACTATCGAAATTGAATAGTTTTGCGCCTTTTTCCACGCTTTTGTTTGTATAAATTTTCCCAAATGCCTTAAATCTGCTGTTTTTGCAGTGTTTTGGATGCTGACACTCAAAAAAAACAAAATATACAAATAAATTGTGGTGTTGTTTTTTTGATGCTAACCCAAAAATCTAGATAAAAATTTTATTAAAAATGAGTTCGATATTGCATCGGACTCATTTTCATTTTAGTGAGTTATATGTTGTTTTCAAATTTATTTTTTGTATGGTTTTTGTGTCGTTTTCGCACGATATTTTTGGGTTATATTTCATTTGCCACTATTAGTTTTTTTTTTGCAGTTTTCTGAAATATTTTCGTTTACTATAATTTCCACAATATTTTTCTTTCCCTTTTAATTCCGCTATAAGGGCGTCAATTATCTTGTAATAATCTGTATTCAAATTGATAACAGGTTCCCCGCCACATCAAACGCTACAAATGAGCTATCTAAAATCAACTGTCGCATCTGGTCCAACATGATTATTGCAAAAAAGCGCCGCAAAAACATTTGTCTTTGCGGCGCTCTTAGTGCGATTTTTTAATCTGCTTTAACAAAAACGGTAGGCGTTGTGTAAACGCATTTGCCGTTTTGCCACAGTTCGGCGTGATATTTACCTGTTGCAGGGGTTTCGTTTGCGGCAATTTTGCCGTTAGGGCCAACAATTTTCCACGTTCCATCGGCATCCGGCAAAACAAAACACACGTTTTCGCCATCGAAATTTACTTTCAAAAGGTAGTGTGGTGTTTGCTGTTTGCGCTCCGGCAGGTTGGCGCTATCAAACAAAAAGCCGATTCCGTTGCTAGATAACGTCAGCAGTTGATTATTGAGCAAATCATCCTTATCAACACAATGGCGCACAATCCCCTGCGGCTGTGCAAAGTTATTGGGCAAATTGTTTTTATACATTTTTGCAAGCAGTTTCGATGCAAGTTCGCACGGTGCCGTCGATCCGTTCACGGAATTTGGCATGTCGCCGCAAAAACTAACAACAAACGTGTGCTCGGTGGTGTAGCCGCACACAAGCGCGCCGGTGTTTCCATTTGAATTGCCCACAGTACCGGTTTTGGCCGCAATTGCAAACTTGCTTTGCAACCTTTTTGCCGTTCCTTGCTTAACTGCGCCTTGTAGCAAATCTGTCACAAGAAATGCACTTTTTTCGTCAAAAACACGAATGCTAGTTGGCTTCCGTTGGTAAATAACCTTGCCGCTTGCATTCGTTATGCTGTCAACAAAAGCAACGCCCTTGTTGGTTCCGCCGTTTTGCAACGTGACGTAGCAGTTGGCAAGTTGCTTGTCGGTCATTCCGCCTTCCACATTGCCCAGCGCAAGCGACAAATTTTGCTTGCCGCAAATGCCAAGTTTGTTCAAATATTGTTGCGCTTTGTCTAGGCCCAGCGAATTTAGCGTTTTCACGGCCGGCAGGTTCAAACTTTTTTCCATTGCTGTTTTCACTGTCGTCCATCCGTAGTATTTGCCAGCGTTTTGCGGCTTGTAACCACCAAAGTTTGTCGGTTCGTCCAGTACCGGCGATGCTTGAGTTATAAGTTTTTCACAAAAAGCCGGCGCATATACGGCAAAAGGTTTGGCGGTGCTTCCAATTTGTTTTGGAGTAAGCGCCTCGCCCCTAAAATGGCAAGCTTCAATTTCGCCGTTTTTGTTGCAAACAATGCAGGAAAGGTCCGCTAGTGTTCCGTCCTTGTTGCAAGTTGTGTCTTGCTTGGCAACTTCTTGCAGGGCGCTTTGGCTTTGCTTGTTCAAATAGGTTTTTATGGTGAAGCTGCTGTGCACTAACTGGTTTTGTGTCGTGCCCAAAATTTCGCACGCTTCCTTTATTGCCGCTTCGCAATAGGTGTGCAAATTGTCGTTTACAAACGGGCGATATTCTAGTTGCTTGCAAGTTGCCACTTGGTATTCCTGTGGAGAAATAACATTTTCATCCAGCATCAATTTTAGCACTAAATTGCGCCGCGCCAGGCACTTTTGGGCATTTTTATCCGGCGCGTAGACGTTTGGCGCCTTTATCATTCCTGCCAGCGTTGCGCTTTCGGCAATTGTCAACTCGCTTGCGCTTTTGTTGAAATAGGTGTTTGCGGCATTTTCAATTCCGTAGGCGTTGCGACCAAAGTAAATAGTGTTCAAATATATTTCCAAAATATCCGCTTTGTCATAGTTATTTTCCAATTCTAGAGCAAGCAGCATTTCGTTAACCTTGCGTTTTATTGTTTTTCCGCTAGTAAGGTGGGTGTTTTTTATCAGTTGCTGCGATATCGTCGATGCGCCTTCCTTCAAGCTGTTACTTTTTGCATTGTGAACAGCAGCGCCAACAAGTCGCTTGCAGTCAATTCCTCCATGCTTAAAAAAGCGTTTGTCTTCCACGACAACAAACGCCATGTAGGTGTAGTGGTGCAAAGCCGAAAGTTTTATTTGCTTTCCGCTGGCGCAATTCAATGCATCGGTCAGGGCATTTCCGCAGTTATCAACAATTTTAAGGCTGCAACTAACTTCGGAAAGTTTGTCTTTGCTAAAACTAACGTAGCCATCGGATTTTGTGAAAACATATAGCACGGTGCTTGTACAAACAAAAATTGCAATTGTCAGCACGGCGCAGGTTATTGCGCCAATTTTGATGATTTTCCTAAACATTTCATTTATATTGTTTGTCGCTTGGTTTTTTATATTTATTTTTCTTGAAAAATATCTAAAAATAGAGTAAAATATAATGTAAATTATTTCTAGAAGTATGCAATGTGCTTGGAGGTTTTGTTTTGAAGTATTTTATTCACACTTATGGTTGCCAAATGAACGTCCACGATTCGGAAAAAATTGCGGGCATTTTGCGTTCGCTTGGATACGAAGAAGGACATTCGGTGGAAGAAGCGGACGTGGTAGTTTTTAACACCTGTTGCATTCGTGAAACTGCCGAACAAAAAATTTACGGACACTTGGGACAACTGAAAAAGATAAAACGCAAAAATCCAAACATGATTGTTGCTGTTTGCGGTTGCATGTCTCAGCAAGATGGCGCCGCCGAAAAAATCCGCCAAAGCTATCCGTTTGTGGATATTGTTTTGGGCACCAGCAATTTGCATATGCTTTCCGATGCGGTAGTTGCTGCGCAAAAGAAGAAAAAATCTTTCAACACGCAGTTTTGCACCTATAATGAAGAAGATTTTTCGCAATACCGCACAAGTTATCCAAACGCATGGGTAAACATCAACTATGGTTGCAACAATTTTTGCACCTATTGCATTGTTCCATATGTTCGTGGTCGTGAGCGCAGCAGAGAGCCGCAAGACGTGCTTCGTGAAGTGAAATCGTTGCTTCAAGAAGGTTACAAAGAAATTACTTTGCTTGGCCAAAACGTCAATTCCTATGGAAAAGATTTGCAAGGCAACGTTACGTTTGCTTCGTTGCTGAATGAAATTGGGTCGTTGCCAGGAAAATTCCGTTTGCGTTTTATGACGTCGCACCCCAAAGACTTGACCGACGACATTATCGATGCAATCTTGGCACACCCCAACGTTTGCAACAACATTCACCTGCCTGTTCAAAGCGGCAGTACGGAAATTTTGCGCAGAATGAATCGTCGCTACACACGCGAGCAATACCTGGCCTTGGTGGAAAAGATCCATCAACGCATCCCCGACGTTGGCATCACAACGGATATCATGGTGGGCTTCCCCGGTGAAACAGAACAGGATTTTGAAGACACCTTGGATCTTGTGCGTCGCTCCAAGTACAGTTCTGCATTTTGCTTTGTCTATTCACGCCGCAAAGGCACACCAGCCTACGACATGGAACAAGTTCCCTATGCCGTCAAGCAAAGCCGCATAACCCGTTTGTTGGCTTGCCAAAACGAGGTTACCAAAGAAATTAGCAAAACAATGGTGTGCAACAGATACGAAGTGTTGGTGGAAGGCGCAAACTTCCGTTATCAAAACACAATGTGTGGACGCACGGAAAGTGGCCGTTTGGTAAACTTCAAGTGTTCAGACGACGCTATTGGCAAGTTTGTTATAGTAGAAATAGAAAGGGCTAGTTCTGCAACATTGTGGGGCAGAATTGTATCGGAGGAATAATGGCAGACTATTCACCAATGATGAAACATTATTTGCTAACTAAGCAGCAATATTCCGATTGCATTTTGTTATATCGCTTGGGCGATTTTTACGAAATGTTTTTTGAAGATGCCGAAGTTGCAAGCCGAATACTCGATTTAACTTTGACTGGCAAAAACTGCGGAATGCCAGAAAGAGCGCCTATGTGCGGAGTTCCGTATCACGCTGTGGACGTCTACGTTTCCAAACTTATTGCCGCCGGCAAAAAAGTTGCCATTTGCGAACAACTTTCTGACCCGAAGGAAAAATCTGGCGCAGTGGTGGATAGAGACGTTGTGCGTGTTATCACCCCCGGCACCGTTATGGAGAGCGACATTTTGGAAGAAAAACGCAGCAACTACATTGCATGCGTGTGCGCCGGCGAAAAAGTTGGCGTTGCGTTCTGCGACCTTTCCACCGGTGAATTTTGCGCTTCGGAACTGGACGGCATTGCGCAGGAACGAGACTTGCAAGAGCTGCTTGTTTCCTACAAGCCTGCCGAAGTTATTTGCAACAGCGCTGCAAGCGAATTATCCATGAATTTGGATTGCGTAAAGGCTGCGTACGTGCCGGCTTTTTCCGTATATGACGATTGCTATTTTGAAAAGAAGCGCGCAAAGGAAAAGTTGCTTGCCCACTATAAAGTTTCCACATTGGATGGTTTTGGTTTGGGCGGCAAGTCATTTGCCGTTTCGGCGTGCGGAGCTTTATTGTTCTATTTGGATGGCACTCAAAAAAGAGAACTGCCGCATTTGCAAAACGTGCGATACGTTGATAAAAGCCGCTATATGTCCATCGACGTTAAAACACGCCGCAATTTGGAACTTAGCGTTTCGTATAGAGAAAACAAGCGCACCGGAAGTTTGGTTTGGCTGCTAGATAAAACACAAACGGCAATGGGAGCCCGATTGCTTGCCGATTGGGTGGATAGGCCTTTGCAACGCCCTGCGCAAATAAACGCGCGCTTGGACGGCGTTGAGGAACTTTATACGTCCTTTTTGATGCGTAGCGAAGTTGCAAAAGTTTTGCACGGTGTCTACGATATCGAACGGCTGTCTTCCAAAATTGCATATAACAACCTAACTCCAAAAGATTGCGTAACGTTGAAGCGTTCTTTGCAAAATTTGCCGGCCGTAAAAAGGGTTATTGCTGGTGCTAAAAGCAAAATTTTGCAAGATATTTCCGCTAGAATTGACGACGATTTGGCGACAGTTGCAGATTTGCTAGATAGGGCAATTTGCGAAGATGCCCCTGTTGTGGTTAAGGAAACGGACTATATCAAAAGCGGATACGACAGCCGTTTGGACGAACTTTACGATTTGGCCAGCAATGGCGGTGCAAAAATTTCTGCATTGGAAGAATTCGAACGTAACCGCACCGGTATTCGCACCCTAAAACTAGGCTACAACAAAGTTTTCGGATACTATTTTGAAGTTAGCAATTCTTTCAAAAACGACGTGCCCGATTATTTCATTCGCAAACAAACGCTAACAAGCGGCGAACGTTTTGTTAGCCCCGAGTTGAAAGAGCTGGAAGAAAAAATGCTTACGGCGTTTGACGAAAAAACTCGTTTGCAAAAACGTCTGTTTGAAGATTTGCGCCTCAAAATGTTGCCTTACGTGCCTGCTATGCAAAAGAGCGCACAGGCAATTGCAACACTAGACTGTTTGTCGTCGCTGGCATTGGTGGCGCAAACAAACGACTATTGCAAGCCCAAAATTAACGTCAAAAATTCCGCCCTTAACATTGTTGAAGGTCGCCATCCCATTGTTGAATGCTACGTCAAACGCGATAACTTTATTGCCAACGACGTGCATTTGGATACCGACGAAAACAGAACCATGGTGATAACCGGCCCCAACATGGCGGGCAAAAGCACCTACATGCGCCAAGTTGCGCTCATCACGTTGATGGCGCACATTGGTTCTTTTGTGCCGGCAAAAAGTGCCGAAATTCCCATTGTCGATAAAATTTTTACAAGGGTTGGCGCCAGTGACGATTTGGCCTTTAACCAAAGCACCTTTATGGTGGAAATGGTGGAAGTTGCCAATATTTTGAACAATGCCACCAAAAATAGTTTGATAATTCTGGACGAGGTTGGTCGCGGAACGTCCACTTTTGACGGCCTTTCCATTGCATGGGCGGTTATGGAGCACGTTTCCAAACAATTGCGTGCAAAAACGTTGTTTGCAACGCACTATCACGAACTAACCGATTTGGAAGGAAGGGTGGAAGGGGTTAAGAACTTCCGCATAACCGTTAAGGAATATAACGGCACAGTGATTTTCTTGCACAAAATTGCTCGTGGCGGCGCAAACAAAAGCTTTGGTATTGAAGTTGCAAAGCTTGCGGGTGTGCCTCAAAGCGTGTGCGAACGTGCAAAACAAATTGTGAACATGCTGGAAAGCAGCAACGTCAACTACAGTTTGCAATCACTTTCCGAACAGACGGATAACCAAAAAAGCACGCGCGCTGCGCAAGAAGTTGCATCTATTTTGCGTGATTTGGATATGAATCGTCTGTCTCCCATCGAGGCATTTGACGTGTTGCATAATCTTGTTAAAAGGATAAAGAGCGATGAGTGAATTCAGCAAAATTAAGATACTTACGCCAGACGTCTACAACAAAATTGCCGCAGGCGAAGTGGTGGAAAAGCCCTACTGTGCGCTGAAAGAACTTGTTGAAAACAGCATTGACGCTGGTGCAAGGCGAATTACCATTGAAGTTGCAGGCGGCGGATTAGATTTGATTTCCGTTGCCGATAACGGTTGCGGTATTGCCGAAGAAGATCTTTCTGCAGCCTTTGTTAAGCATGCCACAAGCAAGCTTCAAAGTGCTGACGATTTGTATTCCGTGCAAACGCTAGGCTTCCGTGGCGAGGCGCTTTCTAGCATTGCTGCTGTATCTAACGTAAAGCTAACCACGCGGCAAAATTCCGCTTCCACGGGCGTGTGTGTGACCATTGAAGAGGGCAAAATCGTTTCGAAAGACTACGTTGCGGCAAACGTCGGAACAAAAATTGAAGTTCGCAATTTGTTCTATAACGTGCCGGCACGCAAAAAGTTTCTAAAAAGCCAATCGCGCGAGGGTGTGGATATAACAAAATTTGTATCCAAACTTATTTTGACCAACTATAATTTGGAAATCACCTACGTTGCGGACGGAAAAACAATCTATCAAACAAAGGGGCAAGGACTTTCCGAAGCCATATTTACCATTTACGGAGCCGATTGTTTGCAAAATTGTTTGCCTGTTAACTACGAAAGCGATTTTTTGCGTATAAACGGCTATGTTGGTTCTCCCGACTATCCCAAAGCTAATTCCACCTATCAAACGCTTTCTGTGAACGGCCGTTGTGTTTCGGATAAGGGCATTCAGGGTGCTATTTTGCAGGCGTACAAGCCCTATTTGATGACCAAAAAATTTCCGTTTTTCGTGCTGGATATAAACATTCCGTTCGATATGGTGGACGTAAATGTGCACCCACGGAAATCCGAAGTGCGTTTCGAGAACTCCTCGCTTGTTTGTGGCCGTTTTTATCGCGCCGTTGAGCGTGCGTTGAAGGAATACACGCAACACCGTGTGGACGAAATGCTTGCCGATTTTAATAAAGAAGCGGAGCAACGTGAAGAAGACAGAATTTATCGCAAACAATCCACTTTTGACCAAGGAAAATTGCTTAAGAACATAACGGAAATGACTGCGGCGCAAGTGGAAGACGTTTTGGAAATTGAAAAGGAAACACGAAAAGAGCGAGATAAACAATCGCTGGAAGAATTTGCCGAAGAATTGGAACGCACGCTAACCGTTAAGAGTGCACGCAAGGCAATGGGATTGGACGATGACGACACCGTTGCGCAAAGTGAACTAACGCTGGAATATGTTGAGCCTCCCAAAGAGGAAAAGCCTGTTGATATTGCCGATGAAATTTTGGCAAGAACGCGCATTTTAGGTTCAGCGTTTAGAACCTATTTGATTTTGGAATTGGACGACAAAATTATTTTGGTTGACCAGCACGCCGCTCACGAGCGTATTTTGTTTGATAAGCTTATGGCAAATCAAACCAAAGATATGCAAGATTTAATGTTTCCGTACACTTTTTCCGTTAAGGACGATGAATCGGAGTTTATTGAACAAAATTTGGATAACATTTTGAAGGCCGGTTTGGAAGTGGAGCCGTTTGGTCGCAATACTTTCAGAATAAAGGCCGTTGCGCCTGTGCTGGCCGATACAGAACTATATAAATTTGTTCAATATTTGCTATCTTCCATTGACGAAATGCGTTTGGACGACCGCACTTTGATTGTGGAAACCATTGCAAAAAAGGCTTGCAAAGCGGCAGTTAAGGCAGGAGCGGTGTTGACAGAACCGGAAATTAAGTTTGTTTTGAGAGAAATTTATCAAAACAAAATTTTGCAATGTCCGCACGGGCGTCCGATAACAGTGGTATTCACCAAAACACAACTTGAAAAAATGTTCAAGAGGATTGTGTGATGAAGAAAGTTGTTGGTATAACGGGAACAACCTGCGTTGGCAAAAGCGCCGTTGCGGTGGAACTTGCAAAGTTGCTGCAAACGGAAATTGTGTCGGCCGATTCCATGCAGATATATAAGGGTATGGATATTGGTACGGCAAAAATTACCGTCGATGAAATGGACGGAGTAAAACACCATTTGTTGGACGTTGCGTTGCCTTGTGACGATTTTTCTTCCTTTGAATATGGCACGCTGGCTTCGGCTGTTATTGACAAAATGCAAACCGTTCCTATTGTTGTGGGCGGCACTGGGTTCTACTTCGACAGTTTGGTTTATCCACCAGAATTCGGCGCAGGAGACAAATTACGCCGGCAGGAGCTGAAACAGCGATTGGACGAGTGCGGTTTGGCGGCTCTGCAAGAAGATTTGCGCAAACTGGATTATGAAAGTTACCAAACGATTGACTTGCAAAATCCGGTGCGTGTTATGCGTGCAATAGAAATTGCCGAGAATGGCGGAAAGCGTTCGGAAGGCGTTGGAAAAGTCAATCCTATGTACGACTTGCAACTTTACGTTTTGCAGCGAGACCGAAAGGAACTTTACGAACTGATTGACGAGCGTGTTGACAAAATGATTGCCAACGGTTTGGTTGGAGAAGTACGCGCTTTAATTCGTCAATACGGCAATTGCAATACGTCGGCTTTTTCCGCCATTGGATATAAGGAAATTGTTGAACATCTAAACGGTGAAATTTCCCTTGAAGAGGCAATTGAAAAGATAAAAATAAACACGCGACACTATGCAAAACGGCAACAAACCTACTTCAAAAAGATGAACGTGCGCAAATATATTGATGTTGAAGGCCTCACTTCGGCGCAAATTGCCGAGGTTATTGCCAAAGATTTGCAATTTTGACGTGGCGTTTTATTAGTGCATTTTGGCGAATTTTTCGCTTTGTACTACGAACAAATGAATTTTATAGAGTATTATGTCAGGCATAATATAGTTAAGGTGAACGAAATGAACAAAGAAATAGAGGTAGCATTGCAACAAACCAAATCGAGGTTTGCCCAAATTGACGAAATTGCATTGCACAATCAAAAGAAAGTGTTGGACGCATTTGCTGGCAATCAGGTCGCGTTGCGTCACTTCGCAGGAACGGGCGGATATGGTAACGACGACGTTGGCAGAGATACGTTGTGCGGTGTTGTTGCTGATATTTTCGGTGCCGAATCGGCCGTTGTTAGCCCGCTGATTGCATCGGGAACGCATGCTTTGGCGCTTGCCTTGTTTGGTGTTTTGCGCCCCGGCGACGACGTTTTGGCTATAACAGGTGAGCCCTACGACACGTTGCACGACGTTATTTGCGGAAAGGACAACGGAAGTTTGGCAGATTTTGGCGTTTCTTTCCATTCCGTTCCACTTATAGATAGCGGTTTTGATAAGGATGCAATTGAACAATATTTGCGCAGCTACTCGGTAAAAATGGTGTACTTGCAACGTTCGCGCGGATATGCGTGGCGCTTGGCGCTATCCATAAAGCAAATTGAAGAGATTTGCGCTTTTGTGCGTGGCATTGCGCCCAACGTGATTATTTTTTGCGATAACTGTTATGGCGAATTTGTTGAAAAACTTGAACCTACGCAAGTTGGCGTGGACTATTGCGCTGGATCCTTTATTAAGAATATAGGCGGCGGACTTGCGCCAACCGGCGGATACGTTGTTGGTCGCAAAAACCTTATAGAATTGGTGGCAGGACGCCTTACAGCGCCTTCGCTTGGTACGGAAGTTGGCTCGTACGCTTACGGCTACCGCATGTTTTATCAAGGAATTTTCAGCGCTCCGCACGTTGTTAACCAGGCGATAAAAACGGCTTTGCTGTTTTCGCAGGCGTTGTCCAACCGCGGTTATGACGTTTCGCCACGGCCCGATCAGCAAATTGGCGATATTGTTTGTTCTATAAAGCTTGGCTCGCCGGAAAAAATGGTGAGTTTTTGCCAATCGGTGCAAGCAGTTTCCCCCGTAGATGCGTTTGTGGCGCCGGTTCCGTGGGAACAAGCCGGATATGCCGACAAAGTTGTTATGGCGGCCGGCTGTTTTGTTCAGGGGGCTTCCATTGAACTTAGCTGCGACGGCCCAATTCGCGAGCCGTATATTGTGTATTTGCAAGGCGGCTTAACTTTGGAGCACGGCATAATTGCACTGGAAAAGGTGCTTGAATCACTATAAATTTTTGTGTTTGGGACGAGTTTTTCGCCCCAATTTTTATGTTTTGCGACTACAAATTTGCCTTGTTTTTTGCATTTTTTAGGTAAACTTTTGTTATTTTTGGCGATGTCAAGTGCAAATTTTTGCTTTTTTTTGCAATTTTTAGCAAAATTTTGCTTCGAATTTTTTTTGAATTTTTGACAAGTTTTTTTGAATTTTTGACAAGTTTTTTTGA
>CAZNZO010000003.1:32133-151056 GCA_964577535.1 uncultured Oscillospiraceae bacterium
GAATTTTTTTTGAATTTTTGACAAGTTTTTTTGAATTTTTGACAAGTTTTTTTGACGTAATTTGCTGAAATAATTCAAGAGATAACTGCAAGTTCAATATAAAAATATACCTGGAATACACGAAGAGTTTCAATTTTGCAAATTTTCTTGTAATTCAAACGGATTATTACATTTTTTTGTTGCAAAATTCTTTATTTTAAGCAATTTTTGCGAAAATTTGCGTTAATAATGTGTTTTATTTTCAATTTTTGCAGGCATTTGTGCACAATTGGATGCCGTTAAGGAAGATTATCGTTAAAAATGGTGTTTTAATGTAAAAAATATACTGAAGTTTTTAATTTTAACTGCGTTTTCTTTTAAGCACAAATGGCTGGATTAGTCTATACTTGTATTTTGGGTGGTATTTGGGGTTAAAATTCTGGTGAAAAACGCCTGGATGATGGCATTTTGTGCGAATACGAACAGATATGCGTGATGTATGTCGATTTTTGACGGCGCTCAGCCGTTTTAGGCCGCGTTTGATTGATAGTTTGTTGAAAGTTTTGGGATTTTGGTGCAAACAAGATATTTTGATTTGAAAAGCGATATTTTTAACGAAGAAAACACAGGGAAAGTTATTTTGTTTAGAGCGGTTAGTCCTTTGTGTTGAATTATGTTTTGAAAAACGTCTGAAAATAATAAGGTGGTGTGAGCATTAAAATTTTTTGAGCAGGATTGTTGGCGGTGTAGAATTTCGAACGGTTTTTAATATACCGGGACTTTAATGAAGAATACTTCGCCACTCGTTTTGGCTACACGGATGTTCTCGCGACATGTTGAGAGACGTAATTTATAGAAAAGGAGACGGGGGTTCGGTGGATTTTGTTTTTTATTCCGTTGTTTTTTTGCTTTGACTCAAAATGATTGTGTGATTGAAAGATTGGTGTTGGAACGTGAATGGTTTTATGAGATTTTTTCGTAAAGTTCCATTTGGTGTCGTGTGGTCGTAGTTGTGCGTGGCCGTTTTGTATTTAGAATAACGTTTTGGTTGTTACATTTTGATAATTTAATTACGTTTTTTAATTCGTATTTGATAATTTATTTTCTGTATAAAGGCTTAATTTTATCAATACTGCATCCGCCCCACGGCATTTTTACCACTATCTATTCGCAAAAGCTGCCTTTTGCGAATAGATTTGTGTGTGCCGTGATGTGGGGTAGATTTGAAAAAACAGGTAAAACCACCGCTACTACATTATAAAAAAGCCTTTGAACGCCGCTTCGACTCAATTAAAAACGGGGGTTTTAGCAGCGTGTTGGCAATATCAATTTGCTGGTGTGCGCATCATGAAATATGGTGTTGTTTTAGTTTGAGTGAATTGCTGTTCTTGCACCACTTTAAATAAGGCTTTTTTTTGTTTTGCTTCACACTGCGCCCCTTTTGTGTTGTCTTTGCTTACTTGCGAGTGGCAGGCCTGTTGCAATTTCGTATAATTCTGTTAAATATTTTTTGTGACGGCAGTTCTAACCGAGAACAGGCGTACTTCGGGGCATCTTGCGTTTAAGTAATTGATTTTTAGAGTGTTGCCTTGTTTTTTACGGGCTAAGCGGCAATAAATTTGATTGAATGCAATTTTAATTTGTGTTTTTATGTTAATTTGTGGCTGTTGTGTTGTCTTTGTGTAGGGCGTTTATTTGTTGTTTGCCGGTTCAGAGCACTGCATTGCACCATTTGCTCAACGGGATGAGTTTACATCTTGAATCTTTGGGCAAGAGAGAAAATTGTTTGCCACGAAATGACGTTTTACATTTGCGCTGAGGCTCAAGTCTCGAGATTGCGTATTTCGGCTTTTCAACGTTCTCAGTTGCAACAACAGCGCCGTGTCCTTTTTTTTGTAAATTTTCACAAAATTTAGGTGTGATTCAATTTAAAAATGCCTAAAATGCGAGCTACTCTCTGTATTGACAAGTGTGTTGTGTCTCATGCGGCGCCAGAGTTGCAGTCATCTTATTTTGGGAACAATGCACCCTTCAAGTTTGGGCACTGCGTTATATTCTGTGATTATGCCATTGCGCGCTGATATAAATAACCGTGCAATACACCTGGCGAAATATGATTATCTGCGCCGTGGCGTTTATGTGCGTTTGCGATTTCGTCGTTCGGTGATGCCGTGTTTACGCCGTTTTTGCTAATGCACAATGGGTTCACCACTGTTTGGCGCAACCCCGGTTGAAATTTGCATCACGTGCGCCGAAAGGTTTGGCTTGCAACTAATTTGATTCAATTATTCGCAAAATATTGATTCGCGTGGCGAAATATGGTATACTAAAAGTATGTCAAAAACCTATTTTAACAATCGAGACCTCGACAATGCCGAGAAAATAGAAAGAATTCTTGCGGAAGATTTGCCCGATTTTTGTCGTGAATACTTTGTGGGCGTTTCTGGAAACACCACCACGCTGACGCGCCTAAATTATGCGTATGATTTGCGCACATTCTTTAAGTACATGTGCGATCACGTTCCGCGCTATAAAAACAAAACGACCAAACAACTTACTACGGCCGATATTGAGCAGCTGACGCCTTTTGAAATTGAAGCATACCTCAATTTTGTGGAAATTTACAAAAAGGACGGCGTTGTCGTTCGCAACGGAGAACGTGGAAAAAGCCGCAAATTGGCAGCAATTCGATCCTTGGTGCGCTATTTCGAAAAGAAGCAAGCAATACGCTATAACCCCACTGCTTCCGTCGATACGCCCAAATTACACGACAAGGAAATAATCCGTTTGGATAGCAAAGAAATTGGCACTATGTTGGACGTTGTGGAATCGGGCGACGGACTTTCTGAACGCCAGTTGCGCTATCAGGAAAACACGCGCGTGCGCGATTTGGCTATTGTTAGCTTGCTGCTTGGCACGGGAATTCGTGTTAGCGAGCTTGTCGGACTGGATTTGGACGACGTAAACTTTGAAAAACTTAGCTTTGTCGTTACGCGAAAAGGCGGCGCAAGGGTTATTTTGTATTTTTCGGAAGAGGTTGCCGGATACCTTTACGACTACTATTCCATGCGAATTGGCGACGAAACACTCAAAGACGAGCCGGCGTTGTTTTTGTCACTGCAAAAAAGGCGCATAACCACGCGCGCAGTGGAAAATATTGTGAAAAAGTATAGCCAAATTGCCACACCGCTTAAACACATAACTCCGCACAAGTTACGCTCCACTTTTGGCACACAACTATACCGCAGCACCGGGGATATTTACGTGGTTGCCGACGTTTTGGGCCACAAGGACGTTAACACGACTAAAAAACACTATGCTGCAATAACGGACGATATACGCCGTAGCGCTTCTACAAAAGTCAGCTTGCGCAGCGACGATTTGGAGGAAAAATAGATGGCGGATATTCAAAACGTAGCGCTTGTGTATTTGGAGCAGCCTTCTAGCAACAGCGTTGAAGAAATTGCCGAACTGAAAGAATTGATTGCTTCGGCGCATGGCAAGGTGTGTTTGTTAGTGAAACAAAGTCGCAACACGGCCGATGCGCAAACTCTTATTGGCAGCGGGAAGGTTACAGAGCTTAAAAACGCAATTGAAATTTGCGAAGATAGGATTGACGTTGTTGTGTTTTCGCAACGACTTAACGCATTGCAACGCAAAAACCTGCAAAGCGTTTTGGAAATTGACGTGATAGATAACGTTGACCTTATTTTGGATATTTTTGCACTTCGCGCCACTTCTGCTGCCGGCAAAAAGCAGGTGGAATTGGCGCAACTTTCGTACAGTTTGGCGACAAGGCCGGAAAAAAACTATTCCAGACAGGGTGGCGGAATTGGAACGCGCGGCCCCGGTGAAACGCAGTTGGAAACAAACAAGAGAATTGCACGCGAAAAGATGCACAGATTGAAGGCAGAATTGAAAGAAATTGAACGCCAGCGCTGTGTTACGCGGCAAAAACGTCTGGATAACAATGTGTTTACCGTCGCTTTGGTGGGTTATACGAATGCAGGGAAATCTACGTTGTTTAACAGAATAACAAACAATGATGTTTACGCCGATGACAGGCTTTTTGCAACGCTGGATACGACGGTGAGAAAGACAGTGCTGGATGGAATTGAAATTTTGTTTTGCGACACGGTTGGTTTTATTAGAAATTTGCCTACGGCGCTGATTGAGGCGTTTAAGTCTACGTTGGAAGAAACGACCTTTGCCGATTTGGTGTTGAATGTTTGTGATTATTCGGCGGAAGACGTTGCTTCGCACATTGAAGTTACCGAACAAATTTTGTGCGATCTTGGCGTGACTGCACCGCTTATTCGGGTTTATAACAAGTGCGACAAGACAGGATCGGCCGGATTGAGTGGACTTTCGTCAAAACAGGTTGTTTTTGTTTCGGCCAAGACCGGCGAAAACGTGGACGTTTTGCTGGATATGGTAAAACAAGAAGTTTCTAAGCAATATGCAACAATTACGCTTAGAGTGCCGTTTGCGGAAAGCGGCAACGTTGCTTCGATGCTGCAAAAATATTGCAGTACGCAAAGTGTGGAATATGACGACGAGTGCGCTTTTTACACTGCCACTATGCGCAGGAAACATGTTGATAAGTTTTTGAAATATTTGGTTGTGTAGTTATTTTTCATAAAACGGTCGTTTGGTCGGCCGTTTTTTTGTTCTAAAATTGCGAAAAACGTTCTATTTAATTCTTTTACAACATATTTTACTTTTTTACAAAAGTAAAAAAATGGAACTTTTTTGCGATAAACACATGTTATTATAAACATAGTATTATGCAAAACCGCAATTTTGTATAGTCAGATGCTACTTTTGAAAAATTCTAAAACAAAAGATTTACAAAAACTATTGCAAAATTTTGAAACATGTTTTATAATGTGTGCATGAGAAAAGGCGAAAAGAAACTTAATATGATATACGACTACTTGCAGAATTTTATTAACGAAAACGGTTTCCCGCCTTCGATAAGAGAAATTGCTGCAAAATTCGACATCAAATCCACGTCCACAGTGCACTACTATCTGGAAAAAATGAAGGCTCGTGGGCTTATTTCACTGGAAACAAACAAAAAGCGCGCTGTTGCTATCAACCGTAAAAATCAAGCATTGACTAATTATATTCCGGTTGTTGGAACTGTCAGCGCCGGCCCCGGCATGCTTGCGCAAGAAAATATTGAAGGTGCATTTCCTTTGCCTCAAAACATTTTTCAGGGTGACAATTTGTTTATTTTGAAGGTTGAGGGCGAAAGTATGATTAAGGCCGGAATTTCTAACGGAGACTACGTTGTTGTTCGCAAGCAAGACCAAGTTTTTCTGGGCGACATTGCCGTTGTTATGTGGCACGACAAGGCTACCATAAAAAGAGTTAAGCGCTTCTTCCCCAACTTGGTGTTGCATCCGGAAAACGACACAATGGAAGACATTGTGATCATGCCGGACGATATGCCCACAGTGATTGGCAAAGTTATTGGAAACATCAAAAGGTTTTAGCGCACTATTGCTTTAGGCTGCGTTTTGCTGCCTGATAAAATAGGCGAGTGTAACAAGGCGTGTGCTGAATAAACGCTTGTGCATTTCGTATTGTGTTTGTTGAAAACTGTTTTTGCAGACGTTGTGCTAGGTTTTTTTGAATGCCGCACTATTTTGCGTTACAATACCTAACAATTAAAAGATGAGCCGTGAAATTTTTCGCGGCTCTTTTTTAGTGTAAACTGCGTAACGCCGACAAAACAAGTTAACCATATTGACAACTGTTTTTTAAGAAAAGTGAGTTTGTGTGGTGCAAAGGCCCAAAATCTTGCCGTCACGCCTAAACGCGTCCGAACATTTTTTTAAATAACAAATTACTGAATAAATGTTTTATAAAGTAATATATGATAGTGCCTTTTCAAGATTCTAGTTGCACTACTTGCCTTTTACACTTCTTTTAGTTTCATGAAAAATTTGGGCTGCACTGTTAAAGTAAATAATTGACTTCTTGCAAAAGTTTATGCAAACATTGCCCATCAAGCACTGTACGGAATAAGAATTTTTCAGATAAAATTAATAAACGCAATACTAGTGCACCTTATTAGACTTTTAAAAGGTAACACAACGCCGTCGTGTTGCAATGTGTTTTGCGCAACTTATGACAGCATAAACGAACTCTTATGGCGAACAAAGTTGCGTGAATTGCTTGATTACACTACTAGGGCTTTCATTTTTGAACCTATAACATACAAGCCGAAGATATATTTTGGTTGTAAATCAGTTGCTAAACAAAAAAGAAATTTTCGTCTTGAAAATTTTCGGTGAAGTCGCAAGCACTTTTTTTTACGACAAAAGAATCGTCGATATAGATTTTAAAAGCAAATTCGTAGGCTTTCGCAAGTTATAACCACAAGCTGAGCCGGCGGCTTGCACTGCTCACTTGGAACATATTACTTCGTCGAGTCTAAAAACTCTTCGAATTGTCCGCCACCCGCTTGGTGTTCACGAACTGCCCCTAAAGGGGCTTTTCTTATTTGTTATCTCTTTCCGGCTTAGTGGTTTTCGTTTTGCAAAAAAAATGTGCGCCAAAAATTTGGCGCACACCAGAACCTCTTCTGCGTGCAAGTAAAAAAACTTTCTGCATCAAAAGCACCATTGAAACAAAAGCTTTCCGCTTTTCTATTTTATTGTACGTCTTTTAGAAAATCGTATTCTTGCAACTGTTTTGCGTAGGTTTTGTAGCGTGGAAGATAGTTTGAAACAGTATTCCAAAAATCTTCGTCGTGTCCGTCGTTGGTGAAATGTGCAAACGCATGCACTATCAAATATCGCTGCAATTCCACTGGCAGTTGGCAAACACGGTAATCTAGGGCAATTACCTTTTCGCATGGTTGCGTGCACTTTATCCAACTGCCCGAAACGTTTTTGAATTCAATTTTTGTGGGGCACAGCGAAGCGTTGCTTCCGAATTTTGAAATGGCATCGGATACGTTTTGCACGGAAATTTTCTTCAAATAGGATGCTAGCGCTTTAAGTCGAGTGTCGCGCTGCGCAAAGTGCTTTTCCGGCATAAAAATACAGTTGCCGTCAAGATAGCATTTGGATTCTACCGACGGGCGCACCAGCACGTAATCGCCAAATAGCACACTGCTTTTTCCGTTGAACACGTCGGCAATTTGCCCTGCACTTAAGCCCGACCGCTCTCCGCTGATTGTGGCAATTGTTTTGTCTTCGCGCAATCTGGAATGAGTGCGATCTTCAAGTTGCGCCGACACCCAAGCGCGTTTGCTTTCGACAAACTCTTTCACTTTTTCTAGCGAAAGCTTTCGATTTGCCAGCACTTGCAAAACGCCATTCTCGTCAACACGCATACTTATAACGTTTTTTGCCGTTCTTGCCACAACCACTTTCATATTTCCGTTATAATCTTATTTTGGTGGAAAAATATGAAAATTCCTGTCGAAAGGGCTGTTTTTGTGTCAAAAAGCAATTTTTCGCCTATACTATGTCAGAAATAGTAGTATTTACTATTGACAAAAAGACAGTAATAAACTAAAATTACTACAAAGGAGGCGAAAAAGCATGAGCGGTGACTTTTCGTTTTTGAAAGGCAATATCAACACCATTATTTTGTGTTCGCTATACGACAAGGATCCAAAAAGCGGAGACAAGTACGGTTACGAAATTGCAAAAGAAATTAAAGAACGCACTGAAAATAAATATGAAATAAAGCAACCCACGCTGTATTCATACCTTAAAAAATTGGAACAACAGGATTTGATTACGTCCTATTGGGGAACGGAATCTAACGGTGGGCGCCGCCGTTACTATTCGTTGACGGCAAAGGGACGTCAGGACTGCGAACGCTTTATGGCAGAATGGGAATACCACAAAGCCGTGCTAAACACGTTGGTTACTTCGGCAGATACCCCCTTGGAAGTTACTCAAGAGGAAGTTACGCCGTTGTTTGGCAGTCGCAACAAAAAGCCCAAAACGCATGTCAATCTTAATACACAGGAATTTCGTGAACAAGACGAACTTTCTAGGCAGCTGGATGCGCTTATTGGTGGAAGCGAAAGCAACGAAGCCACTACTTCGCCTGTGGAAGAATTTCCGCAAGAAGACGCGTTTGAGCCGATTGAGCAGGTGTCCGAAGAGCCCGAACAAGAACAAGAAGTTGTTGAGCAACCTATTGAAGTTTACGTTGAAGAGCCCACTATTGAGGAACAACCGGTTGCAACGCAGGAGAGACCACGTGCCAACTTTGACGTTAATCAGGATAATGCCGACGACTTTATGCTTCAATTTGAAGAACGTGCGCGCGCCATTTCTGAAACACTGGAAACCAAGACGGAAAACAACGAAAACTATCAGCATGTTTTGATGAAAGTTATTGGCGATCAACTGGACGACATGCGCGACTTCGATTCGGAACAAGAGGCTGGTTCGCAAAAGTACTACACCGATCATCCTGTAGCGCTGGAAGACGTTGCCGAAAACCTTGCTCGCCAGGGAATTCGCATGAGGCTTTATAACCACGCTTCGTCGCACTTCAAATCCAAAACGCTTATGCCTGTTTCCAACGTTATATGCAAGGCAACGTGGCTAACCTATGCAGTGGCGGCAATTTTCTTTGGAATTTTGCTGTTCGCATCCATTGCTATCGACAACTGGATGCCGTTCCTTATAACCGCACTAGTGCTGCTAGTTTTGCCGGTGGGCGCAACAATTTATGCATTGTATGATCCTTCTCGCAAGGAAAAACCAAAGTTTGCATTTAATCGGCTTATAATTGCCACGTCCATTCTTGCTGTTTTTGTGGTTTTGTTGGCATTGGGACTTAGCATTTTGAACCAAATTGAACTGAGCGATTTTGCCGCTGTTGGATCACAAATTCTTATTCCCACAGGCATAGCAATTTTGCCGCCGGTTTTCGTTGTTGCTTTCAACTACTTCTATAAGAAGTACTAATTCGCACAAAACCTTTAATCTTCAAATATAAAGCATCCACGCTCTGAACGTGGATGCTTTTTAAGGTTTTAGCTATAAAATTGTTACACTTTCTACGTAGAGCAGCACATTGTGTTGTTGCGCTTGGATATCGCCAAACAATTTGCTTGCGTTGCGATGTTAGCCGCTGGCGCATTTCTGCCTTGCAACCGAATGTTCGTATGGCAAAATGCTTGCCTAAAATGCAACACGCATTTAAGTTACAGCTGCAATTTGTTGCATTGCACTATTGCCGCACGAGCAAGTTCGTCGCAACGCTCGTTGTATTCAACTTCGGCATGGCCTTTGACTTTGACAAATTCAACCGAGTGCCTTGCAACTTCGAACAAAAGCGCATTCCACAAATCGACGTTTTTAACAGGCGATTTGGATGCCGTCTTCCAGCCGTTTGTTTGCCACGAATCCACCCAGCCTTTGTTGAAGGCATCGACGACGTACTGAGAATCGGAACAAACTTCGCAAGCCCAACCGTCTTTTACTGCGCGTAGGCCTTGGATAATGGCCATGAGTTCCATTCGGTTGTTTGTGGTTTCCTGCTCGAAACCGCTGATTTCCTTTTTGTGGCCATTATATAGCAGCACCGCTGCCCAGCCGCCCACGCCGGGATTGCCGGAACATGCGCCGTCGGTATAGATAGTAACTTTTTTCATTTTTCACCAATAAATAGCGTCAAGTGTTTGACAATAATTGTTAATTTTATTATAATAGTACTGTTAATTTATTGCAAATGTTTTGCACTAAATTTTAGGGGAGTGGCTCAACGGTAGAGCAACGGTCTCCAAAACCGTCGGTTGCGTGTTCGAATCGCGTCTCCCCTGCCAGAGTCCTAGATAGCAATATCTAGGGCTTTTCTTTTTTGTAGTAGAAATTACAAGGGCGATTCTCACACGCAACGAGTTGCTTTGTGACGCGAACTGCTTTTGCTGTTCGCTATTCCGTCGCGGCTGATGGCAAAATGTTGCTTACTTGCAAATACATTGCTGGTTGCCAGTTTGCTCCTTACGAATCGCGTCTCCCCTGCCAGAGTCCTAGATAGCAATATCTAGGGCTTTTCTTTTTGTAGTAGAAATTACAAGGGCGATTACTACACTACTGGTACTTAGCAAAACCTTGTGTAAATACTTCTGCAAATTAGGTATTTTACGGCAAAGATGCATGCAACAAAAAGATGAATGTTGTTTAGAGCATTGTTACAAAAGGTTTAATCGTTTGCAGCATTGCTACAAAATTTCTACAGGCAACTGCTTTGGCAGCAAATTGGCTTTTAGAAATAAAAAAAATGGAATATGCAAATTTTCTTGCCCAGTTGCTAACTTACTAAACATCCATTCTCAACTTTTGCGAAGGCATTTCAATGCAAATCGTTTTGCATTCTGTCCGCAATTTCACAAAAAATGCCGCAAGTTTTTGCTTGCGGCACAATTTTTTTATTATTTTGCAACGTCTACTGCGCGGGTTTCGCGAATAACGTTGACTTTGATTTGTCCGGGGTATTCAAGTTCGCTTTCGATCTTTCTTGCAATGTCGTTAGCAAGCAAAACGGTGGTTTCGTCGTTGATAACTTCCGGCTTAACCATGATGCGAATTTCACGGCCGGCTTGCACTGCGTAGGATTTTTGAACGCCATCGAAAGAGTTTGCAATTTCTTCCAATTTTTCCAAACGCTTGACGTAGTTTTCGACAGATTCGCGTCTTGCACCGGGACGAGCACCACTTACGGCATCGGCAGCTGCAACAATAACAGCTTCAATAGTCATGGGTTCCACGTCTCCGTGGTGAGATGCAATGCAGTTGATAACTTCCTTGCTTTCCTTATACTTTTTGGCGATATCTGCGCCAATTTGCATGTGCGTGCCTTCAACTTCTTGGTCAACCGCCTTGCCGATATCGTGCAACAATGCGCCACGCTTTGCAAGCGCAACGTCCAAACCAAGTTCGGATGCCATTATTCCTGCAATGTAGCTAACTTCGATGGAGTGGTTCAAAACGTTTTGACCATAGCTTGTGCGGTATTTCAAACGGCCAAGCAACTTGATGATTTCTGGATGCAAACCGAACACGCCGGTATCGAAGGATGCCGCTTCGCCTGCATCTTTGATAGTGATATCCATGTCTCTTTTCACTTTTTCCACCATTTCTTCGATTCTAGCGGGGTGAATGCGACCGTCGGTTATCAATTTTTCAATTGCAATGCGGGCAATTTGACGTCTTACGGGGTCAAATCCAGAAAGGATAACTACTTCAGGGGTATCGTCGATGATAAGTTCAACGCCCGTGGCATTTTCTAGCGCACGAATGTTGCGGCCTTCACGACCAATCAAACGACCTTTCATTTCGTCGTTGGGAATAGCAACCGTTGTGACGGTGGATTCGCTAACTTGATCGCTTGCACAACGTTGAATTGCTTGGGCAATAATGTTGCGGGCTTTTTGTTCGCCGTTTTCTTTTGCTTCCGTTTCGATTTTGCGAACAAGGCTGGCTGCTTCTTTGCGTGCATCGGAAAGCATTGCATCCACCAACTGTTGTTTGGCTTCTTCCTTCGTCAAGCCGGCAACGCGTTGCAGTTCTTGTTGTTTTTGTTCTTCAGTTTTTTCCAACTCTTGCTGGCGGCGGTTGAGTTCCGCTTGTTTGTCGGAAATTTGCTTTTGTTGAACGTCGATAGAGTTCAATTTTTTAAGGAAAAGCTCTTCCTTTTTATCCAAAGCTTCTTCTTTTTGGTTCAAACGGTTTTCTTGCTTTTGCAATTCGCCGCTACGCTCTCTAAATTGACGTTCTTGTTCGTTTTTGATTTTTTGACTCTCTTCCCTAGCCTCTCTAATGGCTTCTTTCCTCAAAGACGCTGCTTCGTCTTTGGCAAATTCCATGACGGAATCGGCCTGAGCTTGAATACGGGCAAGCTCATCTTGCTTTTGGCCAACTTTTTTGTTTCTTAAATGTCTGTAAACTAATGCCCCTGCCGAGACGCCTGCAACCATGCAAACAATGCCCACAAGCAAAGGAATTAACCAAGATAGAATATCTGAGGCTTGGAAGAACAATAATAGATCCATTGTTGTTTCCTCCAATATATAGTTGTGGTAAATTTCAAAAAGTGAATTTCAAAAATCTACTAGTGTATTGTACAAAATTTTTGCGAATATGTCAATACCTATCCAGAAAATAACGCTCATTTTTAGCAAATAATTGTCGAATTGCAAAATGGGCTGCTAAAAACAAAGGCGGCACCACGTGTTGCTAGTTTTTGTGTTGCGTATGCGTGGAACTTAGTGTGAAGACAATTTTGCCGGAAATATCTAGAAGGGGAAAAATATAATGGAAGGTTGCTGATTTTCAATTAACAGCAAAAATATAGCACCACTACAAAAAACAAAGCAAAACACGACTTAAAAACTCTCGCTTGCTACACATAAGCTGGCATAGCGCATAGATTGCTGAAACATTTTTTGTTTGAAAAATACAAAGCCAAGATAACACATTGGTTGTTAATGCACAAAAATTACTACAAATAAATGCTGCTAATTGGACAATAAATAAAAAAACAACTACTACAAAAAAACAACGATTCCCCACGTGTGGTGAGCATTTGTCCGCAGTACAAGGCTACAAAATTGAAACTTATTGTTATTTATAAACAGAAACAGTCCAACCCGCACCAACACAAAACAAGGGCGGCTCCATGTGTTGTTAGTTTTGTTTGCAACACACAAAACTAAAATAATGCATTGGTTGTTAAGACATGTAAATTACGAAACAACAAAAAAACGTGTATAAAAACAACGGTTGCGACGTGTATTGCTGGGCTTTAGTTTCCGCATTATAGGCTAAAATTGAAGTTTGCAGCAAGTTGAAACTGAAAATGAAAAAAAAATGCACTTGCTTTTGCAATCAATCGTTTAACTTTGCACAGCTAGCAACAAAAGGCTCCACCTCTTGTGAAGCCTTTTGTTACGTTTTGAGTTTTGTCCGGAAGGTTTTGATGTCTCTTCGAGGAAAACGTTGAAATTGCAAACTATTCTGCCGCTTCTTCTTCCGGTTTGGGTTGCAAAATTTCCTTGATTTTTGCTTCCAATTGAGAAGTGATTTCGGGGTTTCTTTCCAGCCAGCCTTTCGCGTTTTCACGGCCTTGGCCAACCTTCTCACCGTTATACGAGAACCAAGAACCACTCTTTTCGATAAGTCCGTTTGCCACGGCCAAATCCAAAACGCAACCGCTGTTGGAAATGCCTTTGCCAAACACAATTTCGAATTCCGCCGTTTTGAAGGGAGGAGCGACCTTGTTTTTGACAACTTTTACGCGTGTTTTGCTGCCAACAATTTCCGATCCGTCTTTGACTTGATCTACCTTGCGAACGTCCAAACGAACGCTGGAATAGAATTTCAAAGCCTTGCCGCCAGTGGTTGTTTCGGGGTTGCCGAACATAACGCCGATTTTATCGCGCAATTGGTTGATGAAGATAACGCAGGTGTTGGATTTGTTGCTGGGGCCAACAATTTTGCGCAAGCATTGAGACATTAGACGAGCTTGAACACCCATGTGGCTATCGCCCATGTCGCCTTCCAATTCTGCTTTGGGGGTAAGTGCTGCAACAGAGTCCACAACAATCAAATCGACGGCGTTGCTACGAACCAAGTAGTCCAAAATATCCAACGCTTGTTCGCCGCTATCCGGTTGAGAAATGTACAATTCGTCCAAATTGATGCCCAAATTCTTTGCATAGACGGGATCCAACGCTTGTTCTGCATCGATAAATGCGGCTGTTCCGCCCATTTTTTGCACTTGAGCGATAACGTGCAACGTGACGGTGGTTTTACCTGAAGCTTCCGGCCCGTAGATTTCGATGATACGTCCTTTGGGCAAACCGCCAACACCAAGAGCCAAGTCTAACGGCAAACAACCGGTAGGAATAACGTCGATGTTGCGAGAAGCCGCATAACTTCCCAACTTCATGATAGAACCTTTGCCAAATTCCTTTTCAATTTGCAAAATTGTTTGTTCCAGAGCTTTTTTCTTGTCTTCTGTCATTTTTATATTCTCCTATAATTATTTACCTTTTTTAATAACGAAAAATTCGGCATCCGTCAAAGCGCGACTAAGCAAAAACATTGCTGTGTTGGCAACTTGGTTGCGCACGGAATTTCTGTCTCCATTATAAACGTTTTTGAAAACTTTAACAAGTTTTCGACCACCGATTTTTCCGCCGATAGCCACATAACACAAGCCAACAGGGTTTTTACCATCTGCTGTGGGGCCGGCAAAGCCCGTTGTGGCCACCGAAAAATCGGCATTTGCCAGTTGAGACATTGCCATTTCCTTGGCCACCTGCGACGAAACAACGCCGTATTGATCGATGAAGTGAGGGCTTATGCCCAAGCGCTGACTTTTGGATTCGATTGTGTAGGTTACGGCACCTTCGTACAGAACGTTGCTGGCACCGGGAATTGCAACTAGCGAAGACGCAATAAGTCCGCCGGTGATGGATTCCGCAGTGGCAACGGTTTTATACAGGGAATTTAGTCGCGCAACCACCACTTCAGCAAGCGTTTTGTCTTCTGTGCAGTAGATGGAACTTCCAAACGCCGCAACAAAGGATGCAACCGATTCTTCAATAACTTTTTTTGCTGCGCCGTGGAAAGTTAGCGCAACTTTTGTATCCAAATCGGAAGTTTCACAGCGAACTGTGGCATTGCGCAGATTTAGCGAAGCAATTTTATCTTCCACGTCTCTTTTTGCAAGCCCGAACACCTTGAAAATATAGGTGGGCAAACTTGCGTTGCGTTTGAACAAATCCTTTTTCACATAGTTATCGAAAACATTTCGGCATTCGTTCACGTCATCCGGAATGGCATAGATGCGACATTTGCCGTATTCGCCACCGAATCCGCATTGGAGGGAATAAACGGACGAATAGTGAATGAAAGTTTCCGGCAGGGCGCAATAGCGATCGATTAGATACTGCGCAGGAAGCTGCGCCGATGCCAATTTGCAACGCTCCTTTATCACCTTTTCGGCAAATTTATCAAACACAAGGGCTAGCCCAAAGGTTTCGGCAAGCATTTCGCACCAACTGCCAGTGTCGCCCACCAAAAACAACGCATTGAAGTTGACTGATTGATACAAAACGTCGCTAAGGCACTTTGTGCTTTGCGAAATGTAAACGTCGTAGGGAGCCGCTTCCTTTTCCAAATAGGTTGAAAGGGTAGAAAGCGCGTTGCTATATTCTTTTGCTAAAATTCTTATCATAACAAACCGCCAAACTACTTATTTTCCGAAGAGAAAACGTTTTTGTTTTGCACCAAATAGATAACGCCAGAAACAACCGTCATTACCGTTGCAGCAAAGAACAACACTATTGCAATAATTCCCACGTAGAACCAACCGTTTAGCTGTTGACGGAAACTTACAAGTTCAAGTTGACTGCACACAGCCGAGCAATAGTTAAGCGCAATAAGCACAGGCAAACTGACGTCTTGCAAAACAGTTTTTACCTTGCCAAAAACGTTTGCTTGCACCACAATGCCTTTGGATGCGGCAATCATTCTTACGGCATCAACAAGCAATTCTCGCGCAATGATAATTGAGGCGCAAACTGCCAAGAATATTGTTCCGAAAGTTGCAAAATCGAAATTCGAGAGTCCGGCCAAAACAAGGAACTTGGACATGTATTGCAGGGGATTTGTTGCTACAATGCAAAAAATTGCCGTTGCGGATAATACTTTGTCTGCAATAGGATCCAAAAGTTTGCCCAAATCGGTGACCAGATTGTACTTTCTGGCAATGTGGCCGTCCAAAAAGTCGGTTAAGGCCGCAAGAATAAACACGGCAACTGCGCACCACGGCGCCCACCAGAATGGCAAAAAGTAGAAGCAAACAAAAACAGGTATCAGACAGATTCGAAGTATGGTAAGTTTGTTAGGTAGGTTCACAGTATCACGTCTCCCATCAAATCGTATTCCAACGAGTTGGTTATTTTCACGTCAACAAAATCGCCGACGGAAAGTTGCTTTGTGCTGTACGCATAGACGATCCCGTCAATTTCCGGAGCCATAAATTCCGTTCTTGCCTTATAAACAAAAGCATCGCCATCTTGTTGAACAAATTCGTCAATTATGCAACGGTAGGTTTGGCCAACATCTTGCTGTTGAATTTGTTGCAAAACTTTGTATTGCGTCTTGTACAAACGCTTCACGTAGGAATTTTTTAGGCGTTGCGGCACTTGGTTTGGCAACTTTGCGGCCATCGTGCCTTCTTCGCGAGAGTAGGCGAAAAATCCAACGTTGCGCATGCGGTATTGTTGCAAAAATTCGTCCACTTCTTCTACCGTTTGGGCAGTTTCACCGGGGAAACCACAAATGAAGGTTGAACGAACGCTTATTTTAGGCGAGGAATTTGCCAGTCTATCAAACAGCATGCGAACTTGTTGGCCGTTGGAGTGCCTGTTCATGGCTTTTAGAATGCCGTCGTTTACGTGTTGAAGGGGCACGTCGATATACTTGGCGACTTTGGGATTGGTTTCAATTTCGTGCACCAAGCGTTCGTCGGTGAGTTCAGGATAGCAATATAAAAGTCGTATCCATTGGATGCCTTGCACTTTGGAAAGTGCTTGCAGCAGCTCCACAAGTTTAGGTTGGCCGTAGAGATCGGCGCCATATTTTGTGGTGTCTTGCGCAACCAAAATCAATTCCTTAACACCCTTGGATGCCAAATCTTGCGCTTGTGCAATAACTTGTTCCATTGGTACGGAACGCAAGCGGCCACGAATGTAGGGAATTAGGCAATAGGAGCAAAAATTATTGCAACCATCGCCTATTTTTAGGTAAGCAAAATGTTTGGGGGTTGTTAGAACACGGTTGCCGAAAGTTAGGCAAACGTTGCTTCCGTTATAAAGTTTTCTTTCGCCGGAAAGCGTTTCGCTGACAATTTGGCAAATGTTGTCGTATTCGTTGGTGCCCACCACTGCATCGGCTTCGTCCAGTTCGTCAAAAATTTCCTTTCCGAATTTTTGTCCCAAACAGCCGGTTACGATAATTTTTTTGCAAGTGCCTTCGTCCTTGTAGTGGAACATTTCCAAAACAGTTTCGATGGATTCTTTTCTGGCCGATTCCAAAAAGGCACAAGTGTTAACAATGATAACATCTGCCTGCGCGGGATCCGAAGTGATTTCGTATCCGCCTTGGCGCAAGTTTTCTAGCATAACTTCGCTGTCGACACGGTTTTTGTCACATCCAAGCGAAACAAGTCCAATTTTTATCATAAGTCTACTCTTACACTATTTTTGCCGACAGGCAAATTTGCCGTGGCAATTTTTTTTGTTAATTACGATACACCGCTTTCACGCGTGCAAACAATGCAATTTGCGCAAAAGTTGGCGTAAAACAGTTGCGCAAAGCACAAAATTTAAAAATCCGTTAGAAAGATTATCAATAACTGTCGTCCATATCAGGGAACAGTTCGTCAAGTTGATCGAGCGTAACCAAAACACGCAAGGGCTTTGTGCTGGTTTCGCTGGCCAAAGGTTCTTCCACGTAGTGCATTTTTTGCAAAGTATCCATTATGCGGCCGGCACGGTTGAAACCGATTTTTAGCGAACGTTGAATGGATGCGATGGATGCTCGGCCACCTTGACGTTCCAACCAGAAACGCAAAGCTTTTTTGCAGTATGGGTCAATTTGGTCTTCCTTATCTTCCGCCTTTTCAACAACGTGTTCTTCCTCTTCTTGGTTTTGCGAAGTGAAAATTTCCTTAGAAATGGACGGATCGTAGTAGGATTCGTTTTGACTCTTGACAAATTCCACCAAGCCATTGATTTCGTCATCCGACAGGTAGGCGCCTTGAATACGCGCCAATTCGGCGCTGCTGGGGTTCATATACAGCAAGTCGCCGTGGCCAAGCAATTTTTCTGCACCGCCGCCGTTCAAAATGGTCATGCTGTCGGCAGTTGAAGAAACTTTAAGGGCAATACGGCAAGGGAAGTTGGTTTTGATTGTGCCGGAAATAATCTTTGTGTCGGGACGTTGCGTTGCAAGCACAAGGTGAATACCTGCCGCACGTGCCTTTTGAGCAAGACGTTGAAGTTTTGCTTCGAAAGACTTTTGAGCAACGGACATAAGGTCGGCCAATTCGTCTACAATAAGCACTAAATAGGGCAACTTTTGTGCCAGCCTGGGGTTGATTTTTGCGTTGTAGTCGGCAATGTTGGCAACGTTGTTTTGGCGCAACAATTGATAGCGCGATTCCATTTCGGCAATCAAATAGTCCATGGCCGACAACGCATCATTGGCATTGATGATGGTTTCGCTTGTAAGCAGGTGAGGAATACCGTCGTAGCGACCAAATTCTACCAACTTCGGGTCTACCATGATGAAACGCAAATATTCCGGGCCGTAGCGATACATTAGGCTTGCGATCATGGAGTGCAGGAACACGCTCTTGCCCGATCCGGTTGTGCCTGCAACCAACAGGTGAGGCAATTTTGTTAGATCAGCAAACACCATTTCGCCGGAAATTTCTTGTCCGACGGTGAAAATTAGGCCACCTTTCTTTTCGCGATAGGCCTTTGATTCCAACATGGAACGGAATGCAACGGGGCTTCTGCGCTTATTTGCAACTTCGATACCAACCAAGTTTGTGCCGGGGATGGGTGCTTCAATACGAATTTCCCCTTCTGCTTCCAAACAAGCTTTTAAGTCTTGCGCATATGGGCCAAAGTCGCTCATTTTGGTTTTGAGAGATTTAACTTCGAATTTGTAGCGAGTTACAGTTGGGCCAACTACCTGTCCGGCCGATTCCACCTTGATGCCGAACACCGACAATTTGTTGGTGATGGCAAACACAGCGCGAGTGCGGAAATCTTCGTCATCGTCGTCGATGATCATGGGTTCGTTCAAAAGATCCATGGGCGGAACGACGTACTTGGGATATTTGTGCACCTTTTCTTGAACTTCACGCAATTCGTCCGTGGTGCGGAAATCGAAACCAACTTGCACGCCGCCGGGAACGATTGTTTCCTTTTCGATAGGAACAAGTTCGTCGGAATTTGCATAGTGCGGTTCAACTTGTTCTTGAACAGGAGCCACAGGTTGTTGAACATAGTTTTGATTTTGCGGTTCAAATTGTTCCTCTTCGGCTTCGTCTTCGAATTCGAATGTGAGAGTTTGCGCAGTTTGTGGTTGCGAATAAGTTTGAACAGTGGGCTGTTGCTGTTGTTGAACAGGCTGTTGCACGGGCTGCGTTTGAACTTGCGACGCACGCTCTTCTGTAGCGGGCTGCGCTGGAACAAACGGTTGATAGGTTTGCGGCGGTTCCTGTTCGGTGAACACGTCCACCACGTCCACAGGTTGCTGCGCAATGACAGGCTCCGGTTTGGGAGCCGGTTTGGGGGTTATCCAGCCTTCGTCCGCGCCATAGGTTCTTGTGTTGGAACTTGCAGCAGGTGCGGCAGGTTTTTCGTAGCTTGCGGTGGGTATTTGCGTTTGAACGGTTGGGGTTGGGGAAATACGCCAAGAACTGTCGTCTTCCACAGTGGGTTTTGTGGGTTTAGGCTCTTCAACAGGGGCCGAATAGGTTTTTGCGCCCATTTCTTCCGATTCCTCGTCGTTGCGAGAGAAGAAATCGTTGCCGAGCGTTTGCGCACCACCTTGATTAAACAAAACGGAGTGAGCATCCATTTTCGTGGAAGAATAGCCGCCATCCAACGAAGATTGAGGTGCAACGTTATAGACGTCGCCACTTTCCGTTTCTTCAACAACTTGCGGCTCCACCGTGCGTTCGTCAAACAAAATTCGCAAAGCTTTTGCTCGTTCGTCTTCTACGGCCACTTCCGGAACAGGTTGTACGGGAATGGGCGCGACAGGTTCGGCGGAAGATTGCGTAAGAGTGAGTTTGCCGGTGAAATAACTGTAGAAAAAGTCTCCGATTGTGCATACGGACCAAGCGAGCAAACCAAACAAAACAACTGCCGTGGCATAGATTGTGATGACTTTTTGCAGGCCGTACGTTATTGTGCCAAAAACAATGCCGCCAAAGGTGGGCACGCCGTTGTAGTAGTTATAGACCAGATCGGCGTATTGCGAAAATGGAATCATCGAGCCTTCGGCATCGTAGCATAGGTAAATTGTAGAAAATGCATGCACTAACATGACGATTTCGACAAAAGCAAGGCCAAAATGCACGGCGTATTTGGATGGAATGCGAATTTTTTTGCCGGCAAGCAAGAAGGAGCACGCCACGATGAGCGCAATCATCATGCCATAAAATGCCATGCCAAAACTGCCAACGAAAAAGTTGGCAAAGCTTTTGAGTGCTTGATTGTTAATAAAGGCTCCACAAAAAGTGAAAATGATAAGCACCGCCGCTAACGCAATGGTTAGCGAACAAACAACTTTTTTGCGAGTAGATATGCTTTTAGCCATAATTCCTCCGTGCGGGCACAAAGGCCCCAAACTAGTGTAACGATAAGAAAGGTTACACATTACAATCGAAATTATTATACAATATATTTATTAAATAATCAACGAAAATGAAAAAATAAAATAATAACTTTCCTTTGAAAATTGCGTTGGGAAAATTGCCAGGTGCGACAGTAAAAAAACAGCCTTGCAAAATTGCGAGACTGTTTTGAAATGCGTGTGGGCCGGAGAGGGCATTTTTAGTTAACGAAGTTTTGCAGCCATATTTAGCGCAGAAATTAAACCGAGTGCACCTTGGCAACGTTGTTTGCGACGAAATTTGCGGAATGCACGACTGCTTGACGGCAGCGCAAAGTTTTGCAAATTACCGAAGATATGTGGCGCTGCGAGAAAACTACCAAATTTCAATTTGCGGCACGGAGCAACAGGCAGAAGGCTTGCCAAGGAAAACGAAATGAAAAAGGTTTTGTGCGGGGTTTAGCGGAATTACTTTCAAACGGCAAAACTTTTAGTTCGAAAATATAATCGGACTGCGTTGATACGTTCCGAACTATGGCAAGCAAGCGCTACGCCAAAATTTTGCCGCTGAATTGCGAAACAAAATTGAAATCGCAAGCTTCGGGGCCAACGTAGGAACTGGCGTGTGGTTGTGCAAATAATTTTTGAGCCAAGGTGTTCACTTCTTCGGCAGTTAGTTGATTGTAGCGTTCAATTTCCTTTTCCGGGTCGTAGAGCGCACCCGTTTTAAGCAAACAACGACCGTGCAAGCGCATAAGAGTGAGGTTACTTTCTAAATTCATATACAAACCGTTTTCCGCTTGCAAACGAGCACGAGCCAACTCCTTTTCCGTTATGCCATCGTCGACAAAGCGACGAATTTCATCCTGAATTAGCAAGCACGCCTTTTTGACGTTTTGTGGGCTGAGACCGGCGTAGATTTCGAACATGCCACAGTTGGAATAGAAGGATGGATAAGAAAATACCGAATAAACAAGGCCGTGTTTTTCGCGCAGCGATTGGAACAGGCGACTTGTAGCACCACCGCCAAGCGTGCTAGCGAGGACGGAGGTTGCGAGGCGTTCGGCCGCGGAAACAGAGAAACCGCCAAAGGCCATTTCTACGTGCGCTTGTTCAATTGGTTTGAAGCGATGCAAAAATTTATCCGTGTAGGAAACGGCAGGTTCTGCGCTGGAAGCACCGCAATTTTCGCCCGAGAAATTGCTTTCGAAGTACTGCTGGATAAACTTATCTAGTTGTTCAAGATCGAATTTTCCGGCAACGGAAATGACGGTATTTGCTGCAAAATAGTGATTATTCTTGAATTTTAATATACTATGTCTGTCAGAATACTTTATATTTTGCGGATTTCCCAGTATAGTTTGCCCCAAAGGCTGGCCGAAAAACAGCGCAGAGCTGATGAGATCTTGACTTACGTCGTCGGGTGTATCCTCGCACATTTTTATTTCTTCCAGCACCACACCTCTTTCTTTTTCTAGTTCGTCGGCAGGAATTTCCGCGTTGAAATACATATCGGACAAAACGTCGATGCATTTTTCTAGATCGCGCGTAGCGCTCTTGGTGTAGAAACAGGTGCAATCCTTTGAAGTGTAGGCATTCATTGTTGCCCCCAAATCGTCGATGGCTTCGGATATTTGCAAGGCCGTGCGGCGTTTTGTGCCTTTGAACAAAAGGTGCTCGATAAAATGCGAATATCCGTTGTTCTTTTCGTTTTCCAAAACACTGCCGACATTAACAAAGACGCCAAAACTGACTGTGTAGAAATTTTCTAGTTGAGTTGCAACAAGCCGCAATCCGCTTTTGTATTGTTTGAAAAATGTCATTGTTCACCTATAATTTCACTAACCGTAACAAGGTTAAAATTGTTATTCAAAAAGTGTTGCACCATTTTTTGCAGTGCATCAAGAGTGTGTTGCGTGGGATGCATCAAAATAAGCTCTCCACCGCAAACGTTTTTGGTTGCTCGTGTGAAAACCAAATTGCTATCCTTATCGCGCCAATCGATGGTATCCCTAGTCCACATGATGGTTCGACAGCCACAATCGGCTGCAGCCTTCAAGGTGTCTTGCGAAAAATCACCACTAGGCGGCGCAAACAGCACGGGCATTTTGCCGCAAATTTCAAAAACAAGCTTGTTGCAAGTGGAAATTTCGTCGACGTTTTGTAAATAGGTTAACTTTGAATGCTGCTTGTGATAATAACCATGATTGCCAATTTCGTGGCCGGCTTCACAAATCTTTTTTAGCATTTCCGGGTTTTGTGCAACCCAATGGCCACCGACAAAAAACGTAGCCTTTGCACCACACTTTTGAAAAATGTCCAAAAATTCGTCTAGAAATTCCGTGCCCCAATAAACGTTTATCATCAAAGCAACGTTGTTGCCAGCACCCTTATAGATTGGGTCGCACGAATCCTTGCTGAAAACGTTTGTTGTCGCACCCACAAGTCCGACAGCAGAAACACAACAAATAACTGCCACCAAAAGCACGTTGACAGCCACGTGCAAAAACAATTTGTTTTTCATACACTACTCCGCAGTAGTATATTCCAAAACGAGCCTTTACTTGCACTGCATATAATAAGATTATACCCTTTCCAAACCGATGTCAACCGCACAACGGCAATTACAGTAAAAGCGGCCGAAAAAATTTACTGATTTTCTTGCACTGCACAAACGCTGGCAAAAATTACATTGCAATGAAGATTGCATTTTCTGTGCTGCTACATGAAAAATAGCAACGTTTGCTTTGATACAAAATGAATTGTTGCAATTTGCAATCAACTATCAAAAATAGCAAACGTTTAGCGCAAAAGGATAGAAGAACGTCACTAAAAGTTGCTGGCAGAAGTTTTATACTTTCATTTGCCAACATAATGTGAATTAAATTTGGGGACAAAAAATTGAGTTTAGGAGTGCGTATTTTAGCGTTATTATTAAACGAATTATAGAGTGAACTGCAGCAAACTGGCAATGTGGGTGTTTTTGAGCCAGTTGGACAAAAGTTCAATGCGCCGTTTTCGTCCACTATGCCACCAAAAGATAAAGTATTAAACAATAAACACAATGCGACAAAAAGGACGGAATAAATCCGTCCATCAAAATTTTGAAATTTATCAAACTTCGGGGTTTTGAAATTTTTAGATGCGAATAAATTAACGTTACACCACCAGTTTGCCAAGCAAAACTTTAAGCACTTTTCCGATGAACGAAGGCAGTTTGTAGCATATAATTTTACTTTTCATACATATCTCCATGTTTTTTGTAAAATTCTATGCAAACCCCAAGCAAAAGGTTACAAATTTTTAAGCTTGGAAATTGCTTCGGCCTTGTCTTCGGCAAAAACAATAAAGCTGCCAGCCACAAGTACATTTGCGCCGGCATCGACAACAAGTTTGGCTGTTTCGGCGTTAATTCCGCCATCAACTTGAATAAGTTTGTTCGGGAAAAGTTTGCGAGCAGCACGTATTTTTTCTATGCAAGAAGGCATAAATTTTTGACCACCAAAACCAGGTTTTACAGACATGATCAAAACCATATCAATCAAATCGGCATAGGGCAACAATTCTTCTACGGCAACTTCCGGATTGACGGCAATACCCACTTTTGCACCAAAATTTCGTATACGTTGTGCAGTTTTTGCGACATCGCTATCGGTGTTGGAGTGAATGGTGATGATTGATGCGCCAGCTTTTACGTAGTCTTCCACCACGTCTAGCGGGCTTGTTACCATCAAATGCACGTCTAGCGGCAAGCTTACTTTTTGGTGCAAATTGCGAATGTAATCCAGCCCCAAGGCAACGTTGGGAACAAAAACGCCATCCATAACGTCGCAATGCAACCAATCGGCGCCGAACTTTTGCAAATCGCTGCTAACTTTAAAAAGCTTATCTTGTTCTACGTTCAAAATTGACGGGCTAACCAAAATTTTGCTCATATTTTCCTCCAAAATTGCCTAGGCAATTAGTATTCTTTTTGTTCTGCTTCGCGCAATTGTTTTATTTCTTCCAAATAGCGGCCGTACCTATCGGCATTCAACAAGCCTTTTTGCGCCGCATCTTTAACGGCACAATCGGGTTCGACAGTGTGAGTGCAGGAAGGATATTTGCAACCATGCGCCACTTCCACAAAATCGTCCCAATAAAGGCGAAGTTCGTCCGAGCGAACGTTTTGAATGTCGCACAAGGAAAAACCGCATGTATCCACAACGTAGCCGCCCATAACTTTGTGCAACGAACTGTGGCGAGTTGTGTGCATGCCGCGCCCAGTTTTTGTCGAAAGACCGCCCACTTCGCCATTTACGCTTGGAATAAGCGTGTTGAGAATGGAAGTTTTTCCCACGGCAGATTGTCCGGCGAAGCACACTGTTTTGCCTTCAACGTACTTTTGCAAGGCCAAAACACTCTCTTTATCGAATGCTGTAAGCTTGACAAGGTCGCAAACGGAGGAATAGTTTTGCTCCACCACTTTTGCCGTGCCATCGTCAATATCCATTTTGTTAACCAAAATTATAGGTTCAATTTTTTCCTGAAAACAGTTTATCAGCACCTTATCCGCCAAATAAAAATCTGGCTTGGGCTGGCAGGACAAAACCAAAAAGCAAACGTCGACGTTGGCAATTTCCGGACGATGCAATTTGTTTTTGCGAGGCAAAATTTCCGTTATAACGCCCTTGCCCTTATGCAAATTTTCAAACTTAACCTTGTCGCCGACAAGCACGTCAAAATCGTTATATCTGAACTTTTTTGGGGAAAAACACGTGAATTTTGCCTTGTCGGTTTGAACGGTGAAAACACCGCCAACGGTTTTTGTTACAATTCCGCTTAACGTTTCAACCATTGTTTTCCTCCAAATAGCGGCGGCGAAGTTGTCCGCAAGCGCCTTCTACGTCTTGCCCCATGGTGCGACGGCGTGTGGCGGAAATTCCAAGTTTGTCGAGATAGCCCAGGAATTTTTTTAGTACTTTTTCGCTGGTGCCCTTCAAGCCTGTTTCTTTTACGGGGTTTAACGCAATGACGTTTACGTGAACGGACATTCCCCTTAGCAGCGAAGCAAGTTTTAGCGCATGCGCGTAGGTATCGTTTTGACCGTCAATCAGCGTATATTCCACAATAACGCGGCGGCCGGTCTTTTCGAAATAGTATTTGCACGCTTCCACAGCTTCCTCAACGGAATAGGCGTTTGCAATGGGCATAATTTGCTTACGTTCCTCGTTATCGGGGTTGTGCAAGCTTAGCGTTAGGTTGACAGAATGGCCTTCGTCGGCCAGCTGGCGCATTTTAGGAGCAATTCCGCACGTAGAAAGAGAAACGTTACGTTCGGAAACGTTGATGCCCTCCGGCGCAGAAACAAGTTGCAAAAATTTTGTGACGTTATCGAAGTTATCCAGCGGCTCGCCACTGCCCATCATAACAACGTTGGTAACGTAGCGTTCATTGCCGCCGCCCAATGCATTTACGCTTAGCACTTCGCCCAAAATTTCGCCGGCAGAAAGGTTACGCACCAAACCGCCCAGCGTGCTTGCGCAAAACTTGCAACCCATGCGGCACCCAACCTGACAGGAAACGCACAGCGTGTTGCCATACTTATAGCGCATTAAAACGCCTTCCACCACGTTGCCATCGTGCAGTTGAAACAAGAACTTTTGCGTTCCATCAATGGAGGAAGTTAGCGTTTTTATTATGCGAGCGGAAACGGCCACACAGCCAAAATCTTTCAACTGACTGCGAAAAGCCTTGGAAAGATTGGTCATTTCGTCAAAATCGGCGCCCTTCATCAACCACGAATACAGTTGATTTGCAACAAAAGGCTTGACGTTGAAATTTTCGGAAACGAATTGAGCCAGCTCGATTTTTGAAAAATCGTTCAAAATGGTAGTCATCGTTAGTTAATTCTTTTCAAAACAGCAAGGTAGAACCCTTGCATGCCGTCCTTGTGCGGCAAAAATTGATAGAAACTTTTGCCATGTGTTTGCGGCAGTTCGGCAATATCTATTTGGCCAAGTTCAAAATTTTGGTGATCTTTCAAAAATTTGCGAACGTTTTGGCCGTTTTCGTTATCAAAAACCGTGCAGGTGGAAAAGACAAGTCGTCCGCCCACAGCCACATAGTTTGCGCAGTTACTTAGAATTTCCTGTTGCAACTTCATAAGGGTGGAAATATCGGCGTTTTGCCGGAAAAGTTTGATGTCGGGGCGATTATCCAACACACCGAAACCACTGCAAGGCACGTCACACAAAACCGTGTCGAACTTGCCAAACCACTCTTCGCGCGGAACAGTCATATCCAAGCAATGCGTTTCAACGTGTGCGTTCATTCGCTTAGAGTAGGAATTTATAAGCTGAACGCGATGTTCGTGCACGTCGCACGCGACGACGGAAAGATCCGGACGTAGCTGCTTTACGTAAACCGCCTTGCCACCAGGCGCCGAACAACAATCCAATACGGCACTTTTTGCACCATTTGCCACCGCTTTTGCAATGGCCATAGAACACAAACTTTGCACAGTGAACGTTTCGTCAGGTTGGGGCAATTTTCCGCCGACAATAACGGCACCACTAAAGCAACTGGGTTTGTATTGGGCAAACTTTTTTAGAGCATTCTTATCCGTGAAGCGCACGCAAGTTTCGCTGTTTGAGTGCCAACTTGCAATTTTATACGCCTCTTCCTTGCCATAATCCTTGATGAGCTTTTTAAGTGCCCATTCGGGATAGGAATTTTGCACGGAAATGCGGGTTGTTTCATCATCCGGCCAATCGTTGAAATTTTGAACTGCGCCGGCAATACTTTTTAGCGTTGCGTTGACAAACCCCACTTGACGCCTGTCTTCCGTTACCTTCGACAGTTCTGCAAGGTCGTTAACAACGGTATAGACAGGAATAGACAAGTTGAACAAGCAATAGGTGCCAATTTTTAGAATTAGCAAAACATCGCCTTTGGGCATTTTTTTTACAAAACGCGAAATAACGTAGTTGAGCTTCAAATCTTCGTCCAAAACGCCATACACAATTTTTGTGATAAGAGCACGATCTTGTGCCTTGCTTGCGGCAAGCGTTTTGTTTAGCGCTTGCGTAGAAAAGGCACCTTGAGAATAGACCGATTGCAAAGTTAAAAACGACTTTAAAAACGCATTGTTCATCACTCACCCAAAACTGTGCCAACAGCAATTTTTTTGCCACACAAAAAGCTTACGACATCCATTCTTTTTGCACCCTGCAATTGTAACGTGCGAACAGAAACGCCCATTCCGTCGCCACAGGCAACAACTAGCGTCTTTTTGCCACACTCGATAACTTCACCGGCAGCACCATTACACTCGCCGGCAAGGCGCAAATCGAATATTTTTAGAATTTGTCCGTTCCAAAGGGTGTGCGCACCAACGTTGGGAGAAAGCGCACGCACTAAATTGATAATTTCGCTTGCAGGTTTGTGCCAATCGATTTTTTCCTGCTCAGCACTTATTTTCTTTGTGAAAGTTGCTTGCGATTCGTCTTGCGGAGTGTAGGTTGCCGTTCCGTTTTGTATTTGTTCCAGCGCTTCCACAACTGCTTCTGCACCCAAAACGGAAAGCCTATCAAAAAGCTGTCCGCAGTTTTCGTAGGGCTGAATTTCGAGAGACTTTTTGACGATCATGTCACCTGCATCTACTGCTTTTACCGTTTGCAAAATGGTTACGCCAGTTTGAGTGAAACCTTGCAACAAAGCAGATTGAATAGGCGATGCGCCACGCAAAAGCGGCAACAACGATCCGTGAATGTTAATTATGCCGTGCGGAGCAATATCGATGACTTCTTGTGAAAGAATTTGGCCGTAGGCCGCTGTCACCATGATATCGGGAGCAAGCGCACGAAGCGTTTCCACACCGTCACGAGAAATTTTTTCGAATTGAAAAAGCGGCACGTTGTTTTCTAGCGCAAACTTTTTTACGGCGCAAAACTCAATTTTTCCGCGTGCGCCGACCTTATCTGGTTGACAAACGCAGGCCAGTAGCTGGTGCCGCTTGATAATTTCGCGCAGGGCGCAAATTCCAAAATCGGGCGTTCCAAGAAAAATAACTTTCATGTTGCCTCCTTTACTGTTAGTTAGGAAGTTTTTTCTTCATTTTGTCGGCAAACAAAATGCCGTCCAAGTGGTCCATTTCGTGCAGGAACACGCGGGCGAAATAACCTTCTGCATGCAAAGAATGTTGCTTGCCGTTTCTGTTGAAGTAGGTGATGTCGATTTTTTCCGGGCGTTCAACAAGACCACGGAAACCATCAACGGAAAGACACCCCTCGTTGTCGGTGCACTTGCCCGAAGAACGCACAAGTTTGGGATTGACCAATTCGTACAAAACTTCGTCGTATTCCACAATGCAAACACGTTTCAAAACGCCAACTTGCGGAGCGGCCAATCCAAGACCTTCGGCATGATGCAAAGTTTCGATCATGTCGTCCAAAAGTTGATGAAGTCTGTCGTCAAACGCTTCCACAGGCTTAGAAATTTTTCTAAGCAAGGGATCTCCCATTTTTATAATGTTTCTTCTAGCCATAGTACACCTGAGTTAAGATAAATTTTGCGGATTGCGTTCGGCAAACACCGACACACCACCCTTTGTTTTTTGATTGCAAACGGAATATACCTGTTGCAACGTTTCTTCCAAATTGTCTTTGGAAAGTTTCATAAGTATTTGAAAACGGAATTTCTTTTCCGCACGTTTCAGCGGACAGCGCATTTTGTCCAAATACAAAAATGCCGACGGATTTTCCGTTTTTAGATTGCATATTTTTGCATATTGCTCTGTTAAAGCATCGATACAACTTTTTTCGTCTTCGCCCTGATAGAGAATGCGAACAATTTCCGTGAAAGGCGGGAAACCAGAAATTTCGCGCACGTTGATTTCGCGACGATAAAATCCCAAATAATCCTGCTTGGCGGCAAAGGACAAACAATAGTGATCGGGCGTGTAGGTTTGCAAAACAACCTTACCATCCGCTGTGCTTCTGCCGCTTCGGCCGGCAACCTGCGTCAGCAGCTGGAAGGTGCGTTCGCAAGCCAAAAAGTCGTCGTGATGCAATGTTTGGTCACCATCCAAAATACCAACCAACGTAACTTTGGGGAAATCGTGGCCTTTAGCTATCATTTGGGTGCCTACCAAAATTTGTGCTTCTTCACGAGCAAATGCATCCAAAATTTTGGCGTGTCCTTCCTTTGTTCGGGTGGTATCGGCATCCATGCGCAAAATTTTTACACCAGGAAAGCCTTGTTGCAACAACTGCACTATTTGCTGTGTGCCCACTTTGCCCTGACGGAAGCTGTTTTCGTGACAGTTGGGGCATTTTGTTAGCATATAGTACTTTTTGCCGCAATAGTGACATTTTAGCATGCCGTCTTCACGATGAACAGTTAAACTAACGTCGCAATCGGAGCATTTGGCTACGTAGCCGCACTTTGTGCACATCAAAAACGATGAATAACCACGTCGGTTGAGGAAAATCATTGCTTGGTTGCCGTCACGAATAGTTTCCGTAAGGCGCATAAGCAGCAACCTGGAAAAAATGCCTTTGTGACCAGCGGCCGATTCCTTGGCCATGTTGACAATTTCCACTTGCGGCAAAGGCTTTTTGTTGATGCGTTCCGGCATGGAAATTAGTTGCAGTTGGCCTTGTTGCGCCTCATGAAAACTGACCAAACTGGGCGTTGCACTGCCCAAAACCAAAGCTGCGCCATTTTGCGTTGCACGATATTTTGCAACGGCAATGGTATCGTAGCGAGGGTTGAAATCGGAAATGTAGCTAGCATCGTGTTCTTCGTCGATGATGATAGCGCCGATATTTTCTAGCGGGGCAAAAACTGCACTACGTGCGCCAACGGCGATTTTGGCTTCACCTGTTTTTAGGCGCAACCATTCGTCGTAGCGTTCGCCAACGGAAAGCCCACTGTGCAAAAGCGCAACTGTGTTGCCAAAGCGTTCACGCAAGCGGCGCAACATGTTGGGCGTAAGGGAAATTTCCGGCACCAACATTATTGCCGTTTGGCCTTCTGCAACAATCTTTTCGATAACCGTCAAATAAACTTCTGTTTTTCCCGAACCAGTTACTCCGTGCAACAAAAATTTGCCGCTAAAGCCCTGCAAAATGGTTTTTACGGCGTTTTGCTGCGCTTCCGTTAGTTGGTGCTTGACGGGAGATTGCACCGCCAAGCCCTTGTAGGGGGTGCGGCGAACGGCCATTTCAAAGGTGGAAACAAAGCCCTTTTCTTCCAGCGCTTTCAAGGCGCCGTTGCCAAATTGGGCGTTGAGTTTTTCACACAAAGTGGCGCCGTTTTCGCATAAAAATATCACCAAATCCCGTTGCCGCACGGCATTGGGTTTCAGTGAATTGAGAACGTCCTGCACGTTGCAACCGACAGCAAGTTGAGCCACCTTTTTGGAAAGTGTTTTCACCCTGTTGCCACGCATTTCGGCAGGAATAAACAAACGCAAAACGTCCACCCAACGCAAATTGTATTGCTTGCGCATGAACAACCCAAGTTGCAACAAATCTTGAGAAACGGCGGGGAAATCGTCTAGCGGTTTTATGATACTTTTAAGTTTTTCCAAAGGCACGTCGGCAGTTTGTTGCTGACCGACAATGAAACCTTCCACGTTTCTGTTAGCAAAGTTAACCAAAACTCTGCTACCGATAGGGTAATTTTCGCCTTTGTAGTGAAAAATTTTGTCAACTTCACTTGCCGAAACGTCCACAATAACGGAATAAATCATTCGGCAATCCTATCTAAAATTAAATTTGCAACGTCCGACTTGGACATTTCGGGATATTGCGTAGCATTTTTCTTATCTATCAGCGTCACAACGTTTGTATCGCTGCCGAAGACAACGTTGTTTTTCACGTCGTTTAGCACTGCAAGATCGGCATTTTTGGCAAGCAGTTTGCCACGAGCAATTTCCACACTGTTGCTGGTTTCGGCGGAAAATACGCACAAAAACTTGTTGCCTTTAAACTTGCCGACAGCCTTTGCAACGTCGGGATTTTTTTCGAATTCCAACACCAAATTTTCCGTCTTTATTTTTTCGGAGGAAAATGTTTTAGGCTTGTAGTCGCAGGGGGCGGCAGCCATAACAAAAGCATCAAAATCGCTTGCACGTTTTAGCGTTTCGTCAAACATTTGCTGTGTGGTTTCCACGTTAATAACGGTGGCTTCCGGGTTTATTGCAGCCGTGTGCCTTGCAAGCACAACGGTTACTTCCGCACCACGCTTAATTGCTTGGTCCACAACGGCGGCGCCCATTTTTCCACTAGAAAAATTGGTTATGAAACGAACGTCATCCAACTTTTCTAACGTTGCACCACAGGTGACGAGAATTTTTTTGCCAAGCAAATCTTGTTTGGGGCAAAGAAGGTCAGTGCAGAAATCCACAATTTCTTGCGGTTCGGCCATTCGTCCGTCGCCAACGTCTCCGCAAGCCAAAAAGCCAGTGCCGGCGCTAACAACCAACACTCCGCGTTGTTTTAGCGTTTGCAAGTTGGCGTTGAATGCTGCGCTGTGATACATGTTGACGTTCATTGCAGGACAAACCACCACTGGCGCTGTTGTTGCCATAACGGTTGTGGAAAGCATATCGTCGGCAATGCCGTTAGCCATTTTGCCAATTATGTTGGCAGTGGCAGGACAAATCAAAAACAAATCGGCTTTTTTTGCAAGCGAAACGTGCTCCACTTCCCAATGCGGTTTGTCGCCAAAAGTATCGGTGACAACAGGACGGTTGGAAAGCGTTTCGAAAGTTAGCGGCGTGACAAATTGCGTGGCGTTTTTAGTCATGATAACATCCACGTTTGCACCCAATTTTTTGAAATTTCTAACCACTTGGCACACTTTGTAGACGGCAATACCGCCACTAATGCCCAGCACCACGTTTTTTCCTTGCAATTTTAGCATAATTATTTTTTGATTTCGGTGATTCCTTCGTCGAATTCGTCTGCCGCATACGAGATGGGCTTGTTGTTTTGCGGAAGTTCGGGACTGTCGTTAAGTTCCTTTGCGCGTTTTGCAACCATGCAGCAAAGAGCATATTTGTTGCCGGCTTTTTCCGTCAATTCGTCAATAGGGGGTTTTGTGATCATTATTTTTTCCTTCCTTTCAAAATTTCGATTATTTCCGCAACGGCTCTGTCCACGTTGTCGTTCATAATGCAATGGTCGTATTTGCTGCGTTGAGCAAGTTCCAGTTTGTTGCGAGCCATGCGAATTTGAATTTTTTCCGGTGTTTCGGAACCGCGTTTGATAAGTCTGTCGTAAAGTTCTTGTTCACTGGGTGCTTCGATGAAAAACAAAATGCTATCGGGATAGTTTTGTTTCACTTGCAAAGCGCCTTTCACGTCAATTTCCAAAATGACGTCTTTGCCGAAATTGAGCATATCGACAACGAATTTTTTGGGTGTTCCGTAGTAGTTTTCAAAATGTTGATCGTATTCCAACAATTCGTTGTTGCGAACCATTTCCAAAAAAGTTTCCGTCGAAACGAAGAAATAACTTCTGTTTTTTCTTTCGTTGGGGCGCGGAGCTCTGGTTGTAGCCGAGCACGACATAACTAAATCGGGCATTTGACGCATAAGTTCTGCGCAAATGGTGCCTTTGCCGGCTCCGCTGGGACCGGAAATGATAATAAGATTGCCCATTTTCTTTTCTTCCATAATGTACCTCTTTGTGTTATTCTAGGTTTTGAATTTGTTCCCTGATTTTTTCTATTTCGTTTTTAAGTTCCAAAGCGACGTTGGTTAGATCGACGTTTAGCGATTTGCTGCAAATTGTGTTGGTTTCACGGTTAAATTCCTGCACCAAAAAATCCAACTTGCGGCCAACGGGTTGTTCGGTGGCCAAAATTTCTCTGGCGTGCGCAATGTGCGCAGTGAGACGAGTGGTTTCTTCGTCGATGCAACATTTATCCGCAAAGAAACAAACTTCATTGGCAAGCTTGCTTTCGTCCAAAGCAACGTCCTGCAAGGCCGATTGAATGCGAGCGCGCAATTTTTCGCGATAGGTTTCCGCAACGGTGGGCGCCACCTTTTTGATGGAGCCAAGCAAACTTTCCACAACGTTTAGTTTGCTTAACAAATCGTTGCGCAAGCGGTTGCCTTCCGTTTCCCTCATGTCGTTTAGTTGCACCACGGCACCGCTAACTGCTTCGAGCAGCATTTCTTTTAGCACGGCATCGTCTTCGGAAACTTGTTCCAAAGTTAGGACGTCGGGACTGCGCATAAGCGACGACAAAGTGAAATCGTCTCGCAAACTATCAAATTTTTCTTTCAAACTGTTGGCAGCCTGAACGTATCCTTCGGCAAGTTCCAAATCGACGCACACTTGCTTATCGGTGGCGCCGGTTAGGCGATAGTTGACAAACACGTCCACGTGTCCGCGCGAAAGTGATTGTTGAAGAGCCGCTCTTATTGTATCTTCATACGCCAAAAATGCGCGGGGCATTTTGGTGGAAATATCCAAAAAACGGTGATTTACGCTTTTAAGTTCGACGGTAAGTTCCTTGTTTTCCCGATAGGAAACGCACTTGCCGTACCCTGTCATACTTTTCATATTGTGCACCTAAATTTTCTATCAATATATTGTAACACGAAATGGCTATTTTTTCAATTGATATTTACAAATAATATCAAACTTTTCGCCCGCAAACATGCAAAACAATTGGCAACGCAATGCTTTTGGGCAAAAACTTTGTTGTTGGCAAGCACAAAGCACGGCAAAAGCCGTTTGTTTGGTTAGATTTGCAACCACAAAATAAGGTTGAACGCAACTCGAAACGGACAACGTACCGCTAGGCATTAACCAACTTTTCGAACTGTTCTTCGTTGATAATTTCTAGGCCCAGAGCGGTTGCTTTATCCAATTTGCTGCCGGCATCTTCTCCGGCAATAACCAAGTTGACTGTTTTGGAAACGGTGGACGACAATTCACCGCCAAGATCTTCGATTATTCTGGATGCTTCGCCGCGAGTATAGCGCGATAGTTTGCCGGTGAGCACCACTTTTTTGCCGCTAAAGACGCCTGTTTTGGTTACTTTTTCAAAGGTGGGATCGATTCCAACTTCTTTTAGTCGTTGCAAAATATCCAAGTTTTGTGATTCGCGGAAAAATTGCAAAATACCTTCGGCAACAACGTCGCCAATGCCATCGATAGCAGTTAGTTGCTGCGCGGTGGCGTTTTGAAGGTTTTGAATACTTCCAAAGTTTGCGGCCAAATCTTTTGCAGTGACGGTGCCGACGTTATCTAGCCCCAAAGCGAAAATGAATTGCGGCAAAGAAACGTCCCTGCTGTTTTGTATTGCCTGCAAAACGTTTTGCGCCTTTCTCTTTTTGAAGCCTTCTAGTTGCAAAAGCTGATCTTCCGTTAGGTGATACAAATCAGCAACGGAACTGACGGCAAGTTTATCTACCAATAGTTCCACCGTTTTGTCGCTTATGCCGTCTATATCGCAAGCGGGCTTGCTGCAATAATGGGAAAGACGCGCCACAATTTGTGGACGACAACTTTCGGCATTTACGCAATAGAGGTTGGCGCCCACTTCGCAGAGAGGTGCTCCGCAGGAGGGACAAACTTGCGGTTTTTCGATAGTTTGGCCACCACTTTCTGCGGCGCCAAGCACTTCGGGAATGACGTCGTTGCTTCGGCGAACAAACACCAATGCGCCTTTGCGCAGGTTTTTGCGTTCGATATCGCCATAGTTGTTCAAAGTGGCACGGCGTATAGTTGCACCGCAAAGCTCAACGGCATCCAATTTGCCAATGGGGGTCAATTTGCCCGTGCGGCCTACCTGCCAATCGACATCTAAAAGTTTTGTTGTTACTTGTTCGGCATCGAACTTATAGGCAACGGCCCATTTGGGGAATTTATCGGTGTATCCAAGTTGCTCGCGCACAGCATAGTCGTTGACTTTGATAACAACGCCGTCAATCAAAAAGTCCAATTTGGGGCGTTGTTCGCCAATGTATTCGATAACTTTTTTTACCTGTTCGAAGGTTTTTGCCTTTTCGAAAACAAAGTTGGTTAGCATGCCGTTTTGTTGCAAAAACTGCACCAACTCCGTTTGAGAACGAGGCGTTAATCCTTCTTGATAGCCGCTGCTATAGAACACTACGTCCAAATTGCGTTCGGCTGTAACTTTGGGATTTAGGTTGCGAATGGCACCGGCAGCGGCGTTACGTGCGTTTTTCAACTGGTCACCGGGATGCGTTTTGTTATACTTATCTAGCACACTTAGGCGCATAATGCCTTCGCCACGCAGTTCGCAAACGCCGTCAAACGGAATGGAAAGCGGAACGGTTTTTATGGTTTTTACCTGTTCCGTCACGTCTTCGCCCACAATGCCGTTGCCGCGCGTTGCAGCGCCCACAAACTTGCCATTGCGATAGGTGACGTTGATTGTTAGGCCGTCGTACTTCAATTCGACGGTGAAATCCACTTCACCAACGGCTTTATTAACCTTGGACATCCATTCTGCAAGTTCGCCAAAGCTTTGCACCTTATCCAAACTGTAGAGACGGTCCAAATGCTTGTGCGGAACAAAACTTTTTAGCGGTTCGCTGCCAACGCGGTGAGTTGGGCTATCCGCAAGCACCACGCCTGTTTGTTTTTCCATCGCAACAAGCCTATCGTACAATGCGTCGTAGGTTGTGTCGGGCACCGAAGGCTTATCCAAAACGTAGTATTCGTAGGCCCATTGGTTTAGTTGTTTTACGATTTCTTCCATCGTCATAGGTTTTTGCCTCTACTTGATAATTTTCATGGGCGCAAATTTTATGTTTAGCGCCTTTTTTCCAACACTTTCAAACGCCACGTCGGCAACGTCACCAGCTAAACGCAAAATGATTCCTTGCCCAAACGTGGAATGCTGAACAATTTGCCCCACTTTGAAACAAGCAACTTCCTTTGCGCTTTTGCCTTGGTTGGGAGCCGTTGCAACTGGCTCTTTGTTGATAAGTCTATCCAAATAGGAATCGTCGGATAATTGCCGTTCGGTTGCCGGTGCACGTTGTGGCTGCAACATGCGTTGCACTTCAGCAAAATATCTGCTTGCAAAAGTTTGCTTGCGTTGCCCCCACAAAAAGCGAGAGTTTGCACGAGTTAGGTACAACCGTTTTTCGGCGCGAGTTGCCGCAACGTACATAAGACGGCGTTCTTCCTGCAAGCCGGACGTTTCGTAGGTGGAACGAGAGGAGGGGAAAATTCCGTCTTCCAAACCAACCACAAAAACACACTTAAATTCCAAACCTTTTACGGCGTGAATGGTTGCAACGGTAACGTAGTCGCCAAACTTTTCTTCGTCGGCATCGGTGGAAAGAGAAACAGTTTGCAAATATTCCACCAGCGTTGCGTTTGGGCTTGTTTTGCAAAATTCGTTTACTGATTCTTCAAATTCGTCAATGTTCAACGCCCTGTCGTCGTCGCCAATTTCGGTATAGAAAGCACGGAATTCCAAAATATCCAGCATGGAGTGAACAAACATGTTGACAGGCAACTTTTGCGAAAGCTCATCCAGTTCCACGTAGAGTTTGTAGAAATCGGCAAGCTTGGCACGGATGCCGGAGTTGAATTGTTCCAAATTGCGTTCGTCGGAAATGACGTCGATAAGGGAAATGCCGTAGTCGGCGGAAAGGCCACGCAACTTGGCAAGAGTTGTATCCCCTATGCCACGTTTGCGGGGCACGTTGATGGCACGCAAAAATGCTTCGGAATCGCTTGGGTTGACAATGAGACGCAAATAAGCAACAACATCCTTAATTTCCTTGCGTTCGAAAAACTTGAAACCGCCAAACACCTTGTAGGGGATGCGATTGTGCTGAAATTCCTGTTCGAAACAGCGTGAGAGTGCGTTCATGCGCATCAAAATGGCAAAATCTTTAAGCTTATATTCGCCACGATAGCACAGTTGCTTTATTTGTTCACACACAAAATACGCTTCGTCTTGCTCGCTATACGCCGAGAATAACTGCGCCTTTACGCCTTCTTCGTTTTCCGTCCACAACTGCTTTTCGAAACGATCGCCGTTTTTGCTGATAATTGCATTGGCAACTTCCAAAATTCTTTTTGTGGAACGGTAGTTTTGTTCCAGTTTGAATATTTGGCAGTTTTCGAAATCTTGCGAAAACTTCAACAAGTTGTGGGCATCGGCACCACGCCAACTATAAATAGATTGGTCGTCGTCGCCCACAACGAAAATGTTGCCGTACTTTTCCCCCATCATTTTGAAAATTTGATATTGAACGCGGTTTGTATCTTGAAATTCGTCAATCAAAATGTACTTGTAGCGCTCGCGATACTTTTCCAAGACGTCGGGGAAATTTGCAAACAATTTGTGAACGTAGTACAGCAGGTCGTCAAAATCCAAAGCGTTGTTTTCTTTCATTTTGGCGCTATACTCGTCGATTATTTCCAACAAACGCTGCTGCGAAGCAACTTGTGCGGCATTGCGCATTTTATCAATTTCTTCGGCAATGCCTTCGTCCAAACTTTCGGCAGAGGCCAAACCGCTATCCGGCAAATCGGGCAAATTGTTTTTCAGGTCGGAAATGCCTTCACAAAGATCATCCACCACTTTGGCATCGCCGTCATCCAACAAATCTTTGACTATCTTTTTTAGCAGGCTTTTCTTTTCGTCTTCCGTATAGATGGAAAAATTGCCTGTTCTATCCAGCTTGGATGCCTCGATGCGCAAAACGCTTGCGCAAAAGGAGTGAATTGTTGAAACGTGCATGTACTGCGCGGCGCAGTCGAAATCGAACAAGCGGCGCTTCATTTCGTTTGCCGCTTTGTTGGTGAAGGTTATGGCCAAAATTTCGTGCGGATTTACGCCACATTCGTTGACCAAATATAAAATTCTGTTGGTGAGCACGCGAGTTTTGCCACTGCCGGCACCGGCCAAAACCAAAGTGGGTTTTAGCGGCGCGCAAACGGCCTGTAGTTGCTGCTCGTTTAGTTTTTGAAGGTTCAAAACTGTTCTCCGAATTATCTTTTCTTGTTGGGTTTGCGCCTTGTTAGCGTTGCCTTTTTCATATCCACCGAAACACCTTTGCCATGCTTAGCAATAAACTTGCGTTGAGCGGCAAAGCCAAAACGACCAAGCTGTTTGCCGTGTTGATAGTTGACTAGGTGCGCCAATTGATAGTTGATGCCACCATTTTCGTCCACGATGGAATCGTCGGCGTGCACCGCCAGGACGTCTGCCAAAAACATATCGTGCGAACCAAGGTTTAGCGTTTGAAAAACCTTGCATTCTAAGTTTATGGGGGATTGTTCGATGAGGGGCGCAGATACAAAATCGGCGGCTACCTTTGTTAGCCCCATTTCGGCAAACTTATCTTCATCACGGCCGCTTCGAATGCCGCAGTAGTCGCAACAAGGCAGCAAATTTTCAGAAGTGAGATTGATAACAAACTCGCCAGTTTCGCAAAGCGTTTCGTAGGAAAACCTGTCGTGACGAATGGAAACGTAGACGCGCGGAGGATAGGAACAAACAACACCCGTCCACGCAACTGTTATTATGTTGGATTTTTCCATATCCCCAACCGTGACCATAACGGCAGGCAAAGGGGGCAAGCAGCGTGCCGGCTTTTATCAATTTTTTGCTCATTTATTCCTCCAAAAAATGTTTTTCGAATTTTTGCGTTTACAGCTAAAAATGGCAAAGCAACCGTTCTTTTTCGCAAACGGACGCCTTTCCAAGGGTATTTTCCGATATTATGTCTAAAATAGTATTATACGAAAGTGTGGGAATTAGCAAAACCAGGGTGACTTTATCGGCATAGATGGCGTTTTCTTCCACCACTTTGCCAACAAGCGCACGGCGCAAAGTTTTTAGCAAAGTGTAGTCTACCGTCACTTCGAAGCGGGTGCAATCTGTCATTTGCAACTTGTTGCATTCGCCCAAAACTTTTGCTGCACTGCCGTTATATGCCCGAACAAGGCCGCCAGCGCCAAGCTTGATGCCGCCAAAATATCTTGTGACGACAACGCAGACGTAATCTAGCCCCATGTTTTTGATGCATTCATAAATGGGCATGCCGGCAGTGCCTTGCGGTTCGCCGTCGTCGCTATATTTGACGCGATCGCCCACCACGTAGGCAAAACAATTGTGCGTGGCATCAAAGTACTTTTTGCGTTTGGCATTGACAAAATCGACGGCAGCTTGAACGTCGCAAACGTGAACAGCCGAGGCAATAAACCGAGATTTTTCAATGACAACTTCCGCCGTCACTTCCTTGTTTTCGATGGTTACAAATTCTTTCATGCTGCAAACAATTGGTACAAACTATTTAACAATAACTTTTAGGTGATTCTTCTTGCCCTTGTGCAAAACAAATTCGCCTTTTTCAAGCGTTTCGGCACTAAGAGTCCAGCCGATGCTTGCAATTTTTTCGTCGTTGACGGAAACACCGCCACCTTCCACCAGGCGGCGAGCTTCGCCGTTGGATTTGCACAAACCGCACTTAACCAAAATATCAATTATGTTGGTGGGGTTTTCGATTGTGACTGTGGGCATATTTTCGGCATCTTGCGAGAATGCTGCGCGCACTTGTTTTAGCACTTCATCTGCCACTTCTTTGCAGTGAACAATTGCCGTAACTTCATAGGCAAGGCGTTCTTTTGCGGCATTGATGCGTTCGTCGTTGTATGCACACATTTCTTCAATTTCTTCAACGGGCAAAAACGTTAATAGCTTCAAGCAAGTTTCCACTTTTACATCTTCAACGTTGCGCCAGTATTGGAAAAATTCGTAGGGGGTGGTTTTGTTGGGATCTAGCCACAAAGCGCCTTTGGCAGTTTTGCCCATCTTTTTGCCTTCGGACGTGGTTAGCAACGTGAATGTTGCTGCATAGGCAGGTTTTTGCAGTTTGCGACGAATAAGATCCACGCCGGCAAGCATGTTGCTCCATTGATCATCACCGCCCATTTCCAAAATGCATCCGTAATCTTCGTTCAACTTCAAAAAGTCGTAGGCTTGCATAAGCATGTAGTTGAATTCCAAAAAGGTTAGGCCCTTTTCGAGGCGTTGCTTGTAGCATTCGGCTGTTAGCATTTTGTTGACGGAAAAACATGCGCCAACGTCACGCAAAAAGTCCACGTAGTTCAACTTGCACAGCCAATCGGCATTATCCACGAATATTGCCTTGCCGTCGGAAACGTCAATGAAACGCGCCATTTGCTTTTTGAAGCATTCCACGTTGTGCGCAACCGTTTCTTTGGTCATCATTTTGCGCATATCAGTGCGGCCACTGGGATCGCCGATCATGCCGGTGCCGCCACCAATCAAAATTAGGGGGCGATGTCCGGCGCGTTGCATGTGCGCCATTGCCATAAGGGTGACAAAATGTCCGGCAGTTAAACTATCGGCTGTAGGGTCGTAGCCGATATAAAAGGTTACTTTTTCTTTATCTAGCAGTTCATACAGCTCGTCGCCATACACCGTTTGTTTCAAAAATCCGCGTTCCTTCAATACGTCAAGAACATTTTTCATAACTAAAACTCCTTTATCTGATGCAACCTGCGTTGCAAATTTTTATGGTTCAATTCGGGCAAAATACCCGTGCGCTTTTGCATTCATCGCCTTGTAGGAAAGGGCTGCAAAAACAAAACAAGCTGCTAGCAAAACAATCCACATAAGCACTATTGCCCATATCGAAGCAGTGCCCACAAACCAAACAATGAACCCTGCGGACAATGCGGCAAGCGCAATGAAGATAATAAAGCCAACCAGCATGGCAATCCATGCGTTTTTGGCGTTTTTCAAACTTTGGTTGAAGTTTGTCCAGCCAAGTTTGGGCGACTTTAGATCCACCAAGGTGGTTATACACATTCCGCCAAAGCCGAGCAACAACATGGAAACTAGCATTGCTATGCCAAAATACCATTGCAAGCCAAACAGCAAAACGGAAAGCAAGATTGTTAGAAAGTCGACAACAAGCATCAACGCCGTGGACAAAATAACTTTGGAAAGCAAAATTTTGCTAAAATCCACCGGCAAAGTTTTTAGCAAATACAGCGAGTTGTTTTCGCGCGAAATGGGATACATCCCCAAAACGTTGCTGCCAATGCCAAGCATGGACATATATGCCACAATAACTAGCGGCGCAACCACTTGATAGATCAAATTGCCTTGCAACACGCCTAGCAGATCGTAGCCGTCACCTTCGCCGGCATTGAACGCAAAGTAGAAAATTACTATCATTAGCGGCATCATTATTAGACCGGCAAAGGATTGGAAGCCAAGTTGGCTGTTGCGCAACGTTCGTTTTAGGTCGCACACCACCAATTCTTTTACCACGCCGCGATTGCTAACAACAAGTTGTTCGCCTTTGGCTTTTCTGCGTTTTGCGCCGGTTGTTTCGAGTGAAGAAGACAAAATCCACTTATAGAACGGCCAGGAAACAAGGGCCACAACGGCAAGCAGAGCGGCGTTTTCCGCCACGGATACGACAAGTGCAACAAGATAGTTGCCAAACGAACTTGCAATAAGCGCCGCCGAAAGCATAGCGTTGCAATGCAAAACGTTGAATTTTTGCCCAAGCAGTTGCAGTTGAGCAAGCATGGCTGTGATCATTTCCTCGGTGGAGCCAAATTCTGCGCCGCCTCCTTCTGATTGCAGTGCTGTGAAGATAAGCACGTAGGCAGCAAAGAATACCACGAAAAACAACACTTGTAGCACGGTGCGCACCACGCTGTTTTTGCTTATTTTGGAAATGAGCGCCGAAAATGGCATTGCTAGCAAGCATCCCACAAGCAGTGGCAAAATGGGCAACAAAACAAGCACGAAAGGCAAAGTTAGGTAGAAACCAGCCGAAGCGCCTGCGCCAACGCCAAATGGCACTAGCAAAAATAAAATTGTTGCCGCAGTTGTGATAGCTTCGCTTATATAGACCACTGTGAATTTTGCCAAGAACACCGTGACAGGGCTGATGGGCAAACACAAAAGACGATCGGCATCTTTGTTGTTGAACACGTTGGATATAAGCGACATTGTGCCAAAAATCAAAACCAAACCTTGGCACACTGTTATTAGCAAGGTTAAAACGGAAAGATCCATTCCGCACACTTGCCCCAGCGTATAGGCAAAAATTGCGATGCCAATTAGCATAGGCAAAAAGCAAATGCCAAGAACAATTATCAGCGCAACTGTTCCGCCACGCTTTTTCTTGCTATTTTCGGTTGGCTTTGCTCTGTATTGCTGAATGAGCAGCAATTTTAGTAGAGAAAGATATTTCTTCATAGGCCACCACCGTTAGTTTGCGCCGTCGTTGGTGATGGTTAGGAAAATGCTTTCCAACGAAACGTTTTCGTCTGCACGAATGTTATCCAAAGTGTCCACTGCAACAAGCTTGCCATGGTTTATTATGGCAATTCGGTCGCAAACCTTTTCCACCACGTCAATTACGTGTGAACTGAAAAAGACGGTGTTGCCGGCATCGGCGTGCTTGCGCATTAGTTGCTTCAATTGATATGCCGATTGCGGATCCAATCCCGTTAGAGGCTCGTCCAAAACCCAAACTTTTGGGCTATGAATAAGCGCGGCAATAATCATCAACTTTTGCTTCATTCCGTGCGAATAGGAAGAAATGAGGCTGGGCAACGCATCCGTCAGACCAAACGTTTGGGAATATTCTTCTATGCGGCTTTTTAGCACTTCCGGCTTGACGTCGTACATGGTGCCGATAAAGTTGAGATATTCGATGCCTTTTAGCGTATCGTAGCACTCGTGATTATCCGGAACAAAACCTATGCGACTTTTGGCAAGCGCCGGGTGCTCGGCCAAATTTACGCCGTCCACTTCGATGGTGCCGCAGTTGGGAGACAAAATTCCCGTAATCATTTTTATTGTGGTAGATTTTCCGGCGCCGTTGGGCCCCAAAAACCCAAAAATTTCACCGTCCAAAATTTCCAAAGATAAATTGTCAACCGCAAGGGTTTTGGATTTGGCATAGGATTTTGAAACGTTAGTTAATCGTATCATACAAACCTCCGAACTTGCCAAGCAAGGCCGTGGCCTTTTGGCACAATTGGCAAAAAACTTAACGATTGTTTTTGCCAACAAAAACGAAAAAGAAAACTACAAACGCAATCACAAAAACAGCTGCCATAAATTTTCTCCTTGAAAACAATAAATTTGTTATTTCTTGGGCTTTTTGGGCTGTCTGCAACCAACGTCCAGACCGTTGCCGGTCGGGGTGAAAAATACTTGATCTTTCACTTCGTCGGGCAAATATTGCTGTTCCACCCATCCGCCATAGTTGTGCGGATACTTATAGGGTACGTTGTCGAGAGTTTCCGTATCGCGCGAATAGTTTTTATCCATCAGGTAGGAAGGTACCCTTGCAGTGGGATGCGAGGTGGCACATTCGGTTGCCGCCACTAAAGTTTCTTCCACCGAGTTGGATTTGGGACAATTGCAAATATACAAAATTGCTTCCGTCAAAGGCAAGCGGCCTTCCGGCAGGCCAATGTTTTGAAAGGCTGTTAAAGCACTGGTTGCCACCACTAGCGCCATCGGGTCGGCCAAGCCAACGTCCTCGGCGGCGTGAATAACAATTCGCCTTGCAAGTAGCAGAGGATCTGTGCCGGCTTCCAGCAAGCGTTCAAACCAAAACATGGCCGCATTTGCATCGCTGCCGCGCATGCTTTTGATGAACGCACTGATCATATCGTAGTACATGCCTGTATCCACCGAAAGCGCCGGCTTTTGCATGGATTGCGAAGCAGTTAGCTTGTCGACGTGCACTGCGCCGTCGGCATCCATATCGGTTGTCATAACGGCCAATTCCAAAGCGTTGTAGGCGTTGCGCAAATCTCCAGCACTGGTTTCGGCAATGTATTCCAACGCATCGCTATCCACCTCGATTTTTCGTCTAGAAAGCACTTCGTCGCGTTGCAAGGCATCTGCAAGCCCCTTCAAAACGTCTTGTTTGGTGAGTGGCAAAAACTCGAACACTCTGCAACGGGAAACGATTGCCCTAGTCATGGAAACGTAGGGATTTTCCGTTGTGGAGCCAATAAAGGTGATGACGCCTTTTTCAATGGCAGGCAACATGCAATCGCTTTGGGCCTTGCTCCAACGATGGCACTCATCCAAAAGCAAATAGGTTTTTTGTCCATAGGCATTGAAACGTTTTGTTGCTTCATCAATTATCTTTTTGGCATCGGCAACACCGCTGCTTACTGCGTTTAGTTTTTCAAAATGGCTGCCCGTTGTGTTGGCAATTATGTTTGCAAGAGACGTTTTGCCAGTGCCAGGTGCGCCCCAGAAAATGCAACTGCCAATTTTATCCGCCTTGATGGCGCGACAAAGCAACGAACCGTCGTAGATCAAATGCGACTGCCCGATGAATTGCGAAAGTACACGCGGACGCATACGCTCCGCCAATGGAACGTTACCTGTTTTTTCCTGTTGAAAAATTGAATTTTGTTCATACTGTGTCATGATAGTAGTTTAACATTTTTTTTGCCGTATTGCAAGGCAAATAAGCCCACAAATAATAAAATATTATTTACTATATCTAGCGAAAAAAGACATTGCACCAAAACCAGGCCGAAAAATTGATTGCGGCGGCATGAAGATGGCAAAAATGGGATGGAAATTAATGCAAAACAATGCGTGAAAAAATATGAGCGCAAAGAAGGAACGAAAATGCTGTTGCGTGCATTTGGAATCAACCACAACCGGCAAAGCGAAAAAAAACAAAAAAAAAGCCCGATGATTCGAGCTTTTGATGGGTGAATTTTGGGATGCGCTTTTACTAAAAACTGACAGGTTTAGGGAAACAGATAAACTTGGCGGCGGCATGAAGATGGCAAAAATGGGATGGAAATTAATGCAAAACAATGCGTGAAAAAATATGAGCGCAAAGAAGGAACGAAGCTGCTGTTGCGTGCATTGGGAATCAACCACAACCGGCAAAGCGAAAAAAACAAAAAAGCCCGATGATTCAAGCTTTTGATGGATAGGTTGGTGAATGTATTTTGGTTGATAAACTACAAAAACTATGCCACAACCCGTTGCAAACTTCTTGACTGCTTCGGTATGTTTGGGGCGATGAACCTAGAAGCAATGCACGAGACAAACAAAACGTCAGATTTGAAATACGCCTCGAATACTAGAAACTTGCTAGATGCACTCAATAGTTTGGGCATTTTAGGCAGTTTCTTTGAAACGTGCTGCTATTTGTGGTGCGAAATTAAATTTGCAAACATTGATTGCAAAGGAATTTTACCGATTTTCAAAAATTGATATAAACATTCCCGTTTTTTTGCGCTGATTGCAAAATGGTTTTTCGGCAATTTTTGATGCGATTTACTTAGCAAAACTCTATTTTTCTGCAACATATTGCAAAAATTCGGGCGTTTGACTCCAATATTTTATGCCCCAATTTTCAAAATTCCATTCGTCCATATAGGCATTACATTCGTAGTCGACGTAGACCATTTTGCCGCCAGTCACAACAAAATTTGTTGGGAAATAGTCCACGTTGAGCCCGGCAGCATAAAGTGTTTTGCAAATTTCTTTCATTTGCAAAATTAGCACATCTACTTCGGCTTGGCGGCCATCGCGTACCAATTGGAACACGGTGGGACCATCCACAAACTGCTTCAAAATTCTTTCGTTTGCCACGTCGCAATCCACTAGCTGCGGCAAAGGCATGCCAACTTCGCACAAACGCTTGTAGTCGCGAAGTTCCGATTGCAACTTGTCGCCAAAATTGTAGTAGCTGCACGGTTCGTGGTGAATTTGCTTCAAAACAAACTGATGCGCGCCATCCGTTACCAAATAGGAATATCCGCCCTTGCCGTGCCCCAAAATGCGCACCACTTCGAAGGGCTTGTTGTTTACACAAATGACCTCTGGCATAGGCTAATCCGAATATCTAAATTGCTTGGCAAACTGAATGAAATTTTCCGCATCGGAAAACAAACTGCCGCCCTTCGACCAAATTAGCACGATTTGCTGCGTGATCTTTTCGTCCAGAGGAATGCACACCAATTCGTCGTCCATTTCGGCAATTTGTCTATACAAAAATGCACCGGCCGTGCCGTAGGACAAAAATTGTTTGACTGTGTAGAGTTGCGAAGAATAAAGCAAAATGTTGGGTTCCACGCCGGCCGCGGCAAAAGCGTTTTTGATGACGACGTTTTGATAGCTATCCGCCTTGAACAAAATTTGCTTTTCGTTGGCAAGTTGCTTGAATGAAACAGATTTTTCCTTTGCCAAATGGTGATTTTTGTTGACACAATAGACAAGTTCTGTTGTGACAAGGGGCAAAATGTTGTAGTCGTCGGTTACGGCGCCATCCAAAATGGTTATGCCCAGGTCGACGGCGTTGGTATCCACAAGTTTGCGTGTTTGCAAGGACCCTGTTTCCAGCATTTCTAGCTGTACGTTGGGGAAGGCCTTTGTGTATTCATCGAACATTTGCGGGAACAAAAATGTGGAAATCATGGCGGGCACGGCAATTTTTACGTGGTTGCGGTTGGACGAAAGTTCTTGCATTTGCCTTTCCAATGCATCCACCGATTGCAAAATGTATTGCACCTTTTCGTAGAAAAATTGCCCCTCCACCGTTAGTTGCAACCTGTTGTGTTTGCGATGAAACAGCTTTACGCCAAACTCTTCCTCTAGTTCCTTTATGCAAAAGGAAATTGTGGGCTGGCTGACGAAGAGTTTTTCCGCCGCTTTTGTGATGCTTTCGTATTTGCAAACCGTTTGAAAATATTTTAGTTGCAACAACTTCATGGCTGACCTCCGAACGAACCGCATAAATTTTGCCGATAATTGCGGCGAGTTGATAAAAAATCTTTATAATTATAGCAAAATAAACGAGAAAATGCAACGAATAGCACCAGGAAAAAGAAATGTTTGAACAAATATTTCGCTATTGTAAAGTGAAAAGCGCAAAATAGAGCGGCTTGAAAAAGCTTGGGTGAACGAGCGTGCACACCTGACGACTTGTGCGCTGAGGTTGAAAGTTTTTTGAAAATTGAAATTAAATGTTCGGCAAGAGAATAGTTGCCGATAAGAAAAACGGAAAAGCAGAGAAAAATGTAGTGAGAATGTGAAAAATTGTGAATTTATTGACGGAGTGCGAAAACGGGTTGAAAGAAAAGACAAAACCCATTGTGCGGCACTAAAAACACACCAATATTTGAAAAATCTGGCGTAGAAAAAATACAAGGATGGGCGTGAATGGCAATGTGAAAACGAGAAATTTTGAGCGATAAAATGCAACAGAATAGAAAAACGAAATGTACAAAAAGTCAAGGAATTTTGTGTGGCAAAAGAAATGGGCAACTTTTAGTAGAAATGCAGTTAATTGCAATGCTAAAAATGGCCGAAGTAAAAAATCTATTGTGACGAAGATAGGTGAAATAAAAAATTTGAAGTGAGATTGTGTAAAAATTTGCGAGAATGAATTTGCACGGCCATGAAATACACACCATTATTTGAAAATACAGGCGTGGCAAAAATGGCAAGGATATTGGCACAAATGACAATGCGAAAAACGAGAAATTTTGAGAGATAAAATGCACAGAATGAACAAAAATAGAATGCGTGAAAAGGCAAAACAATTTGTATGGCAAAAAATAAGAGACTTCCAGTTGAAAAACACAAAAATTGCAATGCTAAAAACTGCAAAAAAGCAATTTTCAGTGAGAAAGCCTGCAAAATTACAGGCTGAAAATATAAAAGAAATGGTCAACTTTTAGTGGAAATGCAGGTAATTGCTATGCAAAAAATGGGCGAAGTGAAGTGTGAATTTTTAGCGGAGAACGTATGAAAATTAACGCTACAAACGGCAGGTCAATCGGGCAAAAGTTCCACCAAAATGGAATTTAGCACGTAGAATTTGTCGTCAGGAACAAACACGCGGCCGTTTTGGGAGCACAAAAAGCCCTTTTGCGCCAATTCTTTGGCTTTGGGGAATTTATCGAAAAAGTTGCAGTTGTAACGCTGTTGGAACAACACAAGATCCACCCCTTGTTGCAAACGCAAACCCACAATTGCACATTCGCAGGCTTGTTCGTCCTGGGAAATTGTTTCCTGGTATTGCTTTGCGGTTGCATTGGAAGAAACGTATTCGTCAATGCCAAAAGCGTTGCCATAGCGCACATCGCCAACAAAGCCGCTGGCGGCGGCGCCAAAGCCAAAGTATCTGTCTTCCTGCCAGTAGGTCAAGTTGTGACGACATTCGAAGCCGGGGCGGCAAAAGTTGGAAACTTCGTAGCGACAAAAACCGTTTTCGGAAAATTTTTGACGAGCAAAATCGTAGTCGTCGGCAAGCTCGTCTTCCGTGCGGGCATAGGACTGGCAAAGCTTGTTGAATGCCTGGTTTTCGTGCAGTTCAAGCGCATAAAGACTGACGTGTGTTAGTGGCAATTTGCATACCTGTTCGACAGTGTTTTGAAAGTCGGTGCGCGTTTCTGGCAGGCCCAAAATGAGGTCGGCATTAACGTTGGTGAACCCTGCTTCACGGGCAAGTTGCAGGGCTCGCAAAAATCCGTCGTAGGTGTGCAAACGCCCAATTCTTTGCAACGTGGCATCGCTAGTACTTTGCAAACCGAAACTAAGGCGGTTGACACCAATGCTATGGAAAAATTGAAAGAGTTCGCTGCTGGCACTTTCCGGGTTGCACTCCACTGTGAATTCGCAAAGTTCCGACAGATCGAATGTTTCGTTTAGCGCACGGAACGTTTGTTTAAGAAATTCAATTTTTACCGAACTGGGCGTACCACCACCCCAAAAGATGGTTTTTATTTTGCCGCAAGGTTTTGCGCTGCGAATCTCCTTTTCCAGCACGTCGAAATAGGTTTTGCAAGCAGAAAAATTTGTGCTAGAAGAAAAAGCGCAGTAAGCACACCGCGCTTTGCAAAACGGAATATGAACGTAGATTGCTGTTGTTTTCATTTTTCCTCTGCTTTTTTCTTAAAAATTGTATGTTATGTTTGCCATAATACTCTACAATTTGCACAAACTCGGCACAATTCGCTATTTTAGCGCCATTACACCGCTTTAACTACACTAAAGACGGGAAACACAAAAATCGGTTGTTTATCTCCAAAATAGACCTGAGCGCTAGGCTGGGAACACTGACGGACCCCACCTGGCGCACGCGTTTTTCGCCCTCTTTTTGCTTTTCCAAAAGTTTCTTTTTGCGTGTTATTATCTGGTAGCACGTTGCAAAAATGTTTTTGCGCAGTGCCTTGACAGTTGTGCGAGCAATAATTTTATTGCCCCACCACGGCCGCTTTAGCTAACACAAAACTAGTCGTCTATCTTTAAAATAGACATGAACGCTTCGCTGGGAACGCTGACGGAGCCCACCTGACGCATACGTTTTTTACCTTCTTTTTGCTTTTCCAAAAGCTTCTTTTTGCGTGTTATATCGCCGCCGTAACACTTTGCCAAAACGTCTTTGCGTAGCGCCTTGACTGTTTCGCGAGCAATAACCTTGTTGCCCACCGCCGCTTGCACAGGAATTTCGAACATTTGGCGAGGGATGGCTTCTTTTAGTTTTTCGGCAATTTGTCTGCCTCGAGCATAGGCACGTTCTTCGTTGACAATGATGGAAAGCGCGTCGCACATTTCGCCGTTAAGTAGCATATCCAAACGCACAAGTTTGCCCGGCACGTAGCCTTTAAGTTCGTAGTCCAAGCTGGCGTAGCCGCGCGTGCGAGATTTCAACGTGTCGAAAAAGTTGTAGATAATTTCGTTTAGGGGAATGTCGTAGGAAAGTTTTACGCGCCTGGTATCCAAATAGGTCATATCCAAAAAGGTTCCGCGTTTTTCCTGGCACAGGCCCATAACGTCGCCGACATATTCCTTCGGACAAAACACTTCTGCCGCAACAATAGGCTCTTCAATGTGGTCGATGGCCGTTACCGGAGGCAATTTGGTGGGGTTATCTATCAGCAGCATTTCCCCTTGAGTTGTGTAAACTTTGTAGCTTACGCTGGGCGCCGTCGTTACCAAATCCAAATCGAATTCCCTCTCCAAACGCTCTTGAATTATTTCCATATGCAACAATCCCAAAAAGCCGCAACGGAAACCAAAACCCAAGGCAACGGAGGTATCCGGTTCGTAAACAAGAGATGCATCGTTAAGTTTCAACTTTTCCAAAGCATCCTTCAAATCGTTGTATTTGCTGCCGTCTGCCGGGTAAATTCCGCAGAACACCATGGGCTTCACATCTTTGTAGCCCTTCAAAGGCTCCTTGCAGGGGTTTTCGGCATCGGTTAGCGTATCCCCCACCTTGGTGTCGCAAACCGTCTTGATGCTTGCGCAAACGTAGCCAACGTCGCCAGCTTTAAGTTCGGCAACCGGTTGTGTGGAAGGCGCAAAAACGCCAACTTCCGTCACGTCGAAAACTTTGCCCTTTGTTTCGAACATTTTTATTTTGGTGCCCACTTTAACAGAGCCATCCACAATGCGAACAAAAATGATAACACCTTTGTAGTTATCGTATTGGCAATCGAAAATAAGCGCTTTTAGCGGCTGGTCTTCACTGCCCGACGGGGGCGGAACCAAATCGACCACGGCATCCAAAACGTCCTGAATGTTCAATCCCTCTTTGGCCGAAACCAACGGCGCCGCAGATGCATCCAAACCGATGGCATCTTCAATTTCCCTTTTGCAACCTTCCACGTCGGCAGAAGGCAAATCTATTTTGTTGATGACGGGAATTATTTCCAAATCGTTTTCCAACGCAAGATAGCAGTTTGCCAGCGTTTGCGCTTCCACGCCTTGCGAAGCATCCACCACCAACAAAGCTCCTTCACAGGCGGCAAGAGAACGCGAAACTTCGTAGTTGAAGTCCACGTGGCCGGGGGTATCTATCAAGTTTAGTTCGTAGTCCACGCCGCCCTTTTGGTAGGTCATTTTTACCGGCGTAAGCTTTATTGTTATGCCGCGCTCACGCTCGATATCCATGCTATCCAGCATTTGCGCTTCCAAATCGCGTTTGGCAACTTGGCCGGTGAATTCCATAAGACGATCGGCCAAGGTGCTTTTGCCGTGGTCGATGTGGGCTATTATGCAAAAATTTCTCTTGTTTTTTTGTGTCATACCGTCTACCGCTACTTTTGCAAACCTTTGTTTGCGCTAGGATTGCAACAAAAGGTGCAATTACTCATTGTTGCTTGTAGATAAATTATAACCGAAAACTGCCGTTTTGTCTAGAATGTTGCACATATTTTCGTCAAGCCCTTGATTTTTTGAGTTTATGAATATATAATTTAATATTGAAGTGGAAACTTCACAAAAAATAGGAAGTGAAAATATGATAAAACAAGAATATCGTTGGCTTACGGATACTTACGTGGCGCACCGCGGCTTGTTCAACAACGTGGACGTGCCGGAAAACTCCATCCCCGCCTTTGAAAAAGCAACGCAAAACGGATTTGGCATTGAAACGGACGTGCAAATGACGAAAGACGGCGTTTTGGTGGTTTTTCACGACGACACTTTGGACAGAATGACCGGCGTTAGCGGCTCCATTTGTCAACTTACGTTTGACCAAGTGCGCCAGCTTCGCCTTGGCGGTACCGAACATCAAATACCCACCTTTGAAGAGTTTTTGCAAGCGGCCAACGGCACCAACCTTATTGTGGAACTTAAAAAACACAAGGAAATTGGCGAAATGGAAGAGAAGGTTGCAAAAGCACTTAGCACCTACACAGGCAACTATTGCATAGAATCGTTCGACCCGTTTATTGTGCGCTGGTTCAAGGTGCACTGCCCCAACGTTATTCGCGGCCAACTTTCGTGCAGTTTTGAAGGACAAAACCTTTCTAAACTTAAACGCTATTTGGCGGCCAACTTGAAACTTTGCAAATGGAACGGCAGTCAATTTATTGCATACGACGTTGCCACATTGCGCAATAACGCCGCAGTTGCAAAGTGGGCAAAGAAAGTGCCCATCATTTGTTGGACGGTGCGCAGCCAGCAGCAATACGACCAAATGCACGACTGCTTCGACAACATGATTTTTGATAGTTTTGTCCCGGAGCGCAACGACGTTCCACTTAAATAGTTGGCAATAGCCAACTTTCACGAAGAGGTGAATTATGGGAAGAAGAGTTTTAGCCTTTTTCTTGGGAATGATTTTTGGCATAATATTCCTTTTGGGCAGTTTGGCACTGGGGATATATCTTGCCATAACCGTGATAAAGCCTAGCGACATAAGCGCAGATGCTTCCACATACATGGGGGATTTGGCCGACATGTCCTTGCTGGATATGGTGCAAAGCGTACAGCAACTTTACACCGAACAACTGGGGCTGACGGACGAAAACGGCGACTATTTTAGCTTGGGCGATTTTTTGGACAACTACAACATCAATTGCGAAACGGCGTTTGGCATAGCGTTGCCACAATCGGTTTTGGACGTTCCTGTGTTTGAATATTTCAACGAGGGCAGTGTAGACAATGCCTTGCAACAAATAAGCGTGGCAACCCTTCCGGCAATAATCAACATGTTTGCGACGGAAGAAGGCGGCTACATTAGTGCCGAAACAATGGAAAAGCTGGATGCTTTCACCATGAAAGACCTGTTTGACGGCGAAAAGGGCGTTACCTACGTTTTTGACGACGTGCGTTTTGCCGATTTGCTGGCAAATTCCTTCCCGGCGGCCGATTCGGACAACAAATTTATGTGGGCCATTGGGCAAGGTCGCATTGGCCGGCTTTACGGCGCGCTTAGCGGTTCGGAAAGTTTATTTATGCAACTGAAGGAGGACGGAGGATTATCCGACCTGGGCAGTTTGCCTGTTACGGAAGTTTTGGGCGGCAGTTCCGGCGTGCTGGGTGCCATGCTTGGCGATGCATCTTTGGGTAGCATGGTGGACGAAAACGGCGCATTGAACTTTGACCAAGTGCTTGAAAAGACCTACGTTGGAAGCTTGCTTGCTTGCATTCGCAACGAAATTGAAGACGTTAGCGGCTACACGGAGGTTGAACTGGAAGGCGACACTATTCTTGCAAAAACAGAAAACGGCAAAACGCTTTTTGCCAAGGCAGACGGTGAAAAACACTTTGAAGTTGTGCAATATTGCACGGTGAAAGACATTGAACACGTGCACGATGCAAGTTGCTACGACTTTGCTTGGTACAACTCGATGGCGTTATCGGCAGGACACTCCAATTGCAAAGATAACGAACTTATTGCCGAAGACGGACACCACTCTCGCATAAGCGGCATATACAAGGCGCTTGTTAACCTTTACGTAAGCGATTTGATGGGCGGTTCTTCTGCCGTTATTATGGAAGGCATGCAAAACGTTACCATAAGCGAAATGATGGACGGCAAGGTTAGCGGAGTTATGGCTAACTTCAAGGATATGACCATCCATGAAATGCTTAATGGTGGCGTTGACGAAATTTATTTGGGCTCGTTTATTGGTTACACTCGCACCACGGCCACCAAGCCGCAAGAATTTGAAAAACTTGGCGACGTTTACTTGGGCAAGAACGGAGATAGATACGTTATGTCCGAAGAGGGCGCCGATTGGTACAACGCAAAACTTATTTGCGAAAACACCGATGCTTCCCACAAACACAGCCGCAGTTGCTATTCCTACGAATGGATGAACGGCACAAAACCTGCCAAAGGCCTTATGGCGAAACTATCCGAAAGCAAACTGGGCGAACTTAGCAATTTGAACGACATTATTCTTTCTAGCACCGTTAGCGACGTTTTGGGGGATAACCTTACCGGCATTATGGCGGAGCTGAAAGATACTCCACTTAAAAATTTGTCGTCAGAAATGAACAACGTATATTTGGGCGCAGCAATGAACTTCTACCGCAAGAGCGTGGACGTTGCCGGCTACTCGAAGGTGGACGGAATATCCAACCTTATGCAAAAGGACGGACAGTTTGCCAAGAGCGACGACGGCAAAAAATGGTACCTTGCGGAACTTGATTGCGACAAAGATCACACTCACACCGCCGCTTGCTACGCATACGTTTGGTATAAAAACGCCGCAAGAACCATTCCCGTTACCGGCGTGCAAAAATGTTTTGTGAACTCTAAGCTGGGCAACTTATCCTCCACCATGGACAACCTGACGTTGAAAAAGCTAAGAGTTGGCGGAAACACCATTTTAAATGCAATGGGCGACGTGCCGTTGATGGCGTTGAACACCCAAATGAAAGTGATGAAACTGGGCGTTGTTTTTGATTTTGTGGAAGACAAAACCAGCGGCGTTAGCGTTTGGTATGAGCGTTGCAAAACAGGTTGCGGACACTCGGCAGGCCAACACGTGCGTTTGGAAGGAGAAACAGGCTACTTCACACCGGCAAAAGGCATAAACGCAAAGATGGCAAACATGACACTTTCGAACCTTATGACTGGCCAAGGCATGACGAGCATTGTTAGCGAATTTACCGTACGTGAAATGCAAGATAGCGGCATACTTTCCTTCACGGAACAGGACGAATACAAACTGGACGTTATTTTTGATTCCACAGGGGAATGTTCCCTTGCCGACTACTTTATGCAACGAGCAACAAACTCGGCGCTGACCGCAAAACAATACTATCAAAGCAAGCACGGCGACGACCAGACGACGCGCGGAGAGTGGAAAGACGTTAAGTTTTCGGTATTTTTCAAAAAACTGTTGCAAGCAATATAGAAAAATTCAATTGCGGATAGCATGAATAACTTAAAATTCAATTGCGGCTGATGCAAAAAATAAAAAGATTGGGCAAAATGATGCTCAATCTTTTTTTGTGATTTTTGTGCCGCAGTTGATAGACACATGAAAAACATTGACTTTGAGTGATTAAAACCATGTACCACAGTTAATAAACATAAGTAATGTAAAAATATTCAGTCTGTGTTGTTTGGAGAAAACTGCAACAACCGTAGAGATGAACTAAACGGACGGAAGAGATAGATGAGAAATTGAATATTGTTCAAAAAACCAACCGCCACAGTTGGCGGTTTGTGGCAAAGCAATTTTGTGCGCTTACTCGCAGAAATTGGTTTCTGCGCCAAATGGGGGTTTGGCTAGCGAGCAGGTGCGCAATTGCGTTACAAACGCAAGATGCACCAACTAGCGGCCTTGCAAAAAGTTGCAAATGCTTTGGGCAACCTTCAAGCCGTCCACGGCCGAACTGACAATGCCGCCGGCATGGCCACCACCTTCGCCAACAGGGAACAAGCCTTGCAACTTGCTTTGAAAGTTGGCATCTCGCAAAATTTTGACGGGGGAAGATGTTCGAGTTTCCACGCCAGTCAAAATGCCACATTCGGCAAAACCTTTCAATTTTTTGTTGAACTGAACAAGCGAAGTTTTTAGAATCTGGCAAATGTCTGCTGGAAGAAGATGGGAAAAATCGCAAAACTTTGTGCCGCGCGAATAGCTGGGCGCAACGTCGGCTTTTGTGCTGACTTTGCCTTGCAGAAAATCTACCACGTTTTGACAAGGAGCAACGTAGTTTCCGCCGCCCAAACAATAGGCCTGTTTTTCCAAACTTTGTTGAAAGCGCATACCACTTAGGGCATCACGACCGAAACCATAACGTTCCACATCGTCGGCGCCAACGGAAACAACCAGCGCGCTGTTGCTGTTTTGAGCATCGCGGGCAAAATTGCTCATGCCGTTGACAACGACAGTATCACGCTCGGAATTGGCCGGCACCACCACGCCGCCGGGGCACATACAAAAGGAATAGCACCCACGGCCATCCACGTTGTTGACCAGTTTGTAGCTTGCGGCGCCAAGATCGCTGTGAGTGGCAAACAAATGGCCATATTGCGTTTGATTGATAAATTGCCGAGTGTGTTCCACACGCAAACCAACGGCAAAAGGCTTGAAAGCCACTTCAACGCCTTGTTTCACAACTTCGTGAAACAAATTTCGGGCACTGTGTCCACAGCAAAGAGCAACGCAATCGGCAACAATGGTAAAACTTGTTTGGCCACTTGTTGCTTCAACGCCGTGCACTTTTCCGCCATCCACAATTAGCCCTGTGACGGTGGTATCAAACAAAAATTGGCCGCCTTTCGCAACAATTTGGTCTCGCATTTGGGAAACAACGCCAACAAGCTTATCCGTGCCGACGTGCGGCAACGAACTTGTTAGAATTTCGCTAGGCGCACCACAGCGCACAAATTCGTTAAAGACGGTGGCAACAAGTGACGAAGAAATGCCTGTTGTCAACTTGCCGTCGGAAAAAGTTCCTGCGCCGCCCAAACCAAATTGAACGTTGCAATTTTCGTTGAAATCGCCACCATCGGCAAATGTTTTTACCGCTTGCACACGCTTTTGTGCATCGCTTCCACGTTCGACGACGGTGACTTTTGCGCCACAAGTGGTTAGGTATCGTGCCAAAAACAATCCGGCGGGGCCTGCGCCCACCACTATGCACGAACCATTAACCTTGTTGAAGTTGCCTTGCAAAACGTCCTGCGGAGCAACGTAGGGCGTGGCGTTTTTGCGTGGTGTTTTGGTGCACTGCACCACGTAGGAACACACAAAATGCACGTCTTGCTTGTTGCGTGCATCCACACTTTGCTTGTTGAGAACAATTTTTTGCAGGCAGTTTTCGGCAAGGCCAAGATGTTTGGCAAGGCGAGGTTTAACGTCCAAAACGCTTGTTCCCAAAGGCACTTTTATGGGTGAAGTTAGAAATTCACGCATGCTAACGGCTCCTTTGGAATGCATAAATTGCCGAAGCGGCGGCAAAAAACAGGTTGTAACCACCGCAAATTCCATCGACGTTCAAAATTTCGCCCAAGGCAACAACGCCATTTGGCAAACGAAGATTTTCGTCCACAAATTGCTCACCTATGCCGCCAGCCGTGACTTGACTTGCGGAAAAATCGCAAAGTTTTTGAAATTCACAGCAAAATTGCTTGGCAGTTTGCGCCAAACTTTGGGCGTTATCTGCACTGCGTTTGACAATACATTCGGCAATTTTGTTGTGCAAAATTCCGTAGAAATAGTTTTGTTTGGGAACATGACCAACACGCTGACTTAGAATTTGTTCCAGTTGCTGTTGCGACATTGTGGGCACAAGATCTAGCACAAAAGCATAGTTTTTGCGCTTGCCCAAAACCAAATCGCGCGCGATGATGGCAGACAAGTTGAACACGCAAATGCCCGAAAGGCCAAAATCGCGGAACTGCACTTCGCCACTTTCCGTTGCAACAACATTGCCGTCGGCAACAAGCGAAACGTTTGCTTTGGCTCGCAAGCCGCTTAGAACCCGTTCCACATTGGCTTTTACCGGCACCAAGGAGGGCACACGCGGCGTGAAATAGCACTTTTCGACAAGGCCATCGACGCAATAGTTTTGCACGCTGCTGCTACTGCCACAGGCCAAAACAACTTGATCGAAAGTTTCCTCGCCACCATCCCAACGCACAAGGTAGCTTTTTCCCACCTTTTGCACCGAACGCACAAGGCAATCGCAACGAGTTTCGCCGCCCAATTGCGCAAAGGCAAAACGCAAGCAATCAACAACGTTGGATGCACTTTCCGAAAGGGGATAGATGCGCCCGACGGAATCGGCAAAAGTATAGATGCCACAGGATTGCAAAAAATTTAGATAGTCTTGCACGGTGACGGCGTTCAAAACCGTTTGCACAATTTTGCTTTTGTTGTAGCAAGTGGCATCAACAAATTTGTTGCCCAAATTGCACTTGCCATTGCCGCTTACGGAAATTTTTTTGCCCACGCGCGAATTGCGTTCGCAAAGCACAACTTGGCCGTGTTTTGCCGCCAAAATTCCGTAGGTTAAGCCGGCCATACCGCCGCCGATAATCAACGTTTTCATATTGTACCTCTTTGCTAAACATTGTAAAACGAAAACGCCAATAAGTCAACCATAACTTTGCAAGCAAGGATGTTCGACCTGCTTTGAGTGTTTTTTATTTAAATTTTGATTTTTTTGCACTATGCGCCAACAAAAACTAGGTGCAATTTTACTTGTGTGTTTTTTACGTATAGCATGGACAACTTATTGCGTATTAAAAAACAAAAACTAGCAGGGAGATTGGCGTTCAACGTTGCCGCTGAAAACATCGAAAACGCACTGAGCAATTGGCGCGGAGGAAAAAAATTTTGTTGTTTTGCCATTCAAAATTGTTTTGAAAAGCACAGCGCCTGTTTGTTGCAACTTGCTTGCAACTTGAAATGTGCACGATGATGCATCTGCCGCCAAAAGGTTGTGTAGCACCGTTGTTTCCGTGCCAACATGGCAAGGCTTTTGGCAAACGGAAATGAAGGGGAGTTGCGACGGACAAAAGGAAATTGTGGAAAACAATTTGCAACTTTTGCTGTTGCCAACGGCAATGGGAATGCCGGATTTTTGGGCAATTTTGACGGCATCAGGGTGCAACACTTCTGCGCCGTTTTTGGCCAGCTGGTGCATTTGGTCGTAGCTTAGTTGGGTTATGGTTTTTGCGCCGAAAACGCTCTGGGGATTTGCATTGCAAATGCCGTCTACGTCCGTCCAATTTTGATACATCTCACTGCTTGTGCCAACGGCGAAAATTGCGCCGCTAACGTCGCCTCCGCCGCGTGGAAACAAAGCTCGACCATCTGCCGAGCCGCCATAAAAACCGCCAACAACAGCCCTTTTAAGGCCGCAAAAGGCACTTTTTATGTTGTGGAACGTTTCATTGGCTGCAAATTTGCCGCATTTGAAGCGCACAAGTTGTTCTGCTTCCAAATAGGGACATTTCAAAAAAGATGCCACTAGTTTTGCCGTTAGCTCTTCGCCAAGCGACAAACAATGCGCCAACGTTTTGGCCTGCCTTTTTGCGTTGAAAAGCATTTTTTCCATATCCAAATTAACACCGCCAACTTCGGCCGCGCGCAAAAATTTTTGGCATACTTTTTGCCAAGCATCTTCCGAGCCGTAGTAGAATTTTTGCAACAAGTCGGTTGTTTTTTCGTCGCCACGCCAACTTTTGCCAATGGCGCTGACAACAATGCACTTGTTGCCATCACAAATCTCACGAAGGTGGCAAAAGTTTTCCGCCACAACCGACGAACCGCCCAGTTTTGCCGTTATCAAACGCATCTCCAAATTTTTTATTTTTGCCGCAGTTGCAGTTTTAACTATGAAACTTCGGCAAAGCAGCAGCAATGCACTGCCCAGCCAAAACCAAGCAGTTGCACCGCTGTTCAAAACTATATGCCGTCTTGGCCAAAAATTTGCAAAAAGTCCGCAACAAAAGATGGGCATAATTGTGAAATTAGTCCCACCTTCATAAAAAAGTTATGGTTCATAAAACAGAAAAGTTTGATAGATAACGTTATTAAAGAATTGAAATTAACAATATAGGAATTGGCGCAGTTTGCGTTCCAAATAAAAAAGGTATAGCCGCAATTTGACTATACCTTGATTTTTTAGAAAAATAAATCCCTTATTTGAATCTTGTGAAGTTGTGAAAATTTTGCCTGGTTTACCAAACGCAAAGCCCAACCAAAACCACGGTTGCAAGTGCGCAGGAGAAAGCCAACACCAAATATCCAAAATAGTGCTTCATGAAGTGATTAAACTTCTTGCTGAAACTAACGTCGTTTTTAAGCCTTTTCATCTACTGTCCACCCCCAAATGCGTTCTTCGTCGCCTTCGTCCGAAAGACCGAAAGCGCAATACAAAATTTCGCGAAGTTGTTCTGCATCCAAATATCTTTTAACTTTTCTGTCGTGCATGGCCGAAATGATACCTGTTTCTTCACTGACAACAATGGCTGTGAGGCCGGGAAAGGCTTCGGATACGCCAATGGCGGCGCGATGACGTGTGCCAAATTCGCGAGGATAGATGTCTTCTTGCGTTAATGGCAAATAGCAACCGGCCGTTACAACTTTGTTGTTCATGATGACAACGGCTCCATCGTGCAACGGCGTTTTTGGGAAAAACAGCGTGCGCAACAGGTCGGCAGAAATTTTGGCGTTGATGGTTGTGCCACTATCCAAAATGCTGTCGGAAATTGTGTCGGCAATTAGAATTAGCGCGCCGGTATCCGTTTTGCTTAGACGTTGGCAAGCCTTGATAATTTCTTCAACGGAACTTTGCAATTCTTCACGGCCCAATTCTTCGCCGTCTTGCTCCTTTATGCGGCGTTTGCGAGCACGGCGGAACATATCTCTGCGAAAATCTTGTTCAAACAGCATAAGACAGGAAACAATAACCGTTCCCAGCGCTAGCAAAACGTAAATTGTGAAGTTGGGAATATCGAAAAATGCCAAAACAACCAATACCGCTAGCGTAATGCAAACAAGCACGGTGAAAACGCCCAAGTTGCGTTTTTTTGCATAGTAGAACACCACAAAGAAAAGTGCCGTGACCAAAAGCAACAAAAGCACTTTGGCCACGATATTCGCGGCGCCACCTGCTGTGAAATATGATTTTATAAACTGCAATACTTTTTCCATAAAATCAGCCCTAGTTTCACTGAAAATTTTTCTACAAAACATAATACAATATTTTTATAAAAAAATAAAGTAAAAATGCAAAATTACACGCAAATTTAGAAAATTTTTGCAAAAATGGGCCTGAAAATGCATATAAATTAGCACAAAGGTAGGCAAGGAGCATCCAAATTGAAACTTAAAGTGGCCATTATTGGATATGGCAACGTGGGCAAACAACTGGCGGCACTGGCCGAGCAGGACGAACAACTTGATTTGACGGCGGTTGTTTCACGAAGAAGAATTGAGCATCCATTAGCCGTTAAGTGGCAAGATTTGCCCTGCGTGCGCGCGGACGTGTTGATGCTGGCGCTGGGAAGTTTTGACGATTTGCTGCCCAACTTGCACCATTTTGCTCGCTTCGACACCGTGGATTGCTTTGACGAACACGACAAAATTTTGCCATACAAACAACTTTTGCAACAAACAAAACCCAACAAAATTTCTCTTTGTGCATGCGGATGGGATCCGGGGCTGATGAGCGTTGCAAGGGGAATAGCGGCCGTTGGCGGCGCACCACCGCAAACTTTTTGGGGAAAAGGCATTTCGCAGGGACATTCCAATGCGCTTCGCAATTTGCCAGGCGTGCTGGATGCCGTGCAAGTGACCGTGCCGCCGGAAACGACTTGTGCCAAGGCGCAACACAAACGCATTTGCTACGTTGCGTGCGTGGAACAGGACAAACAGGCAATTGAGCAGGCAATTTTGCAATGCAACTATTTTTGCGGAAAAGTGGAAATTGTGTTTTGCACCACGTCGGAAGTGAGAAAAATAAAGCAAGACACTTTCCACGCCGGACGAGTTGTTGCCCAAAACGATGGCTATTTTGCCGATTTTAAGTTAAAAATTGCCAACAACGCACAATTTACGGCGCAAATTATGTTGGCATGCGCAAAGGCAATTCCGCATTTGCGAAAGGACGGCTTTTGCGGCCCGATGGACATGTTTGACCTGCCCATTAGATACCTTGCGCCACACAACTTGTTGTAGCAAAGCGGAAAAATTGCAACAAAAAAGGACGCAAAAATGCGTCCTTAAAAACGTGCAAAATTTGGCGCGTTAAAACAAACCTACAAATTGTTGTAGTTTTCCACCAAAACACCGGCTTCGTTTAGCAAATGCATGGCAAATTCGTCGGGGTAGCCTTCCTTATACACCACACGCTTTATGCCGGCGTTGATGATGATTTTGGCGCAAATTACGCAAGGTTGGTGCGTGCAATAGAGAGTGGCGCCTTCTAGCACAACGCCAAGGCGTGCCGCTTGAATTATGGCGTTTTGTTCGGCGTGCACGGCATAGCAAAGTTCGTGCCTGGTGCCGCTTTGGATGCCCATTTTTACGCGCAAACACTCGCCACGTTCCTTGCAACTGGTTACGCCTTCTGGCGCACCGTTGTAGCCTGTTGTTAGTATTCTTTTGTTGCGAACGATGACGGCACCAACTTGGCGATCTTCTTTGAAGCAGCTAGACCACCGAGCCACTTGCTCCGTCAGTTCCATAAAACGTTTATCCCACTTGTTCATAATTAGTAGCGCAATTTGCGAATTTTTCCGTCAACTTTGTGAATGACCACGCGGCCTTCCTGATTTTTTGCTTTTTCTTTTGCAAAAGCAATGGCTTCGGCTTGAGTTTTGAACAATTTCAATGCTCTGCTGCCCTTGCCAAGCTTAACTTGCCACAAACCGTCGTCTCTGCGCAAAGATACGTGATACACCTTGGCCGTGGTTTTTGCGGCGGGAGTTTCCTCTTCTTCGCCGTCGTCTTCCACAACTTCCACTTCAACGTCGTCCGCTTCGGTGGCAACTTGCTCTTCGGCAGGTTCTTCCACAGATGCTGGTTGTTCCGCTTGCTTTTTGGGTGCGGCCTTTTTTGCACGAGGCTTGGACTGAGAAACAGGTGCTGGTTGTTCGGCAACTTCGGCGGTTGCTTCGGATTGGGCTTCGGCAACAGGTTCGGGCTGCTCTTCTGCAACAGGTTCGTTGGCAGGTTCTGCCGGTTGCTCTTCCGGTTGTTCTTCGGTGGCAACTTGCGGCAAATCGTCCGTTGCAACGTCCGTTTGTTCTTCGGGCAAAGCGCTTTCGTCAGGTTGTTCTTCGACAACTTCTTGAGCTTTTTTGCAGCGTTGTTTTTTGCAATATACGCAGGTGACAACGATTAGCGCAATGGCAACAATAAGCAATGCCAAGCAAACCAAATGCCAAACAAGCACGTTAAGAGAGCCAATTGAAAATACTAAATTATTCATAACTACCCCCCTCGCGCAGTGCGTGCGCGAAACAAATCTTTTTTTATTATATCATTCATGAATGAAAGTTACAATATTTTTTGCAAATTTTTTTGCAAGTATGGTGAATTTTTGCATACCGTTGCGCTGTTTTCGTGCAAAATTTGCCTGTTTGGGTGGCGAAATGCAATTCGGAAAACATTTTGAATGCGAGAGTGCGTGGTTTTGAAAAATTTGATTTCGTGAATGGAAAAAAAGTACAGCAAAAATGTGCAACATGGCTGCGTTGCGATTGAGCGGCAACAACTACCATACCTGATAGCAAAGACACAAAACATATTGTTGAATTTTGATTTAAATCAATGTCGCATAGTCACACAAAATTGTTTGGAACAATGAAATGATAAAACAGAAAAACAACAAGCAAAAGCAAACCCACAGTTTAATTTAAAATTGCAGCAAGGCAGGCACGGCAAACAACCTTGCAAAGCCAAGCGTGATACAAGAAAATTATTTTAGATGCAACAGTGTTGTGCGAGAACATAGATACAAACAAAAACAAGAACGTTGCACAACAAAACCAGTTGAAAATTGCGTGGCAAATAGCAATGTGAAAACATCAAGACAGGCAGCCATTTGCACTATTATAACCAAACTATCGCAAAAGGATATCGAAATTGTGCGAGGCGTGTTGGAAACGCAAAAATTCGTCAAAAAAAGTGATAAAAAACGCAACGGAAGTATTGACATTTGGCGTTTATGGTGTATAATATAATTAGCAGTCGAAGCACGAGAGTGCTAAAAAATTAGTTAAACAATATTTTGGAGGCATATAAATGACGTTAAAACCGCTTTTTGACAAAGTAGTGGTCAAACAAATTGAAGAAAAAGAAGAAAAAGTCGGCGGAATTTTCCTTCCGACGGCGGCAAAAGAAAAACAAGAAATTGCAACCGTTGTTGCTGTTGGCGATGGCGGCATCGTGGATGGCAAGGAAGTTAAGATGGTTGTGAAAGTTGGCGACAAGGTGCTTTACAGCAAGTATGCCGGAAGTGAATTTAAAATTGACGGCGAAACGGTTACTATCATTAAGCAAAGCGACGTGCTTGCCATTGTTGAGTGATTTGGAGGTGAAAATTTATGGCAAAACAAATTAAATACGGCGAAGAAGCAAGAAAAGCGTTGGAAAACGGCGTAAATCAACTTGCCGATACTGTTAAAATTACTCTTGGCCCCAAGGGCAGAAACGTTATTTTGGAAAAGAAATATGGTTCTCCGCTTGTTATTAACGACGGCGTTACCATTGCAAAAGAAGTTGAATTGAAAGACCCGTTTGAAAACGTTGGCGCTCAAATTGTGAAAGAAGCATCCACCAAAACCAACGACGTTGTTGGTGACGGAACCACCACTGCGGCTGTTTTGGCGCAAGCCATCATTCGCGAAGGCAACAAAAACGTTGCAGCCGGTGCAAACCCCATAATTTTGCGCAAAGGCATCGACCGCGCCGTTGAAGTGTGCGTAGAAAAACTTAAAGCCATTTCCACACCCGTGGAGGGCAAACAATCCATTGCACAAGTGGCATCTGTTTCTGCCGCTGACGAAACCATTGGCAAGCTTATTTCCGACGCTATGGAAAAGGTGGGCAACGACGGCGTTATTACCGTTGAAGAAAGCAAAACAATGCGCACGGAATTGAACGTGGTGGAAGGCATGCAATTCGACCGTGGATATTGCTCCCCCTATATGGCCACCGATTTGGACAAAATGGTTGCCGATTTGGACAATCCGTTTGTGCTTATAACCGACAAGAAAATTTCGTCCATTCAAGATTTGTTGCCGTTGTTGGAACAAATTGTTAAAACCGGCGCAAAACTGCTTATTATTGCCGAGGATGTGGACGGCGAAGCGCTTACCACACTTATTTTGAACAAGTTGCGTGGCAGTTTCACCTGCGTTGCAGTGAAGGCACCCGGCTTTGGCGACAGAAGAAAAGCCATGCTGGAAGACATTGCAATTTTGACGGGCGGCACGGTTATCACCGAAGAATTGGGACTTGACCTTAAATCGGCCACCATCGATATGCTTGGCCGTGCAAAGCAAGTTAAAATTGATAAAGACAACACCATTATCGTTCAAGGCGCAGGCAGCCAAGAAGCCATTGCTCAACGCGTGAACCAAATTCGCAACCAAATGGCCGATTGCACAAGCGACTATGACAGGGAAAAATACCAAGAACGTTTGGCAAAACTTGCCGGCGGTGTGGCTCAAATTAACGTTGGCGCCGCAACCGAAGTGGAAATGAAAGAACGCAAACTTCGCATTGAAGATGCTTTGAACGCCACTCGTGCTGCTGTTGAAGAAGGCATTGTTGCCGGCGGCGGAGTTGCACTGCTTAGCGCCATCCCCGAAGTGGATAAGCTTGTTAAATCGCTTAACGGTGACGAAAAAACCGGTGCGCAAATTGTTCGCAAGGCTTTGGAAGCACCCATCAAACAAATTGCCGAAAACGCTGGCGTTAACGGCGGCGTGATTGTTGCACAAGTGCTTGCAAGCAAAAACCCCAACTATGGCTATGATGCACTTACAGGCACCTATGGCGACATGATTGTTAAGGGAATTTTGGACCCCACAAAGGTTACACGTTCGGCTTTGCAAAACGCAGCAAGCGTTGCAGGAACGTTGCTTACGACGGAAAGCATTGTTTGCGACATCCCCGAACCGCCCGCTCCCGTTGCCGCACAAAACCCCAACGAAATGTACTAGAACCAAGTTGGCAGCGTTGAAACACAGCAACACTAAACACGACAAAGGACACCACTTTTGGTGCCCTTTGTTTTTTATGGAGACAAGGCATTGCACATTTATTTTGCATTTGAGACAACCTTGCGTAGAAGAATTGGCCTTATTTAGTGAAAATATGCTTGAAATCGTTCGTTGATCGTAGTATAATGGAAATATAATAAATATATTGCACATGCAAAAGCAAAATTTTGTGCGGCAAAACGACAAGCATGCCGTGCAAACAAAAGTTTTTGCATCTCTGCAAAAATGCAAACCTCGGGTTTGCTAGGCGCCGAAAACATGCGCCACAATTTGGGAGGTAACTTCGAATGAAAAAGAAAGTTTTGGTAGGCATTCTTGTTTTGGCACTGCTTTCCTGCGTGCTGTTTGCCTTTTCGGCATGCAAGGGCCAAGTTCCCGTTTACCAAGGGATGACCATTTCCGACGCATCAACGCACAGAAACGCCCATGCTGCAAACGGCAACATGGTGCGCAGTCGTCAAGATTAGGAAACTGCACCTCTGCAACACCGTGAAGATCCTTTTCATGGTGACCACACCGGCCGCGACGACGACCTAGATAAGGACAATCCCTTCCCCGATGAAGACCAAACAATCGAAGAAGAAATAAAGTCGTCGTTGAACGTTGTTGGCCCTGTGGACGACATCTACTACGCAACGCCCAACCAAGATATTTACATTAGCATTCACATAGACAACCCCGATAGCTACGAAATATTATCTTTCACGCTTAACGGCAAAAAATACACCGGCTACATGTTCGAAGAAGGTTCGGACATGGAAACCATAATTCTTAAATACAACGTGGGCAATACTAGCGGCATTGTTAGCTACACCATTGATGCAATTAAATACGTGGACGGCACTGCCATTAAGGACGTTCTTATTGACGGCAACAAAACGGTTATGGCCGGCATAAAAACTCAAGATCAAATAACCGCAAAAATTAGCGATTTTGCCGTGGAAACCAACTCCGTTTCCCTTGAAGCATCGGTAAAAGACAATGACAACCTTGTGGAATTTTCATCCGGCACGCTTAAAGCAGTGTTATACGACGGCGAAAACATTGTTGAAGAAAAAGATATTTCCGTTGGCAAAAACCAAGTTTCCTTCCAAAACCTTGGCACAAACACAATCTACCAATATGCAATTGTTGGATTTTTCGATGACCTTTCTGGAAATGGCTTCCAAATGCACGTGTTGCACAAGGATGCTTTCTTTACCGATTCCGTTTTGCTTTTTGATAACGTCAAGGTTACGCAAACAGGCATAACTTTTGGCTTTGTTTGGCACAAAAACCATGCAGGCAAAACCCTTACGTCCCTTTCGCTTTATCAAAACCAACAACTTGTGCAATCGCTACACGCCGATGCAACAAGCATAGAAAACTTGCTTTGCAACAACACATATCAACTTGTTGCAGAATATCCCAACGGCAATGCAACGGAAAGCATCAGCATAGAATTCACCACCATTGCCAAGGCAACGCCGCAAGTGGAAATTAGTGGCACGCCCACACAAACCAGCATAGACTTTGCAATTGACGTGACGGATACCGACAGCGTTGGCTCCATTACGGATATTGAACTTATCCACGGAGAAGACGTTGTTTCGGCACAATCCACCGACCTTCGCACTTTTGCAAACTTGCTTAGCAACAACGCATACACGGTGAAAGTTACCTACACATACAACTTGAACGACGGCGAAGGCGACCACGCTTTGACCAAGCAATTTGATACCACCACCATTGCCAAGGCAACGCCGCAAGTGGAAATTAGCACCCCCGAAGCAGGTGAAAAAACTGTGACGGCGGAATACCAAATTTCCGATGCCGACAATATTTGCATTGTTGATTCGGTGAAGATTTTGCAAGGTGAAAACGAAATTGCAAAGAACGACGAAAAGAAAATTGATTTTGCAAACCTTAACTACTACACGGAATATACCATTGTTGTTGCCTACACCTACAATCTTAACGACGGAACTGGCGATCATAGCCAAACGGTGCAAAACGTTTTCAAAACATTGCCGTACCTGGAATTTGATTCGTGCAAGGTGATAAACACTTCGGCAGTTAGCGAAGGGGAAACAATATACATTCAGGCAACGCTAGATAACCCTTGCGCGGCCACTCCCATAAGCGCAGTGGTTAACGGAAAAACCTATACCTGTGCAGGCTCCACCTCCACTAGCAAAGTTTATCTTGAAATTGTGAATGACGGCCAATTTGAAGGTGGCGACACCACTTTGAGCGTTGAAAAAATCAACTTGCAATTGGATGGCAACCCCTACACAGTAAAGACAGAAAAAAACAATTCCGGCACGGTGTTTATAAACGGCAAATTGGAAGTTGCATCTTTCCAATTGGTGAATGGCCAAGGCGAGGCTGTTGACTGGTGTTTTGGGGACGACAATTCCTACGTTCTTTTGACACTTAAAAACAAAACTGGATACAGCATTGACAGTGTTGTGGTCACAAGCGATTGGAGTGAAATGACTCTTACGCCAACCCGGATTGACGACGAACACTACAAAATTGAGTATGACAAAAACTACGGTTGGAACGGATTGGAATTGAAATCCATAAGTTACCACAACGAATACCTTAGCAAAACAATTGCCATTGGAGATTGCTATTCGAATTGGATGTACATCCTAGATAACCATGTTGAAGAAATTTCAACACGAGAACAGTTGTTGAACACAACTTACAACCGCTACCATGGCTACTACAAATTGACTGCCGATATTGATCTTGGCGGAATGGAATGGACAAATTTGGGCATGCTTGAAGGTGTGTTTGATGGAAACGGCCACACCATATCCAACATGAGCAACGTTTCCACTATAACAGATACAAATGCTGTTATAGGATTGTTCAGCAGCGTAGTTGGCATTGTGCAAAACCTGAATATAGCGGACGTGACCGTGTTGATAACAGTGACTTCGACCACAGAATCCAGCTATGATGCATATTTTGGTGGAATTTTTGCGCGAAAGGATAACTACAGACGTGTTATCGTATCAAATTGCTCAGTTACGGGCGACATTGGCATAAAGAATACAACAAAAGGTGAAAGCAACGTCGGTGGAATTATCGGACATTATGCCTATTGCACCTACATGAATGTTAAAAATTGCAATGTGGACACATCCATAACAGTAAGTGAAAATAGCACATGCTCGGTTGGCGGTTTGATTGGCTATACTCATTACGGTACAACTGCTGTTACTGATTGCGAAGCAAAAGTTGACGTTACTGTTAACGCAACTGAATACAGTTATGTTGGCGGTTTGATTGGCTATGCTGATGGAACTACTACCGCAACTGATTGCGAAGCAAAAGTGAATATTGACGTGAAAAACGGCGATACACCCGCAGGAACTGCCGGTGGCATAATTGGGCTAGCCGATTGGTATTCAATATGCAATGTTAATAATTGCAACGTGCAGGGAACAATAAAAGCCGCAAATGCCGAAGTTATTGGCACAATGTCCCGCAACGTATCTAGTTTGGAATTCAAGAACAACCAGTGCGACGTTTATATTAACGGAACAAAAATAACAGAAATTGCCGACGAAACATATAAGTATCAACGATAACGGCAACAATTCAACCAAAAACGGAACAACAATGCGACCCCAAAAGTGAAAAACTTTTGAGGTCGCATTTTGGTGTGTGTAGTTTCTTTATCAAAAAAAAATTGGTTTGTAAACACGCTTGCCACAAACCACTTCAAAAATGAAAAACGGTTTGAGTTGGTGCGTAAAATAAAAGAAGCGATGCTGAAGCAGGCAAAAGAAAAGCCGCCAGGGGTTGTTGGCGGCTAAAAACGAGATACAATTATTACAAAACACGGTGGCCTAGGCGGACAGGCAATGTTTGTTCAATTGACGACGTGCTGAAATTGTCGATTTTTGACGTTGTTATAAGCAAGCAAGGCAACGTTAGTTGCAATTTGCTACGTGCTTTTGAAGTAGTTTCTCATCCCGACACAACAATAACTGCTAGTTCAACTAGCGATGCGCTGATGGGATGGTTGACGTTGCAACAAACGGCAACGTTGGGTGCAACTAGCTGTGTGCTTTTGACGTAGCTATGGCAACAGCAATAAACGCAATGGCTAGTTCAATCCAACCTCTGCAAAAGGCAACGTGAAGTAGCACACCACGCCCAGCAAAACGCCTGCGGCATACATTATGCCAACGATGCCAAAGTTTTTCCAATTTTTATCCTTGAACAAAATTGCCAAAGCAATGCCGCTGTTGCTGACAAGGCCGGCAAGCATGGCGGAAAAACTGACGATGCCTTCGGTATACATTCCGGTGATGACAACACTGCTTGCGCAGTTTGGAATGAGGCCGACCAGCGCCGTCAAAAAGCATTGGAAGAAGCCAAGTTTTGACGCAAACTGCGTGATAGGTTCGCCAACGTAGTGCAACAACAAGCCAAACACCGTGTTGACAACAAAAACATAGCAAAAGATTTTTAGCGTGTGCAACAATGGGTGTTTTGCAAAAGACCAAACTTTTTGCCAGCGAGTTTGCTGATGATTGTGTTCGTGATTGTGATCGTCGCTTTGCTGATCGTTGTTTTGGTGGATTTCGTGGTGGCAACAGCCTGTTTCCGTTAGGGCATATTCGGTGGCCAAGGGGCGCTTATCGAAAAGGTTGATTAGGTACCCAAGCGCCACGGCATACAGCACTTTTACCACAAGCACAATCCACACAACGCCAACGGTTTTTTGATTGGTTAGCAAAATGGGCAGGGCTTCGTCGCTGGTGGCAACAAAAAACGCCACCAAAGTGCCCAATTTTAGGTATTTTTGGCAATACAGGTCGGTTGCCATAACGGAAAATCCGCATTGCGGAACAAGGCCTACGCCGCCTGCAACAAGGGGCGCAAACCTGCCGTTCAAAAGTTTTACCGTTTTGTTGCGAGCCGTTACGTTGGTTTCCAAAAATTCTATGAACAAATAGATTATCAACAGAAACGGGGCCGCAATGGCGCTATCTTTTAGCGCATCTAACACTACTTCCCACATACTTTTTATGTTTTTTTTGAGGTGACGTTTTGCCACAGAAGGGCAAATGCGCAAGTGATTTTTTTGCGTTGATGCCCAAATTGGCAAATTACCGAATGATTTTTGTTTTTACGTTTAGCCAAAAAATTGGCAAACTTGTTTGGCATTTTGGGGTTTTGGGACTTGGATTGAGCCAAAATTTGCAAATGCCAGGTTTTTTGATTAGATTTGGTTGAGAATCAACAATTCCAAACGTTTTTTACTTTTCTGGGCTTACTTCCAGGCCTAGATCTCGGCACAAATCTCCAAGCGACTGCGTTGGGCGAATTAGTTCTTCCAGTTCGATTACGTGCGCCGCTTGTTCCACCTTTTGGATGGGGTTGGCCAAATTTGTGGGGGCAGTTTGCTCTTCGCTGGGCAACTGCGCCACTATTGCTGCGGCATCCTTTGCCACGTCGCCGCCTTCGAAACTGTTTATAAGCCGTTCAATTTTGGCTTTTGTTTGGTTGAAAACCTTGACTTCTTCGTCCGACAAGGTGGCCACAAGCGTTTGCGCATAGGCGTGCCATGCGGCATAGAAAATTTTTGCGCGCAACAACGTTAGCTGCGAATACTTTTCGGCATCGTTTTGCGTTTGTTCGGCAAGTTTTTGCGATTCCACCAACGATTGGGAAATGGCATCTTCATCCGCCTTGTATTTTTCCACTTGCTTTCTTAGCGCCCAGTTTTCGTCGGCAAATTCGTCGATGCGCTGGCGCTGCAATGCCAAAGCATCGGCATGCTTTTTTTCCAATTCGGATAGGTAGCTATCCACTTGCTCGGGGCTATATCCCCGAAAAACTTTGTTAAAGGTCATTTTTTCACCGATTCTCTTTCTTCACGAATTAGACGTTCTTTCAAATTGTAGAGGTCTTCCGAAAGGTCGACTTTATATTGATGCGGTTGGGTTAGGCGCTTATATTCGTCCCAAAAACCATCCAAACTTTGGCGACATTGGTCGGCAAGCTCGTAGACGTTTTGCGGCTTGTAGACGCATTTTCCGTCCACAAACACATCTTCGTAGAGTTCCTTAACATAGAAATTGGTGACGGTTTTGGACTTCCAGCGTTCCACGGGGTGGGTGATAACAAAATCGTGATCGCTATCGATTTTTTCACCTTCCATAGCAATTACGTCGGCAATGGCCTTGTTGGTATCCTTGCCAAACAGGCGGAAAACGGTTTTTTTGCCGGGGTTGGTCATCTTGATTGGGTTATCGGAAATTTTCATTTTGGGATAATCCACGCCATCCACACGCAAGTTTGCCAGCTTATACACGCCGCCCAAACTGGGGTTGCTGTGGCTGGTTATCATTTTGGTGCCAACGCCAAAAATATCTATCTTTGCGCCCTGTTGACGAAGGGATTCCAAAACATATTCGTCAATATCGGAACTGGCAAAAATTTTGCAATAGTCGTAGCCAGCATCATCCAACATTTTGCGGGCTTCCTTGGAAAGGTAGGCCAAGTCGCCACTATCCAGCCTTATTCCAACAGGCTTATAGCCCTTTTGGGTTAGGTAGTCGAAGGCTTTTATGGCGTTGGGAACGCCGCTGTGCAAAGTGTCGTAGGTATCAACCAGCAGCAAACAGTTGGTGGGATAGGCATCGGCATAGGCCTTGAAGGCATCTAGTTCGGTGGGGAAAGCCATAACCCAACTGTGGGCGTGAGTGCCCTTGGGGGGCATGCCGAACATTTTTGCGCAAAGCACGTTGCTTGTGGAAGAACATCCGCCAATTACCGCCGCCCTTGCGCCATAGATGGATGCATCGGGGGCTTGCGCACGCCTAAGGCCAAATTCTAGCACCGAAGCAGGACTTGCAGCGTGGCAAATTCGGCGAGCTTTGGTGGCAATAAGCGTTTGGAAGTTCAAAATGTTTAGCAAAGCTGCTTCCACCAGTTGCGCCTGACAAATGGGCGCCGTTACAATCATCAACGGTTCGTAGGGGAACACCACCGTTCCTTCCGGCACGGCTTTGATGGAGCCGGTAAACTTGAAGTTTTTTAGCCAAGCCAAAAAATCTTCGTTGAATGCGCCGGTTGTGCGCAAGTAGTTTATTTCTTCGTCGCCAAAGTGCAAACCGTTTATGTAGTCCACGGCTTGTTCCAAACCGGCAGCGATGCAAAAGTTGCTTTCTTCATACGGACGGAAGAACACGTCGAATGTGGCTATTTGGTCGGTTTTGCCGTTCAAAAAATAGCCGTACATCATTGTTAGTTCGTAGAAATCCGTTAGCAAAGTTAAATTTCTCTTTTCCATATACCCTCCTGTGTTAGTAGAAACATTTTGTGCCGCAATGCGCGGCAAAAGGCTATTCGCCCTGCGAATCGTCGGAATTTTGTGCTTCACCGCTTGTTTGGAGCGCTGCTTTGCGTTTTGCCGCCTTTTTTTCCTTTTCCGGATCCACCCACGGCTTCAAATTTTCCACGCCAAAATCCTTATAAACTTTTGGCGGAAACACAAACAACAAAAAGCTGTTTAGCTTAACTTTTTTGTTGTTGCCGCATTGGCAAAGATATTGATCGTCAAATTGCGTTTTGGAAGTGCCGCGCAAATTTTTGAAGGCCGGCAGCAACAAGCAGTACACAACGGCCGCCAAACAAAGCACTGCCGCCACTGCCAAAACGTAGCCGTTGGCAATGCCATCCACAACGCCCCACTTAACGCATGAGAACACGGCAAGGCCAAGCAATGCAATGCAAATTGCCAAATAGCACACCGTTTGCGTGAAATACTTTTCGTAATCCGTTTGCCAACCGCCGGCAGGCAAGTTGCGTGTGTTGCAATTTTGGCAATAGAGTTTTAGCCTGTCGCAAAGCGACCAAATGCCCAGCGCCGAATAGATGCTGATAAGCACGGAGAAAAATCCGGCAATGAATTTGGATTCGCCGCCCAGCGCAAACATGACGATGCCGAATGCCATTGTTACGACGGAAACGCCCAACAGCACCCAGCGAGAAGCGGAAAGCTGCTGGCGCTCGCTATGGAACAGTTTGCTATACAGCCCGTGCAATTGCTTGCGATAAATGCGAGAAAGCAACAACAATCCGAAAATTATTGTGAACACCGAAACAAGCTGGGAAATTTTGATATCTGTTTCGCGCGCGCCAATGAACAAATACAAACTGTCGCTACGCATGCCTTCGATGATTAAACGAACAATGCCGTAGTAGATGCCATAGAATGCAGAACACCAGCCAAGTTTGTAGTGCTTGGAACGCATCAAAATGCAAACGCACACCAAAAAGCCAATGAAGGTGCAAACACTTTCGTAAAAGAAGGTTGCTTGATACCAACCGGAGCCTTGGTTTCCGTTGGTAATCCAAACGGCTATTCCGTTGAAGCCGTGATCGGGGTTGCTGCCCCAAAAGTTGACCATATCGCCAAAGTTTTTGGTGATAAGGTTGCCGTAGGCTTCTTGGTTGGCAAAGTTGCCCCAGCGGCCAATGCTTTGCGCCAAAAACAGGCCGGGCATTACGCAATCGGCAACAATGCGGAAATCTTGCTTTTTGATTTTGCTACAAATAAATGCCGCAATGTAGCCAATAATAACGCCGCCGTAGATTCCCAAACCGCCACTGCGGAAGTTGAAAAAGGTGGACCAATTGGAAGTTTGCCCGCTCCAGGGGAAAATGTAGACGTAGAGCCTTGCGCCCAAAACGCCGAACGGAATGATGACCAAGGCATAGATGGTTATGTCGTAGGGGTCGTAGCCGCGTTTTTTGAAGTAGATGCCACCCACCAAAATGGCCAAGCACATGCCTGTGACGATGATGAGCGCATAGAAATAGATGGGAACGCCAAAAATGCAAAGCGCAGGACGCCCCCATTGGGAACCAACACCAAAATAGGCGTTGCCCCAAACAAGAGTCATACTTGTGGAAATTTCGGAAAGTAGGTTAATCAATAGTTTGTTCCTTCCTGCAAAATTATTGAAAATATTGTACTCTTTTGCCGCCCACTTGTCAATTATTATATTAGATTAACAAATATATATTTGTTAAAGCCAAAACGCCTTGGCGCTTTTGAGTGCGACCGGCAGAGAAATTCACACTAAACGCACAAAATTGTTTTGAAGGGGGCGGTTGCATAGAGCAAACACAAAAACGTGTAGCAAATAATAGCTGAGTTGCGTGTTTGCCGCTTTCACGGTTGTGCTTTGGCTGCGCATGCGCAAGTGGAAAATTCACACAAAAGGCGCAAAGAATTTGCCCCTAAATGCGCAAAAACTATACTACGTAGCAAATTTTTTGTGCAAAAAAACATATTATTTGCAAAATAGTATTGTTGAAAAACACACAATGTGATACAATGATTAGAAGAAACAAAAAGAGAGCAACTCTATGAGCAAAAATAAAAACAAAATAACGAGAGACGAAAAGCGCCTTGAAAAGCAGCAACGTCGCTTGGAACAAAAACAATCAAAAAAGGAAAAACGGCTTGCAAAAGTTGACGAAGAAACTGTGCTTAACGACAAGCTTACAGCCATTGCCAACAAACAGCGGTACGAAAAAAAGTGGTATAAGCTGGATAACGCCGCACTGATGTATCCGCTGGTTGCACGCAAGGAAAGCATTTCGGTTTTTCGCATTGCCGCACTACTGAAAGAGCCGGTGGACCCCATCACTTTGCAACACGCCGTGAACGACGTCTACGTGCGCTTCCCTTCCATTTGCGGATGCGTTAAAAACGGTTGGTTTTGGCCATACATTGACAAGCCTGCCGTGCCCATTGTGGTGAAAGAGCAAACAAAAGTGCCCTGCCGCCCCATTCCGTTGGATGCAAGGCGCAGTCAAATTCGCGTGAACTATTTTCAAAACCAAATTGCCGTTGAGTTTTTCCATTCGGCAACCGATGGCGCTGGCGGAGTTATCTTTTTGAATTCCCTTTTGCGTTGCTATTTTGCAAGGCTTGGCATAGAAACGGAAAAAGTTAACTGCTACGACCACAGAGACGTGCCCATTCTGGCGGAGTTTAGAGACAATTTTGCCAACATTGCCGTGGCACACAACCCACCACCATTGCCGCCCATTGTCAAAAGCAAAAGGCTGCATGGCACAACAATGAAAAACAAAAAGTTTGTTACCACCTTTGGCATTTGTTCGGCAAAACAACTGCACGAACTGGCGCAAAGCCACAATGCAACGGTAACCGACTTTTTGAGCGCAGTGCAAATGCTGGCGCTGGACAAACTTTGCCAAGCCACAAACAACCGTGACGAACGCCCCATTCGCATTTTGATACCTGTGAATCTGCGCAAGCGCTACGGTGTGGAAACGCTTAGAAACTTTTCCAGCTATGTGTTTTACCAATACAACGGCCAAACGGATTTGGACGAGATTTTGGCGGACATAAAAAAGCAAAAGCAAGAACAACTAACCGACGACTACTTCCGTGGAATGGTTAGCTACAACTACAACAGCGGCAACAATCCCATTTTGAAAATTGTTCCACTAGGCATAAAGCGCGCCGTTATGAAAATTGTTGTTAGCGGCCGTTGCGACGGCGTTGTTAACTGCTCGACTCTTTCGAACCTGGGAAAGGTTGAAGCACCCAAAGAATTTGCCGACCACGTTTTGCGCTACGAATTTTTGCTGGGCAAGCCGGCAAAAGGCACAAACAATTTCACAGCCGTTACCTATGGTGACACTTGCGTTATCACAATCACTTCCAAATACCTAGAAAACGATTGCGAACGGCATTTCTTCACCACTTTGGCGCAAATGGGACTGGATTTGGCGTTGGAAAGCGACGTTTGGGAGGATGAAAAATGAAATATTGCCCAAAATGCAAGGTGAACGTCCACCATCAACTGCAAAATTGCCCTTTGTGCGGCGGATATTTGGACGAAAAAGATAACAACGAAAATTGCCAAACCTACGTGAACATGGACGACTGCGTGGCATATCCCGTGCTGCACGAAATGAAAAACGAAAGCTTTTTCCGCTTTAAGTTTAACCGCTTTTTGCTGATTTTGCTTGCGTTTTGCGTTGTGCTTAACATACTTATTACGCCGCAATCGCATTGGAGTGCATACGTTGCAATGGGTGTTGTGTTCACCATCTTTTGCATTATGACACCCATCAACGTGAAACACCGCTTGGCACGCTACGTGCGCACCGACGTAGTTGTGCTGACGGCGCTGGCCATTGGCATGGAATTTGCCGTTTGCGACGGAAAATTTAACTGGTTCACAGTGGAATACGTTTTGCCGTGGTTCTACGTGGCGGCCATTGTGCTGACGGATATTTTTATTGCATCTATGCACCGCCGCAACAAACAATTGTTTTCTACGCTTATTTTCTGCACCGTGTTTGCAATTATTCCGCAAATTGTGCTATGGATAACGTCGGCAACGGAAGTTTACACCCCAAAAACAGCAATTAACTTTGTTGTGTTTTTTGCATCCATTTTGAATTTGCTGGCCGTGTTCCTTATTTGGAGCCGCTGGCTTAAGGAAGAAATGGAACGCAACATGAGCGTTTAGTTGCACCATGACTGGCCACAAAAGGCAAAAGGCTTGCCGCGTTGCGTTTTTGAAGAAGAGTTTTCAAGCGCGCGGTGGTTTCCGTACATGACAAGGCGCACGACAAAAATTTTGAAAAGACAAAACTGCAAGTGAAAATTTTGTTTTTGAAAAAATAGAGAAAGCATTCCCCCAAAAAGCAAAATAACACTGCCAAAAAGATATATTTTGGGAAATAATAAAGAAAAATGGCCTTGCAATTGCAAAATTGCAGAAAACCATTGACAAAAAATTGAACTCAACAAAAGCAAACGAAGGTTGAAAATGAGAAAAAAACTGACATTTTCGATAATCTTGATGGCATCTTCGGCAATGCTTGTTGCATTGTGCGTTGTTTTGCTGAACGTAAATTCGCTGGTGGCCAACCAAGATAACCAGGCTTCCACCGCCATTTTGTCGTGGGCTTTTTTGGGAATTGCACACTTCATTTGGCCGATTTTGGCGTTGCTTTATTTGGTGCTTGCGATAATTGCACTAAAAACAAAAAGCATTGTCACAGCAAAATGGGAAAGTTTGTTGCTGATGGTTGTTAGCTTGGCTGCACTGCCGCTGTGCATTATTTCTTCTGCGCTGACATTCAAACTTGCGCCGTTTTCGGCCGTTATGGGCGTGTTTCAGGCTTTTGGAATTGCCGCACACATTGCCGCAACAGTGACATCCATTGTGGTTTTTACCAAAACAAAAGGCAAACAAGACAAACAAAACGACCTGGAATGAGCGCAGGCATGCAATGTGATTGTTGAAAGATAGCGATTTTTCGCTATCTTTTTTGTTCCTACAAACTGCGCTCAAAAGCAAATAAAAATATTAGGGAGGGATAGTTTCGGCTATACCCCCCCCCACTTTTTTTCTTTAACTACTAGAAGCCCAACTATTCTTTCTTTTTAGTGTCGAATTCTTCTTGTGAAATTATTCCGCTATCAAGCAATTCCTTGAATTTTTTCAACTCATCAGCAGGCGAAAGTGCTGCTGTGGGATTGTTTCGTTGCTGCTTGTAGTAGGCAATTCTATCCTTGATATATTGGTAAGCCTTTTCAAACTCTTCAATATCTGTCAAACCTTTCATAATGATGAATGTGTTTTCACTATCGAAGTTTCTTCTTCCATTATTGGATCCTGGATACTTAAATTGAATAAAGCCATTCACCAGTCTGGTCGCTTTCTTATATTGAACGGCTGTCAAATCGGAATAATAAAATTCTTTACTTCCGCTAAAAGCTCTACCGCCAAGGAATCCTAACAACGTTTTCTTTCCAGTTATAACGCAGTGATCTTCAAATACCGATAGTTTTGCAACATTTCCATCTAACTCAAATAATGCATCCATGTTCTCTTCTCCTCTTGTATAAAATAAAAAGTGCGCCAACCGAAGTTAACGCACCGAAAAACGCAAACCCCGATTGTCGCCAAACAAATCGAAGATAGAAGAGGGACGAATCCTTTGTGTCCTAACCCGCGGAATTTGCGCTTTTACCAAATTTCATCAAAGATTAGGTTGCACGAAAAAGATAGACTTATCCCTAAAAGAAACGTCCACCTCAAAAATATTCGATTTGTTTGGCATATTCACTATATCACATACAAAGATTTTTCAAGTGCTTTACAAATAAAAACTCTACACCAACAAAACTTTGCGAATGAACACACGATGCAAAAGGCGTTGATACTCCACGCCCCTCGGGCGGCACGCTAGAAGCCAAGGCTTACTAGCAAAGCGTTATCTATTTTTTGCATAACTTCGGCGGGCAATTCGCCAATTTTATCCTTCAAGCGGCTTTTATCGATGGTGCGAATTTGCTCCAACAACACGACGGAATCCTTTGGCAAGGGCGTTTCCGCACGAGAAAGCCCAACGTGCGTGGGCAATTTGGCCTTATAGAGTCGCGAAGTTGTTGCCGCCGCAATCACGGTTGGGCTAAACTTGTTGCCGACGTCGTTTTGCAACACCACAATGGGGCGTATTCCACCTTGCTCGCTACCCACAACAGGGTTCAAATCTGCGTAATAAACTTCTCCTCGTTTAACTGTCATTTTAGTCCCCTCAATTTTGGGCAAACACTCTTTTGCACGAACAGCAGACATTTTCCGCGCCGCTTGTTTGCACGTGACAGCGGACATTAGCGCACTTGAAAATGCGTTTTGCCAGGCATTTTGACGTTAGCTGCGGCTTATTACACAATGCATAAAATTCTGTTTGATGCGCCGAAGGCACAAACACACAACGCTTTGTAGTTTTGCACAAGAAGTTAAAAGATAGCGGCAGTTCTTCAAAGATTTTGCAGAATGGCAAAATAGTTACTGCGAACAGCACACAATGCAATAAGTTTTGTTTTGCTTGCAGGCATGGAAAACTTTTTTGCTCTGCGTGTTTCAAGTGCCAAAACCACAGTTGTGCAAAGTTTTTGCTGCATGGCAAAAAATTTACTTTGGCTAGTATACACTATGTAACAATTGCAAAAAGTGTTAGCACGGTTATTGTTGCCAACAACACGTTTGCATATACTTAAACTAGAAAACCCGATCGCACCACCTCCCAAACGTTTTTTGTTGAACACACCCCACACCGAAAACCACAAGCAAAACCGCAAAACAAACACGAAAAACAAACAATGTTGCAAAAATATAGAATAAGCAAAAAGCGCAACTAATTAACAACGACAAACACAAACTAAAAAAGTTGCACGACTTTGCAAAATCAAAAGCCCAACAAACCGCAAAAAACGCAACAAAAAAAGACGCACTGCACAGTAGCAATGCGTCTTTTGACTGCAAAAAAACTATTTAAGTTCGTCCAATCTTGCCAAAAGTTCCTTGTGCAAATCTTGGAATTTTTGCAACTTCGCCTTTTCGTTTTCTACCAAAGCGGCGGGGGCTTTAGCAATGAAGCCGGCGTTGCTGAGTTTGCCGTTTGCACGAGCAATTTCGCTTTCGACGTTTTCCAATTCCTTTTTCAAACGCAAAATTTCCTTTTCGGCATCCACCAAATCGCCCAAGGGCACTTCGCAAGTTGCGGCGGCACACACCACTTTTACAACCTTTTCGCCCTGCGGAGCCACGCCGTGAACAACTTCTTCCAAGTTGCACAGTTTTGCCAAATACAAATCGCATTCGTTCAAGCGAGCATCGGAGGAGGTGAGATAGGTGCGAATGCGCTTAGAGGGCGCCACGCCATATTCCGTGCGAACGTTGCGCAGTTTTGCAACAACTTCTTTAAGTTCTTCCACCAAACGGCAATCATCTTCAAAATTCAAGCTTTGGTCAACTTCGGGATAGCGTTGAATCATGATGCTTTCGCCGTGGAAAGGCAACGACTGATAGATTTCTTCGGTGATGAAGGGCACGAAAGGATGCAACAACTTCAAAATCTTATCCAGCACAAAGTTCAAAACGGAAAGGGTGTCGCAACGAGCTTGATCGTCGGTGCCATACAGCACAGGTTTGGTAAGTTCGATGTACCAATCGCAGAATTCGCTCCAAACAAAATCGAACAGTGTTTGACAAGCCAAACCAAGTTCGTATTTTTCCATAAGGTCGGTAACTTCCTTGGCGACAGCGTTAAGTTTGGTCAAAATCCACTTATCCGCCAAAGTTAGGTGGCAGGTTGAAATATCTTGTTTTAGTTGTTTGCCTTCGCAATTCATCAAAACAAAGCGGCTTGCGTTCCAAATTTTGTTCATGAAATTGCGTGTTCCGTCAATTTTATCGGGCGAAAAACGAATGTCCGAACCGTTTGCAACGCCGTTTAGCAATGCGAAACGCAAAGTGTCGGCGCCGTATTTATCGATGAAATCCACAGGGTCAACGCCGTTGCCCAACGATTTGCTCATTTTGCGGCCTTGTTCGTCACGAACAATACCGTGCATCAAAACGTCGTGGAAAGGCACTTCGCCGGTGGCATAGAGGGAACTGAAAATCATGCGGGCAACCCAGAAGAAAATGATGTCGTAGCCGCAGGAAAGCACGCTTGTGGGAAAGAACGCTTTGAAATCGGGGCTTCCGCTGCAATAGCCTAGCGTTGAAAACGGCCACAGTGCGCTGGAGAACCAGGTATCCAAAACGTCTTCGTCTTGGTGCAAATGGTTGCCGCCACACTTCGGGCAAACGGTGGGGTCGGTTTCTTGGCAAATTTCGGCGCCACAATCGGGGCAATACCACACTGGGATGCGGTGTCCCCACCACAATTGACGGGAAATGCACCAATCCTTGATGTTTTCCATCCAGTTGTAGTAGATTTTTTCGAAACGTTCGGGGTGGAATTTGATTTCGCCCTTCTTAACTGCTTCGATGGCGGGTTTTGCAAGCACGTCCATTTTGACAAACCATTGCTTGGAAACAATTGGTTCCACTGTTGTGTGGCAACGATAGCAACTGCCAACGTTGTGTTTGTGCGGCTCTACCTTTTGCAAAATGCCCATTTCTTTTAGCTTGGCAACAATACGTTTGCGCGCTTCGTAGCGATCAAGTCCGGCAAATTCGCCGGCATTTTCGTTCATGGTGCCGTCGTCGTTCATAACGCGAATGACAGGCAAATTGTGTCTTACGCCCACTTCGAAGTCGTTGGGATCGTGCGCAGGGGTGATTTTTACCACGCCTGTTCCAAAACTCATATCAACGTATTCGTCGGCAATGACGGGAATTTCGCGGTTGACAAAGGGCACGACAACAGTTTTGCCCACCAAATGTTTGTAGCGTTCGTCGTTGGGGTTTACGGCAACGGCGGTATCGCCAAGCATTGTTTCGGGACGAGTGGTTGCAAAAGTTACGGTAGTTTTGCCATCCGTTGTGGTATAGCCATAGTGCCAAAAATGGCCGTCTTGTTCGGCATATTCCACTTCTGCATCGGAAAGCGCCGTTTGGCAGGTGGGGCACCAGTTAATGATGCGGTCGCCACGGTAGATTAGGCCTTGATTATACATTCTTACAAAGGCTTGGCGCACTGCTTTGCTGCAATTTTCGTCCATGGTGAAGGCAAGGCGAGTCCAGTCGCAACTGCTACCCAAATATTTTAGTTGTTCAACAATGCGGCCACCGTATTTTTCTTTCCATTCCCAGGCACGCTTCAAAAAACCTTCGCGACCCAAATCGTGCTTGTCGATGCCTTCCTTTTTTAGCGCTTCGACAATTTTAACTTCCGTTGCAATGCTGGCGTGATCCACACCTGGCAACCACAACGTGTTGAAACCTTGCATGCGCTTGAAACGGATAAGACTATCCTGAATGGCGTTATCCAAGCCGTGACCAAGGTGCAACTGCCCTGTGATGTTGGGCGGCGGCGTGACCATTGAAAAGTGCGGTTTGTCGCTTTCCGCTTTGGGGGTGAAATAGCCTTGATCCATCCACCAGCGATACAAATCTCTTTCGAAAAGATTGGGTTGATAAGTTTTTTCTATCATAATTTTCTCCCGTGGCAGCAAAAACTGCCAAATAAAATAAAAAAACGACCTTGCTCCATCAAAGGGCAAACGGTCGTTGCGGTACCACCTTCGTTCCGATTTTGGCATGCCAAAAATCGCTCGTTAAAGTTTTTAACGGAACAACCCGAGCAAAACTACTTTCGCAAAAATGCGCCGTTTCGTTTTGCCAACAAACAAACTACATTTTGCACCTTTCGACACGGAATTTTCACCACAGTCCGCTCTCTTTAGACGAAAAACTTGCAAAACCTTTTGTTTTTGGTTTTTACTATTTAATTTTAGCACATTGCTAGGCAAATTGGCAAGCGTTTTTTGCCATGCCGCAAGACACAAAATGCGCTTTGTGGCAAGTTGCAGATTTTCGGCTGAGTTGCAGCGGCCCAAAATGCACAAATGGGCATAGTTTTTGATGAATAACTGCGCAGATGCAGCAGGTAGACAATGGCTTTTAGGAGAGAGGAAACACGTTTGTTGCCAAAAAAACTTTGTTACAAATAGGGAAATGATTTTTGATGAGTGCACTAGCTGTTAGCTTCCCACATTGTTAGGTGGGCAATGGCTTTTTGGGGCGGGTGTGAACTAGCAGTGCCGGCGAATATCACGGCCAAAACAGCACGTTAACGTGGTTTTTGCAAGCCTCAATGCAAAAATGCCCCAAAACCACCATTAGGCGCGGCACTCAGCAATAAGCACATCCACTATATCCCGAACTTCGGCGCGCAGTGCACTGCCGCTGTGGCCGTTGGCAAAGGCAGAACTGCGTTTGTTGACAATGGTATCCCAAACGTCAACGTCCAGTTTTGCGCCGCTTGTTTTGACAATGAGTTGCAAACCGTTGTGCAAATTTTGCGTGAACACCCAAACGCCCTTTTCGTTTTGGCAAAAGCCGTTTTGGGAAAGTTTTTCCGGAGAAAGTTGCACATTGGAAATTAAGTACGAATAATTCATTTTTATCACCTGCGTTAATTTTAGCACAAAAATTGTTTGACGTCAGCAACTTGCCAAAAAATTTAGAAACAATTTGTTGGGGCAAAACTTTTCACCTTTTTTGCGAAAAAACAATAGTATGCAGTATACAAAAAATAAAAGGGGAAAGTTTTTGAAAAAATTGGCAATTTTGGCGCTGATGATTTTGCTTGTAATGGCCGTGTTGGCGCTGGTGTGCGGTTGCAAAACCAGTGATGGCACTATTCGAGTTAGCGAAGTTACGCATAGCATTTTTTATGCGCCGCAATATTTAGCAATGGCGCTTGGCTACTTTGAAGAAGAGGGCTTGACGGTGGAAATTACTAACGGTAGCGGCGCAGACAACGTTATGACGGCACTACTGACGGGGGAAGCGGATATTGGACTTATGGGATGCGAAGCAAACATCTACGTGTATTTGCAGGGCAAAAAGGACTATCCCAAAATAATTGCACAACTAACCAAGCGGGACGGCAGTTTTTTGATTGCTCGAACGCCGATGGAAGGGTTTGATTATTCCCAGGCGGAAGGCAAAACGGTGCTTATGGGGCGAAAGGGCGGCATGCCAGCCATGATTTTGCAATACGTGCTTAACGGAAAAGGACTTGTGAACGGCACCAACGCGACAATGGATTATTCCATTCAGTTTGGCGCGCTTGGCCCTGCCTTTACGGGCGGAACGGGCGATTTTGTGCCTCTGTTTGAACCGGCCGCCAGCCAAGTTGTGGCAGAAGGCAAAGGGTACGTTGTTTCGGCCATTGGCATGGATAGCGGTGAAATTCCCTACACCTGCTACACCGCAACAGAAAAGTTTTTGAGCAGCAACGGCGAAAAAGCACAAAAGTTTTTGAAAGCCGTTTGGCGTGGCACAAAATATTTGTTTGAACATTCCGCCGAAGAGTGCGCACGGCTTATTTCGCCCTACTTCGACGGCACCGAGGAAAAACTGATTGTTTCTGCCATTGGCAACTACAAAACGTACGACGTTTGGAACAGAACGCCGATTGTGAACAAGCAAGCGTTTGAACGCATTCAGCGCATTATGCAAAACGCCGGCGAACTTAGCCAAACGGTGGAATACGACAAGCTGGTGGACAACACCTACGCAAACGCAATTGGATAGCAACGAGGCCACACCATGCCCATTTTGAAATTTGAAAACGTAAGCAAAGTTTTCTACACACAAACGCAACAGACGATGGCAATAAAGGACCTCAACTTTCAGGTGGAAGAGGGACAATTTGTTGCGCTGATTGGCCCATCGGGGTGCGGTAAAACCACGATACTTTCGCTTGTGTGTGGATTGATTGAGCCGACGACAGGGAAAATTGTTTTTGACAAATCGGGCAGCGTGGGCTATATGCTGCAAAAGGACCAACTTTTTGAGTGGCGCACGATAGAGAAAAACGTGCTGTTAGGGCTGGAAATTCAAAAAAAGTGCACGGCGGAAAACGTGGAATTTGCGCATCAATTGTTGAAAAAATACGGGCTGTGGGAATTTAGAAATCACCTGCCGCATCAACTTTCCGGCGGGATGAGGCAACGGGCCGCATTGATACGAACGCTGTGCACCAAGCCGCAACTGCTGCTTTTGGACGAACCGTTTTCGGCGTTGGATTTTCAAACACGGCTGGGCGTTTGCGACGACGTTTACGACATAATAAAGAAGGAAGGCAAAACGGCATTGTTGGTGACACACGACGTTTCGGAAGCAATTTCTATGGCGGACACAGTGATTGTTTTGACCAAGCGGCCGGCGACGGTTTTGGCAACGCATCAAACGCATTTAGAGCAGGTGCCAACTCCACTGAAACGGCGTGAAAGCCCTTCGTTTGCAAAACAGTTTGAATTGCTGCACGGGTACTTGACTGGGCAAAAAGAGTGAAAATTGGCAAAAAACGCATATTATGTTTGGCATAATAGTATACAAATTGCGATTTTCTGGCAAAGCCCGCTGGTTTTGGCGTGAAATTTGCTTAGGATAAGAACAACAGCACCGCCACCACTTGTGGAACAGGAACCATTCGGGAAACCAAAATAAATAACGTTTTCGGCGGCAAAAGGCGACAATTAAAAAACAAAAATTTACTGCAAAAGGCAACTGTTGAGAATAGAAAACTTGTTACAAAACAAACCGAAAAGCAAACCGAAAAAGTGTGTAGATGAGTTTTGAATAGTGGTTGAAAAAGATTGAGCAATTAAACCCAAAACACTTGGAAGCATCAAATCTTTTCAACAAAAGCAGAGAGGTTGCCAAGGCATTTTTCCTTATGTTTGGAAAATGTACTACACCATTTTGGGCGCTAAAAAACAATTAATGAATACAAAACTCAATAAAAGCAATAATGTTTTCGATAGTCGAATTTCACAATTAAGAAACCAAAACTTGTTGCGAAAGGCAACGATTAAAATCACAAAACTTGTTTCAAAATGAACCGAAAAACAATGGAAAGAAACAAGCAAAGCAGGCGAACAAAAAAGAAAAAATTTACATGCACGGAGGAAAAAATGCAACACGCAAACACCACTTTCACCAAAGAACATTTGCAATTTTTGGCACGCAAAAAGCAACGAAAAATTTTGGTGCACGTTACGCAAGTGGGAGTGCTTGTTGCCGCTTTGTGCCTGTGGGAAGTTGCGGCGCGCCTGCAATGGATTGATAGCTTTATCACAAGCAGCCCGTCGCGAATTTTTGCAACTTTGTGCCAGCTGATTTCCGACGGCACGTTGATTCGCCACGCATGGATTTCCACTTTGGAAACACTTGCCGGTTTTGCAATTGGAACGGTTGTTGGGTACGCCGTGGCAGTTGCTCTGTGGTGGAACAATTTTTTGAAAGACGTTTTTGAACCCTACGTTGTTGTTCTTAACAGTTTGCCCAAAATTGCGCTTGGGCCGCTGATAATAATTTGGGTGGGTACGGGCAAGGCGGCAATAATCACCATGGCAGTTCTGATTTCCGTTGTTATCACCACCATCACCATTTTGAACGGTTTTTTGAAAACAGATGCCGACAAAGTTTTGCTGCTGCTAAGCATGAAGGCAAACAAACTGCAAATTTTTAGCAAGCTTGTGGCACCATCCAACTTACCAACACTTATGGCAACGTTAAAAATAAACGTGGGAATGGCGTGGATTGGCTCCATAATGGGCGAATACCTTGTTTCCAAAGAGGGGTTGGGGTATTTGCTGGTTTATGGAAGCCAGGTTTTTAGGTTGGATCTTGTTATGACCTGCACTATTGTTCTTTGCGCGCTGGCCGGTGTGATGTATGCCGTTGTTTCCGTGCTGGAAAAATTGGCAACAAAAAACTTTGTGCAATGACTTTTGTAGCGGCGGCAAACACGCAAAAACCAAACAGGGAAACAAAAGCGTAGCCATATTTTAGGGCGAAATCGAACCCCAAAAAGGAAAGAGCGCAGGTTGAGCCAACCAGCAAAAAAGCCAACAGATTTTTGTTGCCGACAAACACGCCTTCGGCCGCTTGCAAAACTGGCAGCAAATTGGCGCAAATACTTGCAACAACGCTGAAAAACACAGCAGAGCACGCCAGCGCCACAAGAGGCACGCTGTTGTTGCGACCAAACAGCGGCAGGCTGAGGGAAAAATCGCTGCACCAAACGGCCAAAGCGGCAAGAATTGCAAAAACTGCGGCGCAAATTGCCGATGGCAAACAACAACCGCCTTTTTGCTTCTGGCCAAGCGAAACCAGCACGCCCAAAATTGTGGCAACGGAAAAGGCGGCGTAGCCTACTGGATAAAACTTGCTGACGGTTGCAGTACCTGCTGCCTTGGGCAGTGTTGCAATGGCAACCAAATATGCAACAATAAGCACAACGGAAAGGGCGTTTATTGCCTTCAAAAAGGAAAAATTCGTGCACAAAACAACCAAACAACAAATGGCAACCACAGTGCTGCAAACAAATTTTGGCAAGCCAAGCGAATTACGCAAGCAATCATCAACGCCGGCGAGCAACGTTGCGGCGCACACCAAACTGCACAAACAAAACAGCCAAGTGGCAACAGGCATACCTTTGCCAAAACACACGGAAAAAAATTGCTGCACTGTTTTGCACTGCCGGGCTGCGCAGGCCTTTCGCACCACGAAACAAAAAGTGAAAAAGCAAATGGCAAAAATAAAGACGTTGGTGAAATTGCCAAAGAAAATTGATGCTTCCTTTCCGCTTAGAAAACCAACGCCTATGCAACTGCCCACAACTGTGGCACAATCAAAAAATACGTCGCGAATTTTCATACAGTATGGTATGCAATTCGCGGCGTATAAAGAAGTTGCGGCTGTTGCAAAATGAACGACTCGCCCAAAAACCGCAACTAAAAACAAAAGACATATTAAGTTGTTTTGCATCAAAATTGATGTGATTTAGGTGCGAAATGAGCACTTACATAAACATCACATTGATGCTGTTTTTTATAAAAAAAGCAAATTTATAGCGCAACGCCGGATGCGTTTTAGTGCAAAATTGATGCAAATTTAAGCGCCATATTGATGCTGTTTGCAACAAATTGACACATATTTTAACGCAGTGTTGATGTGTGTGAGTGGCAAACAGATTATAAAGCCACGCCGACGTGTTTAGTCTCGACACCGCATTTAAGTGTCTGGCAGAAAAGCACAATTTTAGCGCCACATTGATACGTTTTCTTGCAAAATTGGCACGATGCAAACAAAAATTTGCACTATTTTAGCGGCCAAATTGTCGCAATTTTGGGGCTACGCATGCGATTTTTTGCAACAAAACAAAATTTTGCACTTCAAAGGGCAATGCGGTTACTTTTGAAAAAGCTTATCCACTGCTGCTTGATCGTAGCAATATTTTTTGCCACAAAAATGGCAACAAACTTCAATTTGTCCCACTTCGTTAACAATACTTTGCGCTTCTTCTTTGCCAAGTCCCCGCACAAGTTTATCAATTTTGCGCTTAGAGCAATCGCACTTATAGGTTACAGATTTTTCCACCGTAAACACTGGATTGAAACGCCCGAAGAAACGTTGGATAACATCGCGCGCGGTACTGTTTTCGAACTGGTAGCTCATTTCGTCCATGGCGTACATAACAGTTTCCACGGCGGAAAGCAAGCTTTCGTCGCAGTTGGGCATCACCTGCACAAACACGCCTCCGGCCGATTTACATTTTTCGTTTTGCAAGCCGACACCTAGCGTTACGCCGCAAGGTTGTTGTTCGCTGGTTGCGTAGTAGTAAGCAAAGTCGTTGGCAATTTCGCCACTTATTAGCTCGGACGAACCAACGTAGGGTTGCTTCATACCGATATCCTTAACAACGGTTAGTTGCCCATTGTGGCCCACTGCCGCACCTACGTCTAAGTGGCCATTTTCACGTAAAACCGTTTCAACAACAGGGTTTTCCACCGTGCCTTTCACGTGGTTTTTGCCATCGGCACACACCGTTATAAGCCCGATGGGGCCACCACCATCAATTTTGGCCGTTAGGTGATAGCGTTCGTCTTTTAGTTCTTCGCCCATAAGTGCCGCCATTGTTAGCGCCCTGCCCAGTGCGGCCGCCGCCATAGGTGAAAGCCCGTGCGCTTTGATGGCCTTGTTGACGATATCCTTCGCTTCCACTGCGGAAATTATCAAAGAATTTTCTATTATTGCTTTTGTCAAAATCGATGCCATTTCAACACCCCTTTTTTGCATAGTAAGTTATTCGCAAGCTGTCTTCCCGAAGCGGTTTGCCATATTCGGCGGAAACTTGCAGCAAAGTGAATCCCACATTTTGCAATGCGTTTGCAACATCTTCCTGCTTGTGAACATATTGCACGTGCCGTTCGTCTTGGCGACTGTAAAATTGGCCGACCTTTTCGAACAACGACAGTTCCATTTGAACCTTTTCGCCCAAAAGTTTGTTTGTCCAAAGCAGCGTTGCTTCGTCACAATCGTAGAAAAAGGTTTCGTTGCCCAAAACGTTTTTTAGCTTATAGGGCGAAGAAACGTCGAACACAAAAGCGCCGCCATCCGTCAAATTGTTGAATATGGTGGCAAAAAACTGCGGCAATTCCTGCGGGGAAAGGTAGTTTACACCATCGTTGACAATTGTTATCATGTTGGCCTTGCGTGTTAGCGCAAGTTTGCGCATATCTTGCAAAACAAAGGTTGCTTTGCGGCAATTTTGCGATGCTTCTTGCAACATTTCCGCACTGGAATCAATTCCCAAAAGGGAAAATCCGCCTTTGGCAAGCAGTTTTGTCATTTTTCCAGTGCCGCAGGCAAGATCGACAACGCTTTTTGCATTGCAACTTTGCGCAACAGCAAACAAATATTGCGACCAACTTTCGTAGTCGCAATCGTTGTGGGAAAACCTATCGTAATATTTTGCCAATACGGAATAGTTTTTCATAGAATTTTAACTTCCCTAACGCGCGTTTTGCGCAAGTTTTTTGGTTTTGAGGCACGGCGTTGCAATTTTACTACGCTCACCAAATGCCCTGTGAAAATGCTTGTCAGGCTAACGCAACAAACGCTTTTGGTGGCCTGTTGCACGTTTGGCCCGTACAAGCACAATGAAATTCAACGCCGCAACGCAACTAGGCGGCACGGCGCTGTGTTTGAGCAAAATTATTCGGCATCTTCGGTTGCAGGCGTTTCGGACGTTTCTTCAACTGGCGTTGCAACTTCTTCTGCAACTTGTTCCGTAGCAACCTCTTCTGCAACGGCTTCGGGCGCTTGTTCCACTTCTGCAACAGGTGTTGCGACAGTTTCTTCATGTTCCGATACTTTTTTGTGCTTGTTTCTTCTTGCTTCTCTGCGAGCGGCAGCCGCTTGTTCGGCAGCTTCTCTTGCTTGTGCCTCGGCAGCTTCTTTTGCACGCAGTTCACGCATAACGTCCTTTTTCTTTTTGACTTCCACAGGGTGGAACAATGCAAAAGTGCGCATCATAAACGTTTGCCACACCAAGGGGAAATACATTCCGCCGAACATGAACATTAAAATTAGCAGCAACATGCGGAACATGGACGTGGACGGAATGACAAGCATCAAAATGAGGGGAATGAGCGCAATAACAACGTGAATCAGGTTGGGGAACACGTTCATCCACAACAAACGCCACGAATCATCCAAGTTTTCGAAAACGGATTGCTTGTAGGTGACGGATACGGAGCACAAAATTAGCAAATAGCACACCACAAACAGCCACAAAATGCTAAGCAAAACTGTTAGCACAATTGCCAGCCACAAAATTGTTTGTGCAAGCCAAGCGTAGAACGTGTAGATACCAAACACGCCAAAGGCAATGATGGCTGTGGAAATGAAAGCATAGCCTGCGTTGGACTTTATGCCCATCCACAAACTTTTTAGAACGCCCACTGTGGAAAGTTTTCCCGTCCAAAATGCGTCACGAATGACGGCAAAACCGCCGGAGAACACCACGAAAGTTATCAAAGATGCGCCAACCATCATAAGGCCGTAGGTGACGTTGGAATTGAAAACTTGTTGCTGGTAGTATTCTTCAACATCCCACCATGCACCGGTGGAAAAACCGAAAATGTTTTGGGTGGGCAACTTTTGGTAAACTTCGCTCAGTGCAGTTTGTCCCAAAGTTCCAACAAGAAAAATGGGCGCAATCATAATTAGCATAAGAATGCTGAAACCAAACAAACGCCAAAGGTTATCACGATACAAAACCTTGAAAAATCCCCAAGCTCCCAAACGATTGCGGCGTTTGATAACGTGCGCATTACGTTCGTTGTTGAGCCTAATTTTGCTGAAATCCATTGTTACATCCTTCGAGGCGCATACCTCTAATTATTATATCACAAAGTATTATATCAAACTTTTGCAAATATTTCAATTATATTAAGCGTCATTTTTGCGAAGATTTGGCGGATGCGCACGTCAAAAAAAGCAAAAGCAACACAAATGCTATATGTATGCTAGGAAGTTTGCGCCGTGCGACGGTTTTTGAAAGGACACAGGCAAAAGCACGTGAAAACGCTGAGTAAGCGAGCGCACCTGACAGGTGATAAAAGCAACGCTTATTGCAAGGACGAAAGCTACGATTGCATTTTAGCTGCGGTATTCTATTTTGTTATGAGCAACAACTTTGCAAGCAAAAAAACAACATGACGGACAACAAACTTGCCAAAAGTGAAAATGAATAAAACGAATGAATTAGACTGAAAAAGTGGCAACGTGGCGAAATGCTTCCAGAAAAATGCAACGTGGTTTTTGTTCGCAATGCAACAACTAACCCGAGAGTTGGCAAAAAATTGCAGTACTCGGCCACAAATGTGGAAATTTGCTGCGACAGTGCAAACCGCACCACTTTGCAAAGAGATTTTTGCTGCGTAATTGGTACTAGCCGCAAGTAGCAATTTTGTTATTTTTGCACTCATTTTGCCATAACCTAGAAAACGGAGAACAAAATGGCAACTATTGCCGTGATTGGCGCGACGGGGCTTGTGGGGCGCAAACTTTTGGAAATGCTTTCGCTAAAACTGCCGGATCACAAGTTGGTGGCATACGCAAACAATTCCGTCGGACAAAAAATTGACGTGTTTGGCAAAACGCTGACGGTGCAAAGTGCGCAAAAAATTTTGCCCTGCAAGTATGCAATGCTATTAACTTCCGACGAGGTTTCCGCACGGCTTGTGCCGGAACTAGCACGGCAAGGTACAATTTGCATAGATAACAGCGCGGCTTTTCGTCAAAAAAGTGGCGTTCCGCTGGTTGTTCCTCAAATAAACGGCGGCACGGTTGGGTGTTGCAAGATTATTTCCAACCCAAACTGCACCACAATTCAAATTGCCATTGTGCTGGATGCACTGAGGAGTTTGCAGCCGACGTCATTGAACGTTGTAACCATGCAATCTGCAAGCGGCGCAGGGCGGGAGGGGCTTGGCGACCTTGCGGAAAATCGCACCTACGGCAAACTTAGATGTATGCCGCATCCGCTTTGCGACAACGTTATTCCCAAAATTGGCGGCGCGTTGCAGGATGGTCAAACCACCGAAGAACAAAAAATTGCGCAAGAACTGCCAAAAATTTTGTCGACAAAACTGCAAGTGAACGCACTTTGCACGCGAATTCCCGTGTCGGTTGCACACTGCGCAGCACTTAACGTGAAATTCGGGCAGGATTTCACCATTCAACAGGTGCAAAAATTGCTTAAAGACACGCCAAACGTGTTGGTTATGGACGATGCCGAAGCGGAAGTTTACCCCATGCCGCAAACGCTTAGGCACACATGTTTTGTGGGTGTTGGGCGGCTGAGGAAGTGCCCTGACGGCAGTTTGAACGCCTTTGTTGTGGCCGACAATTTGCTTGTAGGCGCAGCATACAACGCCTACCAAATTTTGAAAATTGCGCTTAAAAACAATGGCTAGCAACGTGCAACAATCAAACAAAATGCAACTCATGACGGCGCTTGCAACGCCCTTCAAAAACGGCAAACTTTGCCTTGATAGCTTCGAAAGACTGCTGCGGCGGCAAACCGGCCACGCCACGCAACTGCTGTGCGCAGGAACAACCGGCGAAGAGGCAATGCTTTGCCCTCGCGAAAAGCGGCAACTTGTGGAAACGGCAAAAAGCACCGGCTTGCCTGTTTGGGTGGGCATAAGCGGACCGACAAAAATCGCCACACGGCAAGCAAAATTTGCCAAGCAATGCGGCGCTGACGGCGTGCTTATTTCACCGCCATCGTTTTTTAAGTGCACGCAAAAGGGCTACGTTTTGCACGTGCAAGAAGTTTTGCAAGTGGGATTGCCTGTGATACTATACAACGCACCGTCACGGTGCGGCTACACCATTTGGCCGGAGGCGGTTCTGCAACTTGCCGAGTTTGACGTAAGTTTGAAAGATGCCGGCGGCGACTGCCAATATGCGCAAAAAGTTTGCGGACACCTGCCAATTTTTTGCGGAAATGACGAAAATTTGCCCGAATACCTGCAAAAACGCCTTGCTTGCGGCGTTGTTTCGGTGGTTTCAAACGCTTTTCCGAGCCTTGTAGGGCAAGTTTTGCGTGGCCAAGCAACGGCGGAACAGTTGCAACTTTTTGAGGAGTTTAGCCGCATTGCCTTTGCGGAAATAAACCCGATTCCAATAAAATACGCACTATTCAGGTTGGGCGTTTTTGATACTTTTGAAGTGAGGCTTCCTCTGACACCTGCGGAGAGGCAAACGCAAATGGCAATTGATGAGTTTTGCAGTCGCCATGTCGAATTGTGCTGATGCTAAACAAGGTGCAAAAATCAACAAGGAGAATACAATGAACATAGCGGTTTTTGGGGCTTGCGGCAAGGTTGGGCGCAAGGTTTGCCAAGTGGCCAAACAGCGTGGACACACAGTTTTCGCCATAGAAAAAAGCACGCCCTTGCCCAACGTAAACGTTGATGCTGTGATAGATTTTTCCATTCCTACGGCCACACAGCAGGTTTGCGACTTTTGCAAAACGCACCACTGCGCACTTATTAGCGGCGTTACCGGTCGCTCGGAAGAGCAGCAACGTTTGCTTTGCGAGTTGCAAAAAACAAACGCCGTTTGCACTAGTTCCAATTTTAGCCAAGGCATGCCAACAGTGGAACAACTTTGCAAGGCGTGCGCAGCGCTTGGTTGGGATTGCGCCATAACGGAAACGCACCGTAAAGGCAAACTTGATGCGCCATCTGGCACGGCGAAAAAACTTGCGGCAATAATTGCCCAAAACGGCACTCCCATTGTGGAAACACACAGTTTGCGACTGGGCGACACAGTGGGCACGCATCAAATAATTTTTTCTGGCACCGGCGAAAGTATTTGCATTACTCATAACGTGCAAAATGCAACTTGCTTTGCGCTGGGTGCAGTGAAAACAGCAGAAAAGTTGGCGGAAAAATGCTGACCACCAGCGTGGAATTTGCAACTTTGGAAAGTTGTTGAGAAAAAGGCGTTTTAAAAGTGAAATTGAAAATTTGCGACAAGTGAAGTTATAAAAAAGCAAACTTAACAAAAAAGCAAAGTGCACAAATGAAAAAGAGTGAAAAAATATTTTTTTGAAAAAATGAATTTATGTGTTTGTTTTGAAAAAATGAAAGATGAAAGATTTGGGTTTTCACGAAATTGATACAGAGTGAAAAACACAAGTAATTTTGAAAAAAAGCCTGGAATTGTGCATTACTGCACTTTTTGCATGCGACAAAAAAGATAGAAAAAAGCCGCCCTAAAAACAGGGCGGCACAATTTTTTGTTTAGTTTTTGCGGCGCAAAACATCGCCAACAGAAAGGTTGTAGGGGCAATTTATTGTTAAAATTTGCTGTACTCGGTTGGCAACTTCCACGGCGTTTCCGTCGGTATCGCAAATGCCTTCCACAACAAAAGTTTTGCTGCAATCGGCGCCGGCAGAAAGCGTTTCCAACGTGTCGCCAACGGAAAATTTGTTGCGCTGTTCCACAACAATTTGGCCGTCCAAAACTTGCTTAACCACGGCAATGAACTTATATTCTTCCACGGCGCGGCTATCGGCGTAGTATTGGCGGGTTTCGTTTTCGTCAAAATAGAAACCGGTTGTGTATTCGCGGTGGGAAGCCTTGTTAAGTTCGGCGTTGAGAGTGTCGACAAGTTGACTATCGAAAGTGCCATCAGCAATGGCATCCAGTGCCCTGCGATAGGCGTTGACAACGGTACCAACGTAGAATGCCGATTTCATGCGGCCTTCAATTTTCAAACTGCACACGCCAGAAGGCAAAATTTGAGGCAAATATGCAAGCACATTCATATCCTTGGAATTGAACACGTAGGTGCCTCGATCGTCCTCTTCAACAGGCAACGCATCTTGCCTGGAAACTTCGCGAACTTCCCACTTCCAGCGGCAAGCTTGCACACATTCGCCACGGTTGCTATCGCGGTTGACAAGGTAGTTCGACATTAGGCATCTGCCGGAATAGCTTATGCACATTGCGCCGTGAACAAACGCTTCTAGCTGCACGTCGGGGCAAGACTTATGAATTTGGGCAATTTCTTTTAGGGAAAGTTCACGTGCAAGCACTACCCTTTCGGCACCCAATTTGTGCCATACGCTCACAGCGTGACTGTTCAAGGTGTTGGCCTGAGTGGAAACGTGAATGGGCAAGTGGCTGTTTGTGCGAACAAAATCGAACGCACCAAGGTCGCTGACCAAAACAGCATCTACCTGCGCTTGTTCCAGCACGGCAAGGTAGGCGGGCAACTGGTCAAAGTCGCTATCCTTGGGGAACACGTTAAGCGTGATGTACACTTTCTTTCCCAAACTGTGGGCATACTGCACCGCTTCGGCAATTTGCTGATCATCGAAGTTGTCGGCATAGGCGCGAAGCCCAAACTTTTTGCCTGCAAGATAGACGGCATCTGCACCAAAATGGAATGCAGTTTTTAGTTTTTCCATATTGCCTGCCGGCGCAAGCAATTCTACTTTTTGGGCCAAATTCTTTATTATTTTATCCATTTTACACCATTTTTGATATGTTATGTCTGTCGTAGTAGTATATATTTTGCAAAATTTTGCCATTCAAGGCATTTTTTAGCGCAGTTTTTGGGAAACAGTCACGCCATCGCCAATTCTGTGCAAAGTTGTTTGGTACCTGCTGTCGCAAAGAATATCGTGCAAAAAAGCATTCATATTTCGAGCCACAGTTATGTGTTTGTGGCGCTTGTTTTCTGGCACGTGTTCCACCAAACCTTTGTAGAGAACGTTGTCGCAAACAAGTGTTCCGCCAACTTCCAATAGGTCGGTTAGAAACGGGAAAAACTTTTCGTACTGTCCCTTGGGGCCATCCATAAAAATAAAATCGTAGGTGCCGTTTAGCAGCGGAACAATTTCCCTAGCGTCCCCCAAAAACAAATTTACCCTGTCGCTATAACCGGCTTTTGCAAAATTTTCCTTGGCCATCTGCGCGCTGTTTTCGTCCATTTCCATCGTGTTCAAGGTGGCAAAAGGAGCGGCGGAAAGCATGACGATTCCGCTGTAGCCAATGGCAGTGCCAATTTCCAAAATGCGTTTTGGGTTGCACTGCTTAACCGTTTGGAACAACAACTTTTTTGTGTCGTCCAACATGACGGGTATGTAGTTTTCGCGAGCAAACTTTTGCAGTTGCTCCAAGTCGACGTTTAACATTTTTCTTGTTCCAATTTTTTGCACACGACAATGCCGTGTTTTGTGTGTTAACTCCCCGACCCCCTTGCACCACCGATGAGAAAAATTGAGAGATATATTTTGCAATTGTGCCGCCATGTTTTTTGACATCCAAAGCCACAACAGCATCAAGGCGTTTTTTTGAACACAAGCCACAACGAGATGATTGTTGCTTAATTTCAATTATCTGATAAGACTTTTAGAAAGTTTTTCAATCAAGATATTTTTTTGACTACTTTGGCTTTCTATTGCACTGCAAACAGAAAAATTGAATTGATACAAAAGACAATAATTTTGGCCATCCGTTTTCGCATCCCGCCTGCTTTTTGCGTCTTCTTAGAATACGATCGACCGCATGGCTACTCGCATTGTTGAGGGCTATCTGTTTTTGTTTAGAGAGTTATTTTCTGTTGAGGTTTCTGTTATTGCTCGCTATGTTGAATTTAAGCCGTTACAGCCCATTGAAATTTTGTGTAGCAATGTGCCCGTCAAAACTCAACAATAAGCGATAGGTTTAAAACCCTGCACCACCGATGGGAAATGTTGAAGGGATACAAAAGCCAATGATTTGGGCCGTCAGATTTCGCATCCCGCCACTTTTAGCGTGTTTTGGCAAATTCGTTTGGCATTGTGGTTTTGCGAAAATTTTGGTTTGGTGGCGGCCAAATCGATTCCGTCTTTACCTGTTTTTTTCGATGCTTTTTTTGCGTTTTTCTATTTCAGGTTTTATTTTAGCGTTGCAAGTTTTTCGTTCTTTATTTTTATTCTTGAGTTTTTTGCTTTGTATATTTTTTTCTATTGCTGGTTTTGTTTGTGGTTGCAAACTTTTTATTTCCTTGCAAGCCTTGGTTTTTCCAAATATTTATCCTAACAAGTTTTTTGTTTTGCGAATTTTGTATTTGCAAATTTTGCGTTAATTTTCGTTAAGTAACTTGCCGCAGCAGCGGGGTTTAGGTAGCTTGCACGCGAACACACAACTTTGCACAAAAGCCGCCAAAAGGCAAACAATGCCGCCAGACTGCACGTTTGCAAACAAATTGCGGCAACAACAAGCAAAGTTGCCGCCGCAAAGCATAAAAACAATTGCAAACTACAATTCTAAAACCAACGGCAACACAACAGGGTTGCGCTTAAGCTTAACACGGAAAAAGTGTTTTGCCGTGCGTTGCACTGCCGATTTTACCGCCGCAAGATTGTAGCCGCTTTTGAGTGTAGCGTTTATTTCCTGCGTGAGCAAAACTTTTAGTTGATCTAGGGGATTTTCCACCGCATCGTCTCCGGCAAAGAAACAACCGCGGCTGGCCACTTCCACTTGCGAAACAATTTTGTTGGATTTGGCGTTGATGCCAACGGCGCACACCAAAATTCCTTCTTCGGCAAGGGAAAGCCTATCCTTCAAAACAATGTTGCCCACGTCGCCAACGCCAAGACCATCCACCATAACGTTGCCGCTGACAACGGTGCCAGCCACTTTGAAAGTGCTCTTATCCACTTCCACACAGTCGCCGATATCGGGAATGATAACGTTGGATGCCTTGTGGCCAAGTTTTTCCACCAACATTGCGTGTTGCTTCAGGTGGCGATATTCGCCGTGAATGGGGATGAAATATTTGGGCTTAACCAAAGTGTAGACAAGCTTCAATTCTTCTTGGCAGGCGTGCCCGGAAACGTGCACAGCCGACAGCGCGGAATATACCACCACTGCGCCTAAACGATAGAGTTTGTTAATTACGTTGTAGATATCCCTTTCGTTGCCTGGAATAGGCGTTGCGGAAATTACGATTGTATCGTTAGGGCCAATTTGCACCTTGTTGAATTCGCCACTAGCCATGCGGGTTAACGCCGACATGGGTTCGCCTTGGCTTCCGGTGGAAAGCACCACCAATTTGCCGTCGTCGATGTTGCCAATTTTGTCGATATCAACAAACATATCGTTTTCCACCGACATTTGACCAACACGGCAAGCCGTTTCGATATACTTAACCATGCTGCGGCCGGAAACGGCAATTTTGCGCTTGTAGAGTTTGGCAAGTTGAATTATCATGCCCAACCTATCCACGTTGGAAGCAAAGGTTGCCACAATTATTCTGCGGCCTTTGGCATCGTGAAAGACTTTGTTCATCGTGTCTTCCACCACCGATTCGCTCATTGTGTAGCCGGGCTTTTCCACGTTGGTGGATTCGCTCATCAGCAGCAAAACGCCCTGTTTGCCCACTTCCGCAATGCGGTTTAGGTTCATAATTTCGTTGCCAAGCGGCGTGTAGTCTATTTTGAAGTCGCCTGTGTGCAACACCACGCCAACCGGTGTGCGCAAACAAATTGCCATGCTGCCTGCCACCGAGTGGGAAACGTGAATAAATTCCGCCGTGAAATCGGCAAGAGAAACCACGCTTTTATCCGAAACGGGCACAAAATTTACTTTTCCAAGCAAATTGTGTTCCAAAAGTTTGTTTTCTACCAGCGCCAAAGTTAGTTTGGTGCCGTAAATTTCCACCTTGCCGCCAAGTTTTCCCACCAAATAGGGGATGGCGCCAATGTGGTCTTCGTGGCCGTGCGTTAGCAAAATTCCCTTGATCTTTTCGCGATTTTCCACCAAATAGGTGAAATCGGGAATAACCACGTCCACGCCGGGCATATCCGACCCGGGGAAGGACATTCCAGCATCGATAACGACGATGCTATCGCCATATTCGAAAACCGTCATGTTTTTGCCAATTTCCCCAACGCCGCCCAAAAACATAACTTTCAGTTTGCCTTTTAGCGGAACGTATTTCAAGGGGTTGGCCAAATTATTTTTGTTTTGAGCTTCGGGCGTTTGCGCAGTGTTTGCCGCCTTATTGGCCGGCTGCTTCTTGGACGAAGCCTTTTGCTTGGTCTTTGAAGCCTTGCTTTGCGCCTTTGCTCCCTTTTGCGCACCGCTCTTGTTGCCGCTTAGCGACAAATTTGTGGGCGCGGCCGTGTTCAACACGTCCGATGCGCGATTATTCTTTTTATTTTTCATACATACCTCTGTTAACTGCAAAAGAAACCTTTTGCCAAACGGCGCAACGCGCGCCAGACGGGTGGCATTGCCACCAAACGCAAGAACGGTTCTTGCAAAGTTTGCACTCACTTGCAAACGAAATTTCTTAGTTAGTTAGTTGCAAAAGCCTTTTTAATTTGCGAAAAACTGCAAATTGAAACTTTTATAGCAAAACAAATTGCGCCGCACATAAACACGACAAAATTTGATTTGGGTAAGGCAATTAGTGTCCCAAAAACTTGCACAACATCGCCAAACGAAATGCGCAGCGCACTTCGACAAATCTACTCGCAAAAATTTTGCCCGTTTGTTTTGGCAACCGTGCAACGCAAAGTTGGCCCCAGGGCCACAAAAAGTGTTGCCAAAATTGAGCAAGAGCAAAACGCTATTTTTGTTTTGTCGCAGCCTTTGCTTTTGCCTTCATTTTTTTGTTGAAACGTTCGGTGCCTTCCACATCCACCTTTTTGCAGAAAAACGGACGATTGGTTGCCGTGAAATATTCCACAAAGTTTACGCATTTAAGCAGGAAGAACAGCAGCAAACTGGGGATTGTGCTTGTTGCAATCGTGACAACGTTGCTTTCGCCAAACACTATGGACAAAGAAAAGCAAGCAGCCATTGTGCACACAATGACAAGGGTTTTCCAAAACACGCCCCAAAAACGATAGGGAATTAGCGATGCCGACCGTATTAGGCTTTTGCCAATGCCAATTTCTTCCGTTACGGCAACGGGAAGCCAAAAGGAAAAATAGGTTAGGCGTGCGGAATAGGCCAATAGCAGTACCACCATTGCCGGAACAATTGCCCACCACCCCATGAACACCGAAAGGGCCAAACAAATGCCAACGGAAGAAAGAATGACGAACAAATCTAGCGGCAAGGCCAGCAACGTTTGCAAAAACACAAATTTTAAACTAGATGCAAATTTCTTGACAAAATACCACGAAAATGGGCGTGTGGCATTGGAAGTCATGAATTCTTGCAGTTGGTAGCCGGCGGAAAGGTCGGAAATGGAAACCAACATGCGGTACACCAAGAAAATGCAAACAAATGCCACGTAGGAAACTTCCACCCTGTTCCAAATGTTGGGGATGGATTCGATTGCATCGCCCGTTTCTTCAATTAGTTGAGCTAGCGTATCCAAAAATGCACGAATATTAAATTCGCCGTTTACAATGTTTTTGATGCTTTCGGCAAGAAAATCGCTCCAATCCACCATTTCGAAAATTTGCAAGAAATCTTCAACAAGTCCGCCAAAAATCAAAAAGCAAAGCGCAGCAACCAATGCCAAAATAAGCACCTGACAAATAAGTGCTTTTAGCATCACTTTCCAATTGTATCCAGCCAATATAAACGCTTTTTTTAACATAGTTAGCCCTACCAAATTTTGTAGCAAGCAAGGTTTTGCCTTGCCCTCAATTAACTTTTTGCCTGCGAAAAGGCATTTTGCAAACGGCACTAGGCATTGCGTGGCCATTACTTTGCCAAAGTGCGATCGTCATTGCTGTTTGCGTTTGGCCGCAACAAAAACCATGCGCCACAGGCGCTACCGCAAATTTGCAGCCAATCTTGCAAACCCTTTGCCTAGAAAATCTTTTTGCCGACGTCGTGACGTTCGCCACCAACACTATCGTAGTACAGCGTGAATGCAATGCACGGAACAAGCAAAATGCACGCCAAATAGAACAGCGAAAACATCGCAATTGTGAACGCTTGGCTCTTGACAAAGAAACAAGCAACGGTTATTAGCACTTGCACCACCGGATAGCCCACCGAAACCAACCAAATGATGCGACGTTGTTCGCCTGCAATACGCACAGAATAGGACAACGCTTGGTTGAACTTGTAGTTTTCCAAAAACATGATGGGGAAAGCATAGAGCAAGGTGGCAATTATCGAAAGCATGGCCGTTTTTATGATGAACACAAGGCACAATGAAACAACCACAATTGCAGTAACGCCAACGGGGCGAAGCAACGCAACAATTCCGCAAACGATAAGTTTGAAAATTTCGTTGATTAGCGCCATTGCAAACACAAACAAAAACATTGTGGGCGCAACGCCAACTGTTTTGCGCATGGGGAAGGTTAGCATTTCGCCGGTGCGCATGTGGTTATAGACTTTTGCCGTTAGCAAACTTTCGGTGAAGGCGAAGGCAACAAGCGCAAGCAACGTGCCCCACCAATAGGTACCAAAACGCATAATGCTTACCGAACGCAGCACCGATGAAAGCACGTTTTCGTCCGTTACGGTGCCGCTAATGCAACCTTCAATTAGGATGACTTCCGCATTGGTGTTGCAAAAAAAGCCAAGCAAAACAGCGGCAATAACTGCAAAAGGCGCCAATTGCCAAAAGTTTCTGAAAATATATGCTGTTGCAGATTTACGTTGATATCTCACAATACATCTCCGTTTAGCAAAAACGTTTTCACGTTGGGTGTGGTTTTTGTTGAACATCCGAAGTGGCTTTTGGCGCCGCAACGCCAAAATTTTGTGCACGCATCGCTTAGCAAGGGGACAAGCCCAAAGAGCAAAAAACAGGGCAAACATTTGAAATGCGAAAGACAAAGTTTGCCTACGCGGATATTCAATCAAAATTATTATACAACATAACTATTAAATAGGCAACTATTTTTCAAAAACACGAAACAGGTTAAACGCAGCGCATTTGAGGCGAACTTGGCACCCTTTTGTGCTGTTTTGAAGGCCCAAAATTTCGCCGTTTTTTACACAAAACAGACGCATTTTTTCACGTGGAAAAGAGGATTTTTTCACAAATAAAGCAAAAACAACCGCAAATGGCATTTTTTTCGATGCCGGCTGAATGGGCATAAATCCAAATTTGCCACAAAATGCCACGTCAAAATCGGCTTTGCAAATTTTTGAGAAAATTGACTTTTTTGCAGCAAAAATTGCCACTATCTTTGCACAGAAAAGCAAAAAGGTTGCCAACCAAATAGGCGGGCAACCTTGTCAAACACTGTTTGCTGGCGCTGATTGTGTTTTGCGATACGATACTTTTGTTTTTTGTTTAGCGACAGCAAACTAGCTTGGCAACTGGGTGTTTACCCAATCTTGCAAGGACGAATAGTAGTCGCCCAAATGAGACATCAAAAAGGAATCTAGCGAAAGCACAAATTGCCCTTCTTCTTTGGTCAAACTCCACATGGCGGTTTTGCAATGATTTAGCATTTCGCTTTTCTTTTGCAGTTCCACACCGCTTTCGCCCAGTTCGGCATATAGCCGTGCCGCCGCCAGCGCACGCTCGTTTTCCGCCTGCTGGGCATATTGGGCGTAGCGTTTGCAACTGGCAACGTACTTGGTTTCCTTTTCGTCCACGGAAGCGTTATATTTTTCCACTTCCTTCTTTTTGTTTGCCTCCTTTTGGTTGAGTTCTTGCACCACGGTGGCAATTTCTGCCAAACGCTGGTTTTCTAGCGCTGCCAAATTGCTTTCGTGCGCCTCGGCAATGGCGGCTTTTTGCGCATCCAGTGCCGATTTTTCCGCATCGAAACGCGATGTTTGTTCTTCCACTTCGCGCTGATAATCCAATTCGGCATCCTGCTGGGCATTTGTGCTCACGGACGAAACAAACAAGCCGTTATCGGCAAGTTTGTGCAACAATCCGTTTAGCGTTTGCGCATATTGCTTGGCAAGGGTGGCCAACTTTTGTCGATTGTTTTCCGCAAGCTGCGCCGCCTGTTTCTCCAACGTTGCCGATTGGCCTTCGAAAGATTTTTGCGCATTGCGCTGTTTTTCCAAAAATTTGGGCGCAACTTCCTGCTGTGCCAAGGCGGCAATTGTTTCGGCAGTTGGCGCAACGTATTGCATTTTGGGCAGCCCCAAACTTTCCGGAAATTTCATATCGATTTTGTGGAAAGAAAGGCTATATTTTTGCTCGATATCCAACACGTCTTGCTTCAACTCATCATAGAGGGCAACAAGTTCGGTTTTTCGTTGATCGGTAAGTGCCATGTTATGCAACCTCCTTTTCGAAAGATTTTGCACAAATTTCTACGCCAGAAACGCAGGTTTTTCCAACGCCGCAAATTGCAACGCTTAGCTTACGAAAATAGCCGCCAATTGCTATTTTTTGCGGATAATCGGCACCGTCGAAGCGATAGATTTTTGTTTCGACGTCGGTGGCAAGGCGTATGCACAGGGGATATTTTGTATCCACCGAAAGGCTGCGCAAAAACTTTTTGCCATAAGTGCCAAAAGTGTGCGGCATGCTTATCCACTGCACGTCCGCACTGCCGCTTCCCAAACGAAAAAGCCCTTGGCGGCAGGCAAAAAACAAACTTTCGCTTGCGAAAACATTGGAAAAATCGGCATTCCAAATGCAAACGGGCACGTTGGTTTTGCAGTCGATGCAAACAAGCACGTTTTGTTCGCCGTCCTTTGCAGCTAAAAAATATTTTCCGTCAAACACCGCCGCCGAAAGCCCATTCGAAAAGCGGGCATCACAACAAATTTTGGCGCACTTGCCACTGTTATAGCAGAAAATGCTTTCGTCCGAGCAAAAAAACAAACTTTTGCCATGCGCCGCAACGGTGCCGGGGTGAACCTTGCCAAGGTTTTTATGTGCGACAAAAATTTTAGTATCCTTTTCGTCATCGCAAAAATCCACCTGGAATAGGTCGTCGCCGACAACAAAAAGCTTATCGCAACTTGCAACGCACAACGCATTCTGCGGCAACTGAACGTTTTGCCAAGTTTCGAAATTGGCTCGATCGGAAAAATATAGGGTTGTGCCGCATGCCGCAAACAAGCGTTCGGCGTGGGCAACAAGAGCATCAAAACCGACGTCGAAAACCTTTTTCCACTGTCCGTCAAAGGTGAAAGTGCCCTTGCCTTTTTGGGAAATTGCCACCGTTTTTTGCTTGGCTAGGTAGCAAAAACATGGGTTTTGCAACACTTCATCGGCAACTTTTTTGCGCTCGGTGCCATCCAAATACACGCCGTCTGCGGCAAAAACAAGGCAAAAATCCCCAAAATTGCACTGAGAATGGGCGTTTTGCACAAATTCGAAGTCGCAACAATCCACCAAACGGCCGTCAACAATTTTTCCGTTGCGAAGCGTTTGTGCTGGCAAATTGCCGCCGTTTTGAAAATCAATTTTGGCCGTTAGCGTTTTGCCCGCAACAAATCTGCGAGGAATTTTGAACACTATAACCACCTCCCAACAGGTAGGTGCATTGAACTGCGCTTTTTTGTGTCGGCATGCGCAAGTGTTTCGAACTTTTCGCGCCAGGCGTAGCTTTGAGACAAATCGCCCGTGGCCAAAAAGTATTCGGCAAGGGTGCCGCAGGCAAGAGTGCGTTCGCCAATTTGTGGCGAAGGCAGTTGCAAAAGGTCGTTCCACGATAGTTTTTGCGGCAGCTGAACATAGGTTAAAAAAAGTTTTTGATCTAAATCCACCAGCAATGCGTTTTTGGAAAACCTGTACGGCACTTCGCCCTGCGCATTTTTTAGCGAAAGCACTCGGCAAAGGGGCATTTCAGAAAGGTCGATTACGCCATTTTGGGGCATAACTTCCATTTTTTGGGCCGATCCGCAAAGGCAACACAGCGCTTGCAAAACGCCGTCGGCGCACAGCAAAAGGCGCTTCACACGGCTATCTTGCGTTGCATCTCGGCCGTCGTCTGTGGCATAGCGAGAGGGCAATTCCAAGTTGCCCATTTCGCCGCACAGACAAATAAATTCACTAACTTTCATTTTTCCTCCCCGTACAAACCGTTCAACGCCTGCTTTTGCAAGTCGCTTTCTATTTTTTGGTTGTTCTTTTCTATTTCCTCAAAAAGATGCTTGCTGTTTTCCACCCTGGTGAAGCGTGCGAACTTCACGGTGCGAGCATCCAGTTCCTGATAGGGAACGACGAACGCCAACGCAAAACCGTGGTTACGCTCGTAAACTTCGTAGCGCTGCTTTTCCACGTTGAAATACAATTCGTAGGTGGGGTCAACGCTTTTCAATCGGGCGGCGACGTCGAACAGGTCGTTTTTTATTTCAATCAAATTCACCAAAGCCTCCTTTTCAAAGGGCAAAACGATTGCCGTTTTGCCCAAGAAAAAAAATATTTTACGCTTCGGTTATGCCGCTGATCATTGCTTGCCCGATGGGGCGATCGCAAATTAGATCGGCATACTTAACAAGCGTTGCCGTATAAACCGGCTTGTTGGCCACTTGTTTGATAACGCGGCCATCATCACCTTCCAGCCAACGCCAATCGCAAAGTTGATGCAAGTGGAAATCGGCAGTGTTTAGAATATACATGGTGCCGGTGGGCGCAAACCTATCGGAAACAATGGGAATTCCGTTGTAGGAAATGGCCTTGTAGCCACCTTGCAAATTCATCACGTCCACGTTGGAACGGTTGGTGATAAGGTAGTCCTGATAGGCACGCTTTACGCCGCCGGAACAAACGATGAAATCGGCCGTGGAACCGGCAACCTCGTCCAGAGTGTCGATGGCCTTTTGAATGACAACGTCGCTGAGTGTTGCGGACGTTGCCTTGTAGGGCGTAAGCCACTTGTTGGAAGACCTTGTCAACCCATAGAGTGTTGGCGTTTCCCCAAAAATGGCACCAAGACCGGTAAGTTCGTTGCCGTAGCTGCCTTGAACGGTGATAAAGTCGCCGGCAGTTACCACTGCGGAAAGGCTTGCGCCGCCCAGGGTGATTTTTTTGTTAGTTCTATCCACGTCCACAATGCGGCGTGCGTGAACGGTAACGCCCTTGGTGCTTGCGCTAACCACGTCAACTACCATGCCTTCCATAACGTTTTTGACCGTATCTACGGTTATGACGTTGCCGCTTTGCGCACTGACTTTGGCAATAACGCCGGAACCGTCGCCAAACAGCATGCGGCCAAAGTTGAACTTGGAAGCCTTGACAAGGCCTTCCATTTCCGCTTCCAAAAGGTTAACGAAAGCGCCGCTGTTGTTTTCGCTTGCACGAATGGCCTTGTCGCTGATTTCAATTGTGCCGTAAAGGTTTTTTAGAGTTAGCACAAATTGCGCGTAGTTGTTTGCGGCCGCATCGGGAAGTTCGCCGTCTTCGGTGCCGGCGCCAATGCCGCCGTTAATTCCAAAGGGCGCAAGTTTGCGAATTTCCTTGCCCCAAACGTCGCTTGTGGTTTGAGATATTTTTGCAAGAAGAGGGTTAACTGCCGTGTTGAGTTGATCGGCAACAACACCCAAATACAAAGTTTTTAGCGCGTTTTCGGCGCTAGATAACGTAACAGTCACTAATTTTTACCTCCAAAAATGTATTTTTTGTTTGCCAAACGGCAAGAAAATTGCCGAAGAATGTAGCAAAAACTGCTATACGTATTGAAGTTTTTGTTACTGCTTGAGCAATTCCTTTGCCATGATAGACGCTTCGCGTATCGTCTTTGGGCGGCTTGGCAACGCCAACGAAACGCTGCCTCCTCCGTTCATAACGTCGGGGGCAAATTCCATGCTGCGCTTTTGCAGGATGCGAAAAACAACGTCGGGGTTATCTTCCACAAATTGTTGCAACTGCTCGTTGGAAATTTTGGCAGAAGAACTTTGGCCACCGGAAGTTTCGCTAGCGTCGGGCAAAACTTCTGGGACTGTAGTGGCACTGCCGACCGTCGTCGACTGTTCTTCCGCATGCGGTGACGCTTCCGCGTTTGTACCGCAAGTATCACACGTGCTGTTTGTGTTTTGTTCAAAGTTGTTATGCTCGTTTTGTTCGGCGGCTTGGCTTGGCGTTGAATGGTTCACCACTTCTTGCGCACCACTAGCCACTGCCTGCTTTTGCAAATCGGCCAGTTGCTGGCACTTTTGTGTGAACGATTTTTCCAAATTTTCGTAGCTTTTTAGTAGTTGTTCGGCCGAACTGAATTTTCCAAATTGGTTCATACTGCTCCTTCACTGCCACGCGCGCCCTGCAAATACTTTTTGTGTTCGCGCACGTGTTGCAGAATTTTTTCTCGATATTTTTTGTCGGCATCCGCCTGTCCAGAGACAACGTAGCGGGTGTGTTCTTCCACGTGAATTTTGTGGTCGTCCACTTCCAAAATTTCCGCCTTGTCCACGGCCAAATTTTCTTCCTGCGCGCGGCGCAAATGCAACTGCACAACATCTTGGGCGTTTTCCCAATTGCCAAAACCCATTAGGGAAAGTATTTTTGCTTTTGTGGCTTGGGAAAGCTTGCCTTCGCCATCCGACAAAATGCCGGCGGAAAGCAAATCCATAAGCATGGAACGCCTTGTGGCAGGGGTATCGGAAAGCTCGTTTTCCGTTTCGAAAACAACGTCGTCCGAGCCAATGTCGCTGCCGCAAAAATAGAACAATTCCGCACCACTTTCGCCATCGGCAAAGCGTGCAAGCTTGTGCTTGGAAACAAATTGCTTATACAGGCGCAAGGTGTATTTGGAAAGTTTTTTGATGGCGCTCTTGACGCTATCGATGGAAGATGCCAAACGAATGTCGTCCTGCTCGGCAATTAGTTGCAACGCCACGCCGCTGGTTACCGTTGTTGGCGTTGTGCTGTTGCGGGCAAATTCCGAAACGCCAGAGACGGTGACAAATTCCTGCAAGAGCCTGTCCTCTTCGTAGGAAAAATCGTTGGGAACGTTGCCACTATCCATAAGTTTTGGTTTTTCTGCGCCTTGGCGATAAACCAAAATTTTGCCGGGCGAAAGCCCTTCTTCTTCTAGATTGTCGGTATCCACCGAACCGTCTTCCACCGTCAAAACGCCCATGGAAAGCCTGTTTAGAAACTCGTGCTTGCGGTTTTTGACGGCGTTGTAGGCACGTTGAATGGGAATGATGCGTTCCACAATGCTGGCACCCCAAAAGCAACCGGCCTGTTCGGCGGAAATTTGTTGCACAAATGGGAAAATTCGCTCGCCGTCGTCCCCCAGTTTGTAGGGCAAATCGCCGCTATACACAAGGGTGTCGCCAACGACAATTTCCAGTTTGCCGTTTGGCAGTTCCTTGGAATGGCGAACGTACCTTTCCAGCACCAAAACTTGGTCGTTTTTGGCCTCCTGCGTGATGGATGGCACCGAAGAATTGTAGCCCAAGCCACCAACGCCCGTTGTTGAAGAAAGGGAAAACACTTTGATTGTTTCGCCCTTCAAGGCAATGCCCCATTTGCTTTCGGCATCCACGCGCGGCATAACCTTGGCGTGAATTACCGATCGGCACTCTTCCAGCCCTTGCGCAACGTTGGAATCGGGATAGATTTCGAAGGGCGAACAAACGCTTATGGAAACATCGTCCGTTTGGTTGTTCCACGAAATTTTGTAAAAAACAGTGCCGCACACTTCGCTCCAAGCGGTGGCGCGTGTAACAAGTTCGTCCAAATGAGTTTTGTAGCGTGCGCTATCCAAAATTTTGGTGGATAGTTTTGCGGAATTTACGTCGGCATCGCTGTTGGAAAAAGGCCTTGTTATTGGGCGCGGACGCACACGGTTAAGGCGGGAAAGGCGTGTTTCCACAATGGGTGCAATGTGGTTATAAACCTGCTTTTCCTGCCAAAAATAGTATTTTTCTTCCTGTTCGATGCTTCCTCGCGGCGAAATTTGGCAATATTGGTTGCCCATGACAAAGTTCATGTTCAACTGCCATGCCAGTTCGTACGGCCGGCGCATCTTTTGGCGTGCGGCAAAATCTTTTTTTATTTCCGCAACGACGTCTTCAATAAAATTGACTTCTTTTTTCATAGCATAAGTTTAACCGTGCGGCTAAATCAGTTTGCCACCTCCTTTTCGTCGATAATCTTTTTTATGGTGTTTTTGGGGCTTTTGGGCGTTCGAAACGCCATCGCTTGCCCAACTAGTTTATCCAGACAGTTGCGGCACAAAAAGAATTTGCCCACCTTTCCTTTGCTTGGCAGGCAAAATTCTGCCGCGTATTTGCAATCTTTCACGTCGCAACGCACCTTTTGCTGGCTAATTTTTGTTATCATATCTCCTCCTTTACACAATCTATTCTTCAACGGGCTGCTGGCTTGCTTCGGCATCTTCGCAGGCACGAAGCAACTGCAACAGCCGCAGTTTTTCCACTTGCAATTGTTCGTCGGTTAGCTGGCAAACGTCCAACTGATCTTCGGAAATTTGTAACAATGCTTTTACCGCCGCAACGTCCGGATGAGTGTGCTTGGTGACAATCTTTTTCTTGTTTAGCACAGCATCGCCATCCACAACGTTGAATTCTTCGGTTTTTTCCTTGTAGGTGTAGCCTTTGGCCTTCCTTAGCAGCACCTTTGTTAGCACTTTTTTGTAGTCTACGCTCATTTTTCACCCCCTTCGAAATGTCTTTTTATGCCTTTATAGAGCCGCTCTTTATCTCGTGCGATAACGCTTTTTTGTTCTGCTTTGTGCGGTTTTGCCGACAAACTGCACACGTAGTAGCGCAATTCGTCCATGGCGTGGTCGTCCTTTTTCACAGGACAATCGTCCTTGCCCCAAAAGTAGCCGCGAAACTCCCTTATCATGTTTACACAACAGGAAAACACATATAGTTTTGGCGGCGCGTCCAGCGGTTTTAGCATGGCCTTAACTTTGTTGATGCCGGTGTAGAGATCCTTGTTAACGTTGGTATCCACCGTTATGCCGTTATCGCCGAAAAGTTCGGCAACACTGCGTTGCCCGTTTAACGTGCGTTGGTTGGCAGCGCTATCCATAAGGGCGCACAGGCGGCCAAACTTATCCTGCTGCCACCCCAGTGCGCGGCTTATTTCCTTTATTCTTTCGGCGTGATAAACCACGTCGTGCTTGGCGGCGTAGTGCTCGGCAACAACAAAAACGTTGCCGTCAAAATCTCGCGCGTACCAGTGGCAGGAAAGCGGATTGTTGAGCCCCGGGTCGATGGAAAGTTTGTCTTGCCACTCTGGCGGCACAGGAAAGGGCTCCACCACGTTTATTTCGCCAAACTCCGGATAAACCAAACCGCCCATTGCCTTGAAACGGCCGTAGCGGCGCGATTCCAACTCGTCGGCGGAAAGCGTTTGGGAAAATTGCTCTATTTCGCTTTGGGAAAGGTAGGGATTATCTGCCCATTCCATAAATTCGCACCACACTTCGGCGTTGTTTTTGCTATTCAAGAAAATTTCGTCATAAACCCACGTTAGACCTTTTAGCGGCGTCATGGTGCCGAAAATTTCGCCGCACCTATCCAGCACTCGCATGCGACATTCTTCGTAGACGTCCTGCGGCGGTTCTTCGTCGAACCACACAAAATCTAGCGAAGTGCCTTGAAATTTTTCTCTGCCCGCTTCGCAACTTTTGAAAGTTATTTTGGAAGTGCCGCCAAACACGTTGCGCACGACAATGCTATCTATCACGCCATAGGCCGGGCTGCGTTGCGAACCGCTTATCATCACAATTTTTTCTATCCAATTTTTTTGCAAATAGCGCAAAATTTTTTGTTGCGCAACGTCGCGCTGCACCTGTTGAGAAAGGGAAACTACCCAGCCGCACACGTTTGGTTTGTTTTTGCGGTAGGGATGGATTCCCCTTGCTAGCCACACCGTTTCCACTGCGCCACATTCCGTTTTGCCGCTTCGGTTGCCGCCAAACACCCAGCGGTTACGCTTTGGGCATTTGTGAAAGGCCATTTGCTTTTGATGCACTTTGCTTTTGTTATAGGTAGCCAGCGCACTTTTTCGGCGCTGTTTTTCTTCGTTTTCTATTTGTTGCAACCGTCTTATAACGCTTGCTTGCATGTTTTCACCCCCCCCTGTGATGATTTTCTTTGTGACACATCCGCCAACGATAGCCAAATTTGCGACAAAATATTTTTGGCACGGCGGTTTATAATGGCCACAAGGAGAAATAAACTATGAAATTGTTTTGCGCAATACTTTGCCTTGCGTTGTGTTTTGTGGGCATGGTGCCGCAACCTGCCGCTGCTTACGAGCAGTCGTCCGTACAATGGGTACGCATAACCAGCGGAGAAGTGCGTCTTTATGCCAACTGCGAAAACTCTAAGGCGCTTTTTGAATTGCAAAAAAGCTACTATTTGCAAGTTTTGGGGGAAGAAAACGGAATGTACCTTGTTTGCGTTATGCAAAACGAGAGCGATTTTCCACAAATTAGCGGCTACGTTTGGAAAGCCGAAGTGGAAAAATGCGATGAAGAGCCAATTCCGCCCTACTACCCGACGGAAAAAATCACCGTCAATGCCGATTCTGCACCGATAAAATTATCACCAGTGCCATCGGCGCAAACAATGATAACCGTCACCAACACACAAAAAGTTAGTTTCTACGGACAAATCACCTCCTACAATCAAAAATGGTACTACGTTTATTACGGCGGAAAATTTGGCTACGTCACCGCTGATGCCGTGACCAAACCAAACGTTCAACTTCACCCAACGCCACTTGAACAACAACCTGTTGTTGCACCACCCGACACAAGCCAAACGGAAACGCCCTCCACAAACACGCAAAACAATGGCAGTTTGACGGAAATTTTGCTGATTCTTTTTGTTGTGGCGCTGGCCACGGGAATTTGTTTGGCGCTGTTTTTGCCCGGCAACGTGAAAAAGCGTGACGTTTTTGACCACGACGTTTAGGGCGTTTTGCAAACACAATAAGAGCAATTTTAGCTGGCAAACGCCTTGCAAAAAGCGTTGCTAGTCTGGCGCACTGTGGCTATCGAATCCCACACAGGGATAAGCAATATGATAAACAATGGCGCTTCGCAATGGATTGTTATTGCGCTCTTTGTTCTGTTTTGCAGATTGTTTGACCGGGTGCACGGTTTTTGGCAATGGGCATTTCCACAAAACTTGGCAAAACTATTGCTGCACAAATGCCGACATGCCTGTTTGGCTTATCAGGTCGCTTATCCAATCGGCATTGCCGTAGTTCTCGACGAACCACGCTTCGTTTTTGCCGTTGCGCACCAACTTGTCGCTGAAACAACCAACGGCATCGCGCACCTTGCGATAGACAGTTGCAATGGAAATGCCAAATTTTTCGGCAATGGAACGTTTTGTTACACCCTTCACGTACACCGCGTATAGCAGCGCACGGTACCCCTTGGGCATATCTTTAAGCGCCGACCGAATAACCCGAAGAAAACTTTCGCAACTTTCCTTGGCGACGGAAAACTGCACCAATTTGGCAACCTGCCCCATTGTTCCGTCCCGAACACCTTCCGTGCAGTACGATTTTACTGCAAGCTCTTTGCTCTGCTCGTCCAAAGCCTTTAAATACCTTATGCAAATTTTTGCGTTTTTCAACATCACTTCTGCGTGATTCATTTTTTTCACCTCCTCGTTCGACTTGCGAACTTTTGTTCTATTTGCCTATATGTTAGCACAGTAACACTGCCAGCTGTTTGGCAGTGTTTTGTTTCTTTTGCATGGTTTTTTGACTATTTTTGAATTTTGACAAAGAAAAATTGATACTTTGCGGCAGAGAAATTAGAACAAATTGAAACAGGCTGCCGCACGAAAATGTTAGCAAAAAATAGGCGGTTGGGTGAAAAATAATGAATGCGGAAGGAGAGCGGTTGATTTTATTAGAAATACAACAAAAAATAGAACGAAAAACAAAAAAAATAGAATGAAGAACTTATTTGCATGCCGACACGCTTTGGGACATGCCAAACAAACCGACAACAAACAATACGCAATTGTAAAAACACACCATGCCGGGCTGATGAAAAATAGACATGCCTGAATGATTCCACGCTTGAAAAGCGAGCGCTCATAAACACAGAAAAAATGCCAATTTGCACCGAAAAATTCGGCAAAAGCCGCACATTTTTCACGGACAAACAAGCGGTTTCAATGGCGGCAATTAGGTACACCGGTGGACAATTTCAGCACACAAGTGTTGGCTAATCAAACCGAAAAAAAGAATAATGTTTACTTAATTTGAAAAATGCAAATATTTTTGCAACAAGTTTTGCTTTTGAAACAAACAAAGCAAACGTAGGCATTGGGAAGTTGTGAAAAAATTATCTAAAAATAAGGAAAAAATGACAGTTTATATATAAATATATTTTATTGGCGCAAATTGTTGAAAAAAGTTGTTTTATTTGGTATAATGTTTGATACTGAATGTTATGCGCGAAATGTGGCCGCATGGAACGGCCAACGTGCAACTATGCAAAGGACCAACAGAGGTAGAAATGAAAAAAGTTTTTGCTATCTTAATATTTTTGACGTTGGCAATTTTGGCAATTTTCCCCGTGAGTGCGTTTGCAAGCGAAAGCTCTGCACCCACCACTTCGGCAACTGCCAATTTGCGCCTTGTCAACCCGCAGGCAATAACGTCCATCGGCAACCAACTTTTTGTTGCCGATAACATAACGGAAAACAACAGCGTTGTGTTGTGCTTCGACGTTTCGTCCACACCGCAATATTTGTTCTCCACCTCGGTGGAAAAACCAATAACAAACCTTGCCGAAAGCAACGGCAAACTTGTTATTATGCATGCCGATTGTGCCAACGTTTATGCCGTTTCTTCCACGCAACTGACCAAGGAAGAAAGCAATTTGGACCTTGTGTCTGGCGTGGCCGACGTTACATACGGCAACGTGACGTTTATGGGCAATCAATATCCTGCTCAATTCTACTTTGGCGGGGAAGAAAGCAAGTTCTTCTACGACATTGTGGGCGGCGAAACTACCGAACTTATTGCAACGCCCAGCCCCATTGCTTGTTTGGAATTTGAAGGCTATGTTTACTTTATGTATGCCGATGATAAGGGCGTTCAATGCAAGCGCTTTAACGAAGGCGGTGGCCTTGCCCTTGATACCACCAAAGACAACTTTAACAAAAATTTGACTCTTAACCTAACACCCAAAGGGCTTTTCGCTTGCGAAGTGCAAACGGGAACGGGAACCGAGAAACGTTTGGTTGCATATAGCGACCGCAACTTTTTCTACTTGACGCAAAAAACGGACAACTCGCAATACTTTTTTGAAACGGCGTTGTTCAACTATTCGGAAAGTAACGATTGCACCGTTGCCGACGCTTGTAGCAACGGCAGCAAAGTTTTTGTTTTGAACGACAAAAACGAAGTAGAAATTTTTGGTCAAAAGCAAACGGAAGACGGCACGTATCAATTTGTTGCCGAAGAAGCCACTATTGGAACGGATACGATAACGCTATCCACTTTGCCACAAGTTGGCCAATTTAACGGCTATACGCTGGCAAAATCCAAGGGGTATCCCACAAACATCGTTTACAAAACGCAAGACGACACACACAGCATACAGACAATTCAAACGGATTTTAGCCAAACGTTTGTTATTTTGAACTTTGACGGCGCCGAAGAACTGCCCTTCTACTACGTTTTGGTGGGCAACCGCTTTGGTTGGGTGAAGAAAAGCGACGACGTGACCATTGCGGAAAACGACGAAAAAATTGAAATTATCAACACCAAGCCGTTCGACGTGACCTACAAGGCAAAATTCCTTTCCGCTGGCACCGTTAACATTTACAAACTGCCCGTTACGCTTATTGCCGACATTCCGTCCACAACGGAAACGCCCATTAAGGATAGTTTTGAACAAACTCTTTCCACCATGCAAGATGCCGTTATTTTGCAACGCTTTGAAGAAACAACGGCGCAAGGCACCAACGAGTGGTATTACGTGAGTTACCAAGTGGCCGGCGAAACCAGATATGGATTTATTCAGTGCGGCAACGTTGGAAAATTCTTCACCACTTCGGCCAGTGAAGGCATCGAATATGAGGACGACATGAAAGTTAACGCTTCGTTGTTTGAGGGCGTTAAAATGTACCTTACCGACACCATGCAGGACGGCGAAGAAATCTACGACGAAAAGGGTTCACTGATGAAGTTGCGTTCCGGCGCGGCAATTAAGGCAATAAAAACCAATGCCGACGGCACGGCAACCTACGTGGAAATTACGCAGGGCGACACGGTGCACTACGGCTGGATCCCCACCGAAAACCTTATTGGACGTCACAACGTGACCACCAACGCTGCTGTTGGATTGTGCATTCTTGTTGCGGCTTCCTTCTGCGCGCTTGTGCTGCTGTTGCTGTTTAGGCATCGCAACAAACACAGCGACGACTACACCGAAGAAGAATAGTCGGCATTGAGCCTTGTGGCTTTCTGTTAAAAGGTGCACGGTTTTGTATGGGAAATTTTTTGAAAAAAAACTGTTGCAAATTGCGGCAAGGCGTGGTATAATGCACAGCATTAAAGGCGTTTGGGTTGCAAAAACAAAGGCGCAATGCGCAAATTGGTTGAAACAACCAAACAACTTTACCGACTTTCGTCAGTGTCACTTATCCCCTTGACAATTTTGTGATATTGACGAATCCCTCCTTCGGCACCGACGGATTCCCCCGTCGGTGCCATTTTTTAGCAAAAAAAGAAAAAAAAGCCAAGGCATTTGTTGCCTTCGCTTTATGTTTGTCAAAAACCACGTGAGAAATAAAATTTAAAAAATTGAATATGAGAGATTTGAAACACATGAATATAGTTTGCGTACTGAATGACAAGCAATACCAATGCAGTTGATATACGACAACAGATTGGGGTTGTTAACATAAATGAATAAAATAGTTAGTATGATGCAGTAAAACAGGTGGCTATTAAAAATAGATTATTATTCGAACAAAATAGCAATCAGTATAATTTTAGTTTATATGAAGCCATGGAATGATGCGTCTAATAAAATATGATAGCAAACAGAAAATAATAGAGTCGACATAGTAAATGGCAATTTGTGGCCACTTTGTAGCAAATAAATTAGTGTAATCCACACAGGAAATCAAAAACAATGAACCTGCAATAATCAGATAGTAATAGAATCGACATGGTAGATGGAAGGTAATATAAGCAGCATACTAAACGAATAATATAATTGTGCTTAACAAAACAAAACCGAATAACAATATCAATGTAAAACAAAAAAAACAGTCAAACGAGCGTTTGACTGTTTTTTGTTTAGATGTAGCTTTGCACTGTGCCATACAAGGCGCAACAGAATGCCATTGAGGCATCATGCCGTTCGGCGTTTGAATACCTGCTGCACCAATGCTTGCGCCAAGGCAATGCGCGTTGTGGCAAATGCCACTTGCGGGCATGCCGTCTTACTAGGCGCCGCAAATAACATTTTATGCAATGTGCCGCACTGCCTCCCAAAAGCCTTCGGGTGGCCAAATGTAGCCATCTGCGAGCAGGCCATTCGGCTAGGTGAAGCAAATAACATTTTTGGCAATTATGATGCCACACTGCCGCTCCACAAATGCCTTTTGTGCGGCAAAACTTGCCGTTTGGGGCGTTTTGCGGGGCTGTAGCAGGCGTTTGTGGTTGATTTGCTCAAACACACACGCCCTGCCTTTTGCCGCTTAGGCGGCTTGCATAGTTATGGTGATGGTAACGTCGCTACCATTTGTGCCGCGATAGCTAATAACAACGCTTTGCACTTCTATTGTGCCGTTGATATCGCCGGCAACTTTGAAAGCAACGTTAATTGCGCCATCCGTGCCTTGCACGTAGTTTTGCAAACCAAGCTTAGCAAGCACGTCTTGGCCGATAACGCCGGTGCATTGCATTGTGGAAACATCCAGTGCCAATTCGGAAAAGTCCTTTTCGCTCCAATTGAAGCTTACTTCGCCGCTTGCAATATCCGCTTCGCTGTTGCTTGTTATCCAAGCACTGCCACCTTCCGCAGGGGAAGGGTTGGCAGTTTGGGTTTGGATACTTTTTTTGCCATTTTGAAAATTGTAGGTGATGGTTTGTTTTGCTAGAACCATATCGCCGGAAGCAGATTCGATTTTCACCGTGATGCTTTTGGCGCTTTTGGCCTGTGCGGAAAGTTGATCCAACACCATTTGTTCGGGAGTTACGTTGCACGCACAAAGCACGCAGCAAACCAAAGCCAAGCAAGCTAATGCTAACAAAAGTTTTTTATTCATCAGAACAACCTCCTTTTAATAACCACAGCAGCCACAGCCGCCAAAGCAACTTGCACAAACGCGCCAAGCAACACGTCCACAACGCCAGCTGCGTTGTTCAAATCGGCATTTGCGCTGCTTATTGCTTGTTTGTATTCCGAAACAAGTGTGTTCAGACGAGAAACTTCGCTTGCAAGAACTTGTTTTTCGGTGTCGTTATAGAGTGCCAAAGCCTTGTTTGCGGCAACAATTGCTTGGAACTTAGCTTCCACGCTGTTGGCGTTTGCCACTGCATCAACCTTGCCCTTGAAGTAGTTCACGTCCACTGCGAACACGCCTTCGACAACAACGTCTTCGGCAGGCATTGTTTGAATGGTCTTGCTCCACGAGAATGTGAAACCAAGTTTTTCGCCGCCAGCAGGATAGGTTACTTTTTCGCCGGTGGCAATGCGTTGTTCGCCTACCACTTCGCCATCAATTTTGAACGTGATAAGGTAGCCTGCAAGTTTGGGGATGGAAATATCTGCAATTTCTACGCCGTCGCTATCGAAGTGGCGTCCGCACAAGGTGCAATCCTTGTGGGCAACTGTGCCGGTTTTTTCGGCCGTGGCAGGAACTTCAACAATCCATTCGCCAAAGTTGTGAACAAGCGCTTCAATTACAAGATCAGTCAAAACGGTTGTCTTATCGGCTGCAAAATCGGTGTTGCAGGTTTCGCAATGCCAGTAAGCTTTTGTGCCGGCAATGCCGCATTTAGCAGCAACTTCGGCGATGATTTCTGCCGTGCTCCACTTGTGACCAAGTGCCGCGATGGTGAGATCCGTCAATGCCGTTATCTTATCTGCCGCAAAATTGCTGTTGCAAGCTTCGCAATGCCAGTGGGCTTTTGTGCCTGCTTGTGTACAGTTTGCAGGAACTTCGGCAATAATTTCTGCCGTGCTCCACTTGTGACCAAGTGCCGCAATAGTGAGATCCGTCAAAGCCGTTGTCTTATCGGCTGCGAAATTGGTGTTGCAGGTTTCGCAATGCCAGTGTGCTTTTATGCCAGTTTCCGCACACTTTGCAG
>CAZNZO010000003.1:151156-160719 GCA_964577535.1 uncultured Oscillospiraceae bacterium
GCCAGTTTCCGCACACTTTGCAGCAACTTCGGCAACAATTTCCGTTGTGCTCCACTTGTGGCCAAGTGCCAGGATGACAAGGTCTTCGATTGCATTGTTTTCGTCGTCAAATTTTTCGTGACAAATTGTGCATTCGTAGTAGCCTTTTGTGCCGTTTTCCGTGCAGGATGCAGGAACTTCGTCCACCCAAAGTCCGCCGTGGATGTGTGAATTACCTCTGGGGGGTTCGGGAAGTTCGAATCCAATAAGCATCGCGCTTGTCGTTCCGGAAATTTGGGAATCCATGTAACATGCTGCGATATCCGTTTCGCCAACGCCTTTAAGCACGATGTCTTTGAGCGTCAAGCCTGAAATGTCTCCCTGAACGGTGCACATAAATACTAGCGCATAGCGTGTGCCTGCCATAACAATCATCGAAGTCGCGTCACAAGCGAAATTTTCGAAGTCGTACTCGTCACAGTACATAGCCATTCCAATTGTTAGTGACTTATTTGTGCTAGATAAGGCGGGAAGTTCAACGAATGCTCCAACTTGGTAGTTTGTGCAGGAGAATTCTAATTTGCTCAATACTTCCATAATGGTGCCGCCGCAAACGGAACAAACGGATTCGTCTGTTTCGGACGGAACGTGCGCCACTCTGGTGCTAAGCGCGCCACAATCGCAAATTACGGCGTGGCCGGCAGTGGTGATATCGTAGTGCAAGTTTTCGCCAGTGAACGCGTGAACATGTTCTTCGCCTTGCGGGAACAAAATTTTGAAGGTATAGATTACAATTGTTGCCGCACCAGGGCTGATGCCTGCGCCCAACACATCGTCACTATAGGTAACTTCGCCAACAAGCGGGAAGTTGCCAAGAGTAACGTCTCCTTCGCCCATGCCTTTTGCATAGTAGCCATCGGCAAGTTTTATGCGCAGTTTGATGTAGTATTGATAGCCTGCTTCGAACTTGCCAACATCGGCAGCAACAGGGGTCACATCGTTGCCGTTGACGCGATAGAAATCTTTTGCCAGTGCCACGACAGCGGCGTTGGAGACGCTACTGTTCAAAATGAAGTCGCACATGTTTCCGCCAAGCGTTACACCTGTCGCCGTGAAGTCTATGCCGGTTGCCATTTGTTGAGTGGTTGTGCCGGTTAGCTTGGGCAAGTACAAATCGTAACTGATCTTTGTTGTGTTGGAAGAAATAGCTGCAAAGTAGATTTCAGCAGGCTGACCGTTGATATACACGTTGCCATCTTTTACGTTTTCGAAGCTGACAATGCTGTTTGCAGTGACGTCGAAACGGATAGTATATTGTTCGTTGGGCAAGAAACGTGAGTAATCACCAAAGTAGAAGTTGCCATTGCTATCCAACACGTGATAGTTGTTGTTGAAAGTGCCAACAACTTGAACGGAATAGTCGTTTTGAGCAATCTTTATCTTTATTTGGTCAACGTTGCCGTCCAAAACGTAGTTTTCAACAATGATATCCATGCGTTCCAACTTGTAGTAACGTTTATATCCGCACAAGTTGCAAGTTTGATCCAACTTGTCGTCGTAGACGTGCGCTTCGTAGGTATACTCACCGCAAATTTCGCAGTAACGACGGTGCTTGTTTTCCGCATCAGGGCTAACTATGCTATCCCTATCGGGGCTGATGCAAACAAGATGTTCGCTGCACTTGTGATCGCCAACAGTCGGGCGCGTTTCGATGGTGACAACCAACAAACTGCCACTATCGGAAACGTCTACGCCAACAACTTCGCCAAAATTGTTTTTGACGGTGACGTCGCTAGCAGTGTAGCCACGGAAAGTGTAGCCAACAGGTGCGGAAAGGGTGACGTTCAAGGTGTAGAAGCCGTTGTTGTTGAGTTTCATGTCGAAGGGTATCACCAAACCGCCTCTAAGCACTTCGTGTTTGACCACTTCCGCATTGGCATTTGCCGCAATTTCGACATCGCCAACGAATTGTTCGGCAGCAAAGTTGCTAACTTCAAGTTGCAAATTGGGAACCTTTTCCAGCTGACTTACACCACCAATTTGCGGCATAAATGCAATAAGGTAGAACACGTTGTAACGGGGTTCGTCGGGAGAGTCACGCCAAGTGTCGTAGCCAAATTCCACAAAGCTATATCCTGCGGGCAACTTGATGCCTTCGGCATCGACGCGGGTATCAAAGAAGTAGTTGTCGCAACGGAAAACAAATTCCACAAAGTAGATAGTTTCCGGTTGGAAAGTTGTGCCAAATTCCAAACCGCCTTCGTCGCGCCAAATTTCGATGAGTTTTATGTTTTCATCGAAGAAGTATGCACGAACAAGAGACATTTCCTTGTTGTGTGTTTTGTTGGTTGCGGTGGCATCTAGAGATGTCATCAAACCGTCCACAACGTAGTTTTCCACTTCGATTTCCATTTCAGAATAGCGTTGATATGAGCAACCTTCGGTGGAACAGGTGGTAGATTGTTCATTCTCGAACACGTGGGCAACGTGCGTGCCAAAGTCCTTGTCGCAAACGGGGCAAGCCGTCCAGTGATGTTTTGCGTCACACACCATTGCTTGTGTGTGTTCACCAAGGAAGTGTCTGTGACCGCAATCTTCGCAAATGCGCCAGTGATTATTGTTATCGCGTTGCCAATCGGTGTCGATATCGCATTCTTCGCGTTCGCCCTTCCATGCGTGGCAAGTTAAGCAGTAGTAATCGTGGAAATTGCCTTCGCCTTTTTGTGCCGCTTCTTCGCAGAACATAAGAGTCCAATCGTGGCCGAGAGGTTCGATTGTGCGGTCGGTGATAACTGCTTTGGTTGCGGCATCGAACATTTTGTCGCAAATTGTGCAAGTGAAGCTATCTTTCAGCCCGCTTTCCTCGCAAGTTGCAGGGGTGCCTGTTAGCAATGCGCCACCATGAACGTGAGGCAAATCTAGCGCGGGCAGTTCAAATACAATGTTTACTTCCCATTTGCCTGCGTTTATGTAATCGCCCACAACCAGCGTTGCGTGAATATCTTCGTCACCAATGCCCCTTATCACAGCCGTTTGTGTTGTTAGTGTGGAAAGGTCGTATTTGGTGTCCAAAAGAATCGCTATTCCTGCAAAGTAGGGTTTGCCGGGCAAAATCATATCCGCAGCAACGGAGATTTGTTCTTGCCAGTTGAACTGTTCGTACATGTTGCAATACACAACATCGCCAAACTTTTGGTCGATTGATGCCCAAAGTTCTACGCCAGAATCGTAGATATCGGGATTTTGGCCGATGTAGTAGTCTACGGTGAACACCAGTTCGGTGATGGGAAGTTTGCGACAGTAGCCGCAAAGTTTGCACTGTTCGGAATCGGCCGTTTCGTAGACGTGTTGTTCCAATGTGGTAGACATTGCACCACACTTGCACACTGCGTAGTGTCCGTTTTGAGTTCCTTCAAAGCCAATTGTTTGTTCAAAACAAACGTGATCGGTCACTTCGTGATCCATTTGGATAAGGAACTTGTATTCCACAAAGCAAACTTGATCGGTATCAAAAATTTCGTAGCCGGCACGCACCACTTCGACGGTTTGGAAGCTGCCGCCATGCTGGAAGTCGGCTGTCAACGTTACGTCGCTTATATCCATGCCGTTGTAGTGATAGCCGTCGGCAAGAACAAGAATAACGTTAACGTAGTATTTGAAGCCGTAGGTTAGAACAAAGCCTTCTTGGTGGAAGTCCTCTGCATCGTAAACACGGCCTTCGGCATACAGCACGCCGGAATTTGCCGAAAATGAAAGATACTCGGCGGTTTCGGTAGCGGCGACGTGGAAGGTTTGTCCGTTGGTGGGAACGTCGAGACATTCGATGGTGAAATTCGTCACCTTTTGTTGAGTGGTTATTCCAACAAGTGGCGTCAACTCTAACAAAACACCGGACGTGTGATCGTAGTAGCTTTGCGTCATGTAGACAGGCACTACGTTCACGCCGTTGACATACAAACGTTGTGCTGCATCCAACATATCCGTGGGTTCATCGAAGGTTAGCGTCAATACCAAGTAGTATTTGATTCCCGGATAGAAACGAGCAGTTTCCGCAACAATTTTCTTTTGCGTTGCGTATTGGTCGGAATACATAATCACGTAGCCGTTGTTGTAGTTGTTTCCTTTAACGTCAATACCGTAGTCGTTTTCGCCAACGGAAAGGGTGACTTCCCTTACTTTTGCATCGATTGCATAGCCTGTTAAGGTGATGTCGATGCGTTCGGGCGAAATAACTCTTTCGTCAAAGCCGCAGGCATCACATTCTTCGTCCAAAGCACCGTCAAAAACGTGTTCGACATAGTCTTTTTTGAAGCAAACTGCACAATAAACGCAGTGATAACGACTGGGATCGGGGTTGTTGGAATCATCATAAGATGCATCCATTACGTAGTCGAACGCGCAGGTGTGTTCTTTGACGAGACTGCGCACTTCCAAATCCACCGTAAGCCTGCTGCCACCGGGGCTAATCCAAATTTCCATAACTTCGCCGATGTCGTTTGCAATGGCAACGTCGTCCTTGGTGTAGCCAAAGAAGTTTTGACCCTTGGGTGCAACGATATCCAGCGTGAAACTAAGTTCGTATTCGTCGGTGATTGTTGTTGTTGCACTAAGCTCATCACCGCCTTGGTATGCACTGATATCAGCTAACGTCAAACCGGACGTTACAGAAACCATGGAATTGCTCCAAACGGAGCCAACTTGCAAACCATCGAACGTGATTTCCACTTCGGGTACGGTTGTTGCAGTGGTTTCGCCTGCCAGTGCCGGCAAAAAGAACGCACCGTTAATAGTGAAGTCATCGCCGAAAAGTTGAATCGACAGTGATTTTATGCTTGCGCCTTCCGGCAAAACAATGCTATCCATAGATTGCATTGCCGGATAGAACTGACCAAAGTTGAAGGAGAAGTACACCAGGTACATTTGGTGACGCAAAACTGTTGCCGTGGGATCGCGAAGTTCACCGATCGGGTCTCTGCCGTCCAACATGTATATTGCAAAATGTGTTGACGTGAACGTCACTTCGGTGTTGGAAGTGGACAAAGCAAGCTTTACGTCTTTTACCAAACCATCAATTTGGTAGTTTTGCAAGGTGAAGGTTAAATCCAATAAGCGTTTGTAGCCACAACCTTCGGTGTTGCAAGAAGTTGCAGTTTCTGATGCAAAGGTGTGAGCGGTTTTTTGTGTCAACTCTTTTTCGCAAACGGAACATTCATTCCAGTGTTTGGAATAGTTGTAAACCAAAATGCTTGTGTGTTCTGCTTCGTCTAAGTGTTGTTCGCAAACGGAACATTCGTGCCAGTGTTTTGTTTCGCTGGTAGTCCAATCGTCGTAGGAGCACGCCACACGGGCGCCATCCCATGCACCGCAGCCTTCGCGCTGGCATTTGTTGCCGTGATAGTGAACGCCGTTGACAACTTCTTTGTAGGTTACCAACGTGTCGTGGCCGCCGTAGCTTTCAAGCTTGATGTGGCTGTTAAATTCGGTGGAATCGCACTCTTCTGCTTGTGCTTGAGTGCTGCCTGTTGGAACGTACTGATAGCTGTTGCAGTTTGAACATTGACGATATTCCAAGTTGCCATCTGTCAAACAACCTTTTGCCACAGCAGGAACCCATGCACCATAGCTATGTTCGAGCGCTGCAAGTTTAACGGTTGATTCGAAGCTTGCTTCTTCCACGAAGAGAACATGTGCACTGTTAGCGGTGTTTGCAACGTATTGTTCGCACAGCGCAACAGTTGTGACGGACAAATCGTCGATATATTGGAAACCTGTGCAGTTATCGCATTGATGGTAGGCATAGTTGCCTGCTGTCGTGCAAGTGGGGGCTTGGGCCGGAATCCAAGTGCTTTCTGTGTAGCTGTGTCCGGTTGCTGCAAATTTGATTTTGGAATTAAATTCCGATTGGATGCAAGTGTAGACGTCAGTGCCAGCACCGTTGACGTGACTGTCGTAGTCGACAACGAGCGGATCGGTTATGTATTGATACTTATTGCAGACGGAACATTGACGGTATGCATGGTTGCCGTCTTCTTCGCAGCTTACAGCTTTGCGAGCCGTCCACGTGCCATAGGTGTGGCTTGACGGCGCAAGTTTTACTCGTTCAGACTGCCCACGCGTGCAAGTTTGCAATGCAGGGTGACTATCCGCCGCAACGTATGCGTCGTAGTCGGTGATGGTTGTGTCGGATATATATTGATATCCACTGCAAACGGAGCACTGACGATTAGCGTAGATGCCCCCGGCCGTGCAAGAAGGGGCATTGTATGGCATCCAATCGTCGTAAGTATGAGCAACTTTTTCGATGGTAAGGTCGGTAAGCTCTGTAGATTTATCTGTGCCGTAGTTTTTCTTGCAAGATGTACAATACCAGTGCGCTTTTGTGCCTGTTGCCGTGCAAGTCGCAGGGATTTCGGCAATGATTGCCGTTGTTGACCATGAGTGAGGGCTTGTACCATCCGTTTGAACAACTTTGGTTTGTCTCGAAAAAGCGCTGTTTGTGAAGTTTACTTGGTAAGTGGTTAGTTCTACTAGAGTGCAGGATTTGTGTTGAGAAACGAAATTACCACCCAGTTTGCTGGTTTCCGAGTCGATATGTGTGACATCACGAGAGCAAACGCGAGATGCTGTGCAAGAATAGTCCTCATTCCAAACATACGAAACGGTGCCGTAGTCGTGCTCGAGTGCTTCGATTGTGAGTTCGGCAGACGTTTTTTCCACCTTGTTTGAATCGAATAATTTGTGGCATACCGAACACTCGTAGTGAGCAAGCATACCTGTTGCAGCGCAAGTTGCAGGTTGTTCTGCAATAACTTCCGTTGTAGACCAAGTGTGTTGGGCAAGCGGAAGCATAACTTTGGTGTGAAATTCGTTTACTTCGCAAGTTTGAAGGTCGCCGGCATCGTCGTAGTACTGGCATGCACCACAGCCGTTGGCACACGTGCGATATTTGCGTGCGCCTTGAACTGTGCAAGTTGATTCCACGCGTTCCGTGTAGCTGCCGGTGAACTTGTGTTCACATTGGTAGCGATAGAGGAATGCAAGTTCGGTGAGATTGTATTCGTGTGCATACAAAGTCGTGGCGACGGAAGAACCCGTGTCAAAATACACGTTGCAACTATAAAGCAACTGCTTGTTATCTGTTTGCAAAGCAACACACTTTTTGTCTGCGCTGACAATTACGTTCACGTTGCCTTCATGCAACGACACATTGTCACCGTCAACAACGTACGTACCTATCATATGGAACGCATTGGCAAGACGATTTATTTGAGAATCGGAAAGAGCTTGCTCAGCATAAACCGCCACACCATAGATAAGTGCCTTTTGACTGTTGGTGTTGTTGCTGATATGCGCATTGATACTGACGTTGGTGCCATCATAAGTTGTGACGTCATCGTCGTGCCACGTTGTGTGCAGAGTTGTAACTCCGCTCCAATCGCAACTGCTAAACAGCATGGTTTGTGTTGTTTCCACGGTGGCTTGCATTTCAATTTCGGACAGTTGGATGCTTGAGTCGGTCCAAGTGCCTTGATCATCACTCGCTGCACCACGACGTGCTGTGAATTCGAACTTGAAATACTTATACACCCCGGCATTAGAAACTGTGAACAAATAGCCGGTTCTGTTGGTTGCACCCATCGTGGTGTCGTCCGTGACAGTGTGAATGGCCGTCCAAGTGCCAGTTTTGGCAGATTCGTCGTAATTGTTGCTGCCGTAAAGAACCCACGATTTGGGGTTGCGCCCTTCGTGAGATGCCGTGTCGTTGGCGGTATAGAACTTGTAGCCGGAAATTTTTGTGCCATGGGATGACGACTTGAACACCACATAGGGGTTTGCCCCTATTTTTACACAATATTTTGTGCCGATGCTGCCGTCAAACAAGTTGCCATATACTTCTGTTGAACCAGAATCATTGACGCCGTCCAAAGCGCTGAAACTCACAGTCGGGTTATAGGTTGGTGGCGTCACCGATGGCGTTGTTGTGCCGGATGGCGTATCGGCCAAAGCCGTGGGTGCAACAAATTGCGCACACACCAGGCAGCACGCCAACAACAAAACACAACAAAGCACAATTGCAATTTTGTTTTTGAAAAGTTTTGTCATTTTTTTCTCCTCAAAATTTAGTCGCTAGTTGCGACAATTTTGCCAAACTGCCCAAAGGCAGTTTTTGTTGTTTGCCGAACGAAGCTTTGCGTTCGACCAAACCGCACTGTGGCGGTTATTTTGCCAACTGAAAAAAGACACAGTTTTTTGTTTATACTATATGTTCAACTGCCACAAGGGCAGATGATTTTTGTGTTTTTGCACCACTGCGGTACCGATGTTTGTTTTAATAGCAAAGTTTTTTGCAAGTGCCGGTTTTAAAAGCAATGGCAACTTTCACAATTGGATAGCTAGCCAAAACATCCATTTGCTGCCACAAGTTTTGTATGCGCTTTCGCATACCAACAGACTTTGTGCCGGCCGACTTTTGCTGCAACTAGGCCGCTTGTTGCACTACCGAATTAGTCCGGATTTTTGCGCCGCCCACGAAAATGCTTGTTTTAGCACGGATAGTTGGGCTTGCAAATAGTATTCGTCTTCGAACAAAGCGTAGTGAACGCTGGCACGAATAAGTATGAAAATGAACGACACTATCACGCTTTGCGGAATGCCGATTTTGGGTTCAAGCAATTTTGCATATTCGTTGTAGCGTTTGTTTACGCCATCGAAAAACTTTTTGCCATGTTCAATATATTTGGGATTTGTGTAAACTTGATACATCAAGCGATATTTTTTGCCGTGATGTTTGGCCGTCCAGTAGGGAACTTCGTCGATAAATGCAAAGGCTTCCGCAGGATTGACGGGCGCTTTTGCCATGAAATCGTCTTCCACCTTGCTCATGCAATGGGCAGTGGCCTGAATGATTAGGTCATCCAAATTTTCAAAATAGTTGTAGATGACGCCGGATGCCATTCCGCACGCCTTGCCCAAACCTTTTATGCCAACGTTGTTCAGTCCGTGTTCGGCATAGCAGTCAAAGCATTTTTCCATGATTTCAATTTTGCGTTTTTCGTGTTGCTCTTCGTTTACAGTACGCATAAAAATAACCGTCCTTTTTATGTTTGATTGAACAATCACATTATAGAATATTTTTTTGAATTGTACAATAGTTTTTGAATCTTTATTGATAAAAATAAAAGTTATTTTTTTGCTATTGTATGTGCCCCAACCTTTGGTGCGTGGATTTGCTCAGCAAAGCTAGGGCTTTTGTCCGGCGGAAACCAAACACGATGCGCCAATTTGATTGTGCTTTTGACAAAACTCGACGAAGCGTGAGCGCTTAGGGATTTTAGAAACACAAAAAAAGATGGCCGTCAAGCGGCAGAAAATAACTGTTTATGCAGCGATTGCGTGTTCTAGCCTGCAAAATGGCGTTGACTTATCACTGTTGCCACAAAAACCAGTTGATAAAAAAACAAAACCCACGACTTGACAAACAATTTGTGTGCTTTGAGAATATTGACACCACTGTGAACGAAAGCAAAGCAAGCATTTTGCGGCGCAGCGGCTGCACCATTTGCAACACAAAAAGCGCCCCGATT
>CAZNZO010000004.1:0-24659 GCA_964577535.1 uncultured Oscillospiraceae bacterium
ATATTCCTCAATAGCTCAGCGGCAGAGCATCCGGCTGTTAACCGGAGGGTCGTAGGTTCAAACCCTACTTGGGGAGCCAACAAAAACACGTTTGTCTAACCGATGAACGTGTTTTTTTGTATCTTAAAGCATTTGAAACATTTCAAGAGAATTTCTGTTTGCCAAATTCGAGTCATTCTTAGAGATAGCACATTTTTTAGTCATTTTGCAGTTGCACATTGATTTTTGGGGTGTATTGTTGGAAATTTGGTGGTTTTTCAACAAGGTAAAGCACTTTTCCAGCTGCTGAAAGTGTTTTTCGCTTTTCGCACAATAATTATACAATTTTTTCTATTTTTCAATCGCACGTCCACCCCAAATGTACGTAAGAGCAAGCGCAAGGCTTTTTTGATTGACTAAAACAACCGTCAATGATAAAATTTTGAAGATAACTGTTTGGAGATAAAAAATGAAAGGCAACTCGTCAAAAACCAAATCAAGAATAATACGGCTGATAACTGTTTTGTGCATACTTGTTTTGTTTGCACTGGTGATACTTCCCATAATATTAGCCTACACCATTTACGATTCTTCTTTTAACGTCCGTTTCGACACCTATGCGCCGACGGCGTTCAAGTTGGAAGATTTTGACGGTCTGAAACGCGAAAAATACAATTTTGAGTCGGCTAACGAACAAAAACTTGTGGGCTACAAATACTACGTCGAAAATCAACAGCCGCAAGGCCTTGTGGTTTTTGTGCACGGGTTTGGTGGCGGCGGGCACATTGGCTACTTGGATTGCATAAACTACTTTGCACACAACGGTTTTTGGGTGTTTGCCTATGACGCAACGGGCAACGACGAAAGCGACGGATTGGTTGGCGGATTGCAACAAGCGTTGGTGGATCTTGACCATGCGCTGAATTTTGTCAAAAGACACTCCGACTTTAAAAACCTTCCACTGCTGCTGTTTGGACACAGTTGGGGCGGATATGCCGTTTCGGCAGTGCTAAACCTGCACAAAGACATAAAGGCTGTTTGCGAAATTGCCGGATTCAACAACTCGATGGAATTTTTGCATGACGAAAGCGAAAAGGGCCTTGGCGGATATACTTCAATAGTTATGCCCTACATGAATGCGCACGTCAACCGCAAATTTGGCGAATACACCACCTACACCGCTTTGGACGGCTTCGCATCAAGCAATGCGGAAGTTATTGTCATCCACGCAAAGGACGACGACGTTGTGCCATTCAAAAATGCGCAACTGTTTGAAGAAAAACACAAAAATGACAGCCGTTTTCACTTTTTCCTTTTTGATAAAGGAGGACACTCTAACCTTTTGTATTCCGCCGAGGGGCTTGCCTACGTTGACGAACTTAACGAAGCGCTTGTGAAATATGCAAACGAAAAGGCCGAAAACTTCAATGCAGAACTAAAAGAAAAGTGGATAAACAAAAACCTGGACAGAACTCGTTGGGCAAACCGATTGAACTACGACTTGTTCCAACAAATAACGGAAATATTCACCCAAGCACTAGACAAATAGTGGCGAACACGGATTTTGGCAAAAAAATAAACTCACACAAAACGGATTTTGCAAAAACAAAGTCCGTTTTTTTTGTTGCATTGAAAGCGTCTTGCGCATCGGCAAAACAAACACTTTTTTCCTTTTGTGCTACAAAAATGCAACATTCGCCTTTGCATTGCAAACGTGCCAACGGTTGCTGTTTTGCGTGCATTTGCAATTTTCTGAGCACACGCAAAATGCCTTCTTTTTGCAAGGCGGCGGGATGCAATTTTCGCGTGCAAATTTTGTGCTTTTGCGTTGAAACGTGGCAAACAACTTGGTTTATTGCGCTTTTGGCAAATTTTTGTGGCGAATTTGAGCTTTCCATTGAAAAATTTTTTGTAGGTTTTGCATTTTTATTTCAAAAGTCAACTTGACTTTATTTATATAAGAGTATATAATAAATTTTGTATGGTGCGTTTTGCTTAAAAATGCAAACGCCATAAAACACTACCACAATATTTGGAGGAAAAAACAATAATGGCAAAGAGAACTATTGACGGTAACACCGCTGCCTCTCACGTTGCTTATGCGTTCAGCGACGTTGCAGCTATTTACCCAATTACTCCGTCTTCTCCCATGGCAGAAGTGGCCGATGAATGGTCCGCCGTTGGCAGAAAGAATTTGTTTGGACAAACCATTCGCATTGCTGAAATGCAATCCGAAGCAGGCGCTGCAGGCGCAGTGCACGGCAGTTTGGTTGCAGGCGCTTTGACTAGCACCTTCACCGCAAGCCAAGGTTTGTTGTTGATGATTCCCAACATGTACAAAATCAGCGGCGAATTGCTTCCCTGCGTGTTCCACGTATCGGCAAGAGCACTTGCTGCACACGCTTTGAACATTTTTGGTGATCACCAAGACGTTATGGCTTGCCGCCAAACCGGTTTTGCGCTTTTGGCAAGCAACAGCGTGCAAGAAGCTATGGATATGGCTTTGGTTGCACACCTTTCCACTTTGGAAGCAAAAGTTCCTTTCTTGCACTTCTTTGACGGTTTCCGTACCAGCCACGAAGTTTCCAAGATCGACGAAATTTCCTATGACGACATGGCCAAACTTTTGGATATGAAGTACGTGGAAGAATTCCGTGCTCGCGCTTTGAACCCTGAACATCCTCAACTTCAAGGCACCGCACAAAACGCAGATATCTACTTCCAAAACAGAGAAGCTGCAAACAAATACTATCTTGCAACTCCCGCCATCGTAGAAAAATACATGGAAAAAGTTGGCGAACTCACAGGAAGACACTACCACTTGTTCGATTACGTTGGCGCACAAGATGCCGACAAAGTTATCGTGCTTATGGGTAGCGGCGCAGATGCTGTTGAAGAAACCGTTGATTACCTCACCGCTCGCGGAGAAAAAGTTGGCGTTTTGAAAGTACACCTCTACCGTCCGTTCTCGGCTGCTCACTTTGTTGCAGCTTTGCCCCAAACCGTCAAAAAGATTGCCGTTTTGGATAGAACCAAAGAACCCGGATGCTTGGGCGAACCTTTGTATTTGGACGTTGTTGCTGCACTTGCAGAAACCAACCGCAAGGCAGACGTTGTTGTTGGCGGCCGTTATGGCTTGGGCAGCAAGGAATTCACTCCTTCCATGATCCTTTCCGTATACCGCAACTTGGATGCAGCTGAACCTGCAAACCACTTCACCGTTGGTATCAACGACGACGTTACCGGAACTTCTTTGAAGGTTGACGAAATGATCGACGTTGCTCCTCACGGAACGACTCGTTGCAAATTCTACGGATTGGGCAGCGACGGTACCGTTGGCGCAAACAAGAACAGCATCAAAATTATCGGCGACCACACCGACTTGTATGCACAAGGATACTTCGAATACGACAGCAAGAAGAGCGGCGGCTTGACCATTTCTCACTTGCGTTTCGGCAAAAACCCCATCAAATCCAGCTATTTGATTGACCAAGCAGAATTTATTGCTTGCCACAACCAAAGCTACATGACTCGTTACGACGTGCTTGCCGATGCAAAAGATGGCGGAACATTCCTTTTGAACTGCAGCTGGACAGACGAAGAACTTGAACATGAACTTCCCGCTTACGTGAAGAACCAAATTGCCAACAAGCATTTGAAATTCTACACCATTGACGGTTTGCACATTGCATTGAAGGCCGGTTCGGCAAAATCCACCAACATGGTTTGCCAAGCAGCATTCTTCAAACTTGCAGACATCATTCCTTACGAACAAGCAGAAGAATACATGAAACAAGCCGTTGTTAAATCCTACGGCAAGAAAGGCCAAAAAGTTGTTGAAGCAAACTGGGCTGCTATTGATGGCGCCGTTGCAGGTTTGCACCAAGTGAACGTTCCCGAAAGCTGGGCCACCACCACTGTTGGCGCACCCCTCCCCGAAAGAACGGATAGCAAATACTATGAAGAATTTGTTCGTCCCATTGTTGAACAAAAGGGCAACAGCCTTCCCGTATCTGCATTCAACGCTGCTGGCGTAGTTCCCACCGGAACAACCCAATACGAAAAACGCGGCATCGCCGTTAACCTTCCCGCATGGCAAGTGGATAAGTGCATTCAATGTGCACAATGCTCCATGGCTTGCCCCCACGCAGTAATTCGTCCCGTGCTCGTTTCCGAAACGACGGAAACCCCCGAAGCGTTTGCAACCAAAGCAGCTGTTGGCGTTAAGGGTGCTCAATTCCGTATGCAAATCAGCCCGTTGGATTGCACCGGTTGTGGCGTTTGCGCAAACGTTTGCCCCACCAAAGAAAAGGCACTCGTTATGGTTCCTGCAGAACAAATCAACGACGTAGAAGTTGCAAACTACAAGTTCTCTAAGGAAGTTGAACAAGTTGCTTGTCCGCTTGCTCCCACCACTGCTAAGGGAAGCCAATTCAAACAACCTTTGTTCGAATTCTCCGGCGCATGCGCAGGCTGCGGCGAAACACCTTACGTAAAACTCGTAACACAATTGTTTGGCGACAGAATGATTGTTGCTAACGCAACGGGTTGCTCCTCCATCTACGGCGGAAGCGCTCCCACCTGCCCCTACACCGTAAACAAAGAAGGCCACGGTCCTGCTTGGGCAAACAGCTTGTTCGAAGACAACGCAGAATTCGGCTACGGCATCAACCTTGCTTACGCACAACGCAGACGTCGTATCGAAGAAAAACTTGGCGAACTTAAAGCTTTGTGGGCAGACTATCCCGAAGACGTTGCACTTTGCGATGCTTGGCTTGAAGGCAAAAACGATGCAAAAGCAAGCGAAATTGCTTCTGCTAACCTTGTGGAAGCGCTTGAAAGACACTCGTCTTGCCCCACTTGCGGCGGAATTTGCAAAGAAATCCTTTCCGAAAAAGATTGCCTTGTTAAGAAATCCATTTGGATCTTCGGCGGTGACGGATGGGCATACGACATTGGCTACGGCGGACTTGACCACGTTTTGGCAAGCGGCGAAGACGTTAACGTTTTGGTTTTGGATACGGAAGTTTATTCCAACACCGGCGGACAAGCCAGCAAATCTTCTCCCACAGGCGCAGTTGCTAAGTTTGCAGCAGCAGGCAAACGCATCAAGAAGAAAGACCTTGGCATGATGGCAATGAGCTATGGCTACGTTTACGTTGCACAAGTTGGTATGGGTTCCAGCCAAGCACAACTTGTAAAAGCTTTGACGGAAGCTGAAGCTTACCACGGACCGTCTCTTATCATTGCTTACGCTCCTTGCATTAACCACGGTATTAACATGGGCAAATCGCAAGAAGAAATCAAACGCGCTGTTGAATGCGGATATTGGCAACTTTACCGCTACAACCCCGCTTTGCTCGACGAAGGCAAGAACCCCTTCACTTTGGACAGCAAAGAACCCACCGGCGACTATCAAGAATTCATCAAGGGCGAAACTCGCTACTCTGCATTGGCGAAGACTCACCCCGAAGTTGCCGAAGCATTGTTCGAAAAATCCGAAAGCGACGCAAAAGCAAGAGTGGAAAAATACAAGAACTTGGCAAACAAGTAATTGAACACTAAAAATTTAGGAAGGCTCGATCGAGCCTTCCTTTTTTGTACTATAAAAAATTTGATGGTTTACACCAAACAAAATTATGTTATACTCGTGTTTTTGCTCCATGCCAAATGTTGAGTAAAAACGCTCAACCGAACAAAGTAGTTAAATGACGTTGAAATAATTTTCATATAGAAAATATGCCGTGAGGTTTTGTAAACCGTTTGTATTTACAGACGGTTTTTCTTGCACTATTTGCGTTTCACAAATCATCGTGTACATAGCCGTACACACTTATTGGCAAAAAAACAGTTTCAAAATTGTTTTGAAACTGTTTTTTTATTTTTTATTTTTTTCATAGAACGGCAATCACACAAGCGATGAGAACCGCTAAATGGTGATTTTGACGGTGTCGCCGTCGGAAGACTGAACGTCCACCAAATCGAAGTGTCCGTTCAACTTGACGGCTTTGCGCAACACGGCGTACACTTCTTTCAAAAAAGCTCTGTCTAGCGCAACAAACTTTTTATCTTGTTGTTCGTCGTTAGCTTCTTCACGCTGCAACGATTGTGTTGCCGTTGCGTTTGTTGGCAATTCCGAAACACAAACTTCGTCACTATCGGTTTTGCAAACAACTTCGTTTGGTTGTTCGACACTATCGCCATTTTCACCAGCCGTCATCTCCGCTACGCTGCGTTGCGAACTGTTTTGCGATGCGCTTTTCAAGAAATGTCCAACAAGTCTGCTTTTCAAAATTGCTAACGGCAACCTTATGACACGGCGTTTTTCGCCGTCGAAAATGCTAATTTTCATTGGATTCTACCCAAATTTCCACGGTATCTCCGTCGGAGCTCTGAATATCCACGAGTTTTCCCACCACGCCTTTTTCTACAAGCGCAAACAGTTGTTGCAAGTCTATTCCGCCCAAAACGTCGCGACCGTTTATTTTTGGCATTTCCACACCGTTAACCATCAACGTTTGTACCAATGCCAACGGCAAATTGACGTTTACTTTGTCGCCGTCGGTGGATAGTACGCGAATGCGCAAAAACATTTTTTCCGGTTTTACACTGTCGTTCGGCACCAACTTGACAGAGGCATTTTCCTTGCCCATAAGTTCGTCTAGCGACACGCTCAAAATGTCCGACAATTCGCAAAGTACGGAAATATCCGGTGCGGAAACGTCGTTTTCCCACTTGGATACTGCTTGTGCAGTGATGTTCAATTTTGTTGCAACGTCTTCTTGCGTAAGATTGGCATTTTTGCGCAAACGTTGAAATCTTTGTCCAAAAGTTTCTTTCATAATTATTCTCCAGTGTTGCCTTTGCAACGATAAATTCAAACTAGCCTTGCGCGCTCTGGGGCTTTGCTTGTGATTACATTTTACACCAATTTGCGCACTTTTTGCCCATACCAACAGCTGAACACACTCAACCAAACGGCTAGTTTTCACTCAACCAACGGTTGTTTTTCGTCGGCGTGAGTGAAAAACTACACGCTTTTAAGAAAAATTTGCCATTGCTCAATTTGAAACCATTGCCCAACACGATTATTTTGAAAATTGGCTTGCACCCTTATCCGTCACCGTCAATTCGCCGTAGTTTGCGCCGTCCAGCGAAACACTTATAACCGTCACGCCCTTTTCCAACTGATTGCCGTATTCGTCCAACCACAGCGTTGCGTTATACTGCGCTTTGTCGGATAGCCCAAGCCACTTTGTGCCAAACCATTCGTTGCTGAAATAGGGATAGGTGTGGTAACCGCAACAAAGTCCGTAACCCAAATAAATGCCATCGTAGTAGCCTTTTAGAGTGTTTGTGTGGTCGTGTCCGCAGAAAATTGCCTTGGTGCTGCCCAGATTCTTCACGTATTGGAACACATCGGGGTGGTCTGTTACTCCTTGCGCATTGCCTTGATAATAAATGCCAACTGTGTAGCCGTCGTCGCCGTAAACACATTCGGACGGGTCTTTTTCCGTCTCGCAAACGCTTCCACTAACCTGATCAATTTGCACGTTAGGCAGGGCGTTTTTAACTTCCTGCGCCACTTCTTTGCCGTCTTGCAGTTGTTTTAGGTAGTACATGTTGGCAAATTCCTTAATGGGAATGTGGAAAAACATGGAAGATTGCACGTTGGGGTTTATGCTTTTCAAACCGTCTATCGCCCAAGTGTACCAATCCATTTGGCTTTGGTGAATCCAATCGTACACCCAATCGGTTAAGCTTGCCGAATCGGATTCCGGATACATGCCGCTATCCAACATAACCAACGAATACGTCAGGTTTTCCGCCTTCTTTTCGCCCCTGAAAACGTTAACAAGATAGTTACTTTCGCCGTAGATATCCGACGGGCCGGCGGCAAAAAGACAGTTGTCGTAGCTTTTTAGCAAAGTGCAAATGGTATATTTGCTGCAATCGAACTGCGAATCGTGGTTTCCGTAAACAAACGCCCATTTGACGTCCAGCTTTTGCATGAAATCGGCAAAATACTTAAAGGCATCGTAAGTGAAAATGGAAAGGGTCAAATCGCCCGTCACTACGCACAAATCGGGATTTTCCGCCTTTATTGCTGCTTCTAGCAACTTCATTGTTTTTCTATCCATGGAAGGGAAGGAACCAAACTTAATTTGCGGATCGGCAATTTGCATAATTTTAAGGTCTTTTGCATCCTTATCTATAACCAGCGAAGGGAACAAATCCAAGTCGAATTGCGTTTGTCCGTTATTGAACAGATATTCGCCGTAGCCTTCTTGCGGTGTTTTTTGGTGAACGGCACTGCGAACGCCAAACACACCTATTATCAACAATATCACGCTTATAATTATCAAAAAAATTGAAAGTGCCATTTTTCTTTTCCTACTGCTAGTTCTAGCCATAAAGTACCTCCAACAATGCAACTAGTTGGCAACTATATTTAACAACAGTATATCACAACAAACAAAATAAAACAATGGTAAAATGCGTCAAAACAGTTGAAGAAAACGGCGATTTGGTGTACAATACTGCCAATGGAGGGGCCCATGAAAGTGTTGACGCAAAAACTTCAACAAATTTCCTGTCGTGCGACAGGCTTTTTGGCTCTTTCAAAATATTTTGTGACGCTTTGTTTGTGAACGACTTGCAAAGCGTTATTTTTTGGAGAAAATATGAAAGTAAACATTATCAACCACCCTCTTATCTCTCACAAAGTTGCCATTTTGCGCGACAAAAACACCGACACCAAACAATTTCGCGAACTGATCGAAGAAATATCCGTTCTTCTCACCTACGAAGCATTCAAGGACATCCCCACTGTGGAAACGCAAGTGGAAACGCCCATGGAAACAACCACACAACATGTGATTGCGGAAAATTCCATTGCCATCATCCCTGTTTTGCGTGCAGGCTTAGGCATGGTTAACGGCGTGCACACGCTGTTCCCCACCGCAAAAGTGGGACACATCGGCTTGTATCGCGACGAAACCACCTTCGAACCGCAAGAATACTATTGCAAACTGCCCAAGGATATTCAAAACAAAACTTGCATTGTTTTGGACCCCATGCTTGCAACGGGCGGAAGCATTATTGCCGCTGTGGATATGCTTAAAAAGCACGGTGCAAAGCACATAAAGTGCATGCACGTTATTGCCGCTCCCGAAGGCGTGGAAGCGTTGCAAAAAGCGCATCCCGACGTGCAAATTTATTGCGCAACAGTGGACCGTGGCTTGAACGAACACAACTACATTGTTCCTGGTCTTGGCGATGCGGGCGACAGATTGTTCGGCACAAAATAAAAACATCTATACAAGCAAAAAGCGTTGCACCACTTGCAACGCTTTTTTTGGTTCTGCATGAAAAGTTTAGCGGCAAAAAGTTTTGCCTGGACACAACATATTTTTACCAGTTCTTTTGAAATGTCACGCAAGGCACCTCGCAAAATATTTTATGCTATTTCACAAGTAAGATTTTCTTTCAAAAATCTTGCTAAATTGCTTAGTCCTCATGCATTTCGTTTTGGCACTTTTATATTATTGCTTCGCCGGCAAAACTATTTGTGCGGGAACAATTACATTCAGCGTGCACTCAAAACATTGCTAGATGCCATCAAGCAAATTCGACCGCAGAAAACATGCACGGACTTTTCGTTGACAACAAAATACTCGCATGTTATAATGCCGAAAATTGTTAGCAAAATTAGCAGCAAACAAAATTGCTTCTATTGCAAAAGGTTAGGAAAATGCACATGACACACAAGGGAACACAAAACATACGCACGCAACGGCTACTATTGCGCAAATTTAGCATAGACGATGCGCCTGCCATGTTCAAAAACTGGGCCAGCGACGAAAGAGTTACAAAATATCTCACTTGGAGCCCTCACGAATCGGTAGAAGAAACCAAAAGCATTTTGCAAAGTTGGTGCGAAGAATACCCAAAAACCGACTACTACAACTGGGCAATAGAGTTCCAAGGTCAACCCATAGGCAACGTTAGCGTTGTGAGATTTAGCGAAAAGCACGAATGGGCGGAAATTGGCTACTGCATGCAACACGAGTTGTGGAACAAAGGCATCATGACGGAAGCGGTTAGCGCTGTGATAAACTATCTCTTTTCACAGGTAAACGTGCACCGGGTGGAAATAGATTTTGATTCGGACAACCCTGCATCGGGCAAAGTGGCACAAAAATGTGGTCTTTTGCTAGAAGGCACAAGGCGCGAAAGCTACAAAAAACCATCCGGCGAATGGGCAGACGTTTGCTATTGCGGCATAACCAAAGCCGAATGGGAAAAGAAGCAAAAATAAGTTTTTTGCAAAATTTTGCTTGTAAAGCCTTGCCAACCGACAATTTGCAACTGTTGCAACTTGCCCTACTTCCGCAATAACTTGCATTGCAACCTTTTTGAAACATCTAAACAACACAAAACCCTGCACAAAAACAGTGCAGGGTTTATTTTGTAAAAACAGTTTAGCCAAGTGGTTTCATTGTGGGGAACAGCAAAACATCGCGGATGGATTGATTGTTGGTGTAGAGCATAACCATTCTGTCAATACCAATGCCAACACCACCTGTGGGCGGCATGCCGTATTTAAGCGCGGTGATAAAGTCGTCGTCCATCATTTGCGCTTCGTCGTCGCCTTGCGCTTTGGCCTTGACTTGTGCCAAGAAACGTTCGTATTGATCGATGGGATCGTTCAATTCGGAAAATGCGTTGCCCATTTCGGCGCAGTTAATGAAAAATTCGAAGCGTTCGGTAAGGCGCTTATCGGTGGGCTTTTTCTTTGCAAGCGGGCTAACTTCAACGGGATAGTCGTAGATGAAGGTGGGTTGCACCAATTCTTTTTCCACAAACGCATCGAAGCATTCGTACAAAGCGTGTCCCCAAGTGCGTTTGCCTTCGGGAAGTTCAATGCCCTTGCTTGCCGCTGCTGCAATGGCTTCTTGTTCGTTCAACGAACCAAAATCGATGCCAACGTATTTTTGTACGGCTTCGATCATGGAAAGTTTTTCCCAGTTATCCAAATCGATAACAACATCGCCATAGGGCAACTTGCGTGTGCCCAAAACGGTATCGGCACAGTAGCAATACAAACCTTGAACAAGATCCATCATGCCACGGAAATCGGTGTACGCTTGGTACAATTCGATTGTGGTGAATTCCGGATTGTGCTTTTGGTCCATGCCTTCGTTGCGGAACTGACGGCCAATTTCATAGACCTTTTCGAAACCGCCAACAATAAGGCGTTTAAGGTGCAATTCCGTTGCGATGCGCATATACATGTCGATATCCAACGTGTTGTGATGGGTTATGAATGGGCGCGCATTTGCACCACCGGCAATTGTGTTCAAAATGGGAGTTTCCACTTCCAAAAATCCACGTTCATCCAAGTAGTTGCGAATAGCCTTCATGATTTTGGAACGAATAACAAACGTACGCTTAACTTCCGGATTGGCAATCAAATCCACGTAACGTTGACGATATCTTGTTTCAAGGTCTTTCAAACCGTGGAACTTTTCCGGCAACGGCAACAACGATTTGGATAGCAACGTGATGCTGGTTAGGCGAATGGAAATTTCCCCCATGTGTGTGCGGAAAACTTCGCCCGTGCCACCGATGATATCGCCGATATCCCACGTTTTAAATTCCTTGTAGACGTCTTCGCCAACTTCGTCGCGTTTCACGTAAAGTTGAATGGTTCCGTCGCCATCCATAATGTGGCAAAAACTTGCCTTGCCCATTATGCGGCGAGAGGTCATTCTGCCGGCAACGGTAACAATTTGCGGCGTATATTCTTCGCCTTCGGCATGATCGACAAAGCTATCCACAATTTCCTTGGAAGAATGGGTTTTGTCGAAACGGGTAATTTCAAACGGGTTTTTGCCTTCGGCAATCAAGTTATCCAACTTGTCGCGGCGAATTTGCAAAATTTCGTTCAAATTTTGTTCTTCTTGTTGTACGTTTTGTACGTTGTTCTTTTCTTCGCTCATAACTACTCCATCGCCGCAGCAGTGCGGCAGTGTGCAAAACTATCTTGTAACCTTAATAACTTTCAAAACCTTTATGCGGCCGTTGGGCAATTTAACTTCCACTGTTTGGCCGTTTTGAGCCTTAATAAGTGCGGCACCAACAGGCGATTCGTCACTGATGCGGCCGTTGGCAAGGTCGGCTTCCGCCGTGCCAACAATTGTGTAGGTTTTGGGTTGCATTTTGGTGCCATCCACTATTTCACAGCAAGTAACCGTGGTTTCGTGAATGATTTTTGCCATACGCAATTGCGCTTCGATTTCGGCAATTTCGCCTTCCATTTCGGCTTGCGCTTTGCGAGCAGCATCGTATTCGGCGTTTTCGGAAAGGTCGCCAAAACCTCTAGCCGTTTTAATTTCTTCTGCAATTTCGGCACGACGAACGGATTTTAGATATTCCAAACGTTCTTCCAGTTCTCTGCGTCCGCTTTCTGTCAATTGAACTTCTGCCATAACATTCTCCTTTATTTTTAGGAAAATCAACCCGAAAGCTACGCCTTCAAGTTGATACCATTCCAATCCGCATAGATTTTACTACACAACCATTTTGTTGTCAAGTGTTTGCAAAAACTAGCAACGACGTGCTACAAAACGGATGCGATTTTTTCCGCCAAGGCAAAAAAGCCTTGCGCCGCAACACATGCATTCTCTTCGTATTCTCCGCTGCCGCCAAACAAACTGTCGGCAATGCACTTAACCATAAGGCACGCAACGTTGTTGAACTTGCACGCAAACAGCACGCCTGCCGATTCCATGTCGCATATTTCCGCGCCGAAATTTGCGTTTAGAGCGGCCTTTTCGCCGGCATCGCCCACAAACTTATCGGCCGAAGCGCACCGCACAACGGAAAGATTTTGCACCTTCAATGCCGTCGAAAGCAAGTTGCTGTCGCAGGGCACGGCAACGTCGTCGAAACAGCAATAGCGCCCCACTTCCACGTCGTCTATTTGCGTGGTATCCATTGCATAGTGCACCACGCTGCCCACAAGCACCGTTTTTAGGGCGGATGCCTGCTGTGTTAGCGCGCCAACAACGCCAAAGTTAAACACCACGTCCACTTTGAAACGAGAAATTAGCAGTTGGCATGCGGCGGATGCGGCAATTTCGCCAACGGTGGGCGGACAGCACAAAACTGCATCGTGATTGCCAAGTTTGAAGCAATAAATTTGAAAACCACCAATGCACGATTTTTCTACGTCACCTTTCAAAAAACTGTCGGCCTCTTTTTGCATGGCCGTGAAAATGCCTATTTTCATGTTTTCTCCCAGTTGCAAAGAATTTGTTTGTGCAAACATTTTACCATAGTTGCGCAAAATAGTAAAGAACTGCAACAACAAAAGCAAGATTTGACGGCTTTTAGTTTGCAATTAGCGTGGCAGTTTTGCCACAAAACACCAAACGTTTGCTTGCGGCACCGCATCCGCTTGCAAAAAGGGAAAGCCGCCATGGCAAAAGCACCAACTCAAAACGAAATGAAAATTTGCTCGGCAAAAAACGCAGACAGGCATTTGCGGGGCGAGCCGACATCACGCCAAAACAGCAAAACAAACGGCGCAAAACAAAGCCACTAAAAACAAAAAAAACGTGCGAAACAATAAATATAGCGCACAAGGGATATTCAAAAAGAGGTTTTGCCTCAAACCACCAAACGTTTGCTTGCGGCGGGCAACTGCAAAAATACGCACAGCAAAAACGTGCGCCAAAGCAAAATTGCCACGTTTAGCATTATGAAAAAGCGCAAATTGGCCGTCAACACGCCTTGTTTTCGCAATGCCTTGCCAGCATTACAAAATATGCAAAATTGTTGCCTTATATTTTGAAAAACGCATTGCTTTTTCAAATGAAATTTGGTACAATATTGGGCGGTGAACAGAATGAAAATTTGGGCTAAGACAGTTTTGGAAGAAAAAATAACGCGGGATTTGCTTTTTGAGTGCGCATCGGTATGCAACGAGGAAGAATTTGTTGCTGCTATGCAGGAAATTTGCAACACAATGGATATTCCCACGCCCGTTACAACATACGTAAACTTTAACCATTTTGTTTTGTTCAACAACACGCGCTTTAAGCCGCGCGATTTTGTGGAACACGTCGATTTCGACTTGTTGGACGTCGAAGCCGTGCCCGACAGGCGCAAATAGTTTTTGCGGGTATAGTTTAGTGGCAAAACGACTGCTTCCCAAGCAGTAGTTACGGGTCCGATTCCCGTTACCCGCTCCACTACGTTTGCAAAGTATTTGGGAGGAAATCATGAACAAATTTATGCACGAAGCAATTTTGGAAGCACGTGCCGGCATTGCTCACAACGACGGCGGCCCCTTTGGCGCAGTTATTGTGAAGGACGGCGTGGTTATTGGCCGTGGACACAATCGTGTTGCAAAAAACAACGACCCCACCTGCCACGGAGAAATGGAAGCCATTCGCGATGCTTGCAAAAACCTTTCCACTTTCGATTTGAGTGGCGCCGATATCTACACCACCGGCCAACCTTGCGTTATGTGCTTGGGCGCCATTTTGTGGGCCAACATAAACACCATTTATTATGGCTGCTCCATTGCCGAAAACGACATGATAGGTTTCCGCGATGACGTTTTTAGCAAAACGTTGCAAATAAACATGGACAAACTGCAACACCGTGTTGTTCAAGTGGACCACGAAGAATGTTTGCAACTTTTCCGCGACTACATGAACATTGCGGACAAAACAATGTACTAGTTGCAGCGTTACAAAAATTGCAAGTTAGGCAAGCGCCAAGACGAAAAAAATTTTATAACACACAAAAAATCCATCGGTTTGTCTTGACCGATGGATTTTTATTTTTTAGCATACTTATAAGTTTGTTTGCTACATAGAATTCATTAAGAATCGGACATAGTTGATTGTTGTTTGAAAAACAATTTTCGATACTCTTCTCTGCGAATAACAGTATCCCAACCACCGATTTCCGTGACAACGTTCTTTTCTATCCCTGTGTAGGAAAGCGAAGAGTCTTCGTAACGCTTAAACTTGAAAATTGCATCATTCATCAAACTTGCGTTGAACACGCCTATCGAACACAACAAATTGAAATCGTTAACGTCCAAGCCGGTAACTTTTTTGAAAAGTCCCGGTTCCAGTTGTGTGATCACGTCCTTCAACGAACGCTCGCGGTAGTCCGTCAAATACATGAAAATAGGTACGCGCGTGGCAAATTTTATCAATTTTTCTTGTATTTGCTTACGCAGAGATTTGTACTCTTTTTCTTCTTCGGAAATTTCCTTTTTTTCCTTTGTCGTAAGTTTTTCTTGTGATTCTTTTTTGGCCTTTTTCACAGCATCGGATTTGTTTATTATCGTGGTTATGTCCTGATTCAACGAACGAAAACCTTCAATACGCATAAGTGCTTCCAATGCGTCCTTGTTGTTTAACAAACGCGATAGCGTGTCGTTATCCACATTGACAAGCAAGGCCGATTCCCACCGTTTTGCCAGCAAAGTTGCACTTGTGCCCGCCATGGCAATATCCAAAACGTCTTGCGCATTTATTTGCTTCATGGTGCTGCCGTCGTAAGCCAAAACAGGCAAAAAGTGAATGAAATCTGCTACTTTCTTTTCCGGATTAGATTCTTCCACATTCAATCGGCAAGAATAGTCGGAAATTTGCCGCAACGCACGATCCAACGCAAAGTCGAATACGTAACATTCGCGCTTAATAATGCGTTTTTCACCGTTGTCGTCAACAACTTCCCAAGGCGATTGCACGCGGAAAGCCGCTTGAAAGTAGGTTTCGGGCGATTTCAAATTTCGCAACATAAAAATGCCCGTCCACGGCTTAACGGTGACACCGGTTGTCAATTTTCCGCAAGAAAGCGTTATCGTTTTGGTTTCCAACGGATTGCCCATGGATTGTTGAACAGGGGAAAGCGCATCTAACCCTATGCCTGCGCCGACACCTGCGCACATATTAATTATGTAGTCGTGGTAGAAAACGTTTTGCTTTTGTTTCAACAAGTTTGCCATGGCGTGGCAACTTGCAACGTCGGGCAAAAACCACAAAGTGTGAGAAAGCACGTTCAGTAGCCTTGTGTCGGAAAACGGCATGGGCGGCCGTTTGTCTTGCCCTAGTTTCAAATCATCCACGCTGCTTGGAAGATAAGAACCTCGAATAAGATCCAACCACTTCTGCACTTCGTTTTCAAAAACGAACTTTGCGTCCTCACCTTTGCCCTTTGCAGAAAAAAACACGTTCAAATCGAACTCGTCAAACTCGCCCTGCACAGCAATTTGACGAATACTATCCGGAATGCGGTATGTCATCATCACCATGCGCGGCAGCGACAAATAGGGGTTGCCGGAACCTATCCAACGTTCCTTTGCGCTTTGTTCATCGCTGTAAGTCCAGTTGTAGATCTGGTCTTCAATAAATTCGCCGCTGTTAATTGCCCTGAACGGCGTGCCGGATAGAAACAAATAGTAACCCGTTGTGATGGGCAAAAACGATTCGTTGTAGGCATTGTCCGCCTCCGTCTTCTTGTACTGTTCGGCATCAAAATCGGCGTTTTCTTCCTCGTCAAAATTGTCGAACAACTTTTTTGCGTTTTCTCGCCAAGCACCAAAATGGTATTCATCAAAAACTACAATATCCCAGTTTGTTGTGTGAATAAACTCGTTTTTGGCTTTTATTCCGCCGTTTTCGTTGGTACCAAGCAAATCTTGAAAAGAACCAAACACCACTATCGGTCGGCTTTTGTCTGCCAATTCAAATTGAACATCAACATTGACTTTGTTGTCGCGTGCGTCCTTGTTGGAAACGAACTGCCATCCCTCAAAATCCACGTGCGAAAGCAAATCGTCTCGCCAAGCCGATTCCACGGCAGGTTTGAACGTCAGCACCAGCACTCGCTTCAATCCCATTCTTTTGGCAAGTTGATAGGTGGCAAAAGTTTTCCCAAAACGCATTTTTGCGTTCCACAAAAACCTCGGTGGTTTTTGCGGATCTTCCTCTTTGGCTTTTTGAAAAAACGCCATTGTTTTTTGCACAGCAATGGTTTGTTCCGGGCGCATTTGAAAAGTTAAACTGCGGTTTTCGTCTGAAACAATCCCGTCCCTAACTTCCAAAATGGCACTTTTGACGTCGCTTGCCGAACAACAAAACCATTCGTTTCTGTCTTCACCTTCATTAAGTTGTCTGAACCCTTTTCGCCGCAAAACCGCGTGCACATCGTGATCGGTGAAACACGTTCCGTCACTTCGCATTGCAGATTCTTGCAACACAATCTGATACCGAATGCCGCTTGTGTGCAACTGCTCTCTTACACGAGTTTCGGCATTTCTATCGGTGTAGCCCACCTTGACGTAGCCCTTGTGCGAATCCACCCCCACCAATTGATAAGCATAGATTGTGGGCGTGACCGCCGGCCGCTGAATGAAAAATTCCTGATTCATAATTCTCTTATTTTTTTTCTATTATTTCGTAGTCAAATACAAGTTTTTCGCGATTATTTTCATAGTACATTTTTGCAGCAGCGCATAGCAGTGAACACAATCTACATACTCCCACTTTATAAGTTCTTTTTATTGGTTTAATAATTGGCATCTTAAATTCTGTAATTGCAGTGTCTGAATACAAGTCATATTCTTTTGATGGTGCACATATAAGTTCATAGTTAATAATTTTCTTTTCTTTTTTTATTATTCTCAATTTCTGTGAACCTGCGTGCAACATTGCGCAGCGTAAATCATATATTGTTCCCGCTGTCAAATCTAACAAACTTTTATTGTATTCATTGGATTTTGGATTTTCAGCAAATTGCATATATTTGCGGCACCACTCTATATATCGTTTTTCTGTTTTTAAACTAGGGTACTCTACCTTTCCACAGATATCTGGTAGTGTTAATGCCGTGTTAATTGCGACTATGTACAACTTATTGTCTATTGCGCATTTAATTTGTTCGATAAGTATGTTTATCATACATTTACTCCATCGGCTTTATCATAGATTCAATAAAATCTATTTCTTCTTGTGTTAGGTTGTACTTGGCATATAATTCTTCGTCTGTCCACGATTTAGAAAAATCTTGCATTGGAATCAATGAAAACGATTCCCTTGAAATATTCAACGAGTGTCTATTGTAGAATAATAATGCCCTAAAAAACTTTGTTTTTATATAGGACAAACAATTATGCGTCTTATCCTGCGAATCAAAACCGCCTATCTGTAAAAACGTTTCTGTGCATATTTCATTGGGGTATGCTACAATTATTTCTGGTGGAATTGTTGATGTTGTCATATATGCTTTGGAAAAAAACAATTTGTATTTATCTAAATTGTTATCCCTGTCATTATTTTTGTCAAAATTGACATAGCCAATGGTTCTTTTTGCTCCGCCCTTAATTCCCTTGACGCCATAAATTTTATAAAAACCTTCAGTGGGTTCTTCTGCTAACTTAGCAGCAGGATAATGTTGCGGTTCATTGAACAAATCGGCAGAGAAACCATATGGATTTCTAGTTGAAACTATTTGACTGAATTTTTTATTGTTAGAAACCTTTTCAATAATTGATATTTGCCTATAATCTCTAATTACAGTGTCTGCCAAATCTGTTTTTAGGTATCTAAACGAATATATTGCCTTATGTTCTTTGGGCTTGTACACATAATTAACTTCACCGTTATATTCACTATCCCACAAAAAGTAATGGACGCCGCCATCAAGGTGTATTCCCGAAAAACACTCTTTTGCATCTTCAAAATCGTAAATATACTTGATTCTAGGGTCAGAAACCATAGTTTTTCTGAATGCATGCAAACCCTTTCCGCCCTTCATCCATCTTGACGGAATAATCATAGAAAGATAACGAGGCTTTAATTTCTTTGCCTGTTCGACAAATAAGTGATATATTGGTTTTGCACTATCGCCCGTTCCGCCGCCGTCGGACAGTTGGTACGGTGGGTTGCCTATGATAACGTCAAATTTCATGTTGAATAGTTTCTCCGGATTGTCGATATGAATAAATTCGTAAGCGTAGGTTTCCAAATCGTCGCCACGATTATATTGCTGTTTGCTTGCGCCACAATACTTGCACTTTTCGCCTTGCCAAGTGTGGAAAATCCGCTTGTAGCGCACGTTGCCTTCGGCTGTGTTGAATTTCGTCACGGAAAATTCGCTGTTTGGGTACTTGCTGCAATAAATTCCGCGGCGAGAAAGCAAACTTGTAAGCTCGGTTGGGGCAATGCCGAAAAGTTGTTTTTGAAAGACGTGATCAACGCGCTGTTGCAAATCTGGAAATTGCGGTTCCAGCCCCTTCAGCAAACGCTTGGCAATTTCGCGCAAAAATACACCGGTTTTGCAAGCAGGATCCAGAAAAGTGGTATCGGGGTTGCGGAAAATTTCTTGCGGAAGCATATCCAACATTTGGTTGACAATTTCCGGCGGAGTGAACACTTCGTCGTTGGATAGGTTTGCAAGGCAACTTAAAACATCAGGATTGTACATTTTGTTGAACAGATTTTCACTCATTGCAGGTCACCTTCTTTGTGAAATTACTTGCATTGCTGCACCATGCGGTAGTGCGTGACGTAACGGCGCAAAAACTTGCCTTCAGCCGACTGTTGGGTTTCGAACAGCGATCGCTGTTGGCTTTGCGACGAGGACATTTCCAACAAATGTGCAAAAGTGTAATCTTGCCGTTGCAGCTGCGAGCCTGTGATAAACGCCCACTCGGAAAACACGATGGGTTCGTCGGTGTCTGCACCGCTCGAATCCACGCACTTCATTGTGAGCGCATTTCCACACACAACGTTGCGTTGCAAAATGAACTGCACCGCTTCGCGCGTTTGGTCGTTGACCTCATTTTTGCAAACAGATTTGTAGGCTTTATCCCAAATTTGAAAAAGACGTTCTCGACAAGCAAGCACGTTGTCTTGCAAGATATCCACGCCGTAGACGCTGGAAACAGCAAGAACGGCATTCTTTTCGTAATCCAAACTAGACTTTTTGTACTTGCGCTTGACAACTTCCAACTTGCGAAAAAGAATTTCCGCCAAAAAATTGCCGTCGCCGCAGGCAGGCTCTAAAAAACGACTGTCGATACGTTCGGTTTCGTCCTTGACCAGGTCGCACATGGCTTTGACTTCACGTTCGTTTGTGAAAACTTCACCGTGGTCACGCACACGCTGTTTGGATTTTGTTTGAGATTTCGCCATTTGAAAAATTTTCCTTTAATTAGTCTTATACATTTAGTATTATAGCGTTTTAGGACTAACAAATCAACCCTAAAAGACTAATATTTTTAAGAAAAATGTATTAGAATACATTTATAAGACTAATATTAGGTAAAAAAAATGAATATAGGTGACAGAATAAAAATTTTAAGAGAGAAAGGCGGATACACGCAAAACGGCCTTGCAGATCGCGCAGGGGTATCTCAAACGCATTTGCGACGCGTGGAACTGGGACAAGCCGACATCACCGTTGGCCATCTTCAACTTATTTGCGATGCATTAGAAATTTCAATAAAGGATTTTTTCAACGTAAACGAAGATGCTGAAGATTTGTCAACGGCGCTATCAAATCTTTCACCAAAACAAAAGAAGCTACTGCTCGACTTTTTGAAAAGTCTCAGCAACAAATAACGGCTTGGAACATTCCAAACCGTTTTTTTAAACAAAAAAGAGCGACCGAAAAGTTCGGTCGCTCTTGATTTTTAAATTTAAAACTATTCTACACTTAGAACGTAGTAGTACAACGGTTGTCCGCCGTAGTGAAGAATAACGTCGATATCGGGATGAGCGTCTTCCACTTTTTCCACAAATTTTTCCGCTTCTTCTTGTTTTACGTCGGCGCCATAGTATAGCGTTACAACTTCCTTATCTTGCGTCAACATACGGTCGATAAGCGCCATTGTTACCATTTCCATATCCTTGCCAGATGTGACAATTTCGCCCTTATCCAAGCCAATTACGTTGCCTTTTTTTATGACAACGTTATCAATAACGGTATCGCGAACGGCATAGGTAACTTGTCCGGCATCCACGGTGGAAAATGCAGCAGTCATGTTTTCCAAATTGGTGGAAAGTGATTCGTCCGGGCTGAAATTAAGCACAGCGGCAATACCTTGCGGAACGTCCTTGGTTTGCAAAACGAAAATGTTTCGACGTTGCACCAACGTTCTGGATTGTTCGGCAGCAAGAATGATGTTTTTGTTGTTAGGCAAAATAATGATGTTTTCGGCATTGATTTTGCGTGCTGCGGAAGCAATATCTTCGGCAGAGGGGTTCATTGTTTGACCGCCTTCCAAAACTTGATCAACAAGCAAATCTTTGAAAATTGCCGAGAAACCATCGCCGGAACATACCGAAAGCAAGCCAATGGGCTTTCTTTCACGCTCGTATTTGGCGCGAAGTTGACGGTTTTGTTCCATCATGTTTTCTATTTTTACCTTATCCAATTCGCCCAAAGTAAGTGCCTTGGAAAGCGCTTTTCCAGGGTTGTTGGTGTGAACGTGCACTTTTATCAAGCTTAAATCGCCAATGCAGATAACGGAGTTGCCAATTTCGTTCAAATAATCGCGCAACTTGTCAATATCCGTGACGGTTGTGCGCTTTTTGATGTTGATAATGAAAAACTCCGTGCAGTAGCCAAAATCAAGTTCGCCCAAAGATTCGTAGTCTACAAACAGTTCGGAATCGTCGGGGAAATCGGAATCGGTTGCTTTCTTTTGCTTGGTTTCCACAAGCTCGTATTCTTCGGCGCCGGTAATTTCACGATCCAAATAGCCCATGATAAGGCCCTTGAACAGCGTGATAAGACCAAATCCGCCACTATCCACAACACCGGCCTTCTTCAAAACGTCCAACATATCGGGCGTTTGAGCAAGCGTTTCTTCGCCTTTTTCCAAAACGGCGTTCATAAGTTTTTCGATGCTGTTGGTGCGTTTGGCCACGTCCACGGCCTCTTCGGCCATGCAACGAATAACCGTCAAAATTGTGCCTTCTTTGGGTTTGGAAACGGCACTGTATGCAAGAGTTGCCCCTGCACGGAGGCCTTTTGCAAACTGACGGGCATCAACTTCTTCGCAGGAAGAAATGACGTTGGCAAAACCTTTTAGAATTTGCGACAAAATAACGCCGGAATTTCCACGCGCGCCCTTCAATGCGCCCTTAGAAAGTCTATCGGCAAATTCTGCCATGCTGGTGCTTGTGAGTGAATTTATTTCGCGAACTGCCGACATCATTGTGAGGGACATGTTCGTACCGGTATCGCCGTCGGGAACAGGGAACACGTTCAACGCGTCCACTTGCGATTTGTTTACTTCCAACATTTTGCCGCCGGAAATAAACATTCTTTTCATGACGGATGCCGTTATATGCGTTGTATTTGAATATGCAGAAGACATTATGCTCTCCTCGGAATTTAGCGATTGTAAAAAATGGTTACAGTTTTACGCCCACCACGTGCACGTCGATGGAATCGACAATCATGCCGGTGAAGTGCTCTAAACCGTATTTCACGGTGCGTTTCAAACTTTCGCTAGTAGCCGAAATTGGCAAACCGTATTTGAATTTTACGAACAAGTCGATAAATATTCTGTCGCCCTTGGTTGCAACTCGCACACCACGGCTGGTCCCATTGCGTTTGAAAAGATCCGTGAAGGTATCGGAAAAACCAAAAGGCACCATTTCCACAACGCCGTAACACTCCAAAGCCAAGTGTCCTGCCAAGGATGCAATAACGTCGTCAGATACGGTAATAGTTCCGTAAGAATTATTTGTGCGCAATGCCATTGGAATTTCACCTCCCTTTCCGTTATATTTTACAACAATACAAGAAATATTTCAAGTATATTTCCCCTCAAAAATCGCCGAAACGCGAAAAAATACACAAAATTCGCCCTAATACTTTTTTTTGCTGTATTTTGCTTGCCAAATTTTTTAAAAAATGGTATTATCTATAAGCATGATTAAATTAAACTATTCTACTTGCACGGAGGTGTAAATATGTCAAAAGTATGTGCAATTTGCGGTAAAGGCAAAATGTCTGGTAACCTTGTGAGCCACTCTAACAGAAAGACTCCCAAAACCTACAGCGCCAACCTCAAAAAAGTTAAGGTGGAAATCAACGGAAAAGAATCCACTGAATATGTTTGCACTCGTTGCATAAGAACGGCAAACAAAGAGGACTAGTAGTTCGCAATTATCGGCTTCCCAAAGCGGGGAGCCTTTTTTGTTGCCCTGCACCGCTTTTGCAAGGACGGCGAGCAACGGCTTTACTGACAAAAATTTGGCGAACAAACACCATTGATTTTTGGATTTTTTTTAGAAGTTCTAGTGAATATAGTGCCGCAAAAGCAAACTGGCAAAACAAAAGTTGCGATTTTTTGCATCATGCTGTTTAGAAAGGCTTGGTTAGAAAACATTTTTTATACTATTTTAAGGATAAAAGGCTTTTTACGTAAAAGTTTTTGCAAAAATACTATAAATAAGACTTTGCAAAAAAGCTTTTTGTTTTGAGAAGAAAACGTTATTTTTCAACAATGCCTCACTTGCAATTTGGGATTTGAGGCTTTTGGGGTGCGACAAAAACTTTGTTTTGGCAAACCGCAAAGCAGCTTTATGCAAGCAATTTTCGATATAGTATTGAAAAATTTTGTTCGGCATGGTAAAATGTAGAAAACAAAGGAGGAAAATTATGCTTGGAATAATTGGCGCGGCCATAGGCTCCACGTGGGAATTGCCCTTTGAAATCCCCTACATATTGTGGTTGCAAAGCCTGGGCGGCAAAGGTAGCTTTTTATACTACCTGATGAACTTCATTTCCATGTTCGGCGAAGAAATGATTTTGGTTGGCGTTATGGGCTTTGTGTATTGGGGGGTGGATAAAAAACGTGGCGAAAGAATTGGAATATTTATGTTGACAACCACGCTACTAAACCCGATGATAAAGAACATTGCTTGCAGAACACGCCCCTTCGATGCGCACGAAAGCGTGCAAAACCTGCGTGACGTGGATGGATATTCTTTCCCCAGCGGACACTCGTCCGGTTCGGCTTCCGTGATACTGGGAACAGCGTTTGCCTATAAGGACAAAAAGAAAAAATGGCTTTGGGCTGTTTGCATTGTCATTCCCGTTTTGGTGGCACTTTCGCGCAACTACCTTGGGGCGCACTATCCTACCGACGTTGTTGCAGGCCTAGCATTGGGCGTTGGCGTGATATTCCTTATGGATTGGCTGTTGAAAATTGCACCAAGCAAGTACTATATCTACGGCGGCGTGCTGATTGTTGGACTTGCTGGATTTTTCTACTGCACCACAAACGACTTCTTCACCGCATACGGCATTGCGCTTGGCTTTGCTGGCGGAATGTTGTTTGAAGAAAAAATAGTGAAGTTCGAAAATACAAAAGTTTGGTGGCGCATTGTTTTGCGTGTTGGCGTTGGCGGCGCACTGTTCCTTGGGTTGAACTCTGGACTTAAAGAGTTTGTGGGAATCTTTGGCGAAAAAGTGCTTGTTGACGGCGAAATGGTGAGATGGTTTGAAGACGGCAATTACGTTTGGTTTGAGCACATTTTCCGCGTGCTGAGATATGCCGTGGTTGTGTTTGCGCTGTTGGGCGTTTACCCCTTGTTGTTTGCACAGACGGAAAAATTGTGGAAAAA
>CAZNZO010000004.1:24759-121413 GCA_964577535.1 uncultured Oscillospiraceae bacterium
CCTTTATCGGACAAAATAATCAATATAATAAAATAACAAAAGCCCAATTAAGAGCAATAAAATACATGCGGCAAGCGACTCATAATTGCGCTGTTTGCGTGTTACAAAAAATACAAAAAAAACGAGTGCAAACTGCTGCCAAGATACGTGTTGAAGTAGACACGAATAGGCACAGCAAAGCCATTGCACCACAAAAAACGACATTCCAAAACCAAACAAATAGCCTTCAAATGGGTATTTATCGGGCAAAACAGCATAGAATAAAAGCAAAAAAAGGCTCGTAAAGCGGCCGTAAAGTTTACATTTCGTGGGCACAACAAATTAGGTTAATTAAATGCAAAAAGCCTTGCAAATTGCGCGCAAAGGAGCATAGCAAAATCACTATTAGCGGAAATTTGCAGCAAAAAAAGCCTCGACTGTTGTCGAGGCTTTTTGTTTAGCAATTATTACAGTTTCTTAACCAATTTAAGGTCGATTCTGCCCTTTTCGTCGATTTTGATAACCTTAACGACAACTGTGTCGCCAACGTTCACAACGTCGGTTACCTTTTCAACACGTTCCTTAGCAAGCTTGGAAATGTGGATCATTCCGTCTTTGCCGGGAGCAATTTCTACGAATGCGCCGAAATCCAAAATGCGAACAACGGGGCCGGTAAATTCATCGCCAACTTCGGGATCTTTTGCAATTGCAAGCACCATTTTCTTGGCCTTTTCGGACATTGCAGCATCTGCCGTTGCAATGAACACTGTGCCGTCGTCGGTGATATCAATTTTCACGCCGGTTTCGTCGATAATCTTGTTGATAACCTTTCCGCCGCTACCGATAACTTCGCGAATCTTATCAGGATCGATATTGAAGGAAATGATTTTGGGAGCATATTGAGAAAGTTCTTTTCTGGGTTCGGGCAAAACTTGCAACATCTTGTCCAAAATGTACAATCTGCCTTGACGAGCTTGTTCCAAAGCTGTTCTCAAAATGTTTTCGTCAATTCCCTTAATTTTGATATCCATTTGAATTGCAGTGATGCCTTTTGCGGTACCTGCAACTTTGAAGTCCATATCGCCAAGGAAGTCTTCCAAACCTTGGATATCCGACAAAATAGCAACTTTGCTGCCGTCTTCCGACTTCATCAAGCCCATAGCAATACCTGCAACGGGTGCTTTGATGGGAACACCTGCATCCATAAGGGCAAGTGTGCTGCCGCAAATGCTTGCTTGCGAAGTGCTGCCGTTACTGGAAACAACTTCGGAAACAGTTCTGATTGCATAGGGGAATTCTTCTTCGCTGGGGATAACAGGTTCCAACGCACGTTCTGCAAGTGCACCGTGACCAATTTCACGTCTGCCAGGGCTACGCAAGGGTTTTGCTTCGCCTGTGGAATAGCCGGGCATGTTGTATTGGTGCATGTATCTCTTGTAGGTGTCGTTGCCATCCAAGTTTTCCAACTTTTGCACTTCGGAGATGGTTCCCAACGTGCAGGTTGTGATAACTTGCGTCATTCCGCGAGTGAACACGCCGCTGCCGTGAACGCGAGGCAAAATGCCTGCTTCGCACCAAATGGGGCGAATTTCCGTAAGGCCTCTGCCGTCGGGGCGAATGCCTTCGTTCAAAATGCGAGCGCGAACCTTTTCTTTTGTCATTTTGTACAAAATGTCGCCAACTTCTGCAACAACTTCGGGGTGAACTTGTTCGAAGTGTTCGCAAACTTTCTTTTCTACGGCGTCTTGGTTAGCTTGACGTTCGTATCTGTCGAAAGTTTTCAAAGCTTCTGTCAACATTTCGTCTGCATATTCGCGCACTTCTGCTTCGAATTCTGCATGGGGAAGGTGCAATTCGATTTCTGCTTTGGGTTTGCCAATGCTATCACGAATAAATTCGATAAATTCGCATTGTTCTTTGATTGCTTCGTGACCGAACAAAATTGCATCCAACATTTCCTTTTCGGAAATTTCGTTTGCGCCTGCTTCTACCATCATGATGGCATCTTTGGTGCCTGCCAAGTTAAGGTTTAGCAAACTGCGTTCTTTTTGTTCTTGTGTGGGGTTGATAACGTACTTGCCGTCTACGTAGCCTACAACAACGCTGCCTGTAGGTCCTGCAAAAGGAATATCCGAAACGGTTAGTGCGATCGAGCTGCCCATCATTGCGTAAACTTCCGGTTGAATATCCGGTTCTACCGACATTGCAGTTGCAATAACGGATACGTCGTTCAAAAATCCTTTGGGGAACAAAGGACGAATGGGACGGTCGATAAGACGGGAAGTAAGGATAGCTTTGTCGCTAGCTCTGCCTTCGCGTTTTTTGAATCCGCCGGGAATTTTGCCGACAGAATACATTTTTTCTTCAAAGTCTACTCCCAAAGGGAAAAAGTCAATTCCGTCTCTGGGTTTGTCTGCCAACGTAACATTGGTCATAACCACCGTTTCTCCGCATTGAACCATGCAAGAGCCGTTAGCTTGTTCGGCGTATTTGCCGATTTGCACGCGGACTGTTCTACCACCGATTTCCGTTTCGAAAACGTGGTAAGGTCTATTGCCAACCTGTCCGTCAATCTTTCTGAAATTTGCCATTTAAAGTTTCTCCTTATATTTTTTCCATTCGAAAGGCGACTCATGTCGCTTTTCGGCAATAGTCTAGCCAATTTGCAAAAAAAAGGACAGGGCGCGATGAAACATCCGCCCCACCCCAGTTTTTTTGTTATTTTCTCAATCCCAATTCAGCGATGATATGACGATATTTTTCGATATCAGTTTGCTTGAGATAATCCAACAAGCCTTTTCTGTGACCAACCATTTGCAACAGACCGCGTCTGGAGTGGTGATCCTTTTGGTGTGTTCTCAAGTGTTCGGTAAGGTGATTGATGCGTTGCGTAAGCAAAGCAATTTGAACTTCGGGAGAACCCGTGTCGCCTTCTTTTCTGCCGAATTTAGCAATGATTTCTTGTTTTGTGAGTTCCATAATAGTTTTCTCCTTTTTTTATTTGCCGTAATCCAAGAGACGGGTCGGAGTGTTCTCTGCGTTCCTAGAAAACGGTAGTTATCAATTTATTAGTCGTTGTTGCTCGGTCTGGTTACAACTTCTTCGGGTTTTTCGAGCAAAGCTTTTCTGGAAAGAGTGATGCGTTTGTGTTCAGCGTCGAATTCCAACACTTCAACTTCCACTTCGTCACCAACTTTCAAAACCTTGGTGATATCGTCGATCCAATCCCAAGAATAGTTGGAAACGTGAAGCAAACCGTCAATGTGCTTATCCAATTCGATAAACGCACCGTAAGGCATAAGTCTTGCAACTTTTCCCTTAACAACAGTGCCTACGGGGAACTTTTCTTCGGCAACTTCCCAAGGTTTGGGTTGAAGTTGTTTGTAGCCCAAGGATACTCTGTTGTGTTCTCTATCCAATGCCAACACCACGAATTCGTAGGTTTGACCAATTTCCAAAACGTCTGCAGGAGCATTTACGCGATCCCAAGAAAGATCCGTTGTGTGTGCCAAGCAATCGAAACCACGAACGTCTACGAAAGCGCCGAAGCTTGCAAAACGAAGAACTTTGCCTTCAACGATTTCTGCTTCTTCAATGTTGTTCCAGAATTCGTCTTCTTTTGCTTTCTTTTCTGCAAGCAAAATGGTTTTTTGGCTTGCATAGATAACGTGTTTCTTGTCGTCAACTTTGTCTGCCGAGGAAACAAGGCGCAAAGTTTTGCCAACGTATTGTTCAAGGTTCTTAACAAAACCAATTTTGATTTGAGAAGCATGAACAACTACCGTGTAGCTTCCCAAACGACCGGTTAGGCAACTTTTGCCAACTCTGGTCATGACGACGGAAAATTCTTGACCTTCCTTGATGCCGTCAACAAGTTTGTCGTCCTTATACTTTTCTTCAATAGCTTTTCTGGAAAGTGTGATTCCGCTTTCCGTAGAAATGATGGAGCAAACAAGGTTTGCACCTTCTTTCAAACCGGCTTTGAATTCGGCATAGTCGCCTTCCAAAACCAATTCTTCATTGGGAATGAACGCTTCCGTCTTCCATCCGGGAATACGAACGTAAACGCCGTCTGCGCTTACTTGCACAACGTGGCATTTAACTTCGTGGCCAACTTTGTAGCGACCTTCGCGCATGCTGGAAACAGCTGCTGCAAGCATAGCCTCGTCTTTGTCCATAACCTTTTCTTCTGTCGTGTGTGAATCCTCAGAAACAACTTCCGTTGCCACAACTTCGTTAGCCTTAACGATTTCTTCGGATACTGCCGTTTCTACTGCAACGGCGTCTTTTGCAATTTCAACCATTCTTTCCAAAACCCCCTTGATCAACTCGGTCGGAGTTGACGCACCGGAAACCAAGCATATGTTTCCGCAATTATTAAAGTCAATACTTTGCACGTCGCTACCATCGCACAAAACCGACTTGCAATTTTGTGAAGTGATTTCCAGCAAGCGGCGGGTATTGGAACTTCCTTTATCCCCCACCACGATTGCAAGATCGCACCTTTTGGATAGCATTTGGGCATAATACTGCCTTTGTATAGTAGTATAACAAATTGTGTTGAATATTTCAAGCGTTTTGACGCAATTCGAATGAATATTTTGCAGACTTTTTTCGAAACAACTTGTATCGAAAGTTGTTTGGAACATCACCAAGGCTTTTTCGCACTTAGGCAAGGTTATTTCGCTTTTGCCATCGCACACAATTGCTTGGTTGTTGCACCAACCGTTTATGCCCTTTATTTCCGGATGGTCCTTTTCGCCAACCAAAACAATCAAGTAGCCGTCGTCGTGATATTTTTTGGCCCTTTGTTGAATGGCCTTGACGTACGGACAGGTGACGTCCACCACCGTCAGCCCCTTTTCGGCAGCACGACTAAAAACTTCCGGCGGAGCACCGTGCGCGCGGATGATTAGCGTTTCGCCATCAGGAACTTCTTCCACGCTGGAAACGGTGACAACACCTTGTTTTTCCAGCTGATCCACCACCGTGCCGTTATGCACCAATCTTCCAAGACAAAAAGCCTTGCGATTTAGGGACAAGGCTTTTTCGATTGCGGAAGACACGCCGGAACAAAAGCCGTATTCTTTTGGCAACCAAACCTTTATCACTCGCAATCCTCCTTGGACGATTGTTGTTTGGCAAGTTCTTTGGCCAAAGTTTTTTGCTTTTCGTTGTAGCGTTTGATTTTTTCCGTTTCTTTTCTTGTGCGAGGACGACGCTTAACGCCTTTTTCCTGCAAAATTCCGTTAAGTTGCACACGCAAATCGTCCACGTGTTGTTTGATAACTGCAGTAGCTTGCACCAACGTTTCTTTGGTGACAGGTTTGTCGTAGAATTCTTCCAAAGTGAATTCGTCGCCGACAATTATGTAGTTTTTGCGAAATACTTTTGCTTTTTCCCAAGTGTAGAATGCACGAATGGGCGACTTTGTTTTTATGGCAAACAATGCCGCACCAGTGTGAAAATTTTGCAAACAATCCACATAGGGATTGCGTGTTCCTTCGGGGAAAATGCCAACAACTCTTTCTTCGTGCAGCAGGCGCATTATGGATTTTGTTGCAAACAAATCCACTTCGCCACGCCTTACGGGGACAAAGTCCAGGCCATCGAACACCCAACGCAAAAATGCCGACTTGCGGAATTCCGCCTTATACACAAAAGAAACCCAGGTTTTGCACCACATGCTGAAAACAAGTGGATCCCAACCGGAAATATGATTGCCAACAAGCAAAGTTTTTTTCATGGGTAGTTTGCGTTCGCCGTAGTACTTAACGGGGAAAAACGGACGCACCAAAACTTTTGCTATGCCGGCCAAAAAGGCTACAAATTTATTCAATTAACACCTCTTCGGTAGCGCAAATTGCGCCAAACCAGTGAAAATATCTTTGTTATTTTAGCAATACGGCATCAAAAAGTCAACAAATCGACACCTAAAACTGCTTTTAGCTGAACAAAATTTCAGCTTTTGCTTGCCGAAAGACCGGCAACAAAGCCAGTGGACAGGGCAATTTGAATGTTGAAACCGCCGGTAAAAGCATCAAGATCCAACACTTCACCACAAAAATACAGACCTTCCACCAGTTTGCTTTGCATTGTGGATGGAGAAACTTCCTTAACGCAAACGCCGCCCGCAGTGACAATTCCAAAATTCACGTCGTCCAAGCCGTTGCAATCGAAACTTAGCCCCTTCAACGTGGCGACAAGCCTTGCACGCTCTTCCGCCGTTACCTGATGCACCTTTTTGCTAAACGAAACGCCACTTTGGCGCACGACTTCTTCTATAAGTCGTTCGGGCAACAAGCCCCCCAGCGCATTGCCAAAGTTTTTGTTGGAATTTTGCTGAAAATCACGAAGAATGCGAGCATCCAATGTTTGCTCGTCCAAGGCAGGCTTCAAATCTATTTTTATTTTTCCGCCCTTTGTACTTACAGAATTTATAAGCGAAGAAAGGGTGAGTGCGCAGGGGCCGGAAACGCCGTCGTTGGTGAACAACATTTCACCAAATTCGGATGCAACGGTTTTGCCATTCAACACGAAGGAAACTTGCACGTTTCTAAGCGACAATCCTTCCAGCGCCTTTGTGCCGCTGCACAATATTCGGCACAGTGCCGCACGCAAGGGAACAAGCGTGTGTCCAAAACTTTTTGCCACTTCGTAGCCGAAGCCGTCGCAACCGGTGGCGCGATAGGAATAGCCGCCCGTTGCCACAATAACCTTATCGAATTGCTCGTTGCCTTTTTCCGTTTGCAACACAAAATTTTCCTGCTTGGAAACGGAAAGCACCGGGCAATTGAGCCGCACTTCCACCCCTGCTTGCGACAAAACTTTGTTGAAGGTTTTTATCACGTCGCTAGACTTATCCGATTGAGGAAACACGCGGTTGCCTCGTTCCACCTTCATGGCAAGGCCGTGGCTTTGGCAAAAGTTTATTGCATCGGACGGAGAAAAACGCCGTATGGCGCCTTGCATAAATTTGGCGTTACTAACGACGTTTTGTAAAAATTCGTTGGCAGAACAATCGTTGGTGAAATTGCAACGACCTTTTCCGCTTATATAAAGTTTTTTGCCAGTTTTTTCGTTCTTTTCGAAAAGCGTAACTTCGGCACCTTCTTGTGCCGAAGTCAATGCCGCCATCATACCGGACGGGCCTGCCCCGATCACTGCAATTTTCATTGAAGTTCCTTTGTTAACAGTGTTATTTTTCAAACTTTTTAAGTTGCGCCAACGCTTGCAAATTGGTGCGCAAAACAGTTAGCGGCGTGATGGTGATGTAGCCGTCTTCCGAAGTCAACACGTCGGTATCCCGTTCCGTTTCGGAAAGTTCCACACGGAAACCGGTGCTAACCCAACAATCGTCTTCGTCAGGTTGCTTTTCCATGTAGTCCTTATACAACTTGCCGCCGCTTTCGCGCACCACTTTTACGCCCTTTATTTGTTCGGTGGGCAAATCGGGAACGTTTATGTTAAGAAGGGTGAGGGGAATATCCACTTGCGCCAACTCTTCCACGTTTTGCACCAAATATTCCACTGTGGATTGGTAGCTGCCGTCACGTCCCAAGCGAGAAAGAGCAATGCTCTTGTAGCCGCACAAAACGCCTTCTTCCGCCGCGCCTATGGTGCCGGAATACAAAATGGCGTTGCCGGTGTTTTCGCCGTTGTTGGGGCCGGAAACAAGCAAATCGAAGGGGATTTGCAAAACACTTTCGGCAAACTTTACGCAATCGGCCGGAGAGCCTGTGCAAGAGTAAGCCACAGTTGCACCATGATATTCCCCTTGTTTTTTAATGTAGATTTTTTTGTAGAAATTTGCGCAGTGCGAAGTTGCCGAGCGCTGCCCTTCCGGCGCCACAACGTAAACTTCGTGCCCCTTTTGTGCAAGTTTTTGGCACAACAGTTGCAAACCTACGCTTTCAATTCCGTCATCGTTAGTTAACAAAATTTTCATAATTTCCTCTTTTGTTAAAGTTATTTAAGCGTTTGCAAATAGGCTTGTTCTTTGTCGTTCAAAAAGCGCCATTTGCCACGTTGCAAACCACCCAGGTGAATTTGTCCAACGGCAACACGCTTCAAAAATTCCACTTCTTTGCCAACACATTCGAACATCTTTTTTACTTGATGGTTGCGACCTTCCGTTATGGTTACTTCCACGCGCGTGTGGTGTTCGTCACCTTGCAAAATTTTTACCTTTGCCGGCGCCGTCATAGATCCATCCACTTCCACGCCTTTTTCCAACTGGCGGCGTTCCGCTTCCGTCAACTTGCCGGATATTCTTGCAACGTACACCTTTTCCACACTGTTTTTGGGGTGAGTTAGCTTGTTTGCCACGTCACCATCGTTGGTTAGCAGCAGCAACCCTTCAGTGTCGTAGTCTAGCCTTCCAACAGGGAACAAACGGGCCTTCAAGTCGACAAAATCCATAACGGTTTTGCGACCCAACTCGTCCTTTACGGTGGTTACACAACCCTTGGGTTTATGCAACATAATGTAGTAGTTTTTGGTTTTTGCGGCGACACGCTTGCCATTTACCGAAACTTGATCGTTATCTTCCACCATTTCGCCAAGCGTTGCCACTTTGCCGTTGATTTTAACTTTGCCATCGGCAATCAATTTGTCGCATTCTCGGCGACTTCCTACGCCGCAATCGGCCAAATACTTGTTGAGTCTTGTCATAGTAACCCCCAAAACACCTTTATAACAAAAAAAGGCTACTACAATAGTAACCTTTTTTGCAAAAAAAAGCAAGTGATTGAAGGGTTGCGCGGCAAAAGTGCACCGACGTCCAAGCACATACCGACAAGCTATATATATATTGTTGGGTGTTCGCTGCAAAGTTTTATCCACAAAGGCAGGCGCGTTTGAATTGTTTTGTTACAAACAAAACTGGTGATGCAACCGAATGAAGACAACCCCAAACGTAAACTGCAACGCCAAGAGCCAAACAAAACTTGCGACGTTGCAAACAAACCAATTTGCCGCAACGGTGCGAAGAAAAATTCCGCCAGCTTGTGTTGGCAATCTGTTCACCGACAAAAAGCAGCACACTTACACAACCGGCAAACCAACGGGCGTGTGGCATTTTGACACGCAGTGAGTTTTACGGCGGCTTTGGGTACTATCCAGAACCATTGCAAACGTCAAAAAACAAAACGAAAAGGTAGCTTTGCTATTGACAAGCAACAAGTTGCCGTTGCCACACAACTTCGCCATTATGCAACACTTGCAATTGCTGGCAATGGTCTTCCAAAACAATTTTTGTGGATAGTTTTTCGCCGTCCATCAGCGGATAACAAAAACTTTGGTCGCAATAGTAGTAGGTGGGCTTGCCCTTGAAGTAGATGGCGCCGCAAAGCTTGTTTTGAGGAACAATACATTTCAATGTGTAGTTTGCAAAAGCGGCGTTTAGCATATTTGCCGTTTCTTCGAACATGGGGCCACAATTCAGCACTACAACCACCACTTGCATTCCGTTGCGTGTTGCACTGCCCACAAAACATCGTCCGGCCTTTTTGGTGTAGCCTGTTTTTACTCCATCGGCGCCATCGAAACTGTTTAGCAGTTTGTTTTTGTTTGTCAGCAGCCGTTTGTATTCCAACCCGTCGTTAGAAATTTTTGCACTTTTGGTGCCGACAATTTCCCTGAAAAGCTGGTTTTGCAAGGCAACACAAGTTATTTTTGCCAAGTCGCGCGCCGAAGTGTAGTGGTTTTCGTCGTGCAATCCGTGTGGCGTAACGAAATTGCTATTTGTTGCACCGCACCTAATGGCTGTTTGGTTCATCATGCTAGCAAAGCCCTCGATGCTTCCGCCGACGTGCAATGCAAGGGCAACGGCGCAATCGTTGCCGCTACGCAACATAAGCCCAAGCAGCAGTTCTTTTACCGTCAGCTTTTCTCCTTCACGCAAATAGACGGAAGATCCTTCCACCCCTACCGCCTGCTTGGGAACAACAACCACTTCGCCAATGTTTTGGCATGCGTTTAGCACCGTTAGCGCGGTGACAATTTTTGTGGTGCTGGCCATGGGCAAAGGCAAATCGGCTTGTTTTTCGAAAAGAACGCGGCCGCTCGACCGCTCCATTACGCATGCCGCTTGCGCCGTGGTGGAAAAAACCGGCTGGGCAATTGCCACAGCACCCGCACAACACGCACACACTGCAAAAAGCAAGGCGAAAAGCAAAAGTTTTTTCATACTTTTAGTTTTTGAAAGTTTTGACAAAATCTTTTGCCACGTCAAAAATTTTATCCACCGTGTTGGAATTATCGGCATCTAGCACGCGCACGCCGTCACGGTCGACAACCAAAAATCCAACCGGCGTAAGCGTAGCGCCGCCACCCGAACCACCGGCAAAATTGCCAACAGATGCATCATGGATGAACCTTCGAGGCGCGTTTTTGTTGCCGTATTCGCCGCCACCTGCCATAAACGCAAAGGTCACTTGCGAAATGGGCATGATAGTTGTTCCGTCCATTGTTACAATGGGTTTGCCAATTATTGTGTTGACTTCCGCAACCTTGCTCAAATTGGAAACGGCTGTTTCCACTATATCCGAAATTTGCTGATCCATTTCTACCTCCCGACGCTGTTCTTCAAACGCCGCTTAATTTTGCTTTTTGCAAGCGCAACGAAAATTTCCGCCAAGGTGACGGAAATAATAACTTGGCCACGCGCCGTGTTTTTTAGCGCAAACGTTGTGAAAATTGCCACTTTGCAATTTGTGTTTGCAACGCACAACAACCTGGCAACAAAAATTGCCGACATTTGTGCAACGCCAACTATCGGCGACGTGGCATAGTTTGTTGCAAAAACAACGCTTATTTTTTGCAAAGTTATTGCGCCGAAAATATCCAAATTGGCGCCACCCGATGCCAAATCAACCCTTTCGTCCACCGTGCCGCAGCAGTGCAAATATCTGCCCGATAGCACCAATTTTTCTTCCATTACAGGCAGAAAAAACAATTTCACTTTCAAAAACAAACGCTTGTTTTCGTCCAATAAAAAACGTACGGAAATGCGCAATGGAACCAAACACAACGTTAGCACCAGCATGGCCACGGTTGCAATTGTCATAGCACTTATATTGTGCCGCAACATTGCCCGATATATGCAAAAAGGCAGCAAAAAACCCCAAGACGGTTATCTTGGGGCTGATGATTTTTTTTGTTTTATTCCACGCTTTCCAGTTGTTCGCCTTGCAAAAATTCCGGCACTTCTTCCGTTTGGGGAACTTCCGCCGGCGCTGCTTCGAACATGGGTTTTTCCACTGTTTTGCCGCCGTTTTCGGCAATGTCTTTTAGTTTTTCCAACAGCGTTTCGTAGTCGGGCAATTCCGAAACGTCACCAATGGAAAACCTCTTCAAAAATTCGTCGGTAGTAGCAAACAAAACAGGGTGGCCGATGGTGTCTTTGCGGCCGACTGCTTCCACCAAGCCCAAACGAGTTAGGTTTTGCAAGGAATAGGTGCAATCCACTGCACGAACTTCTTCCACGTCCAAACGTGTTACCGGTTGCTTATAGGCAATGATGGCAAGCGTTTCCAACATGGCGTTAGTCAATTCCTTTTCCTTTATCGGGTTCAACACGCTTTCCACTTCCTTGGAATAATCCGAATTGGTGGCAAGTTGCAGTTTGCCGTTGAAACGCAACAAATTTATGCCGTTTTCGCCGGAAAATTCTTCTGCCACTTCGTTTACGGCATCACGCATTTCCTTTGCGGAAACTTCCAGTTTTTCTTGAATAAACTTTTGTTCCACCGGCTTTCCAGAAAGGAACAAAATGGATTTTATAACGTTACTCAAACGACTCATAACTATCCTCCACTACCGCCTCGACATTTTCGCTTTCGGGGCGTTTGATTATTTGAAAATCTTCAAAAAGTTCGGCCTGTTCCACACGGATAATTTGCAACTTCAACAGTTCCAATACTGCCAAAAAAGTTGTGATATATTCGTTGGTGCCGGTGCCCTCTTGGAATAGTTGCGAAAATTTGAAACTATCTTCTTCCTTCAAAATTTCCCTTATCAACCTTACTTTTTGCGCAACGGAAAAGGTTTCTTTCACCATGGTGCGCGAAACGTCTGCTTGCGATTTTAGTTGCATTTTCATAAGGAACTTAGAAAATGCTTCCATAAAGCCTTCGACACTTAAATTATCTTTTATCACCGTAACCGATTTGCCAACGTTTTTATCCGGCTCGCGGTAGAAACGGTCGACGTTTTCGCATTCCTTCAAATCGGATACAATTTCCTTGAACACCTTGTATTCTTCCAATTGACGAATAAGAACTTTTTCCGGAGATTCTTCGTCGTCGTTGGCTTGTTCCAAAACAGGGATAAGTGCGCGCGCCTTTATTTCTAGCAGTGTTGCCGCCATGGCCATGTATTCCCCAGCCTTGTTAACATCCAATTCGGAAAGTTGATCCATATAGCGCAAAAACTGTTCGGTAACTTGCGAAACGAAAATATCTTTTATTTCAATTTTGTTGCTTTTCACCAATTCCAACAACAAATCCAACGGGCCGTTGAAGTTGGTAAGCTTCAATTCCAACGCAGATTCGTCGTTGTTATCGAACATATATTGTTGTTCAAAATCCGCGCTCATACAATCAACCTCCAAAATGCGCAAAAACCGCTTTGAATTTTGTCGCCGCCCCAACCTATAAGCAGGTTAAATGGCGAATAGGTGGAAACAATGGGGATATAATCCCAAACTATGCACACAAGCATTATATACAAACTGTACCTACGCACAAAACGCATAAAGCCGTTGTTTTCGTTTACAAAACAAGCCAACAAGCGATAGCCATCCAACGGATAGAGCGGCAACAGGTTGAACAACGCAAAGGAAACGTTTAGCGCCGTCATGCAATAGCAAAAGTAATAGCCAAAATACACCCAATAGTATTTTGCGGTGCCAGCCACCACTCCTATTTGTCCCAGCACAACAGCCGGCAATGCAAACAAAAAGGCCAACAACAAGTTGGTGACAATGCCTGCGGCCGAAACCGTAACGCATCCCAACTTGCGGTTTTTGAAATTGTTTGGATTGACGGGAACAGGTTTGGCCCATCCAAAACCAACAAGCAGCATCATCAATAGCCCAAACAAATCGAAGTGCTTTAGTGGGTTTACCGACAATCTGCCGTTATATTTTGCGGTGGGATCACCGTTCCAAAGCGCAACAAGTCCGTGCGCAATTTCGTGCAAAGTAAGGGCAAAAACAATTGCCAGCGCAAAGGCTGCCACGTTCAACATTCCTTCGCGACTGATTGTTCCGCCGTTTGCAGTTAGTAAACGATAGATATACATACTGGTTAATTATATCAAATTTCCATTGTAAAGTCAAACACAATATATAATGCCGAAAACTGTTTTGATGGCAAAGCAAAAGTATCAATTTTTGCCTTTGCAAAACAAAGCGGGGCAATAACTGCCCCGCAACTTGCGTGCTAACGCACAATTTCTTTGACGTAGTCCCAAACGGATTTGCGTCTCACTTCCGTTTGACTTACCAAATCCACTTCGGCAACAGTTTTGTCGCCATCCATCAAGCGAGCAACGCCCACCTTTTGCCCTGCCACTAGCGGAGCATGCAAATCTTGGCACACTTCCACTTGCACTTGCAACTGTTGCCCCTTTTTGCCAAAAGAACAAAGGCTTTCTGCGGCAACTGCGCAAACTTCGTTTTTGCCACCGGAAACGCAAAAATTTTGCACACCTTCGCCGCACTTGACGTACACTTTGTTTTGATAGTTGGCAAAGGCAAAATCGAACATTCCCGAAACTTCCCTGAAACGGGTTTTGCTGGATTCGGCGCCCACCACCACGGCAATTACACGAGTGTCGCCACGCTTGGCAGTTGCGGCCAAACAGTGCATTGCCTCGCTAGTAAAACCGGTTTTGCCGCCGTCGCATCCCTCATAGAACCGCACAAGTTTGTTTGTGTTGGTCATGCCGGTAACACGGCCGCTAGGATGGACAAAATCTTCCATCCAAACGCGAGCGCACTCAAAATAATGCGGATATCGCATAAGCTTGGATAGCATCACTGCAACGTCCTTTGCGCAGGAAAACTGGCTTACGTGCGGCAGGCCTGTGCAGTTTTCAAAATGAGTGGCCACAAGTCCCCATTCCTTGGCCTTGTCGTTCATTTGCGCAACAAAACTTTCCACACTGCCACAAAGGTGTTCAGCCATGGCCACGCAACTGTCGTTTGCCGAACAAACTATTATGGATTTTGCAAGTTGTTCGGCTTTGTAGATGCCTCCCGCCTCCAAAAACACCTGCGAACCACCCATGGATGCGGCACGAGCACTAACCTGAACGTCGTCGTCCAGCGAAATTTTGCCACTTTCCACACCGTCGTAGATGCAACATAAAGTCATTATTTTTGTCATGCTGGCAATGGGACGTTTTTCCGTGCTGTTCTTTTCGAAAAGCACTTGGCCGTCGCAGGTTGTCAAAATTGCTTCTTTTGCGGAAACAGCGGGCGCACTTTCGGCAAAAGCCATTGTTGGCGCCAGAGCACACGCACAAAATATGCAAAACAAAACAGCTAGAATTATCTTTTTCATAGCACACCATCCAAATATTATTTTTCACAAATAGTATTTGCAGTTGCGGCATTGCTATACAACAAAAAAGCACCCCGAAAAACATTTCGAGGTGCAATAAGCAAAATAAATTTAGCGTGTGATTTTTTCCCAAACGGATTTTGCGCCGTTGCCGATTTCCAACTGTTCCTTTATAGTGTCGCAAATAACGTCAAAGCCTTTCAACGTGCCCAAATTTGTGGGAACAACTTCGCATCCGTAGATAAGCAACGGAGTGTATTCGCGGGTGTGATCGGTGTGGGTTTTGTGGGTGGGGTCGCAACCGTGGTCGCCGGTGATATACAACACGTCGTCGTGCTTCATCACTTTAACCAATTCGCCAACCTTGGCATCAATTTCTTCCAACGCTTCGGCATAGCCGAAAACGTCTCTGCGGTGGCCGTACTTCATGTCGGTATCCACCAAGTTTACAAACACCAAACCGTCAAAATCTTCTTTGGCAATTTCGATGGTTCTGTTGAGCCCATCCAAGTTGCTTTCGGTGTGGATGCTTCTGGTGATGCCTTGTCCGTTGAAAATATATTCTATCTTGCCAACGGCAACACTGGATAATCCTGCATCGCTAACAAAATCCAAAATGGTTTTTGCAGGAGGATTGAGGGAAAAATCCTTTCTTTCCGCAGTGCGAGTGAAAGGGTATTCACCTGTGAAGGGGCGAGCAATAATGCGGCCAACGCCGTACTTGCCAACGCACAAAGCGCGGGCTTTTTCGCACATGTCGTACAATTCTTCGATGGTATATTTATCCATATGCACGGCAATTTGCAAAACGCTATCGGCCGAAGTGTAAACAATGGGATAGCCCGTTTTTAGGTGTTCTTCGCCATAGTCTTTTATCACTTCCGTGCCGCTATACGGCTTGTTGCACAAAATTTTTGTGCCAAGTTCCTTTTCTAGACGAGCAACAAATTCCTTGGGGAAACCGTTGGGAAAAGTGGGCATAGCCTGATTGGTTATTACACCGGCCATTTCCCAGTGGCCAACCGTCGTATCCTTGCCCTTGGAAAGTTCTTCCAATCTTGCAAAAGCAGCGCAGGGTTCACGATCGTCGTTATAGGTGCCGTCAATGCAATACAACCCCATGTCTTGCAGGTTGGGAATATCCAAATCGTATGCAGCGCGAATGTTTTTTAGTGTGTTTGCGCCAAAATCGTTAAACTTTTTGCAATCGGGCATGGCGCCGATTCCAAAACCGTCAATTACCAATATAAAAGCTCTCATTTCTTTTCTCCTGATTGTATTATACCAAACTCCCCAAAATTTAACAATCAAATTAAAGCAGTTATCCAACGCAATAACACAAAATTAACAAATAATTTAACGAAAACGGTAACAATTTGCATTGAAACAACTTCTTTTGCCTGCCTAGATAGCGGCCAAAAACAACCGTTGCAACAGCAGTCCGTTGCCGCCCAAAAACAGCAAAATGCGTTTGCGGCAAGTTCCACAAGCAAAACGAATATCACGTAGAGCGCGCCCAAAAAGCCGTCGTAAACCAGCACAGCACCGCAGTTGGCGCCGAAATATAGCGCCGCCACAAACGCCACAACGTAGGGCACAAAAGAAGCCCATTGCCACGCAAAACACAGCGAAAGCGGCGCCGAAACAAGCACCACGCACACCAAATACGAAACCAGCAAGGCAAAAAATCCGCCGCGCATAAGTTTGAATACATAGTCGAATCGGTTTGTGCCCCACCACTGGCACTGCGTGGCGTTGAAAAGCACAATGCCCAGCACCGTTCCCACTGCAACGCACAAACAACACGCAAAGAGTTTTATTTTTTCCAAACGCAAACGCTGCCACGCCTCTTGCGCAAACTGCCCAACAGAAAAGACGTTCATACAACCATATATGAACGCCCTTTGCAAAAAATTACATTTTGGGGCAATATACGCAAAATCAGTTGCCTAGCATCCACTTGGCGTATATGCCGTAGCCGCGCGTTGGGTCGTTGACAAAAACGTGCGTAACTGCGCCAACCAATTTGCCGTTTTGCACAATGGGACTGCCGCTCATGCCTTGCACAATGCCACCGGTTTGTTCTAGCAGGCGATTATCCGTTACGTGAATCACCATGCCCCTATCCGAAGGGGAAGTTTGGCGAGAAGCTTTTACAATTTCTATTTGATATTTTTGCCGCGAATTATCCTGCAAAGTGCAATAAATTTCCGCCTTGCCGGGCACAACTTCGCTGATATCCGCCACCTGCACCAAGTTGCCGTTGTTGCAGAATTCCGGCACAGAAGAAAAGTTGCCAAATGCGCCGTATTTGTTGTTAGCATACAAATTGCCTATGCGCTTTTCGTAGGAAAAACTGCCTTTAAGTTCGCCGGCGGCACCACGCTTACCCTTTTCCACGCCGTTTATTGTGCAGTTGAAAACACCGCCGTTTTTGCAACAAACCACTTCACCACCAGGCGCCGTTATTGGATGACCAAGACTGCCGAAAGAAAGATTTTTTCTTACGTACGTCAAGGTGCCAACACCGCTAGACGAATCGCGAGTCCACAAGCCCAAACGATAGTGGCCGGCGGCCAAATCCTTTTGCGGAGTTATAGTTGTTGTGCACAATTGACCATCGCGCAGGTAGGTTAGCGGCAAGTTTTTGCCTTTGCAACTCATGGCAATTTCGGCAAGTTTGGCAGAATTGAATATCTTTTTTCCGTCCAATTCCAAAACAACGTCGTTAAGTTGCAACTGTGCATCTAATGCCGGGCAACACAAATTGCCATCTTCGTTGAAAAATTCGTTTAGGCCTATCACCGTGACACCGTCGCCATCTATGGTTATTCCAAGCGGATAACCGCCCAAATACACTTGCTCATCAATTTTTGCACCGGCGTTTGTGCCAACGAACAAATCGGCAACGTCGTCAAAAAATTCCAATGGGCCGCCATCCGCGGCAGAAACTTCCACCGCCTTTACAAAACGTGACGAAACAACCTTGCTAAATGGCAAACAAAAAGCCACACACAAACAAATTGCAACAAAAATCATCAACAAGGGCAACTTTCGCTTCATCCGTTCACCCCTCCTTATACGCAGTTAGTTTGCCACAACCGCCGCGATATATTCACCGTTGCATTTTTTGCTGGCACCTGCCGAGCAAAAAGACACAGACAGTTTGCTTTGCAAACACGCAAAACGTAAAGTAAAAGGCACAAGCAATGCGAATTGCAAAAGTGCACTTCTGTGGCGTAGTTGGATTGCACCACCATGATGGCGAACGAAAATACAAATTGCAGAAGTGCACTTCCCCTAAACGCAAAAAATTGAGTCAGACGGTTGTCGAACTCAATTTAAATGTATTTTTTTAGGGGTGAATCACCAAAAACTGTTTTAACAAAAGCAATTTGAACAAAAACTACTGCATTTTGCCAACTTTGTTCCAAAGTTTATCCGCCTTTTTCTTCCACGCCTCAAAGCCATCGGGGCTTGTGGGAAAACGCAAATAGTGTTTTTTAAGTTTCTTGCCCAATTTCAAGCCGTCGGAAAAGGCGCCGATTGTTTTGCAGCTAACTTTGCCGCTAAGCACACCGCCCAAAATGCCAAACACAAGGTGCAACGCATCCCTAACCGGTGTTTTGGAGGGCGGCATGGTTTTTCCGCCATCGAAAAACCTGTCGTCGAAAATGACGGATTTTTTGAACAAATATTCCCACTCTTCCATTTTGGCGCGAACGGCCTTTGTGAATAATGCGCGTGTGGAAGCAAATTCGGCACCTTGCACCAAGTTGTAGCGCACGTTTATGGGCCACAACGCGTTTGCCGAAGTGTCGCCACTGCCCAACGCTTGGCTCACCACGTCTGCAACTATCAGCATTTGTTCCATGCTGCTGGTGACGCCTTCGCCGTTGTTGGGTTTTGTTAGCGCACCGGCATCACCGCAAACAACAAAGTTATCGGCAACAAAGGAATAGGGCGGGCGAGAATAGGGCGTTGTGCCCCTTTCGTAGCGCACCACTTCGTGTTCTGGCAAGGCAACGTTTTGTTGCAACGTTGCAAACACTTCTTCGCCGTGATCGTAGCTTGAGCAAGCGCCTATGCCCAAAATGGCATCGGAACCATCCGAAGAACACGGTGCCAACCACGCCTTATAGTACGTCCAGCCACGGCAAACGAATTTGCCCGAAGCATCAACAAAATCTTTGGGATTTTTTAGTTTTACGTAACGCAAAATCACGTAGAATTTGTCGTTGCCGCCAAGCGGAAAATTATCCACCAAAAAACCATCGGGCAGGGACGTTCTGGGTTTTGCATCCGCGCCGGAACAATCCACAACCACTTTGGCAAAAATATCTTGCGTTTGGCCATCCACGGCGAAAGTGGCGCCTACAATTTTTCCGTCTTGGAAAATAAACTTTTGAAAATCGTGCCCGAACAAAAAGCTTGCCCCGGCTTGTTCCGCTTGACTTTTCATAAGCGCAATGTATTTGGCCATGTGCATGCCAACAACTTCGTCGTAGTTATACTTGGGGTAGTTGCCGTGCGGCGAATAGGTGTAGTTATCGGCAAATTCAAATTCGTAGATGCCGTCGCCCTTTTGCGGACAAGGCAAATCGTATTTTTTCATTTCTCGGCGCGTCATGTGGAAAATATCCAACCTGTTGCCAAGCGTTTGTTCTGTTAGCCTATCGGCAACAATAACACTAGCACCCTTTTGTGCCAAAAGTTTTGCCAAATAGCAACCGGATGTTGCCGCACCAATAATCAATACGTCACAATTTTTCATAGCCCCTCCGTTTGTTTTTGATATATAAGAAGATTTAGAAAACAATTTTTTTGCATGCACTTGACATGACTGCATTTTGCGTGCTGCTCGCTGTGTTTTGCAAGGAAACTTTACCTTTGCAACATGTTAAACTTGCTTGCAATGTTTTTTTGAAAAGCATGCGCCGAGAAACACGAATACGCAAGTTTTGCATAAGATTCCGAGTTGGGCAAAAGTATGCTTGCTCAAAATTAGTATTGCAAAAAGTTTTGCTTGGGTGCACCGAAGATATATACAATCAAAACTTAACCATTTTGCATATTTGAAGTGCAAAAAGATAGTTTTAGTGGCAAAGTGCAGGTTTTTCAGTAGTTTTTGGGATTAGATAAGCATTTGCCCACACACATATTAGTATACCATTCTGCAAGCGACTTTTCAAGAGGCAATTTTGGGGCAATATTCATGCAATATAGGCCAAAATTTGCTGCCTGTGCATGGAATTGCTGAAAATTGACGGTTTGATGACAACTTGAAACGCAAAGTAAAATTACATGGTGAAAATAATAAAAAAAATGCAAACAAAAAATTAAAATAATCGGTGGGCTGTTGAAATATACAAAAAAACTAATAGTTACAGTGCGTTTGGCAAACGAAAATTCAGGTGTGTTGAGAACAACAGCCACAAAACCAAATCCGCTGACACCGCAACCCTATTGGTGGCACAAAAACAGTGATTGCCGCCCAACTGCGGTGAAGACACAAAACGCGGCTACCGAAACAATCAAAAAAATTGCAAACAAAAACCCCGAAATGATCGGGGTTGATTGCGTGAATATGATTGACATTGTTGGCAAAACAAGGGCCACATTGAGAATGGCGTTTATGCCGAGTTTTCCATGCACGGAAAAAGGTGCTAGCGAGATGCCTTGTAGTTTTGAGACCAATCCAGCAGTTCGTTTGCGCCCACCAATGCCGATTGTCCCACGCCACCCATAAGGCGGGCAACTTCTTCCGCACGACTGTTGCGATCCGTCAAAGGAACAACACGTGTGAGCGTTTTGCCGTTTTGTTGTTGCTTTTCGATGTAGAGAGCGTTGTCGCTCATTGCGCATATTTGCGGCAAGTGCGTTATAACAATGCACTGGAAGCCGTTTTCTCTATCCGCCGACACGTTGGCCAACTTTACCGCCACCATTTGCGCCATATTGCCGGAAATGCCGGTATCAATTTCGTCAAACACCATTGTGGGGATTTTTTCTGCCTGCGCCGTGATGTTTTTAACTGCCAGCATAAAGCGAGACATTTCGCCGCCGGAAATAACTTTGGAAAGCGGTTTTAGCGGCTCACCAACGTTTGCTGACATCAGGAACACCACTTCGTCGAAGCCGTTTGCAGAGGGCGAATGAGAATATTCTTCCAAAGTGGGCGTTTGGTTGAATTGCACTTGAAACTTTGTACCCTTCATGCCCAAATCGGCAAGTTCGCTCATTATGCGTTGCGCAAGCTGTTCGGCCGCGCGCTGGCGCTCTTGAGATTTTTGCAAAGAAAGTTGATACATTTCATGCAATACTTCATTCTTTTGCTTGTTTAGTTTTTCAATTTTATCCGAAGCGTTGACCAAATCGTCATATTTGGTTTGCGCATCGCTTAAAAACTGCAAGGCATCGGCAATTGTTCCGCCGTACTTGCGCTTTATGGTTTTTATGTTTTCCAGGCGGTTTTCGATGCGATCGGCTTCGTAGGGGCTAAAATCCAAGCCATCCAAAACGTCTGTTAGCGTGGCGGCCACGTCGGAAAGTTCCAACCCTACGGAATCTAGCCTTTGGTGCAAACCATCGGCTGTTTCTTCCACAGAAGAAATGCCACGCAATGCGCTTTTGGCCGTAGAAATTTGACCGATAGCGCCCATTGTGCCATCCAACGCTTCTATGGATTGAGACAACGCTTGTGCAATTTTTTCAGCGTTGACAAAACGCTTATGCTTTGCAAGCAGCTCTTCTTCTTCCGCTTCGTCCAATTCCGCGCGGGTGATTTCGTCAATTTGATATTTCAAAACGTCTGCCAAACGTTCGCGCTCGGCATCCGTTCCGCCAAACGATTTAAGTTGTTTGTTAAGCTGCGACAATTGCGGCGCCAGTTGCGTTTTGAGTTTTTCGTCCGCACCGCCAAAATTGCAAAAGCTATCCAAAACTTCCAGTTGCTTCTTTTCGTTGAGAAGCGCCAAGTGTTGGCCTTGCCCGAAAATATCCACCAATTCGGCGCAAACGTCCTTCAAAATGGCAAGCGTTGCCGTTTTGCCTTGTATGCGAATTTCGTTTTTGCCGGCAACGGACATTTTGCGACTGACCAAAATTTCCGTATCTCTGCCGTAGCCGTATTCTTCCAATTTATCCAACACGGAACAAGTTTCGTCCACTTCGAAAAGTGCGGAGACGGATGCTTCGTCCTCGCCGTACTTGATGAGGGTTTTATCGGCCCTATCTCCCAAAACGAATGCAAGCGAATCGATTATTATGGATTTGCCGCTGCCCGTTTCGCCGGAAAGAACCGTCAAACCGTCGGAAAAATCAATTTCTATTTGATCTATCAGCGCAATGTTGCGAATTTCAATTTTTTTGATCATACTGTTAAATTAGTTGGTTTATCTTTTGCGCAGCCAAGTTTGCTTCCGTTGTGGAAGCGCAAATAATAAGCACTGTGTCGCCATCGGCCAACACGCCCAAAACGTTGAGTGAAAGTTGTTGCACCGCTTCGGATACGGCGTGAGCACCGCTGGCTATGGTGTGAACGACAATTAGGTTTTCCGCCGTTACAACGGAAATGACGGCTTCACGCAGCACCGTTAGCAACTTGCCGGAAAGTTTTGCAGTTTTTTGTTGCGTTGCATAACGATAGCGGCCGTTGGCATCCTGAATTTTTATCAGTCCCAATTCCTTTACGTCGCGAGAAATTGTTGCCTGGGTGACGTCGAAACCGTCTTCCCTTAGCGCGGCAACAAGTTCGTCTTGCGTTTCGATGCTGTTTTGGCCAATTACGTCCAAAATTTTTGATTGTCTTGCCGAACGAGACATAGGCACCCCTTCGCTTGCGCGACGAGCACCTGCCGCAACAAGCCACTAACTATTTTTCTTTTGAAAATATGCTCAAAACCTTTGCCACACCAAAAACAATGCCAACCGCTTTGTTTACGGCAAGCTTTTTGCACACTGCTTTTAGCGTGATTGTGGCAGTGGAAATAACTGCATAGATAAATACGGATAACAAGAAATTCCACACGGCGCCTTCGACAAACTGCGTGACTTGCACAACAATCGATGCGGCGCACACACCGGAAACAATGCCGCAAATATCGCCAACGATATCGCAACACACGGAAGACACCACATCACGGTTTTTTGCCAACTTGACGGCGGTTTTTGCACCCTTAACTTTGCGCGATGCCATTGCCAAAAATGGCTGAACGTCGCAAGAGGTTGTTGCGGTGCCGATCATATCGAACACAACGCCTATGGCCAATATCAACAAAGTTAGCAAAGCAGCAATCCAAATTTGAGAATCTTCCAAAACCAATTCGGAGCCGGCATTCACCACAAAAGACAGCGTGAACGAAATGATCAAAGCCTTTAACGGCCACAAGTTGCGCTTTTTCTTTTTGACGGGTTTTTCCTTCTTAGCCTTTTCGACAACCTCTACAGAGGCATCGAAATTTTGACTACTTGGTCGCGCGTCGGAATCTTCCAACACACATTCGTTTGCTTCGGTTTTTGTACTTCGTGGAACAGAATCGTTTTTCATATTTCTCCTAAAAAATTTTCGTTGCATTGCAACGTGTTTTAACTAAAAAATAACGGCTCCGACAAAAGTCGGCGCCTCCAATTAGAGCACGCCAAACGAGGTGCCCTTAACAGCCAACCCCGCATAAGCGAGGTTGACGAAAAAGCAAAAAACAGGTGGTGACTTATCGGATAAACCTTACGGCATAGGTTCAGTAGGATTTCCCACACGAAAACTTCCCGTCGCCGAAGAAGCAGTTTCCTTTTCATTTCGCGTAAACGACGTCACCGCACGTTTAACTGAATCGCCACTTAGTCCGTACTATAATCCCCGATATGCCTGAAATACAGTCTAGAAGATTTCCTTTGCAACAGTCGTCAAATTTTAGTTTCTTTTGCAAAATTCATTTCGTAAAGCAGTCGACGTTCGTTGTCGGCCAACAAGCGCACGCCGTTCATTACTCCCAAAATTCCACTCAAAACAAGCTACTCTGTACACAGCGAATTCACCGCATAGCAGGTTTAATCTCAGAGAGTACTTGCAAAGATGTGCTCTGCAAACACCCTGTAGAGTCTCCACGAATGATGGGATTATAACGTATGCCATTACGCCTTACCCACCAATCTTAACTTCCAGCACAAGCCCCCGTTTGGGCAACGAAAGCCAGCACAAGAAACTTCATCGATATGCTCTTCGACGGTCTTTTAGCCCCGCCCTCAATAAGTCAACTGTTGACTAGAATACTGCACCACCGGAATTTTATTTAGTTGTTGTAGGCACAAAACCTACTTGATGCAATTATACCACGTTTATGCAATAATTGCAAATATTTTTGAATATTTATGCAAAATACTAGAAATTTCTTTCCAAATTCTTTTGCGCGTATTGCTTGATAAAGGTCAAATCGTATTGAGGCAAACTGTCGCAAAGGGCAAAAACTTTGTTGGTTAGTTCTGCTGCAAACTGCTTGCACTCTCTTTCCGACATAACGTCTAAGAAAGATTTTTCGCACTTTTCGGCATCTAAAAGATCATCCACCACTTGATATGCAATGCCGAAGTTGGTGGCAATTTCTTCAAACACAGCCACTTCTTCTTCCGAAGCGTGTCCGCACAAAGCGCCGCAAACAATGGCCGCACGAATAAGGTCGCCGGTTTTGTGCACAGCAACTTGTTTTGCATCGTCGAAGGATGCCGTTGCAGAGAACAAATCCAAACTTTGTCCAAACAACATGCCGTTGGAACCGCTGCATCTAAACAAATAGGCGCAAGCCTTTTGATAGTGCTTATCCGAAAGGTTGCCGGATAGCGCCACTTCGATGGCAAGGTTAAGCAATGCATCGCCGGCCAAAATGGCGGCTGCTTCGCCAAAAGCCAAGTGGCAAGTGCGAACGCCACGGCGCACGTCGTCGTTATCCATTGCCGGAAGATCGTCGTGGATAAGGGAATAGGTGTGAACGTATTCCAGTGCTACTGCCAAAAGTTCCGCATTGGAATTTTTGCGTTTGCTAACTGCTTGTGCCGTGCACAACAGCAACAACGGACGGAAGCGTTTTCCGCCGCTAAACAAACTGTATTCCACCGCTTGTTCCACCTTGTCGGAAAGTTTGGGAAGGTGTTTTCTTAGCAATTCGTCGATATATTCTGCCGTGATTTTATTCTTCATCTGTCAACCTCTTCACTTCTTCTGATATTACTGTCAATTTTCCGTTGCAATCGTTAAGCGTTTGCAAACATTCCGAAGCCAATTTTACGCTTTGATCAAAAATTTCCAAAGCATCCTCCAATGCAACGTCTTTTGCTTCTATTTGCGTTGCAAGTTGGTCTAGTTTTGCAATTTTTTCTTCCAATTTCATTTTTTCACCTTCAAAACAGTCATTTCCGCCTCGCCGTCGGCCAAAGTGGCAACAAGATTGTCACCAACGTGCAGTTGCGAAGCCGAGTGCACCCTTGCGCCATCCTTTTTCAAAAACGCATAGCCGCGCTGCAAAACGTTTGCAGGGTTGGCGGCAGATAGCCGAGCCGTTGCGTTTTGCAAAGAATTTCGCCTTTGCGAAAGCAAGTTTTGCATTGCAGAGCTTTGAGTTTTTAGCGCAAACCTCATGCGCTGAGTGCGATCTTCCACCTTGCTATGCACGCAAACACGAACGTTGCGTAGCGCCCGAACGGCCACGTTTTTTTGCTGTTCCAAGCGGCCTTGCAAAAGCGATTGCAAACTTTGCAAGCGGCTGATCATGGAAATTTTAAGTGGCAGGCAATCGGTAGTTACAAATTCTGCCGCTTCCGAAGGTGTTACAGCACGTTTATCGGCGGCAAAATCGCACAAAGTGAAATCCACACCGTGCCCAACGGCCGAAACAACAGGCTTTTGACAATCGGCCACGGCACGAACGACCACTTCGGAATTGAACATGGAAAGATCTTCGTTGGAACCACCACCGCGCCCGACGATAACAACGTCTACGTCCGTTTGAGCAATTTTTTTGATGCCTTCGGCAATTTCCAAATCGGCGCCAACGCCCTGCACCTTGACCGGGCACAAAACAATATCCGAAAAGGGTTGTCTGCGGCGCACCACGTTTTCGATGTCGTGAATAACGGCGCCCGTTGCGCTGGTTACAACACCTATCCTCATGCAAAACTTGGGCACAGGCTTTTTGCGCTCTTCGTCGAACAAACCTTCCTTTTGCAATTTTTCTTTTAGTTGCAAAAATTGCAAATATGCCGCACCGGTATCCTTGGAGGCAGTTAGCCTTCTCACGAAAAAGGAAAGACGGCCGCTTTTTGCCCAAAAATTCAATTTGCCTTCTGCCACCGCCATCGAGCCGGAAATTGGCATGGACGTTGCGTAGCAAAAGCAATCGATTGCGGAATTTTCGTCCTTCAAGGTGAAATACCAACCGTCACGCGATTGTTTGACGTTGGTTACCTCTCCGCAAACGGAAAGGTCGTTCAAAACGCCGTCGATATCCAACAAACCGCGAACGTAGTTGTTAAGTTGTGAAACGGAAATTGTCATTTTTCAAAAATCATTGTTTTGGCAAACAATGGGTAAAAATTCAACCTTTTGATGCGTGCAACAAATTTAGGAACAGCGCCGCGCGGGTTACCGGCCCAACGCCTCCCGGAACAGGAGAACAAGCCGCCGCCTTTTGCAACACTTCTTCCTCCACGTCGCCGTGGGTTTTGCCGTCGACAAAACTAAGCCCCACGTCCACCACGATGGTGTTTTCGGTGACGAAATCGGCCGTTATAAGCCCTGCCACGCCACAAGCGGAAATAAGCACGTCTGCACCACGACAAACGGATGCTAGGTTTTGAGTTTTTGTGTGACACACTGTTACGGTAGCGTTGCGCTTCAAGCAAGCAAGAGCCAGCGGTTTGCCAACGGCATTGCCGCGACCCACAATAACCACGTTTTTGCCGCACAAATCCACGTTGTAGAAATCCAGCAGCCTAAGCACGGCCGCAGGTGTTGCCGGCAACAAACAATCTTGCCCCTTATACAGTTTTGCCACCGAAACGGAATTCAAACAATCCACGTCCTTTTGGGGCAAAACGCAATCGCAAGCTTGTTCGTACCCTTTGGGCAAAGGCTGTTGCAACAGCACCCCGTCCACTTCCGTTGCGGAAATTTGCGAAACAAGCGAGCAAAAATCTTGCGGAGAAAGGTCTTCGGAAACAACCACGTTGTTGATATCCACCCCACAAAGCGCCGCACTCTTTTGCAAAGCGGCAACATATTGTTGCCATTGCGGCGACGAAAAACCAATGGTTGCTAGCTTCAAATTTGCATTGTGTTGCGCAACTTCTGCATAGGCAACGTCGGCAACCAACTTGCCATACAAAATTTTAGTCACAGGCTACACTCCTGACATATGCCGCCAAAATGCCGTTAACAAAGGAAACGCTTTTTTCGGTGGAATACTTTTTGGCAATGCCCACCGCTTCGTTAATTACCACCGGATGGGGTGTGTCGCAATTTGTTAGTTCGTATAGGGCCAATTCTAGTGCGGCCAAATCGGGACGATAGATGCGTTCCAACTTGAACGCCTTGGAAAACTCGCGCACGATATCATCCAATTGAGACTTGTTTTCGATGACGCCACGAACCAAGCCATCGGCAAAAGACAAATCTTCTTCCGTCAATTTGGTTTGATCGAACTGAGAAAAATCTCCGTCGTAGTCGGAGCACATCAAATAGGAATATATTTTGCAGAATGCTGCTTCTCTTGCATAACTTCTCATATTTTCACCTAAACTTGCAACAAAGTGCTTTTCAGCAAGAAAAACCCTTTGCCACCAAAGGGTTTTTTGTTAGTTTTCGCTTACTTCCACACCAATAACGTGAACGTTAACGTCTTTCACCTTGAATTCCGTCATGTTTTCGATGGTGCCTTTAACAGCGCTTTGAATATGGCTGGCAACGTCGGAAACGCCAACGGTTGCAAGCAATTTCACAAACACGTCTACGTGCATTTCTTCGCCCACTTGCTCAATTTTGATGCAATTGCGCGCTTGTTTGGAATTGTCGGAAAATTTCACTACGCCATCCACTTCGCCCAAGGCGCAGTCGACGATGTCGCGCAAAATTTCGCTGCTATAAACCAATCTTCCCGTGGAATCACGTTTTGTCACAACTTTCATGGTAGTTCTCCAAAATTCATTTGTAGTATTATATCACATATTTTTTCAAATTACAAGGTTAAACGGATAGTATTTTTACGTAATCGGGCTGGATGCTGGCTTCCGTAGCGATAATGTTATAGATTCGCACGGTGTCTTCGCGCGTTAGTTCGTCCTTATCCACTATCACGCTGACGTTATCGGCCGATGCGTTTACCGTAACCAAAACGTCGTCGAAGCCTTGCGCTTTTAGCAACGTTTCTAGCAGCAGTTCCGTTTCCATTGCGTCAACAATGTTTTGTTTTTGTTGCAACGCTTTTTGACGCGCCTCGGCATATTCCTCCCCTTCCATTGCCAAAATGGCGTTCAACTCGGATATTTCGTAGTTGCGAGTGGATTGCCTATCGGCGCGCGAAGTTGCGAAAAATCCCGTTTGCACGGCATCGCCGTCACCTGCTGCCTGACCGTTGTTTTGCGCAAGCAAGGTTACGTTTAGCACGGCCGCGCCTGCTAGCACCAAAACCATGGCCACCATCAATGCAATTTTCTTTCCCTTAGACATAATTGAGCCTCCCTAGTTTTTATACGTGAACACTTGCACTTTGTCCGTAGGGACTTGCAGCAGTGTTACAACCAATTGTTTTATTTTTAGTTTGGTTGCAGCATCGTTTTGGCAGTTTAGCACCACAACCACGCCGGAAACGGCCGGTGGCAACGTTTTTAGCACTAGCGGCTGTCCGTTGACCATAACAACGGAATTTGTTTCCGTCACAACGCCGTTGGAATTTTTGGTTTCCGTTTGATAGGCGTAAACCTTTTGATCCACCGCCTCGCAGGAAATGACCACTTCCACACCTTTGCAACCATCCATTTTTGCTATTACGCTACTAATTTTATTTTCCATGGATGCAATATATGCGTCAAAATCGGTGCAAACTTCGCTTGTTTTGTCCTGCTTTGTAGAAGTTCCGCAAAAAATGATGGCTAACGCCACAATGGCCAACGTTGCCGCAAGATACAACTCTCCGTTTTTTATTGATTTTAGCTTTGCAATAAGTTTTTTCATGATTTTTGTTCCTGATTATTTGTTCCAACTAAACTTAACGTCAAAGTGTCCCAAACAATCCCACGACACCTGATAGGCCTTTTGAGCAAGTTGCGACGAGTAGTCTTCCGTGAAAGAAACAAGATAGGTTTGCGTTTGGCTTTGATAGCTTACGCTAGGCAAACAGAACCCAGCATCCGCCAAGCACTGTTGCAAAAGTGTTGCATCGCCCTCCGTTTGACTTTGAGAAACGTACTGCAAGTATTGCTGCTGAGGAAGGATGTCCCATGCAATTTTGCCGAAAGAAGCAAAGGTTAGCAATGGTTGCGCCAAAACAACGGTAACCACCACGCTTACCACCGTTTTTACATACTTTCTTGTTTGACCTGCCGGCAAAACAACGTCGGCCAGCACCGACAAAATGGCAATTCCGGCAACGCTGATAACCCACTTGGCCACAAAATCCCCTCCCCTTACGCAAAGTTTGCGCAAGAAATTGCAACTAGCGTAAGAATACAAAACATAAACGCAACGGCCACCACAAGTGCGGTTAGAAACGTAAGACACTTGTTGAAGCCGGTAAGAATTTTTACGTACCTTGCATCGGCCAACGGTTCTGCCGCCGCAGACACCGCCTGCAAGCCGAGTTTTACGCACGCAAGTGTTATTAGCGGTTTTAGCACCAAATAGAACACCAGTAGCATCGTCACCACACCGAATGCGTTTTTTATAAGCGAAGTGCTGGCAACAATCACGTCCAAACCGTCGGAAACGTAGCCGCCCAAAATGGGTACGTAGTTTTTGGCGGCAAACTTGGCGGCACGATAGGACACGCCGTCGATGGATGCGGCGGCTATTCCCTGAACTGCCGTGAAAGAAGAAAACACCATGAAGGTTATGCCCAGCACCCACGAAGAGCAACTGTTCAAAAATTCCGAGGCTTTTTCCACCTTGACGTTTTCCGACAGGTTGCCCACCACTACAAAAGCCAACGCAAACACCGAAAGGGGCAAAATGACGTTTTTAACAACGGAAACAACCACCGAAGAGAACACCACCATGGCCGGCTGACAAACGGAAGAGGAAACGCCGCCGTTGGCAACAAGCAAGGTTAGCAAGATGGGCATTGCGGCATCGGATAGCAATGCGACGTCGCCCACAAGCTGCGTGACGGAAGCAAACGCCTGCACAACCAAGGCCAGCACAGAAACTATCACCACCGTAACGCCGACAAAGGACACCACTTTGGAAGTATCGGAAGAAATGAAACCATCCGAAGCGCTGCGCACCAAACCGCAAATAACCATCACGCAAAACACGCTTATCAACTGCGGAAGTATGCCGGAAAGGTTTTGTGCAAAAAGTTGCCCGATAACTTGCAAAAACGATTGTGTGTCGTCGAACTGGCCACTTATTATTTGCCGCATCTTTTGCACGAAGTTTTGAAAAAACGGACGGCTTATTTGTTCCATGGAGGAAAAATCCAAATTGCCAAGGCCTTCGTCCACCTTGTTGTTTATTTCGTCTAGCACCTCGTCGGCAAAGGCTTTTTGCGGCGAAAGCACAAGGGCAAACATGCACGCCACGGCAACTAGCAACGCCACTGTTGCAACTTTCTTTTTGTAAAGAAATTTCATGCTACCAAATTTTTTATTAGGCTGAAAAGTTGCTCCACCACAGGCAGAGCACACAGCAATATGGATATTTTTGAGGCAAGCAAAACCTTATCGCCCACGCTTTTGCAACCGGCATCCACGCATAGCCCGTTGGAAAATTCCGCCAAGTAGCCAATGCCAACGGCCTTGACCACGCAGGAAACGGCTGCGCCATCGATGCCGGCATCGGAAGCCAGCCGATAGAAGGAATACACAACTTCGAACAAAGCGTCGCACACCATAACCGTTAGCGCCACGCCGGAACAAACAACCACCGGCAAAAAGAATTCCGTTTTTAGCTGTTTTACTACCACCGCAGTTACAACGGCTACGGCGGCAAACAGCACGATTTTTACAATATCCATTACAATTCGAAAAGACCTTTTAGCGTTTGATAAAGTTGCGCCAAGGAATCGAGCAACATAACGAAAGCGATAACCAGCCCTGCAATGGAAACGACGGTGGCAATTTCTTCCTTGCCGGCGCGTTTTAGCAACGTGCCGACTATTGCCGTTATTATGCCAATGGCCGCTATTTTGAAAATTACAGTTAGATCCATATTTCTCCGTTACAAGAACAATACCCCCACCATTGCGCCACAAAGCAAACCAAGCTTGACGTAGACGGCGGAAGTTTTTTTGCGCTGCCTGCACACTTCGAAATCGGCAAGAAAAATTTCGTGGTAGAAATCGAGGTGCTGCAAAAGTTGTTCGGCGCTGGCACAATCGACGTTGGTGAAAAAATTTTGCAAGTGTTTTTTGCGTTCAGACGACAGGTGCACTTTGCTTGCGCCCTGCATATAGCACCGAAATGCATCGCTGGCTTCAAGCAAAAATTCTTGGTTGAACTGGGCAAGTTCCACACGCCTGCCGGCAACGTTAAGTTTAAGCGTGGCAACGTATTTCACGGCATCGCCGAACAGGTCGGCTTCCCAAACACACTGTTTGCGAAAGACGTTTCCAACCAAAAAACCAACAGAAATGCAGCAAATTAGCAATATTATGTTTGACATAGTAGCCTACAAATGCCCTAAAACCACTATTGAATCTCTGTTTTAGGGGGAAAGTTGGGTTGTGTGACAGGTGGCGGCAACGTGACGACTGTTTTTTGAAAAGTATCTTTCTGTAACAAAACGGCGCTGTGAAAGTTATCCAAATGGCGGCCAAGCCGCGCTTTGAGCGACGACAAATCGGCCGCATGAACACTTGCCGCAACACGCACACCACTTGCGCAAGCCAGCGGTAACAAGGGCAAATCGTATTCCGAAAGTTCGTCGCAAACAATCCAATCGGGCGACATGGAACGCACGGCAACTTCGAATGCATAGCGCTTGGAAGCGTACTTGAAAACGTCGCAATTGGAACGTTTTTCAAAGCCGCCGCAAGAAGAAATTTCGCCACGCTCGTCCACAATAACTACCTCGCAGCGCTGCGACAATTTGCAGGCCAAATCGCGCAAGTAGGTTGTTTTGCCACTTCTAGGCGGACCGGCCACAACAACGCTTTGGCAAAAATCTTCCACGCAGCAATGCACAAAGTTGGCCGTTCGTATGCACAAGGAAGTATATCGTTGAAAAATGCCGTCTTCGGCCTGCACGCCGCAAACACCAACACGCGCGCCATCGCCTAGCGTAAAAAAGCCTTTTGCCAGCATTTTTTCGTAGGCATAAACAGATTGGTTGCACGCCTTTTTTACGTAGCTATCGCACACGTCCTCGAAACGCAAAGCGTTTGTTGGCGCAGTTAGCAATGCGTTGTGGCCAACCCAGAACCAAACGCCGCCGATATTAACCTTTATGCCCTTGCCATTGCGTAAACGAATTTCCCTTATATTTTCCAGGCCGTGCAACACCTTTTCCGCCGCCGGCGGCAAACACTCGATGCAATTCATACAACATATTATTGGACAAGCTTGCCGATTATGCCTACTTGACAGCAAAACTGTTTGCAAAAAAAATACGGCAGTTATTTGGTAAAAAAACATTCGGAACAACTTCCGCAAAAACTGATGCAAACGGCAAAACACAAATGAAAACAAAAACGTTGCACCACTTCACAATGAAAACTGCAAGATGCCAGTGCTTGCAACAACCCACTTTACTTATTGCACCAAAACAAAAAAACTAAACGACAAAACCCCAAGCAAATGCCTGCTTTGGGGTTAGAATATGAAAAACAAAAATTCAAATTCGTATTTTAGGCAATTTTGTGTATCTAGAAACTTAAAGAAATTTTTGCAAAATATAAAAACAAAATCTATCCACCAACCAACGCCTTGCCGAAAAATCTTGCCAAGGCGATTTTGCTGCGGCAAACGACGGCAATTTGCCGAATGTCTTTTGCTTGGCCAAAACTTGTGAAAAGCAAAACCACACTATGTTTTTAGGCAAACAAAAAAGCACCCGAAAATTCGAGTGCTTAGATTTTGCAAAACTAGTGGTTATTACACCTTTGCGCGTTCCATATATTCGCCAGTGCGAGTATCAATGCGGATATATTCGCCTTCGGTAACGAACATGGGAACCATAAGCGTGTAGCCGGTTTCTACCGTTGCTTGCTTGGTTGCATTGGTTGCAGTGTTGCCAACAACGCCAGGTTCGCATTGCGTGATTTGCAATACAACGAAGTTGGGGGCTTCTACGGAGAATGCTTCGCCCTTGTAGAATTTGATGGTTGCAACCATGTTTTCTTTCATGAACATAAGAGCATCTTCTACTTGTGCTTTTGCAAGAGGAACTTGTTCGTAAGTTTCCGGATCCATAAAGTAGTAGATATCGCCGTCGGAATAGAGATATTCCATTTCTTTGTTTTCAATGTGAGCCAGTTCGAATTTTTCCGAAGGGTTGAACGTTTCTTCGCGAACTGCGCCGGTTACGACGTTTTTAATTTTGGTTCTTACGAACGCTGCACCCTTGCCGGGTTTTACGTGTTGGAAATCCACAATTGTGTAGATACCGTTGTTATAGACGAACGTTACGCCCTTTCTGAAATCGCCTGCTAAAATCATAAATTTTGTGCCTCCTATCCGTTTCTTATAGAATTATAATATTTTTATCAGATATTGTCAAATCAATAACTTTATCTTCTTCAATTAGTAGCAAATCTTCTATTCTAACACCACCGACACCGGGAACGTAGATGCCCGGTTCGCAGGTGATAAACTGACCTGCTTGCAAGGTTTGCGTGGAATACGTTGATGCTCGGGGTTCTTCGTGAATATCTATGCCCAGGCTGTGTCCCGTGCTGTGAGTGAAATATTGTTCGTAGCCATTGGCTTTTATCACTTCGCGGCAATAGGAATCCAACTCCTTACCACCCATGCCGGGATAGGCGTTGGCAATGCCGTTCTTTTGAGCCATTAGCACCACGTTGTAGATTTTGTGCATTTCTTCCGAAGGTTCGCCCAAAAATACAGTTCTTGTCATATCCGAACAATACCCGTGGTAGCGTGCGCCAAAATCCATTGTGATGGGATCGCCCATTTGCAAGGGCTTATCCGTGGGGTGTGCGTGCGGTTTGGAAGAGTTGAGGCCCGAAGCAATTATTGTGTCGAATGCCAAACCTTCTGCGCCGTGCTTATCCATAAGATATTCCAACTCGATTGCCAATTCGCGTTCCGTCATGCCCGCCCTGATTACGCCAAGCACGTCTTTGAATGCGGCATCGGTTATGGATTGCGCCTTTTTGACGTAGGAAATTTCCGTTGCATCTTTGAAACTGCGAACAAAATTTACGTGGTCGCCTGCCGGAACAAGTTCGAAATCGGCCAATTGCTTTTTTAGATCCTCGAAGTCACGCACGGTAAGTTCGGTATCCTCAAAACCAACAGTTTTTACTTGATGTTGATGCAAAATTTCCGTAACCATGCCAATTGCGCTTAGGCCGTTAGCAATTTGCAAAACGTCCAAATCGTTGGCTTGCAATGAGCTTGCCATTTCGTAGTAGCGTGGGTCGGTTATGAAAACGTTTTTGCTGCCCGGCAACAAAATTAGATAGCCGAACGTGGATTGAAATCCCGTGAAATACAATCTGTTTTTGTCGCTTATCACCAAAATGGCGTCCGCTTGTGCTAGCGAAAAAAGCTTTTCTGTGTTTTTCATTTTGTTTCTCCCGATAATACGCTTTCGTAGATATTTTTCATTGTGATTGCATCGTCGGCTTGCGTGCCGTCCGATTCGCAAACAACAACCGGTTGCATATTGCGACGAACTAGCACCTTTGCCAAAGGCAAAAATTCCGGCCCGTACAAATTGTCCGCAAAGGTTAGGTGACGAACTTCCCCGCCGGCTGAATATTCTATTTTGGAAAAGTGAACGTGAATTTTTTGCGTGCGTTCCGTTCCCAAACGATTTTGTATTGTATCAATAAGATTATCAAAATCCTCTTCCGTCTTCAAACTGCCCTGTGTGCGAGCGTTGATATGGCCAAAATCGACGGTGGGAAGATAGAAATCGGCAATGGTACAAAAATCGGACACTTCCGCCACGTCCCCAATTTGGTTTATTTTGCCCATTGTTTCGGGACAAAACCACATGTCGTCCAGGCCACTTTGACGAATTCGCTCCGCCAAAATTTGCAAACGCACTTTTGTTAGCGCAACGGCATCTTCACGAGTCATTTTGCCAACGGTGGACGGGTGAAAAACCACCCTGTTTGCGCCAAACTGCTTGGCTTTTAGCGCGCTGCGAATAACGTAGTCGTAGGATTTTTCCGCCATTTCGTCGGAAGGATTGGCAAAGTTTATGTAGTAGGGCGCGTGCACGGAAAGCGCAACGCCATGCTTTTTTGCTTCCTCGCCTATTTGTGCTGCTTTGGCATCGGAAACGTTTATTCCGCGTCCGAAGGAATATTCGTAGGCGCTAAGACCTTGCAAAGCACACCACTTCGGCGCATCTACCGTGGAAGAAAACCCTTCGTCATAGAACCTTTTGCAATTTCCGCTAGGGCCGAATTTTATCATGGCTTGCAACCTCCACGTCTTTTATCAACTGTGTTTTTAAATCTTCTGCATTGTCGAACTTTTGCACAGGGCGCAAAAAACTTAGCAAAGAAATTTTGACAACCTTTCCATACAGATTGCCATCGAAATTTATTAGGTGAGCTTCCACCAAAGGCTTATCTATGCCAAAAGTGGGAACGGTGCCCACGTTGACAACTGCCTTGTAGCAAACGCCATCCACCATAGCATGACCAACGTAAACGCCTTGTGGCGCAAGTTTCTCGCTGGGAACGGCAACGTTTACCGTCGGGAAACCCAAAGTGTGTCCCACGCTTCTGCCATGTTGCACAGTGCCGACAAAGTGAAATGGTTGCGATAATAACTTGTTTGCATCGGCAACGTTGTTTTCGCCCAGCAATTTGCGCACCAAAGTGCTGCCAATTTTTTGACCGTTCGAAGTGACCAAATCGACCACTTTTACCGGGCAAACGTTTGCAAGCGTTTTGCGCACTTCGTCGGCGTTCATCAAATCGCTTCCGCAAGTGAAATCTTCGCCACAAACGACGGCTTTCAAATTGTAGCAACTAAGTTCGTCCAAAAACTGTTTGCCGCTTTTTGACATAAATTCTTTGTTGAAGCGGGCGTGAATTGTTACGTCTACGCCCAATTCTTGATATATGCCCAAACGCTCGTCGAAGGTATAAATTAGCTTAGAGGGGCGTTTTAGCGTCTCAAAATGATTGTTGTTGAAAGTGAAAAGGGCAACGCTGCAATTTTCTGCAAGCTGTTTTGCTTGTTGCAACAATGCAACATGCCCAACGTGCATACAATCGAAAAAGCCCAAACACAACACGACGGGCTTATTGAAGTTTTGTCCAAACGAAACTACTTCCACTTTTTCCCTTCAATCACCAATTTTTCATGTAGTACTGCAACTTTAAAATTCCGTTTTGGTTGGTGCCCAATCCGAAAAACACACCGTTGCAATAAATTTTTTTGTAGCCATCCGCAAATGGACAAGCCACTTTTCTGCCGTTATCCAAATCGTTGAAAACTTCCGGCGGAAGTTCGCAACAATCCAAATCACGCAAAGCAAAATCCACACTTAGAATGCAATCTTGCTTTTTTTCCTTTATTTCGTCCATCGTGTAGGCATCTTCCAACAAAAAACACCCCGATTGTAAACGAATTAGACAACTCATGTAGCCAACTGTGCCCAAAATTTCGGCCAAGTCGCGTGCAAGCGAACGAATGTATGTGCCGGCGCTGCAAGTGATATCGAACACGAAGGTGTCGTCACTTTGCTGGCGCACAAAATCGAAGGCAAAAACCGTTATTGCACGAGGTTTAAGTTGCACGTCTACACCACGCCTAGCCAGTTTGTAGGCCTTGACGCCGCCAATGGAAAGCGCCGAATAGGCCGGTGGCAACTGTTGCAAATTGCCCACCAGTTGAGGCAAAGCGTTTTTTACCTGTTCAGTTGTGGGGATTGTGCCGCTAGAGGTCACCGTGCCGTAGGAATCCAACGTGTCGGTGGTTTTGCCAAAGGTGAAATGCGCACGATATACTTTTACTTTATCCGTCAAAAAATTGAACAAACGGGTGGCATTTCCCACTGCAACAGGCAAAACACCTGCCGCGCCAGGGTCGAGTGTTCCCAAATGGCCAACCTTTTCGTGCAAAACGCCTTTTAGACACACAACAACGTCACTGGCCGTTGCGCCAACGGGTTTTAATACGTTAACAAATCCATTCATTCTTCCATCGTCCAACTAAACACGCGAACAACACGTTCGATAACGTCTTCCAGATAGCCGCTTATCATGCAACCTGAGGCAACCAAATGCCCGCCGCCGCCAAATTCCTTGCAAACGTCGCGAACATTGAAGTTTTTGCCACGCATGCTAACTTTGAAAACATTGGGTTTGTATTCGAACAAGCTTACTGCAGCAACGGTAGTTTCCACCGCTATGGCATAGCTAACAAGCCCTTCGCTGGCGCTGATATCGGCGCCACACTCTTGCAAATCCTTTTCGGTGACAAAAACAATAGCCAACTTGCCGCCAAAATAAGTGCGGATTTTGGAAAGCGCACGCCCCAAAACTTTGGTTTTTTGCAAAGACGTGTCTTGGAAAAAGGTGCGATTTACCTTTGTTACGTCGGCGCCCAGCTCGCACATATCCGCCGCCATCAAAAAGGAAGGCTTGTCGGTGTTGCTGCTGGAAAAATTGCCGGTGTCTGTGCAAAGGCCCATATACAAGTAGGTGGCAATTTCGCTATCAATTTCCACGTCCAAACTGCGCACCACTTCGTATACTATTTGACAAGTGCTGGCATAGGGCAACACGCAGTTATACTTGGAAAAATATTCGCCGCCGTGATGGTCGATTGTGAGTGTTTCGGCAAAGCCGTCGTAGATAGCACTAAATTCGCCAAGACGAAAAACGTCTCCGCAATCGACTGCCACCAAAATTTGATATTTGCCTTGAAAAACGGAAGAATATTCCGCCGTGCGTGCAAACTTTTGCATGCTGTCGCGCATGGGACAATCGCAAAAAAGAGAAACGTTTTTGCCAAGTTTGCGCAACGCCAAGCACAACGCAATGGTTGCGCCAACGGTGTCGCCATCCGGATTGGTGTGCGAAAATAACGCAATATCCGTTTTGGCACGCAAAATTTCGGCGATTTTTTTAGTTGTTACTGCTGTTTTTGTTGATTTCATTCAAAATCTCGTCAATTTTTTGGCCGTACGCCATGGAAGTATCCAAAGCAAAAGTAAACTTTGGCACTTTGCGCACGTGCATATTTTTTGAAATTTCGCGGCGCAAGAAGGGCTCGCTTTCGCAAATTGCAAGGTAGGTTTCCGCCGCCTTGTTTGCGTTTGTTGAAAAAATACTAACGTAAACTTTGGCGGAATCCAATTCCCTGTCGCAATCCACTTCCAAAATGGTGAACATTTCCGTTATGCGCGGATCTTTCACCCTTTTTGTGAGCAATTCTGCAATGTAACGCTTAAATTCCGAATTGAGTTTTTCTATTCTGTTACTCATTGTGCAATTTCTTCCATTTGATAAACTTCAAATACGTCGCCAACCTTAATGTCGTTGTAGTTTTCGATAGAAATACCACATTCATAGCCGGAGGCAACTTCTTTTACGTCGTCTTTGAAACGCTTCAATGCCAAAATGTTGCCGTCGTAGACGGAGATGTTATCACGATAGATACGAACCTTTCCGTTGCGAGCAACCTTTCCGCTGGTTACGTAGCCACCAGCAACTGCGCCAACGCCGGTGATTTTGAATACTTCGCGTACTTCAACAGTACCCAAAACGTTTTCCTTAAACTTGGGCGCAAGCATACCTTTCATTGCGGCAGTTACGTCGTCGACGGCATCGTAGATTACGCTATACAAACGAATGTCGACGCCTTCTTGTTCGGCAACGGTTTTGGCGTTGTTATCAGCGCGAACGTTGAAACCAATGATGATTGCTTCCGATGCTTTTGCAAGCATAACGTCCGTTTCGTTTACACCACCAACACCACCGTGAATGGCACGAACTTTAACTTCGTCGTTGGAAATCTTTTCCAAGCTGGCCTTCAATGCTTCCAAACTGCCTTGAACGTCAGTTTTGACAATTAGGTTCAAGGTTTTTAGTTGACCTTCGGAAATGCGTCCGAACAAGTCGTTCAAGTTCACTGCCGTGGTTTGGCGAGCGTTTTCTAGTTTGATCTTGTTCTTGCGTTCTTCGGCCGCTTTCTTAACCAATTTTTCGTCGGCTACGTGCATAAAGTCGCCTGCTTGCGGAACTTCGGAAAATCCCAAAACTTCCACGGGCATGGACGGACCAGCCGATTTAACTTTTCTGCCCTTATCGTCGAACATGGCGCGGATTTTGCCCGTTGCAGAGCCTGCAATAAGGCTGTCGCCAACGTTCAACGTGCCGTTTGCAACCAAAATTGTTGCAACAGGGCCACGGCCTTTATCCAAACGAGCTTCCAAAACGGTGCCGATAGCACGCTTATCTGGGTTAGCCTTCAATTCTTTTATTTCCGTAACCAACAATACGCTTTCCAGCAACTTGTCGATGCCCATTCCGGATTTTGCAGAAACGGGAACCATGATTGTGTCGCCGCCCCATTCTTCTGCCAACAATTCGTATTCCGTCAATTGTTGCTTAACTCTTTCGGGGTCCACGTGGGGCTTATCCATTTTGTTGATAGCAACAATGATGGAAACGCCTGCCGCTTTTGCGTGGTTGATGGCTTCGATGGTTTGAGGCATCACGCCGTCGTCCGCCGCCACAACGATGATGGCAACGTCGGTGATTTTGGCACCTCTTGCACGCATTGCTGTGAATGCTGCGTGGCCGGGAGTATCGATAAACGTGATGGTTTCGCCGTTAACTTGCACCGTGTAGGCGCCAATGTGTTGCGTTATGCCGCCAGCTTCGCCACTTGTTACGTTTGTGTTACGAATAGCATCGAGCAAGGAGGTTTTGCCGTGGTCGACGTGTCCCATAACGGTAACAATGGGAGGACGTTTGGTGGTGTTTTCCAATCCGTCGTCTTCTTCGGACGAAGTGAGAATTTCTTCGGCTGTTTTATCCGCTTTTAGTTCGAGCGTTACGCCGTGCAAACCGGCAATATATTCGGCATAGTCGAAATCCACCGTGTCGTTGATGGTTTTCATGATGCCTTCTTTGAACAATTGCGAAATGATGACGGAAACCGCAACGCCGATTTTTTCGCTGAGCACCTTGATGGGGACATCGGATGTTGTAACAACAGCGTTGGTGATTTTTTGAGCAACAACCGTTTTTGCGCTTTCGCTCTTTTTGGAACGAGCGCGACGAACGATTCTGTCTTCATCATAATCGGCCGAATAATCACGTGTGAGCAACGCTTTTTTGCCGGAAACACGCTTTTCTTCGGGATGTTCTTTGGTTTTATTCTTGTTGCCGTAGTTCTTTTGCGGCTCTACGCGAGGCAAATCGGCAACGGGAGCAAACGAACGCTTTTGTTGCGTTTTTTGTTGTGCACCACCATTGGGGCGTGCAGGTGCGTCTTTTTTGTCGAAATTGTTTTGTCTGGGGCCACCTTGTTGAGGGCGAGGGCCTCTTGCACCGTTTTGGCCGGCAGGTCTTTCGGTACGTTCGGGGCGCTTTTGAGCGCTCGTATCCAAAAATTTGCGAATACGAACGTTGCCCTTTTCGTCGGTGGACGTAACTTTTATTGTGCCGTTTTCCAAAGTGGTGACAACCTTTGTAGCTTTTGCCGGTTGTTCCTGTTTGGGTTGGGGTTTTTCTTCCACAACAACAGGAGCGGGTTCTTCCACTACCGGTGCCGGTTGTTTTTCGACTTCTTGCGGCTTTTCAACGACAGGTGCAGGCGCCGGAGCCGGTGCAGGAACTTCCTCCACAACGGGGGTGGTCACCTCTTCCACGACAGGCGCAACTTCAACTTCCTTAAATTGTGTTTCACGAAGTCGAATGGTGGCCGTAAGCGCGTTTGCCTTTTGTTTTAGTGCGGCAATTTGCTGTTGCAAATCGCGAGCGACGCCTATAACGTTGGCTTTGATATTTTTTACGTTTACAAAACCTTTGTTCTCTTTGTTAGATGTGTTTGCCATTTCTTCCTCCAATTACTCCACACTTAGTATTGCGTCCGCCAAGGACTTATCGCAAATAGCCAATGCCTTGCAATTTTTTTTCGACAAAAAGTCGTAGTCTTCGATTACTTTTACTTTGCAACCAAATTTTTCCGAACAGGTGTTTAGCACCTTTAACGAATTTGGCGATAGCGTTTTTGTTGCCAACAACAAATAAACTTTTTTTCGATAACGAGAAACGTTGTCGCAACCGAACACCACCGAACCTTTTTTGATTGCAAAGCCGATATACGTTTCAATCTTGCTGTTCAAGTAGATTCTCCAACTTCAAAATCAATTCTTCATTTAAAGCAAAGCCATGCATCTTGGCAAAATTTTTGTTTTTGCTTGCTTTGACAATGCAATCCTTGCACTTGCAAAGATACACACCTCTGCCGTTTATTTTCCCTGTTAGATCCACCGTTGCGCCATCCGAAACAACCAGCCTGAACAGCTGATCTTTTGGCTTCATTTGACGGCAAGCAACGCACATTCTTTCGGGAATCTTCTTTTGCTTAGTCACTTTTTATTCTCCGTCTGTAACGCCGGCTTCATCGAACATTCCGCTAGCCATTGCCGTGGAATAGGACTTGACGTCTATCTTCCAACCCGTCAAACGAGCTGCCAAACGAGCGTTTTGACCTTCCTTACCAATTGCCAACGAAAGTTTTTCGTCCGGAACAATAACTTTTGCTTCCTTTTTGTCTTCATCGGCTTGCACAATTAGCACCTTTGCGGGTGAAAGTGCACGGGCGATGTAATCCAAAATGTCGCTGCTCCAAGGAATGATATCAATCTTTTCGCCGCCAATTTCCGAAACGATAGCATTAACGCGAGCGCCCTTGTTGCCTACGCACGCACCCACTGCATCAATTTCCGGATCGGTGGAATACACGGCAATTTTGGTGCGGAAGCCTGCTTCACGCACAATGCTTTTGATTTGCACGATGTCTGCACGAATTTCGGGAACTTCGTTTTCGAACAAGCGCTTGATGAAAACGTAGCTGGCTCTGGAAAGTGCCACTTGCGTTCCACCAACGCTATCGCGAACACGTTTTACAAGCACTTTGATTCTGTCACCAACGTGGAATTTTTCGCCGGGAATTTGTTCTTGAACGCTCAAAATGCCTTCCATTTGGTTTTTGCCGATTTCAACAAAAATTGTGCCATCATCCTTGATGCGAGTAACAACGCCAACGATAAGTTCGCTTTCTCTATCGGCAAATTGGTTGTAGGTTACGTCTTTTTCTGCCTGATGCAAGCTGTTGATGATAACCTGACGAGCGTTTTGTGCGGCAATTCTGCCAAAGGTGCGAGGATCGATTTCCGTAAGCACTTCGTCGCCGATTTTATAGGATTTTTTGATTTCGCGTGCATCGACAAGTGAAATTTCGTTTTCGGGAAGTTCCACAGTTTCTACGACGGTTTTGCAAATATATGCACGGAAAGTAAATTTTTCGGGATTGGCTTTTACAACCACTTTCGACGCTTCGCCGAAATTCTTTTTGCAAGCAATGGCAAGAGCCGTTTCGACACTTTCCATCACCTTTTCTTTGGCAATACCCTTTTCTTTTTCCAATTCGTCAAGAGCAAGAAAAAACTCTTTACTGGTCATTTTTGTTTCCTCCTAGAATTCAATAATCGGCAAAACCTGCGCCGTTTCTTTTTTTATGAACGTTATTTTTTTGCTGCCCGTATCCAATACGAACGAGTTTTCATCGTAGCTATCCAACACGCCGTTGAAAGTTTTTTTGCCGTCCATCGGTTTATATAACTTAACCGTGATTTTTTTGCCGAGATTGCGCTTGTAGTCCCACTCCAATTTTAGCGGCCTATCCAAGCCGGGAGAGGAAACGTTTAGCGTGTAGGCAACGTCGATGGGATCCAGTTCATCCAACGGCTGATCGATGGCGCGGTGCAATGCTTCGCAGTCGTTAATTGAAACGCCGCCTTCCTTATCGATTATGACGGTCAAATTCATTCCGTCAAACTTTTTTTCGTAAAGAACTTCCAACACGTGCAAATTCATCGATTCCGCTATCGGTTGCACCAATTGCAAAACCTGATCGGCAACTTTCCCCATTTTGCGCTCCTTTCCCAAAAAATTGAGAGTGGAGAAAAAAACTCCACTCTCACCGTAGCAAAAATAATTCAACTAGGCGAAGGACGTGCGGTGAGTGTACGAATAATTAAGTTTCTTGCATACACCACGCATATCCGTGTGCTACTAGTATACCACACTAAACCGTCTTTGACAACGGTTTTTTTAAAATAATCTATATTATTATATATTTATTATTCATTTTTGTAGCAAAACTGCAAATGCCAATTTCCAAAGCGGAAAATTGACAATTGCAAATGCCGCCAAAATGCACGCTAGCGAGCGCGTTGCACCAAGCGAGAAGCAAGCGTTGCAACGGCAACGGCAAGATCTTCGGCACTTTCGGACAGTTTGCAATCCATCTTCAAGGCTTTGGCGACGTCGGCCAGCACAAAGCAGTTGGGTTTTGCATCGCAATCGCTTGCATCGAACAGGGCCGACAGTAAATCGGCCGAAGCCATTGTTGGATTTTCGAAAGAATAGCCCAGCGGCGCAGCATAGTAGTTGACCAATTCCAACAATTTGGGAATTTCGTTGCCAACCAACGTTGCTTTGCCCACAAACTTATACAAATCGCCTATTATTTCCGTCAAGGTGGGACTGCTGGAAAGGGATCGAACGGTGGCTCCGGCGACAGCTAGTTGCTGGTCGGTTAGGGAAATTTCCGGCGAAACGAAGGTGGAAAACTTTTCGCTTAGATGTCCGTTGGCAAGCTTTACGCCACACAAATTGTAGATTTTATCTTTCGTGACGGAATAGCCTGTTGCGTTCGCATACAGCACAACACAATCTTTGCCGCTGAGAATCGAAACCTTTTCTTCCAGCTGTGCAAAAGACATTTGACGATATTCCGTTAGTTTGGTTGGACTGACTAGCACATAGTGCTCGGGCGTTTGGCTTTTGAAAACAGGTTGAGAATTTATTGGCTGAATACGGCACTTGTTCAAATCGTACCAGTGCAATTCCAGACGTTGCGAAAAATCACTATATGCAACCTTTCCACGCAACAACACTTCTTGTCCGTTATACAAAAATTCAAAAAGTTTAAGTTTCTTTTCGTTGGAAAGACGACGAGTGCGGCTCATTGTCATTATTTCCGCATCCGTTTTGTCGGCAACAGTTTGCTTCAACGTTTCGAAATCGTCAATTTGCAAACGCACGAAAGTTACGCAAGGAATGGTTGCACCGCTATCGTCCGTTAGGTTGAACTTGCAAAGTTTAAGTGATGGGTTGTTTTTTACGTCACGAATTTGTTTTTCGGAAATTCTTCCGCACACAACGCAGTTTTCCATTGCCGAACGCACGTCCGAAACGTACATTGGCTTGGTAGGAATTTCCTTGCCGATGCACTTTTGCACATCCAGAACGTTGAAATAACGTTGCGGCTTTAGCAATTCTTTGTTGATGGCCAGTTGCACCAATCGTTCCTGCGCGGCAATATCCGCTTCGTGTGCCGATTGCGCCACACTGGCCAAAATTTGCACGTCGTAGCAAGTATACGATGCAAAAAACTTGTTCATTTCCGACAAAAAGCTGGCCGACTTCATGTTTAGCAAAGTAGTTTCGCTAACGCCAAATGTGGCAACAATGCGACGGTCGGTTAGCTTTACCGTTAGGCAATCGCTTTTTAGGTTGGCAAAAAGCGGATATCTTTTTTTGACGACATCCAAAAGCAACGAAGCAAAACTTTTTTCGTTGAAACGGTCGTTGACGACACGCACGTCGTAGCGGTACCCTTTGGGAAAGGTGGAAACAACAACGGTTTTTATTTGAGAAACCACTTCGCTAGATAAATTTGGCGCATCTGGATAGCTCACGGCACAATAAATTTTGCGTGAGTCCTTATCCACCTTTATATCCCGCACACGCAAATTTGGCATTTGCGGGAATTTTTCGTTAAGTGCGTCAATTATCATGTTTCACCACAATTATTTTTGTTTTTGATATTCTTCCACAAGCGTGCAAAACTCACGGTAGAATTCCTGCACGCCACAAGAAGCATCCACCACTTTGAATTTTTGTCCCTTGCGGAACAAAACCATTTTTCCGTTGGCGCCGGCAATGCCCAAATCGGCATCGGAACATTCCCCCGGTCCGTTAACTTCGCAACCCATAACGGCTATTTTTAGCGGTGCGGTTACGTTTTTTGTTAGCTGGTAAATTTCTTTGGCGACTTCTTCCAAATTTATGCTGCATCGGCCGCACTGCGGACAAGACACAAACGTTACGCCCTTGCGCAAGCCGAGGGAACGCAAGATGTTGAGGCCGGCAACAACTTCTTTGACAGGATCGGCCGTTAGAGAAACGCGAATGGTATCGCCAATGCCTTCTAGCAGCAAACTGCCAATGCCTATGCAGTTTTTAACCAAGCCCGTTTCCTCCGGGCCGGCCTCCGTTACGCCTAGGTGCAAAGGATACCCAAGCTGCGAAGCCAGACGGTTTAGCCGAACCGTTTCGCGCACGTCGCTGCTTTTGACGGACAGCACCAAATTTGTGAAATTTTTATCTTCGAAATATTTGACGTAGTTTTGCAAGCTGGCAATAAGCGCTTTGCACTTATCCCCGTCGTTTTCTTGCAAATATTGTTTGTTGACGGAACCGCCGTTCACGCCAATGCGCACAATTGTGTTGTTGGCTTTTGCAGCGGCAATAACTTCGTTTAGTTGCCATTCGGGCACGTTGCCGGGGTTTATGCGAATTTTATCAGCGCCGGCATCCATCGAGGCCAATGCCAAACGATAGTCGAAGTGAATATCGGCAACCAAAGGCAACGAGGGAAATTGACTGCGAACGCAGCCAAACGCTTGCGCCGCCTTTTGGTTTGGAACGGCAATGCGCACCACGTCACACCCGCTTGCAACCAAGTTTTTTATTTGCTGGCACGTTGCGTCCACGTCCGTTACCGGCAGATTTGTCATGGATTGCACCGAAACGTTGCCGTCACCGAATATTAATTTTTGATTTTTTACGATTTTTTTCATAACGTACTGAAAATTTACCTACCGTTTTGCAAAATGCGTGCAAAATTATAGCTTCAACAAATCCACTAGCACAACGAAGGCTAGCAACAATACTATGCCTATGGTGTTTATCCAACCTTCCACCTTGCGGTTTATCGGCTTGCCGGCGATCCATTCGATAAGCACAAAAATCATGCGACAGCCATCCAACGCAGGCACCGGCAAAAGGTTGAACACGGCAAGGTTGACGGAAATTAGCACGAACATTGCCAATATGCTGGAAAATCCGTAGGACACCACTTGGCTGGTCATAACTATCGTGGAAACAGGGCCGCCAACTTGATCGATGCCCACAATGCCGGTTAGCAAACCGCCCAATGTGCGCAAAACCAACATGGCAACTTCCGCACAGTAGCCAAACACGCGGCCAAATGCAACGCCAAACCCTTTGTTGCTAACAAAGTTATAGTTTTTGTAGGCAACGGACATACCAATGCCGTTATAGGGCGTTTCGACAATTTGCACGTCGGATAGAAAATCCGTTTTGGCAATTTCGTAGACGTAGTCGCCGTCGTTTGCCACCACCGTTATCAGCAACGTTTCAGTGCCCTGACCGGCAAACAGTGCCGCATCGTTTTTTTGCGAAACCGACTTGCCGTCGATTTTGTAGATTAGATCGCCAACTTGCAATTCACGGCCGCCGGAAACGTAGGTTTTGGAAAAACTTTTTACCGTGACGGAATAGAAGGACTGGCGAGTTAGGCCGGTGTAGGTAACTTCTTCGCCGTTAGATTTGAGGACGGTTATAGTCATTTCGTCGTCCATATAGCGAGATATATCATCCAGTACAAACACCGTTTTGCCGTTTATTTTATAGATTACGTCGCCACTTTCTAGCAACTGATTTTGCGACGGGGCATAGTCGTACACTCTGTTTACCACTGCCACCGTTTCGCCATAGGCGCAAAACAATATGACGCAAATTATAATTGCCGAAACAAAGTTGAAAAACGCGCCGGAAAACAGCACTATAAGGCGTTTCCACGGTTTTTGTGCGTTGAAGGAATCGGGCGAAGTGCCTTCGCCGTTTTCGTCCTCGAAGGCGCAAAAGCCGCCCAACGGCAACGCTCTTAGCGAAACAACTTCGCCGTTTTTCTTTTTTGTAGACAAAATTTTTGGGCCCATTCCAACGGAAAATTCGTTAATTTTGAATTTTAGCAATTTTCCTGCGGTGTAGTGGCCCGTTTCGTGAATTAGCACCATCACTAGCAAAATGACTAGCGCCAACAACACGTTCCCTATGCTCTGCAAGGCAGAGCCGAAAGAACCAAGCAAACTCAACATATTTCTCCACTTATCAATTTCAAAGCATAGTTGCGCGCGATTTTATCCCACTTGAACACGTTTTCTACCGTAACGGGAACGTCCGCCACGGCGCAAGCAAAGTTTTCGATGGTTTTGATTATGGTAGGATAGAACGCATCGAAGCGCATTTTCCCTTGCAAAAAGCTTTCCACGCAAACGTCGTTTGCCGCATTCATTATGGTTGCGCAAAGGGGCGGATAGTTTTGAATTTCGTAGCCGAGTTTTGCACAAGGAAAGCGGTTATAATCGCACTTTTGAAAGGTTAGCGTGAGCAAATCGGCAAAATTTACTTCATCAATAATTTGCTCGCTTTGCTCCGTTAGGGCAAGTTGAATGGGCAGGCGCATATCCGGACGAGCCATTTGCGCAATTACGCTGCCATCGGAAAACTGCACCATGGAATGCACAACGCTTTGAGGATGCACGACAATTTGAATTTTTTCCACCGGAACGTTGAACAACCAGTGCGCTTCAATCACTTCCAACGCCTTGTTCATCATTGTGGCGCTATCGATGGTAATTTTTGAGCCCATGTTCCAGTTGGGGTGTTGCAACGCTTCTTCTGCCGAAACAGCGTGCAAAAAGTGTTTTTCGTTCCAAAACGGGCCACCACTTGCGGTAAGCAAAATTTTGGAAAGCTGATTTTTTTCGCGGCCAAGTAAACATTGAGCAATGGCGCTATGTTCGCTATCTACCGGCAAAATTTTGGCTTTTCCCAAACGGGAAGTTACCAATTCGCCGCCACAAACCAAAGTTTCTTTGTTGGCAAGTGCAACGTCGATGCCGTGATCCAAGCAATACAACACGCAAGGCAACGCAGTTATTCCCTTTGTTGCCACAACGGCAACGTCGCACCCTTCCACAGCGCGCAAAAGGCAATCGGCGCCTTCCTTGGAAATGAGTGCCGAATAACTTGGCGAAAACTCTTTGGCTTGCTGAGCAAGTTTTTGCTCATTGGAAAACGCGACAAGCGAAAAAACTTTCAACTTGTCGGGGTTTTTGCGTATGACGTCTAGCGTTTGAGTACCGATGGAACCGGTACTGCCCAAAACGGCAATTTTTTTCATAATTACAATACAAACATAAAGACAAATGCAACGAAAACTGCGTTTAGCATTATTCCGTCGAATCTATCCATTATGCCTCCGTGTTCTCCCAAAATGCGGCTGTAATCCTTTATGCCGCAATAGCGTTTGATCATGCTGGCAAGCAAGTCGCCGATTTGCGTCATTGCCGAGCCAAAAAGACCAATAACCACGTAGATTATTGCTACCACCGCGGTGGAAAGATTAAGGCCGGAAAAAGTCAAACCGAATTGCGCACCGAACAATTTTAGCCAATCGAACAAAACAAACACAACGAACGAACCGAAAAGTCCGCCAAAAACGCCACCAATGGCGCCTTCAATCGTCTTTTTGGGGCTTATTTGTTCGCACAGTTTGCGTTTGCCGAACAATCCCCCCACAAAATAGGCGAAAATATCGGTAAACGAGGAAACGCAAAATACAAATGCAAGAGAAATTGCGTTGTAGGGCAACAATTGCGTGCTTTGACGTTCGCCCAAAATGTGCCAAATATCCGTTTCGAGATATTGCAACATGTCGGGGTCGGTTATGGGGAAGGTGCTTGCGCAACGGTTAAGGTACAGCAATGCGGCCATAAACAAACCGGGATAGACCAACATGAACGCAATGTAGATAAGGCTATCTGCACGGTTTTTGAACAACGCCGTTACAGTTGCGCACACAAACACGATAAGCGTAAGGAACACAACGCCAACGAAGCCGAACAAACTGTAGCACAGGCCAACGCCCAATGCATAAAGCCACAACAGCCAACTGAAACAATCGGGGATTCTTTCGCGCCCTATTGCACGGCGCATTTCCAAAACGGAAAGCATGATCAACACGGAAATGATAACAGAGTTTATTGCTCTGCCACTAACCACTTGGGAACTGTTGGGATTGTTTTGATAGTTTGGCAAAAATATATCCAGCAAGATCATGCCGATCATCACTGCGAAAACGCCAAAACCCACCAACGTGCGGTTGATGAGTGATTTTTTGTTTAACATTTCATCCTCCGAACGAAACGCTATCCGTTTGCCTTAGGCAACGCACCAAAGTTACGTGTGCGCGAAGAAAAGCGTTCCAATATGGAATTGTACTCTTCATTGCTGAAATCCGGCCAAAGTGTTTCGGTGAAAAACAACTCGGAATAGGCACTTTGAAACAGCAAAAAATTTGATAGTCGGGTGTAGCCCCCGGTGCGAATAATCACGTCGGGATCGGGCAAAAAGCAATTGTATAGCCTGGCCGCCAAATTTTGTTCGTTAACTTCAACGCCATCGGCAATAAGCCTTTTAACGGCGCTGCAAATTTCCGTGCGGCCACCATAGTTTATGCACAAGTTGACACAAATACCGTCAAAAGCACTTGTGTCCTTTTGAATTTGTTGAATTTTTTGCACAAGACTTTGCGGCAAGCCCTCTTGCTCGCCGGAAACCACCACTTTTATGCGGTTTTTGCAAAAATCAGCAAACTTGTTTAGGTACTTTTCGGCAAGGGAAAACAACGATTTCACTTCCGATTGAGGACGGCGCCAATTTTCCGTTGAAAAAACGTACAAACTGATAAACTTCACGCCCTTTTGCAACGAAAAGTTTATTATGCGTTCAGCGGTTTTTAGCCCCGCTTTGTGCCCTTCCACGCGGCGTTTGCCACGGTTTTGAGCCCACCTGCCGTTGCCATCCATTATTATTGCAACGTGATTAACTGCATTCATTAAACTTCAAATTTATAACGACAAACTATCAATTTCAACGTGTCGCCGTCAAAATTTGCCGCCGTTACTATCTCCTTGTCAAACTCAACTTGTCTTCTATCCGTATAATAAACAAACTTGAAGTTTGTTATACCTGCTTGCTCTAATTGAGCTGCGGCTTGGCAAACTTCAAGTCCGATAAGTTCTTTTGTGTTGAGCATAAACTACACCGACATAACGTCAGTTTCTTTATCTTTGGAAAGTTTGTCTACCGCTTCGATGCGTTTGGAAAGTTGCTTATCCACTTCTTTTTCGTAGTCGGCAATTAAATCTTCCGAAACGGTTTTTGCGTTCTTTTCCTTCTTCAATCCTTCCAAAGCATCGCGGCGTGCGTTACGCAACACCACTTTGGTATCTTCGGCAAGTTTTTTCACTTGTTTTACCAATTCTTTGCGGCGTTCTTCCGTCAAAACAGGGAAAGTAAGACGAATAACCGTGCCGTCGTTTTGCGGCGTTACGCCAATGTTAGCGGCCAAAATTGCCTTTTCAACAAGTTTAAGAGCGGATTTATCCCACAAAGAAATGACAAGGCAACGAGGTTCGGGAATGGAGATGTTGCCCATTTGGTTGATGGGGGTCATTGCTCCGTAGTAATCCACCTTTATTCCTTCCACAAGTTTGGGGTTGGCACGACCAGCGCGCATAAGATTATATTCGCTTTTGGTATATTCCAAAGCTTTTTCACAGTCCATTTCGAAGTTCAAAAATATTTCTTCTATTTGAGGATTTGCGTAGTTCATAAATTACTCCTTGTAGTTGTGTTTTTGTGAAGAAAGCAACAATATTTGCTGCAAAGCACATTGTACTACATTTCGGCACAAAATTCAATACCAAAATCAAACAAAAACGTCACTTAATGACAGTGCCCAGTTTTTCGCCTTGCAAAATTCTTAGCAGGCCGTTGGGTTCGTCTTTGCCGAAACAAACGGCGGAAATGCCGTATTCACGACACATTGCCGTGGCCGTCAGGTCCATTGCTTTCAAGTTTTTGGCAATAACTTCGTCAAAAGAAATTTCGTCGAAACGCTTTGCATTGGGGTTGAGTTTGGGATCGCTGTCGTAGATAGCATCTACCGCCTTTGCAAGGAACACGGCTTGCGCATTCATTTCGCATGCGCGAAGAACAACGGCCGTATCGGTGGTGAAAAACGGAGATCCCGTGCCGCCGCCGAAAACTGCAACGCCACCGCTTTGCAACAAACGCCGAGCTGTTTCCACGTCGTAGGAGGCAACTTTATCCACGGTAACGGCGGAAAACACCCTGCTTTCCACTCCGCAATTATTCAAAGCGTCGCACAGCGCCAAAGCGTTCATGACGGTGGCAAGCATACCGATTTTATCGGCAGTGACTCTATCCATGTTGCCGCTTCTGCCGCGCCAAAAGTTTCCGCCGCCAACAACGACGCCCACTTGCACACCCAAATCCACAACAGCCTTGATTTGTTCTGCAACGCGTTTGCACGATTCAACGTCTATACCCTTGCCGCAAGCATCTGCCAACGCTTCGCCGCTAACTTTCAACAAAATGCGTTCGTATTTTGCCATAACTACCTCTTTTTGAAAAGGGGAACAACGAAACATTGTTCCCCAATTTTTTTATTATTTTCCGGCATGAAGTTGCGCGGCAATTTCTTCTGCGAAATTATCAACGCGTTTTTCGATGCCTTCGCCCATTTCGTAACGAACGAACTTATCTACGTTAATTGCGCAACCAACGTTCTTTGCAACGTCGGCAATAACTTGCTTAACGCTGAAAGCAGAGTCGCGAACGTATTCTTGTTCCAACAAGCAAACTTCTTTGTAGTACTTGTGGATGCGGCCTTCCACCATCTTAGCAATAACAGCTTCGGGTTTGCCTTCGTTCTTTGCTTGAGCCGTTAGAATTTCTCTTTCGGAATCCAACTGGCTGGCGTCTACGTCGTTTACGGAAATTACTTGAGGTTTGCTTGCTGCAATTTGCATGCAAACGTTTTGAGCAAGTTCCAAAACAGCTTCACTGATGGTATCGCAGGAAATTTGGCACAAAACGCCAATGCTGCCGCCCATGTGAACGTAGCTGGCAATCAAGCCGTTTTCGCTTTGAACATACTTGGTGAAACGACGGAAGGAAATTTTTTCGCCGATGGAAGCCGTAGCTTCAGCAATCAAAACATTCAAAGTTTTGGAAGAATCTGCAAAATAGGTTTCTGCCAATGCTTCTTCTACTGTTGTAGCGTTGGATTGCAACAGGTGTTTTGCAATGTTAGCAATAAGGTCGATAAATTGATCGCTGCGAGCAACAAAGTCGGTTTCGCAGTTGATTTCTGCCATAACTGCCGATTTTTTGTCTTCGGCAACTACGCACTTAACCAAACCTTCCGCAGCAACGCGGCTAGCCTTTTTGGCTGCGCTTGCCATTCCCTTTTCGCGAAGATACTTAACTGCTTCTTCGAAATTGCCGTTTGTTTCGACAAGTGCTTTTTTGCAGTCCATCATGCCTACGCCGGTTTGTTCACGCAACTTCATTACGTCTTGACTTGTGAAATTAGCCATTGTTCGTTTCCTCACTGATAGTATTTTCTTCTGCAGCAGCTTCTTCGTCTACGGGAGCCGTCATAACAACGCCTTCCTTAGCTTCGATAACTGCGCCACTGATAATGGATGCGATAACTTTGATTGCGCCGATAGCATCGTCGTTTGCGGGAATTACAACGTCTGCTTGGTCGGGGTCGCAGTTGGTATCAACAATTGCAACGATGGGGATGTTCAAAGCGTGAGCTTCTGCAACAGCAATTGCTTCCTTTTTGGGGTCTACGATGAAAATGCAACCGGGCATTCCCTTCATATCCTTGATTCCGCCAAGGTTAGCTTGCAATTTGTCGCGTTCTTCCAACATTTTTGCAACTTCTTTCTTGGGCAAAACTTCAAGTTCGCCAAGTTTTTCCATTTGATTGATTTTGTTCAATCTGTCGATACGGGATTTGATTGTTTTGTAGTTAGTAAGCGTGCCGCCCAACCAACGGTTGTTGATGTAGAACATTCCGCAACGTTCTGCTTCCGTCTTGATAGCATCTTGCGCTTGCTTTTTGGTGCCAACAAACAAAACAGGTTTGCCTTCTGCTGCGATATCGCGAACGAATTTGTATGCGATTTCTGCTTGAGCGACCGTTTGTTGAAGGTCGATGATGTGGATATCATTGCGTTCTGCATAGATATACTTCTTCATTTTGGGGTTCCATCTTCTGGTTTGGTGACCAAAGTGCACGCCTGCTTCCAGAAGTTGTTTCATAGATACAACTGCCATTTTTCATATTCTCCTTTTTTTATCGTTTTTAACCTCTTTGCGCCGTCAAACTCCGCACGCAACTCGGCGGCAAACCGAGCACAACGAACGAATATTGCGCAAATGCGAATTAAACCTGGTAAATTATAGCACAAGGTTGCTGTTTTTGCAACAAAAGATAGCCATATTTTTTTGATATAGCAAGAATTTTTCACAAAAATGCAACGCAAAGTTAAAGGCGAAACGCGGCAATAAAACAAGTTGCCGCAACCATTGGGAAAAAAGGCCGATATTCCACTGCACCATGCGCAAAACCGTATAATACTAGAGCGCAAAAGCAATAGGCAAAGTTGCAAAACATTTTCAGCGCAAAAAGACGATTGCTAGCGGAATTTCCCAAAACGCACATCTATCTGGCCAGCCTTTGTATACAAATAAAACGCAAAATGACAAATATGCAAGGTTAGGCAAAAGTGCTAAAAGCAGCGAACAAAACGTACGCGCAATAAAAAATTCAAAAAAACGCACCTCTGTCAAGACAAAGCCTTGTAATCATCAATTTCGCAGAAATTGCATATCATCAATGCGTAGCATTGCATATCATCAAGGCGCAGCATTGCATATCATCAAGGCGCAGCCTTGTATCCTCTCCCTGCCTAGCCAAAAAGCAAAAAATCCGCCTCGCAAGAGACGGATTTTGTTGGTTTTTGCCAAATGGTTATTCGTGATGACAGCAATCACAATGTTCGTCGTCGCAATCGCAATCGTCTTCGCATGCATCTTCGGATGCAACAAGCAACAACTTTTCGTACAACACGTCGTACAAATCGTCGTCTACGGGATCCAACGTGTCAAAAAACTCGCCGTTTTCTTCAACGGTATCCACGGAGAAAATTTCCACAACGTCATCGCCATCTACTGCTTGCAAAAACACATATTCTTTGCCTTCGTGTTCCATGTTGTAAACGTAGTGGAATGCAACGTCATTGCCGTCGCTGTCTTGCAGCACCACCACTTCGTCTTCGCAACCGCAATCACATTCTTCGTGTCCGCAATCGCAATCGTGAACGTGTTCGTGTTCACAGTCACAGCCGTGACCTTTCTTTTCTGCCATAATGTCCTCCCTAAAAATTTGTTTTACAATAATTCAACGTCAACGCTTGCTATCCAAATAGTTTTGCAAGATAATCGTTGCCGCAACTTTGTCGATAACTTTTTTTCTGTTTTCCCTGCGCACGTTGCCTTCGATAAGCACCCGTTCGGCCGAAAGGGTTGTGAAACGCTCGTCCATGAACTTGACGGGCACATCCGTTTGCTTTTGCAACTGCTCGATGAACGCACGTGTTTTGGCCGTTTGCTCGTTTTCCAAACCGTTTAGGCCAAGAGGCAGGCCAGAAACAAACAAATCCACCTGGTGCGCTTTGGCCAAATCGGCCACGTATTTTGCGTCGCGCTCCACGTCGCCACGCCTTGTGTAGGTTTCCAACGGATTGGCAATTATGCCCATCAAATCGGAAACTGCAATTCCTATGCGGACGTCACCTACGTCCAAAGCCATTATTCTTCCCATAATGCAACCATTGTAGCACACTTAAAAGAATTTTAACAGTGTTTTGCGAAAAATTGAAAATTTATTTTGAAAATAGGCAAAATTTTGGGGCATGTCAAAACCGACACGCCCCAAAACTTATTTCGTTAGATTTTTAACCTTTTTCTTGCCCTTGGTAAGCACCTGTTGCACGGCGGGGATTTCCGCAACCATCATGCCCAAAGCGGCGCCCAGCGCAAGGCCCAGAAGCATCTTCTTCATTTATTCCCTCCCAAAAATCGACCTATATCTAGTGTGACTAGGGAGAGGAAAATTATACGCCGTTACACGTATTCGACGTGTTCTTTATCGACGGTTTTGTTTTGTTGCTTTGCGCGATAATCTTCAATGGCCTTTTTGATGGCTTCTTCCGCCAAGACGGAGCAGTGAATTTTTTGAGGGGGCAAACCTTCCAATTCTTCCACAACGCGTGCATTGGTTAGTTTCAACGCTTCGTCCACCGTCATGCCTATTACCATTTGTGTTGCAGTGCTGCTGGTTGCAATGGCCGCGGCGCAACCGAATGTTTGAAATTTTGCATCCACGATCACGTCGTTTTCGATTTTTAGCGTTATTTTCATTATGTCGCCGCAAGTGGCGTTGCCAACCATGCCTTCGCCATCGGCGTTTTCGATAACACCCACGTTTTGCGGGTGAGCAAATGCGTCCAAAACTTTTTGATTATACATTGTGATTTCCTCCTTCTTGCAAGTTAAACAAAGGCGACATTACACGCAGTTTTGCGATGGTATCCTTAAGTGCCTCCACGGTGTAGTCCGTTTCTTCCAAAGTGTTGTGTTTTCCAAAGGAAAAACGAATGGATCCGTGCGAAATTTCGATAGGAACGCCCATTGCCAGCAAAACGTGAGAGGGATCCAAACTGCCAGAACTGCACGCCGAACCGCTGGAAACGGCAACGCCATGGAAATCCATAAGCATCAAAATGCCTTCGCCTTCGACAAATTCGAAACTGAAATTAGCAACGGACGGAACGCGATGATCCACGTTGCCGTTGAAACGAACGTAGGGAATTTCCGCCAAAACACGTTGCACAAAGTGATCGCGCAAGGCGGCAATGTGCGCATTGTTTTGTTGCATGTTGGCAACGGAAAGTTCCAACGCCTTTGCCATGCCAACAACCGCCGGGGTGTTGGTTGTGCCACCACGTTGCGAACGTTCTTGTCCGCCACCGCAAATAAGCTTATCCAACTTTACGCCGTTGCGAACGTACAGTGCGCCAACGCCTTTGGGGCCGTAGAATTTGTGTCCGGACATGGTCATCAAGTCCAAGCCCAAATCCTTTACGTCAATTTTTAGGTAGGGCACGGCCTGCACGCAGTCGGAATGGAACAATGCGCCGTGTTCGTGTGCCACTTGTGCCAATTCCTTTATGGGTTGAATGGTGCCCACTTCGTTGTTGGCATACATAACAGAAACCAAAATTGTCTTATCCGTTATGGCGTTTTTCAAATCTTCCACACTTACCAAACCGGTTTTATCTACCGGCAATTTTGTTACGACAAAACCTTCTTTTTCCAACCAGTCGGCCGAATTCAAAATGGCGTGATGCTCTATTGCAGAAATAATAACGTGGTTGCCACGGTTTTTGCGTGCCAATGCGGCGCCTTTTAGCGCCCAGTTATCCGCCTCGGTGCCACTGCCTGTGAAATACAATTCGTTGGGAGCACAGTTGATTATGCGAGCAATTGTTTCGCGCGCATCGGCAACGGCTTTGGCCGTTTCTCTTCCGCAAGCGTGTTGACTATCGGCATTGCCGAATTTTTCGGTGAAATACGGCAACATTTCCTCAACGACGGCTTGGTCGCAGGGGGTTGTTGCAGCGTGATCCAAATAAACTTTCATATATTATCCTCCGAAAGCTGTTGAAGAGAAATTGTATCCAAAAAGTCGTTTATGTTGTCGTAAAGTTTGGCCCACAAGTTGCGCGAAACACAGTTGCATTTTGCCGAACAGTTTTTGTGCAAGCAATCGACAATTTCCAAATTGTCTTCCACGGCACGCAACACTTGCCCCACCGTTATTTTTTGCGGCGCATCGGCAAGCTTGTAGCCACCGCCCGCACCACGAGCTGCAACAACAAGATTTTGCTTTTTCATCAAAGCCAAAATTTGCTCCAAATATTTTTCCGTGACGCCGGTTGTTTGCGCCAACACGCTTACCGGCACCACTTCCGTTTGGTTGTACTTTTTGGCAAGTTCCACCGCGGCATACAGCCCGTACCTTGCCTTGGACGACATTTTCATGATACAATTCCTACCAATTTGCTAGGATTATTATAATACCTATTATAGACGCCGTCAAACGTTTTTAGGCAATATACAAAATTTTTTTGAACAATATTGTTTGACCATGCAAAACCAACGGCGAAAAAAGACTTTTCCCCGCCGCAGCGCATGCTTTTGGCACGAAAACGCTGTTGCAAACAAAAAATGCTGTTCTTTTGAAACATGTTTTTGAAAAAATATGTTTGATTGAAAAAACTTGGCTGTTTTACCGGGCAAACGGCCTTTCAAGCGTAACTGCCTTGCTATAAAACCGCACGAATATGTTAACTGTTGCAACAGCAATCTCAAAACTAAAAATGAGTCCGGCGCAACACCGAACTCATTTTCAATACAATTAACTAAATTTTTGCGTAAACTTTTGTGGCGCATCAAGAAACAGCGCTTTTGCAAATTGCCAATAACTTCCGGCATGGAAGGGCTGTTTTTGAAACGACGTTTTGAAAAAACTTTTTTCCTTGCCGAAAAGCAACGCAACAAACAACACTATTGCAATTGTTTGTTGATGGCTTCGGTTAGTTCTTCTTCGTCGCACAAACCGATGATTCTATCCACAAGCTGGCCGTTTTTGAAAATGCAAACGTTGGGGATGGAAGACACTTGAAAACGCTTTGCAAGTTCTATTGCGTTATCCACGTCCACTTTGCCAAACTTTGCGGGAATTTGTGCCGACACTTCTTCGAAAATGGGTGCCAACATTCTGCACGGGCCACACCACGTTGCCCAAAAATCTACAACTGCAACACCTTCGCTGATAAATTCGTCGAAGTTTTGCGATACATCAGGTAAATTACTCATAGTTTAACCTCCAATTATTCTTTTTGTTGCGCACGTGCGGCAACGATTTTTAGCATGGACGGAGCCGCCCATTTGTGTTTGCGAATTTTGTCGATAACAACGACTATGCAAAAACCAAGCGCCAAACCGCCGAAAAATGCCAAAGTGCAAATCCATTCTTTCCAGCCCAAACCAAAACCCAAAAACATTAGGAGCAATGCCGGAATTATGGGCAAAAGGTAGGCGACAAAGGCCAAAGCGGCGGAACGACCTTCGGGAATATCCAACTGGACAACATCCCCTTCGGCGGCATTTTGAGTGTTTTTAACCCAAAAATCCACGTGCTTTTGGCTTTCCGTCATGCCGCATTTGCCGCAAGAAGCACAGGCAGAATTTCGCCCTATTCGCACCAACGCAAATTGGTTTTTACATTCGATAACAGTGCCGTTTTCCGTCATGGCAATTACAGCACGTATTTTTTGAGGTTGCGAGATTCGGTGCGGAAGTTGTTTAGAACGTAGTCCCTGTCGATAACAACCGTTTTCTTTTCGCCCTCTTCGGAAACGTCGTAGGAAACGTCTTCCACGATGTGTTCCATGATGCCTTGCAAGCGACGAGCGCCGATATCTTCCAAAGTGTTGTTTTGGTCGTAGGCAACGTTGGCAATTTCGCGAATGCCATCGTCGGTGAATTGCAAAGTGATGCCATCCACCGCCAACAATTTTTGATATTGTTGGGTGATTGCATTGGCAGGAACAGTCAAAATTTTGACAAAATCGTCGGCGGACAAACTATCCAATTCCACCAAAACGGGGAAACGACCTTGCAATTCCGGAATGAGATCGGAAACTTTGCTTACGTGGAACGCTCCGCTGGCAATAAACAAAATATAGTCGGTTTTGATGTTTCCATACTTAGTGGATACAGTGCAACCTTCCACTATGGGCAAAATGTCGCGTTGAACGCCTTCGCGGGAAACGTCGGGGCCGTTGTGTGATGCAGCGCCGGCAATTTTATCCATTTCGTCAATGAAAATAACGCCGTCGTTTTCTGCACGACGCAGTGCTTCGCTTTCGACACTATCCAAATCGATTAGTTTTTCGCTTTCTTCGGAACATTTAAGCTTCAACGCTTCTTCCACCGTTACGGTGCGTTTTTTATACTTTTTGGGCATTATGTCGCCAAAAATGCTGCCAATGTTAATTTCGCCGCCACCGCCGGCTTGCAGTTCGATGGGTTTGGGAACGTCGGCCACTTGAATTTCCACTTGCATTTGGTCAAGATTGTGTTTTGCTAGCTCGTCCATAAGTGCAACTTTGGTTATGCCTTCGGGCAAATCGTTGGATTGCTTAAGCATCAAATCGGCAACGTGTTCCACGGCGCGTTCGAAAGCGCGCGCTTCCACTTCCTTGTAGCGCTCGTCCTTTACCAGACGGATGGAAACTTCCACCAAATCGCGAACCATGCTTTCCACGTCTCTGCCGACGTAGCCAACTTCGGTATACTTGGTGGCTTCCACCTTCAAAAACGGTGCCTTGACAATTTTTGCCAAACGGCGTGCAATTTCCGTTTTGCCTACGCCGGTGGGACCCTTCATGATTATGTTTTTAGGGGTTATTTCTTCTCGGTCTTGCGTGGAAAGACGGCTTCTGCGATATCTGTTGCGCAAAGCGATTGCCACGGCTTTTTTGGCTTGAAATTGACCGACAATGTATCTATCCAATTCCGCCACTATTTGTTTAGGTGTCATGTTAAGCCTCCTCAACAGTTATGTGTCCGTTGGTGAACACACAAATTTCGCTGGCAATTTCCAACGCTTTTCTGGCAATTTCCTTGGCGGAAAGATCGGTGTTGCGATAGAGCGCCTTGGCTGCTGCCAACGCATAGTTGCCACCACTGCCTATTGCGCACACTCCGTCGTCCGGTTCGATAACGTCGCCGGTACCGGAAAGCAAAAACACATTTTCCTTATCGGCCACAATCATCATTGCTTCCAACTTGCGCATAACGTTGTCTCTGCGCCAAAGTTGTGCCACTTCCACGGCGGAACGCAACAAGTTTCCGCTGAATTTTTGCAACATTTCTTCAAATTTTTCCGAAAGGGTGAATGCATCGGCAACGCTGCCGGCAAAGCCGGTTACTACGCTTCCGTTATAGATGCGGCGCACCTTAACTGCATTGCCCTTCATAATAACGTTTTGTCCTTGCGTCACTTGTCCGTCACCTGCAACGGCAATTTGTCCGTCGCGACGAACAGCGCATATAGTAGTGCCTTTGATGGAATCGGCAAATACTTCCGACATGATTCATTCCTCCTATAAAGTAGATATAATTTGTTTCATTTTTTCAATAGCACGCTCGGAATAAGCTTGCTTTCTTTCGTGCTTTTTAACAAACGTATCCAGCGGCGCCAAAATGCCAAAATTGCTGTTCATGGGCGAATACTCGCCAAATTCCGTAGATACGTGGCGGCACAACGCACCGGTGATTGTTTGATCGGTAAAATTCACAAAAGGCAAGCCCTTTATCATTCTGTACGCTTGCAAGCCGGCAACCAAGCCGGAAACAGCCGATTCGACGTAGCCTTCCACGCCGGTAAGCTGCCCAGCAAAGAACAATTTTGGGTTGGATTTTAGTTGAAAAGCACTGTTCAAAAACTTTGGCGCATTGATGAAGGTGTTTCGGTGCATAACGCCGTAGCGCACAAATTCTGCTTGCGCCAGGGCTGGAATTAGCGAAAACACACGTTTTTGTTCGCCAAACTTCAAGTTGGTTTGGAAACCAACCAAGTTATAGAGTGAGCCTTGCTGGTTTTCCTTGCGCAGTTGCAACACGGCATAGGGGCGTTCGGTTTTTCGGCTGTCGAACAATCCCACGGGTTTTAGCGGGCCAAAACGCATTGTGTCTTCGCCACGCTTGGCCATAACTTCTATGGGCATGCAACCTTCGAAAACGTTGTTTTCAAAATCTTTTAGTTGAACCGTTTCGGCGCCGACCAACTCGTGATAGAACCGGGCGTATTCTTCCCTGTTCATGGGGCAGTTCAAATAGTCCGCAGAACCCTTTCCGTAGCGGCTGGCCACAAAAGCGCTGTCGTAGTTGATACTTTCCGCCGTGACAATGGGTGCGACGGCATCGAAGAAATACAAAAAGTCCTTGCCGAAAACCTTTTGAAAGGCAGGAATCAACGCTTCGTCGGTTAGCGGCCCGGTAGCAACGATAACGCAATCGAAACCATCGGTGGATAGATCCACTGCCACTTCGGCCACGCGATGAAAGTTGGGAAAAGCGTTTAGGCGCTTGGTCACTTCTTCCGAATAGGCGTACCTATCCACAGCCAAAGCGTTGCCGGCAGGCACTGCAGTTTGCTCGGCGACTGCTATCGTCAAACTGTCTAGCAGGCGCATTTCTTCTTTTAGCACGCCGCTAGACGTGTTCAAATCGGTGCTTTTTAGCGAGTTGGAACAAACCACTTCGCACAGCGAATCCAAGTGATGCGCGGGGGATTTTTTTAGCGGTTTCATTTCTACCAAAGTGACGTCTGCACCACGCTTCAACAGCTGATAGCTTGCTTCGCATCCGGCAAAACCGCCGCCAATAACTTTTACTTTCACTTTTGTTCTCCCGTGTAGTCGCAATCCTTGTTGGAACAGCGAATTTGTGTGACTCCACGCACTTCCTTTTGCACCAAATGCGCTCCGCACTTGGGACAAAGCGTACCGGTGGGCACGTCCCAACTGACAAAATCGCAATCGGGGTAGCCAGTGCAACCATAGAAAACCGTTCCCTTTTTGGAAATACGCTTAACAACATCTTTGCCGCATTTGGGGCATTTTGCAACTTTTTCGGTGAGTGCCTTTGTGTTTTTGCACTGCGGATAGTTGGAACAAGCAAGGTACTTGCCATATCTGCCCACTCTTTCCAACATTTTACCACCGCAAAGCGGGCACACTTCGTCCGTTTCTTTGGGTGGAACCTTTTCCTTCAAGCTGCGCATGTTGGAACACTTTGGATAGTTGGAACAAGCAAGATATTTGCCGTATCTGCCTGTTTTTATGACCATTGGCGAACCGCACTTGTCGCAAATAACGTCGGACGGCTCGTCCTGCACGGCAATTTTTTCTCCGTGCATGGCAACATCCACCTTTTTGATTAGCGGTTTGTAGAACCCGTCCACCACCTTATACCAAGGCTCGCTGTTTTCTTCGATTGCATCCAAGCGAGATTCCATATCTGCTGTGAAATCGACGTCGACAACTTCGTTGAAATATTGTTCCAAATAGTCGGTTACTTGAATTCCCAAATTGCTGGGGATAAGCGTTTTCTTTTCCACCGTTAGATATTCGCGCTTATACAGCGTTTGCATGATGGATGCATAGGTGCTGGGACGGCCAATGCCGCGCTCTTCCATTGCCTTGATTAGGCTTGCTTCGGTGAACCTTGCCGGCGGTTTGGTGAAACGCTGTTCGGAATCTAGCTTGATTTTGTTCAAAGTGTCGCCCACTTCCAGCGGCGGCAACAATGCGTTTAGGCCATCTTCCGTTTCCTTGGTGGCCTTGTCGCCATATATTGCCAAAAAGCCGTCGAAAATTTGCGTTTTGCCGGCCACACTTAGGCCGTAGTTGCCGCAAGAAACGCTGACGTTTACACTATCGTACAACGCTTTTTCCGCTTGGCTTGCCAAAAAACGCTCGTAGATGAGCTTATACAGCGAATATTGGTTTTTGTTGACTTTGTCTTTTATCAAATCGGGCGTTACGTCCAAATTGATGGGACGAATAGCTTCGTGCGCATCTTGCGCTTGCTTTTTGGTTGCGTAGAAATTGGGCTTTTCTGGCACGTATTTTTCGCCATAAACTTGGGCAATACGTTTGCGTGCCGCTTGCACTGCATCGGTGGAAACACGCACCGAGTCGGTACGAATATAGGTTACCAATGCAACGTGTCCCATGCCGGCAATATCAAAACCTTCGTATAGTTGTTGCGCAACGGACATTGTCATTGCACTGGACATACGCAGTTTGTTGACGGCATCTTGTTGCAAAGTGCTGGTAGTAAAAGGCGGTTGAGGCGCCCTTTTGGTGACGGATTTTTTAACCGCCGAAACAACGTAGGGGTTGCTTTCTAGCACTTGCAACGCTTCGTCGCACTCTTGTTTGTTTTTGATTTTAACTTTTTTGCCGTTTTTTTCCGCCAAGGCGGCCTTGAATTGCGGTTTTTTGCCGGGTTTTTCCAGCGTTGCGGAAATAGCCCAAAATTCTTCGGGCTTGAAATTTTGAATTTCCTTTTCGCGGTCGACAACTATGCGCAGGGCGGCCGATTGCACACGTCCTGCGGAAAGTTTGTTGCGAATTTTTTTGCACAACACAGGGGAAAGCGTGTAGCCTACAAGCCTATCCAAAACGCGGCGTGCTTGTTGCGCTTCCACCAAACCAACGTTTACCGATTTTGGGTTGCGAATGGCTTCGTTGACGGCCTTTTGAGAAATTTCGTTGAACATTATGCGATTTTTCTCGTTGGGATCCAGCCCCAAGGCGCATTGCAAGTGATAAGAAATTGCTTCCCCTTCACGGTCCGGGTCGGTTGCAAGGTAGACGCATTCGGCCCTTTTTACTTCGCTTTTCAAGCGCTCGATGGTTTGCGTTTGTTCCGGCTTGCGCGGTGCAAGATCGGGATTGTAGTTGTTGTTGAAGTCGATTCCCATCGTTTTTTCGGGCAAATCCCAAACGTGGCCTCTGGATGCATCCACTTTGTAGTCTGCGCCAAGATATTTTCCGATAGTTTTCGCCTTTGCAGGTGATTCGACTATTACTAGTTTCATCTAGTTCCTCCATAAACTGCGGTACGAATTGCCCGGCAGTCTTGCAATTATACTCTTAATTTCCAAATTTGCCAACAAAAAATTTAATTCCGAAGGCGCAATTTGCGTTTTTTCGACAAGCTTATCGAAAGAGAGTTGCCCTTCCGACAACGCATCCACCACTTTTTGTTCTTCAAAATTAAGCTGATAATTTTGTTCTGGGGCAGACACGTTTTCCAAATGATAAAAATCCAAAATGTCCCTAGGCGTTGTTACGCAGGCCGATTGCATGGTTTTTATCAAATTGTTGTTGCCAGAAAAACCGGCATCATAAATTTCGCCGGGAACGGCAAACACATCGCGGCCTTGATCCAACGCACATTCGACGGTGCTGGACGTTCCGCTTTTTAGCGGTGCTTGACACACCAAAAGCCCCAGCGACAAGCCGGAAACAATGCGGTTTCTATGCGGAAAACGATAGGGTTTGGCAGTTGCATCTATGCCGTATTCCGAAACAAGCAAGCCACCGCAATCCACTATTTTTTCGGCAAGCCATTGGTTGGCCGCAGGATAGACGTTTATCAAACTGCCGCCCAACACGGCAATGGTTTTGCCGTTTTCGTTCAAAGTTGTTTCGTGTGCAATGGCATCCACGCCGTAGGCAAGTCCGCTAACTATGGTGAACTTTTCCGAAAGCATGGCAACAAAATCCGTGGCAACACGCTTGCCGTAGGAAGAAACTTTGCGAGTGCCCACCACACCCAAGCAACGGCTTTTTAGCAAATCTACATTGCCTTTGCAAAACAGCACGAAGGGCGGATCAGGAATTTCCCTTAGGCTTTCTGGGAAAGTGGAAGAAAAACAGGTTACGGCACGAATATAGTGCTTTTCCATGTTGGCAATGATGCTTTCCACCACGCCGCTGGACAAAGCACGACGAAGCTTGCCATAAAGTTCGCCGCAAACTTCTTCGGCATATTGGCTGGTAGCAAACTCTGCCACTAGTTGTGGCACGTCACCGAAAAAATCCAGCAAGGCATAGAATTTTGCCGCAGACAAACCGTATTCGCCCATCAATATGCAAATTTTTTCTTGCGTTGTGTAGTTCAAACTCGATACTTCCTATCCAAAGTTCTGTATTGCAACGATTCGGCAACGTGCTTAATTGTTATATCCGCCGAACCGTCCAAATCCGCTATGGTGCGCGCAACCTTCAAAATTCTGTTATACGCACGGGCGGAAAGATTCAATTTTTCGAAAGACTGCTTCAACAAATCTACGCAGGCTTTATCTAGCTTGCAATATTTTTTGATGTCGGCAGAGGTCATTTGCGCATTGCAACGACGGCCCTTATCGCCAAGGCGCGCCAGTTGAATTTCGCGAGCCTTGTTAACACGCTCACGCACCGCTGCGGAAGATTCTGCCAAGGTGTCGTCTTGCAAATCGTCGTAGGTGACGTTATCCACTTCCACGTGAATATCTATTCTATCCAACAGCGGGCCGCTTAGCTTGCTTAGGTATTTGTGAATTTGCGCCGCCGAGCACTTGCATTCTGCCGTGGCACTGCCATAGTTGCCGCAGGGGCAAGGGTTCATGCTGGCAATAAGCATAAAGTCGGCAGGATAGGTGATGGATATTGCGTTTCTGGCAACGGTTATAACACCATCTTCCAACGGTTGACGCAACGTTTCCAAAGTTTGACGGTTATATTCGGGCAGTTCGTCCAAAAACAATACGCCGTTGTGCGCCAAACTTATTTCTCCCGGTTTTGCCTTGTTGCCGCCACCAGTTAGCGCCACCATTGTTGCGCTGTGGTGAGGCGTGCGGAACGGACGTTCATAGATGAACCCATCCAGTTGACCGGCCACACTGTGAATTTTTGCCACTTCCAACGCTTCTTCAAACGTCATGTTGGGCATAATGGAAGGCACGGCGCGCGCCATCATGGTTTTGCCTGCACCGGGTGGCCCTATCATTATTATATTGTGTCCGCCGGCAACGGCAATTTCCATGGCACGCTTGGCGGCAAACTGACCTTTGACGTATTTGAAATCGTTATCCGAATGGTTAAAGGCCAAATCGTTTTTCCAACTGCGAATGGGGATGGGGTCAATTTCCGTTGCGCCGGTTAAAAAGTCGATTGCTTCGCGCAGGGTGGAAACGGCATAAATTTCGGCACCTTCGATGAACACTGCTTCTGCCGCATTGCCCTTGGGAATGACGAATTTTGTTTCGCCCTGTTGGCGTGCGGAAATTATCATGGGCAAAATGCCGTTGACACGCCTAACTTCACCATTCAAGGAAAGTTCGCCCAAAATTACGCACTGTGGCAACTTTTCGTATTCTATTTGTTTGCTTGCGGCAAGCATGCCCACGGCTATGGGCAAATCGTACAAACTGCCCTCCTTCTTTACGTCGGCAGGGGCTAGGTTTATAACGACGGAGGCCACAGGATAGTTGTAGCCGCTGTTTTTCAATGCAGAACGCACACGTTCCTTGGATTCTTTGACGGCAGTATCGGCAAGACCAACTATATCATAGGTGGGCATGCCACTGTGCATATCTACCTCTGCGGAAACGGGGAACCCTTCCAAACCTTTCAAACCATAACTTCTAACAAGCGCAAGCATGTGTTTTTTCTCCTCTGAGCGGACGGCTTTTTTCGTCCACTATTTTTTAGTATAGCGTTGAAACTTAAAATAAACAAGTACTTTTGCCAAATTTAAGTGCAAAAAATATGTTGGACAAAAATCCGTGCGAACAAAACGCCTGTTTGCTTTGTGCTGCACAATGTCAAGAAACGGCTTTTGCACACTGCCATGCGATGCCATCTGCGTCGCAAATGGCAAAACTTTTGCGGAAAGTTTGCCGCCTTTGGACCAATTGCGTTTTAGCCTCACGGCAAGCATCGCCCCTCTTTTGAAAATTTTTCCACTGCTGTTGGTGCTGCTTATTACCTCGCTTGTGCCGACTTGCCGCAAAACACTGCTTGTGTCAAATCAAAAGGCGCAAGCTGTGCGCTTGCGCCATGCAATTGTTATTGATTTCTTGCATCAAAGAATTGCTTGATTGTTTTGTACAAATCTTCTTGGAAGGGGCCGTTTAGGTCTGCCCAGTTCAAAATGCTTTGATAGGTTACGCCTTCCTTGATGGACTTAGTGTAGTGCGCAGTGCCTTCTTCGTCGTAGGTAACTTCCGTTTCGACAAATTGTTCTTCATCGCTGAAGGTGAACAACTTCAAATAGCTGTCGCGAGCGGCGTCCAAACCTTCAATGCCGGCCTTTGCATAAATTTCCACGCTGGGCAATGCGCTCATTGCATAGGAAATGTAGTAAGCAGGGCTGTTGAACACAACGTCGGACCAATAGTATTGGTTGAGCCCGCTGCAGTAAGAATTCATAACCGTTTGGAAAAGTTTTGTGTAGTCGGTAACAACTGCGCCGCCTTCAACTTTTGTGCCAGCGATGGGACTTCCGTTGTAGGTGGTTGCACCGCTATACACCAAGTATTCGAATTCGTCCACTGCCGTTGCCATAACAATGTTAAGCAACATGTCTTCAAGTTGTGCCAATTCCAAACCCTTGAAACCATCTTCCACGCCTGCGGGCATGTGTTCTTTTAGGTAAGCAAGATAGAGCATTTCGTCGCCTTGCGATTGCGTTTCGTCGTGGTCCATGGATACGCCCAATTTTCCGTTGTAGATAAATTGATAGTAGTGACCAAATTCGTGCACGAAGGTGAAGGAACTGCGATAGTCTTCACTGAACAACAGGATGGGCAAATCGAGGTCGTAGATATACCAAGCGTAAGCCGTCACTTCGGAAGATTCGCCAAGGAAGTAGTTGCCGTTTTCGAACAAATCGGAAAGAGCCTTGGAAAAGCTGGTGTGTTGGCTGTTTGCATTTTCGCTTAGGAAGGTGTAGTAATCGTGCAAACTTTGACGGCTGTTGATAACTGCATTTATTCTGTTAGCACTTGCACCAACGTCGGCAAGATCGCGGAATACGTAGCTCTTGTTGTAGGTGTTGAAGAACCATTGAGATGCATCGTCTAGTCTTACCGATTTATAGGCTTCGGATTCTTTTTGAATTTGGGATGCCAAAGGTCCAATGTAGGTGCGAACGTATTCGCGCATGTTGGCAACGTCGGCCGGAGTGTAGTCGCGGTCGTAGACGTTTGCATAGGCATAGTCCATGTAGTTGTCGTAGCCGGCTTTTGTTGCAATGTTGTTGTTGGCAGTTACCAAACGTTTGTAGATATCGTAGAATGCGTTTCTGTCGGTGATGCTTGCATTATACAATCCGTTTCTGTGGCTAGCCATCCATTGGTTGTATTCTTCTTTGATTTTTTCTGCTTCGGTGCGGCTTTCGGCATCGTAGCTTTCGGCAAGTTCCAAAACCTCTGCAATTTCGGCAGGCGTCCAACCTTGATAGAAATAGGTGCTATATACAGGCGAATCGTAGATGAGTTGGAACAATCCGTAGTAGTTAGCAACCGTTTCGTAGTAGTATTCGTTGATGGTGCTATACGCTTGTTGCGTTGCCGGCGTTGCGTAGTAGTCGTTCAAAACTTGTCCCACTTGATATTGGAATTGAACATAGGTGACAAAATCGTCGTATTCTTCGAATTTCTTGTCAAATTCCTCACCACTGATTTCTGCAGCAGTGCCATCTAGCAAAGCAATTAGTTGATTGTAGAGGCCGTCGATTTCTGCCTTTTTGTCGGCATCAAAATCGTAGACGAAATCGTCTGCGTAGATGTTTTTGCTTTCCAAAACTTTGTAGGTGCCGCAACCGTTGGAACATTCGGTGTAGGTGAAGTAGTTAAGTTTGGATTCGTCAAATTGATGTCCCAAAGCGCCTTGTGTGCCCACTTGAGGTTCTTGCAAAACGGTGTTGCAAACACTGCAAACAGATCCTGCTGTGTAGGAAGATTCTGTGCATGTTGCTGCTTTTGCAGGAATTTCCGTCGGATTGTGGCCGGCGACTTCGCCAAACAGTTGCATTTCCTGTTCGCCACATACTGCGCAAGTGCGAGTTTGTTCGCCTTGTGCCACGCAAGTTAAAGGTTTGGTTTCTTCCCATTCGCCCCATTCGTGGCCGAACGTGCAATCATCGCAAGCTGTGAGCGTGACACAAGCAAAAACCAATACCACAGATAAACATAGTATCAACAGTTTTTTCATTATAAGTGTTCTCCTACGTGAAATTTATGACTTATTGTGCAAACTATTCGAAGAGTTTGCACAAAAAAACATACGACTGCCCAAAACCGCCAGTCGTATGTGTTCTTCGTTTTATTACGTTGATTGCTATACCCACACCGTCTAACGGTTTTTGCGAAACGCAAACCTTTGCGCAACGCAATTTTCATTTTGACGGCGAACCGTCAAATTGAAATAAAATTAGCCCTATTTTACCCCTCATGGAGTATTTTCGTCAACTTTTTGATAGCATTTTTTTGAAATATATACAATTTTTTTGAAGAAGCCACCAAACAATGCCCCGGGCAGTGCGCCACCACCATGCTTTGTTTTGGCTGCCAACAGGCGACACAAACGTAAACGCTTTTGAAAACACAAACACGCCGAAAAAACAAAAAGCAACCTCTTGCGAGATTGCTTATTGCCATTAGTTTTGACCTTTAACTTTTGCAGCTTTGCCGGTGCGTTCACGCAAATAGTAAAGTTTTGCGCGTTTAACTTTTGCGGCTTTTCTTACAACAACAATGCTATCGATTTTGGGGCTGTGAAGAGGGAAGGTTCTTTCCACGCCGATACCGGACGAAATACGTCTTACGGTGAAGGTTTCGCGCAAACCGCCGTGTTTACGAGCGATAACAATTCCTTCGTAGGCTTGGATTCTTTCCTTGTTGCCTTCGATAACTTTGAAGTTAACTCTGACGGTATCGCCAACGTTAAATTCTGCAACTTCTCTTAAAGATTCTGCTTCGATTGTTTTGATGATGTCCATTTGACTTTTCCTCCAAAAAATTTTGTTAACTAAGCGTTCATACACTACGAAAGTCAGAGGACCGCCCGAAGTCACTTATGTATTCTACCACAGTGCCCCTTTTTTGGCAACTGTTTTGCACCACATTTTCAGCAAACAAAAAGTGTTATTTTTGCGGTAATTTTTGCTGCAAAAAACCGTAATTTTTGCCGCCTGTTTGCCAACGCCATTTGCGGGCTAGCATTTGCAAAAACGCCCCAAAAGCGCCTTAATTGCCAAAAACAGGGCAAAAACGGATACTATGTGTGAAATAGTTGTTTATGTTTTGCCTTGAAAACACAAAACTACACACGGAAAGCATCCTTCCAAACGGTTACTGTTTCGCCTACCACTTCCACCACGTCAAACCGCACGGGAGAGCCATACAATTTGTTTAGGGAAAGCCACTGCGTGGCGCAGGAAATAATTATTTTTTGTTTTTGCAAAGTAACTGCTTCACGCGGCAAACCAAACGCCTGATTGTTGCGGCGCTTAACTTCCAAAAACACAACGTACTTGCCGTCCTTTGCAACAACGTCAATTTCGCCGTTGGCCACAGAAAAGTTGCGTTGCAAAATTTTGTAGCCGTGTTTTTGCAAATATTTCACGGCGATATCTTCGCCTTTTGCTCCTACTTGATGAGTGTTCATACTTCAACAAAATGCCCAATGAAACTTCTTCGGTGAATGGCGCACGGCCCGTGTTGCTTCAACAATTTTATGTGTTCTGCCGTGCCGTAACCTTTGTGCTTTGCAAAGTTATATTGCGGGTACTGCTTGTCGTAATCCAGCATGATTCTGTCCCGCGTAACTTTGGCAATTATGCTTGCCGCCGCTATACTATAGGAAAGCGCATCGCCGTGAACAATGGATACCGTTTGCACTTTTGCCGGCAACTTTACGGCATCGATAAGGGCAACGTCCACCTGACGGAAGCCGTCGATGCATTGCAACATGCCTTTTTTTGTTGCATTCAAAATGTTTATTTGATCAATTTCGTGGTTATCCACCACGGCCACTTGCACGTCGATTGCCTTTTGCATTATAAGATCGAACAAGGCATCGCGCTTTTTTGCCGAAAGTTTTTTGCTGTCGTTGACGCCTTCGATTATGTTTGCTTCGTCCAGCGGCATTATGACGGCGGCCACCACAACGGGGCCGGCTAGCGGGCCACGCCCTGCTTCGTCGATGCCGGCAATGAATTTTGCGCCGTTTTGCATGGCCTTGTTTTCGTATTCTAGCATGCTCACAAGCTCACCTCGCCATCGTTTTGCGGCAAATCTAAGGTTATGCGACCCAGTTTGCCTTTGCGGAAATCGTCCAAAATTGCCTTGGCGCATCTTTCGTCGTCGATATCGCCGCCACGCAGCAAAAAGCCGCGTTTTTTGGCAATTTCCTCAAAAATTTGCGACGGCTGGCCGGCGGCATCAACCTTGTAGCGCTCTGCAAGCGCCTTTGGATACAACTCTGCAATTACTGCTAGCAAGCGGTAGGCAATTTCCAGCAAGTCCACAACGTCGTCCTTTATGCTGCCCACAAAACAAAGTTCAAAAGCCAAATCTTCGTCGTCGAACTTGGGCCACAGCGTTCCCGGTGTATCCAACAGTTCCAAACCGTTTTTAAGGCGAACCCACTGTTTGCCTTTTGTTACGCCGGGTTTATCCCCCGTAATTGTTGTTTTGCGCCCCGAAAGGCAATTGATGAGGGTTGATTTGCCACAGTTGGGAACGCCCAAAATCATGCAACGCACGGGCTTGAAAACGCCTCTTTTTTGATTTTTTTCACGAATGGCAGTTGTTGCCGATTCGAATGCGGCCACTATTTTTGCCGCCTCGGCCGAAGCCGTTGCAGTAACCTTAACAAACTTTTCGCCACGCGACTTAAAATAGTTGCACCAAGCATCCACTTTGGATGGGTCGGCCAAATCGCATTTGTTCAAAATGAACACGCACGGTTTGTTGCCGACAATTTTTTGAAAGGAGGGATTGAAGCATGCCAAAGGGGCGCGCGCATCTAGCACGTAGCCTACGGCGTCCACTATTTTTGCATTTTCTTCCATCATTCTCAGGGCCTTTGTCATATGCCCGGGGAACCATTGCACACTCATTTACTACTCCTAAAACTCACTTTTGCAGCAAATCGGGACGATTTTTGGCCGTTATTTCCAACGACTGTTGCTTGCGCCACTCGTCCACGCACTTGTGATTGCCCGAAACCAAAACTTCCGGCACTTTGTGTCCCAAAAAATCTTGCGGACGAGTGTATTGGGGATATTCCAACAACGGTTGCGAAAAAGATTCGTCCACAGTGCTTTGAGCATTGCCCAGCACGTCCGGAACGTAGCGCAAAACGCTGTCTATCACCACCATTGCCGCCAACTCTCCGCCCGACAACACGTAGTCTCCAATGGAAAGTTCTTGGTCGATATCCATATCCAACACGCGCTGATCCACACCTTCGTAGTGTCCGCACAGCAGCAAAATGTGCTCTTCCTCGGATAATTGCTTAACAATCGATTGCGTAAGCGTTTTGCCACGCGGGGAAAGATATATGCGCTTTGCTTTGCGGTCGGGATCCACTGCCGTGATGCAATCGTGAATGGGTTGCGGCGTCATAACCATGCCGGCACCACCGCCGAAAGGTGCATCATCGCACTTTTTGTGCTTATCGGCAGAATAATCGCGAATGTTGTGACAGTTTAGTTGAAACAGGCCTTTTTCCTTGGCTTTGCCTATAAGGGAACTATCCAGCGCCACGAACATTTCGGGGAAAAGCGTTAGAACGTCAATTTTCATTTGTAACGCTCACCTCCGCAAATCGTTTGGCATTTAGAACTATTTTCTTTTCGTCCACGTCCACGGAAAGGAGCAAATCCAAAAGGGCAGGGAAAGACACTTCGCACCCCTGCGCTTTGCAAACGTAGACGTCTGCCGCGCCATATTGCAACACGTCGGCAATTTCGCCCACCGTAGTGCCATCATCCAGCACCACTCTGCACCCGATGATATCCTGCACAAAATACCTATCGTTTTGCAACTTTACGTCTTCTTTATCGCAAAAAACGTCCCAGCCGCGATAGGTTTCCGCCGTGTTTCTATCCGTAACGTCGCTAAACGCCACAAACAAAAAGGTTCCGTCGGTGCGAATTTTTTGCACTTCGTGCGCATTTGCGCCAAGATATAGTTTTTTTGTGCGCAACAACATTTTGGGATCGTCCAGCAAACAGGAAGTTTTTAGTTCACCCTTGATGCCTTGCGCCTTCAACACTACGCCAACTTTCAATTTCATATTTCACCAATTTTGCAAAACAAACAAAAACAGCCGCAAGAAAACTTGTGGCTGTTCGTGCGGTTGCCACCAACCGTGTCAACCGATGCTAGTCGTCTGCAATTTCAACGTTATATCTTTTGCCCTTCTTTGCGCCAACGGCCTTTGCCAACGTGCGAATGGACGTGGCAATTTTGCCTTGCTTGCCAATAACTTTGCCGATATCACTTTCTGCCACACGGATAGTGATGGTTTCCACTTCGGCGCCGTCGTCGGAAGTAACGTTCACTGCGGAGACGTCGTCAACGAGCTGCTCTACAACGTATTTGACAAGTTCTATCATGTTATGCACCTACTACTTAGACTTTCTGGGCTCCAAAACGTTTTTGCGAACCAAAAGAGTGCGAACGGTTTCGGTGGGTTGAACGCCGTTGTCGATCCATTTCTTTGCTTTTTCAACGTCGAGGTTCAATTCTTCGTTCAAGGGGTTGTAGGTACCAACAAGGTCTACGTATTGTCCGTCACGAGCCTTGTGGGAATCGATAACTACCACGCGGTAGAAAGGACTTTTTTTGTCACCCATTCTTGTCAATCTCATTTTTACTGCCATTTTAGTTTCCTCCAAATTGTATTTGTTATTTTATGTTTTCGGCGGCTTCTGCCGCGAATTGACTTTTTTTGTGCGCTGCTAGAAAGGCAAACGCTTGGTTTTTGTCATCTTTTTCATCATGTCGCGAGTTTGTTCAAACTGCTTGATAAGCCTGTTAACGTCTTGCACCTGCGTGCCCGAGCCCAGCGCAATACGTTTGCGACGAGAATAGTTTAGGATTTTTGGGTTGGAACGCTCTTCTTCCGTCATGGAAAGAATAATGGATTTGTTGCGTTTTAGCTGCACTTCGTCCACCTTTTTATCCCCAAGTTTCAACCTGCCGGCGCCGGGAATCATATCCACAAGGCTGTTCAGGTCTCCCATTTTGGAAACTTGTTCGAACTGTTGCAAATAGTCGTTCAAGTCGAAGGAAGCATCCTTAATTTTTTTGGCAAGTTTAAGCGCTTGTTCTTCGTCGATGGCCGTTTGTGCCTTTTCGATGAGGGTTAGCACGTCGCCCATGCCCAAAATGCGGGAAGCCATTCTGTCCGGATAGAACGGTTCGATATCTTCCGGCTTTTCGCCAGTGCCGCAAAACTTGATGGGTTTGCCCGTTACTGCCTTTATGGAAAGGGTTGCACCACCACGAGTGTCGCCATCTAGCTTCGTCATGATTACGCCGGTGATATCCAACGCTTCGTCGAAGGTTTTTGCAACGGTGACGGCATCTTGACCAGTCATGCTATCCACAACCAACAAAGTTTCGAACACGTTAACGGCTTTTTTGATGGATTTTAGTTCGTCCATCAACTCTTCGTTTATGTGCAAACGGCCGGCCGTATCGATGATAACCGTGTCGAACCCGTTCTTTTCGGCATGCTTAACGGCTTGTTCGGCAATTTTGGTGGGATTGCCTTGCCCCATTTGGAAAAAGCCAGCCTTAACTTTTGTGGCAACAATTTCCAACTGCTTTATTGCCGCCGGACGATAGACGTCGTCAGCAACCAAAAGCACCTTTTTGCCCTGCTTTTGCAAATGCAGCGCAAGTTTGCCGCACATTGTGGTTTTGCCTGCACCTTGCAAGCCGCACATCATAATTATTGTGGGCAATTTGGGCGAAACACCCAATTTGCTTTGCGTTGCGCCCAGCAACTGAATTAGTTGTTCGTTGACGATTTTTACAACCTGTTGGCCGGGTGTTAGGCTTTTTAGGATTTCTTCGCCAACCGCCTTTTCGGTGACGGCAGCAATAAAATCCTTAGCGACGGTGTAGTTTACGTCGGCTTCCAACAAAGCAACGCGAACTTCACGCATGGCTTGTTTAATTTCCAACTCCGTCAGCGCACCGCGGTTTTTCAGCTTGGAAAAAACGTGATTCATCCTGTCCGTAAGGTTTTGAAATGCAGCCAAAGCACACTACTCCTTTTCAACAAATTTTTGCACCAACTGCACGGCCTGTTGCTCATTGCCCTGTTGCAAAGCAGAACGCACTTCGTGCATCAGTTGTGCAAGATGCAAACTTTCTTCGAACTTTTGCAAAGTTGCTTGCGACTTGACAATGGTATCGCGCACGCCTTGACGAGAAATACCGTGTTCGGCAGCAATTTCTGAAAGGGTGCAATCGCAATCGCAAAACATGGCAACAACGTCGCGTTGTTTTTGCGTGAGCAAACTGCCATAGGTGGAAAGAAGTTCCGACAATTGTAGTTTTGTCAACGACATCTTTGCACCTCCGCACGCTGCGTGTTGTAAAGCAAATTTACTTTACATGGGTATTTTATATCACAACAAAAACAAAGTCAAGCGTTTTGCATTCATCAAACAAAATTTTTGAATATTTTTTTGATGCTTCGCTTGACTTGTTTGTTTTTTTCAAAATGTAACGTTCTTAGTCTTGAACAGGGTTGCCATGGGCAAATTCACCTTCCCACGTGCTTCCATCGGGGTAATAAAAAATGCCGTGACCGTGCAAATCGCCGTCTTTGAAGTCGCCCTCGTATTTGGTTCCGTCGCCCCACACGTAAACGCCGCGGCCGTTCATCACGCCGTTTTCCCAATTTCCGCCGCACATACTTCCGTCGGAATACACACGCACGCCATGGCCGTGGAAATTGCCGCCCTTGAATTCACCTTCATATTTGCCACCGTTAGGCCAAGTGTAAGTGCCGTGGCCGTTCATTTCATCGTTCTTCCACTCGCCTTCGTACTTGGCTCCGTCGGAATACACACGCACGCCATGGCCGTGGAAATTGCCGTCCTTAAATTCACCTTCGTATTTGCCACCGTTAGGCCAAGTGTAAGTGCCATGGCCGTGCATTTCATCGTTCTTCCACTCGCCTTCGTACTTGGCTCCACCGACAAACACACGCACGCCGTAGCCGTCAATCTCGCCGTTTTTAAATTCACCCACGTATTTGCTGCCATCATCCCAAGTGTAGGTGCCGTGGCCGTGCATCGCATCGTTTTTCCACTCACCATCATAGATGCTTCCGTCGGCATAGTGATGCACGCCGTGACCACAGCGTTGATCGTTCTTCCACTCGCCTTCATACTTGCCGTCGCAATAAATGCGCACGCCGTGACCGTGGAAATTGCTATCCTTAAATTCACCTTCGTACTTGCCGCCATCCGGCCAAGTGTAGGTGCCGCGGCCATTCATCCTGTTGTTCTTCCACTCGCCTTCGCACCTGGTTCCATCGGCATAAACATAGACGCCGTGTCCGCATCGCTCATCGTTTTTCCACTCGCCTGCGTACTTGCTTCCGTCGTCGTAGTAGTATGTGCCACGTCCGTGGCGTTCGCCAAGATAAAATTCGCCTTCGTACCTATCTCCATTATCGTAAATTTTCGTTATCATATTTCCCTCCTGTTGCGAATGCAAACATATTGCAAAATTAAGTATACGGCATGAGCGCAAAATTGTCAATACTGGTATTTTCGCAAAAAGATGCAACAGCAAATTTCACGCTGCTACGCCCGACGGAAACAGCACGTGCGCACAAAAATCCGACTTTGCAAAAAAGGCACGGAAACTATCCGTGCCCCAATTTTTGCATAACGCTATGTGATTTTTGCAACAAAACGGCGAAATGCCGTCACAAAGTTGTTTTAGATTGGCTGCAATTTTACCCCTACACTATTCCTTCCACGTAGCTTGCGGCATCAAATTGCAAAAGGTCGTCGATGCCTTCGCCAACGCCCACAAAATAGACGGGAACATCCATATCGTGCTTTATTGCCAGCACAACGCCGCCCTTAGCGGTGCCATCCAGTTTGGTTAGAACTATGCCGTCGATATCGATTGCTTCGTTGAAAACTTCCACCTGTTGAATGGCGTTTTGGCCAGTGGTTGCATCCAAAACAATAAGGTTTTTCCTTTCCGCTTCGGGAAATTCCCTGTCGATAACGCGATTGATTTTTTTGAGTTCTTCCATCAAATTCTTTTTGTTGTGCAAACGTCCGGCGGTATCCACCAACACAACGTCGGTGCCCCTGCTTTTTGCGGAAGAAACGGCATCGAACACCACTGCTGCGGGGTCGCTCCCTTCTTCGTGCTTTATTATGCGCACTTTTGCACGGTTTGCCCAAACTTCCAATTGTTCGCTAGCCGCCGCACGAAAAGTATCGGCAGCAGCAATAACAACGGATTTGCCTTGCTTTACAAAAAGGTTTGCCAGTTTGCCTATGGTTGTGGTTTTTCCCACGCCGTTTACACCGGCAACGGTTATTACGCAAGGGGTGGAAAAGGTGAATTTTTCATCGCCAAGCACGTCCATAAGCACTTGTTTTAGGTATTCGTTGGCCTGTTTCGGGTCGGAAACGTGATCCTTGCGCATTGCTTCACGCAAACTGTCGATAACGTCTTCGGTGGTATCTTCGCCTACGTCTGCGGCAAGCAAAATAAATTCCAACTCTTCATAGAAATCTTCATCAAAAATTCCACGCTTAAACAGTTCGTTAAGACGAAAGCCAAGTTGTTGTTTGGTTTTGCGCAAACCATCGATTATTTTTTGAAAAAATCCCATTAGAACCTCTACATTGCTTGTTTTATTGCATCGGTAAGTTTAACCGAAACTATCTTGCTGACACCCTTTTCTTCCATGGTTACGCCATATAGCACGTCGGCCCTTTCCATTGTGGGCTTTTTGTGCGTGATAACAATGAATTGTGTGGAAGAAGAGAATTTGCGCAAATAGGTTGCAATTCTATCGGCGTTGGCATCGTCTAGTGCTGCTTCGATTTCGTCCAATACGCAGAAAGGCATTGGATTATACTTCAAAATTGCAAACAAAATTGCCGCCGCCGTCATGGTGCGTTCACCACCGGAAAGCAACGAAATATTTTGCAATTTCTTTCCCGGGGGTTGCGCTTCTATTTCTACGCCTTGGCGCAACGATTCCTTGTTGGGGTCGTTTTCTACATACAACCTTGCGTTGCCGCCGTTGAACAATTCGCGGAAAACTTGCTTGAAGTTTTCGTTGATTTTTGCCATGCCGTCGTTAAACTTGGTTTCAATTTCGGCAGTTAGCACTTTTATGGAAGTTTTTAGGTCTTCTTCGGCCTTTTTGACGTCGTTATATTGGTTTGCGTAGTCGTCGTAGCGTTTTTGAGTGTCTTCCAGTTCCTGAATGGCGTTAACGTTGACGTGTCCCATACGCTGAATTGCCGCCTTCAATTCGGAAATTCTTGCTTTGCCTGCTTCGTTATCGAAATCTTCTTGCTTGTATTCCATGGCTGCCGAATAGGTGATGCCGTATTCGTCGCGCACGCGTTCCTGGAGTTGACTCAAATCCAAGTCGATGCGTCCCAAGCAAAATTCTTCCGTGGAAATTTGGCTCTTCAACGATTCAATTTCCGCAGCAACGCTCATTCTTTCGTCTGCCGTCTTGCTGAAATTGGTATCCAACTCTTCCTTCAAGGTGTCGGTGGATTTAATTTTGTTTTGCAAATCGATCATGCGCTTGCTAAGAACAGAATCCTTGGTGCTTTCGTTAAACACGTCGTAGAATCCGTCAATGGCATTTCTTACCTGTGCGCAATAGTTAAGCTTATCTTGAATGGCATTTTCCAACGCAAAAATTTGCGCGTTGTTGTTTTTGACGTCCTTTTCGGCGTTGTCGATGTTGTTTTTCAAAATGCCAACACGATAGCGCTTTTCGGAAATGGCCGCTTGCATAGATTCCTTTGCCGCCGTTTCGGCATTCAAAGTGTCTTTTAGGTGTTGAAGCTTTTCCACCAATTCTTTTTCGGAACGGTTCAAATCCTCCAAACGCTTGGAGGTTGCTTGTGTCATTTTTTCAATTTCTTCAAAACGACGAGCAATTTCATCTTTTTCACCCGTCAAGCCCAAAATGTTTTGTTTATCCGAATTGGTCAAGACGTTGGACGTTTCGATTTTTTCCTTTGCGGTGGCAATTTCCACGTTCAAAAGGTTTATTTTTTCCACCAAAGCGGCGGAAGTTGCACGCATTTCGGCAAGTAGTTTGTCGCAAGTTTGCTTGCGCTGGTCAACTTCTTGCAATTCGGCAAGCAGTTTTTCCAAACGCTGAGTGCGTTCGGCAAGTTCCGTTTCGTAGGAAAGCAAACTGGTTGTAACCGAGCGTTTGCTACCGCCTTCCAACGAACCGTCGTTGGAAATTCTTTCGCCGGTTAGCGTGACTATTCTGTGAGAATAACGATATTTTTTGCTGATTGCAACGGCGTTATCGAAGGTATCCACCACCACAATTCCGCCCAATAGCGATTCGAACACGTTGGAATAGTGCGCGTCGAAGGAAACCAAATCGCTTGCAACGCCCAAAACGCCGTTTTCTTTAAGCACTTCGGCGCGGTCGATTCCGTGCGGTTTCATTGAGGAAACGGGCAGGAAGGTAACACGGCCGTAGTCGTGATCTTTTAGGTACTGAATTAGATATTTTACGTCCGCTTCGTTTTCGGTAACAACGTTTTGCAATCTGCCGCCCAAAGCCACTTCCATGGCCAATTGCAATTTGGGTTCGACGTGCACCAAGTTGGCAACTACGCCGCAAATACGCGAAGACAATTGAGTGTTTTTGTTGGCGTCTTGCATCAGATATTGCACGCTGGCTTGATAGCGTTTGTAGTTGTTGGCAACGTCTTTTAGCATTTCGATTCCGCCCTTTTCGCCGGAATATGCTTGTTGCTTGCGTTGCAATTCTTTTACTAAATCGAACTGTTCAAATTCTTTAAGTTTGATATCCTGTTTTAGTTGAGCAGCCGTTTGAAGCAGTTTTTCGCTTTCTTCCTTGGCGGTTTTGTAGCGCAACAACAATCCGCCTTCTTCGCCGGCCGATTCCTGCAAACGCTCGGAAATTTGTTGTTCGCTTGCTTCGATTTGCTCTACGCGGTGAGACAACGTGTCCTTTTCCGTTTGGTAGCCCACCAATTTGCTGTTGCTTTCCGCAGTTTGAGCGCGCACGTCATCCAACTTTTTGCGCACCGCTTCCGTTTCGGCCGTCAGGGCATCCACCTTGCGCGACAGAACGTTATACTTATCCGCCGTTTGCAAAATCTCGTTTTCGCCTGCGGAAAGTTCGTCCCTTCTGCGAGCCAACAGGCCATTCAAAGAATCGTTTGCCTTTTGCAAGTTTTCGATATCTTGCTTGTTTTCGGAAATTTGTTGCTCGGTGTTGGAAATATCCTTTTGGCAGTTGTAGATTCTTTCCTGAATAAGGTTTTTATCCCCTTCCAACTTTTGAATTTCTACGGCCAAATCCACCTTTTCTTGGTGGAGTTTTTCAATTTCGTCGTCGATGCTGTTGCGGCGATTGAACAAATCGGTGTAGCGTTCGTTGATGTCGGCATAGAGCGTTTCCTTATAGGTTTGTTGCTCTTTTAGGCCTTGCAACTTTTTCTTTGCCGCTTCCTTATCTTGGCTGGCATGGTCGTAGCCGTAGATATAGGAATTTATTTCGCAAATACGCAGTTCGTTATATACGTCCAAATACTTTTTGGCAATGGTCGATTGTCGTTTAAGTTCCGGGATGCGCACCTTCACTTCGTCCATGACGGCAAGCAAATATTCCATTTGCGTTTTGGTGCGTTCCAAGTGGTTGTTGGTTTCGTTGCGCTTGGCAATGAAGTTGGAAACGCCCAACGCCTCCTCAAAAATGGCGCGTCTTTCTTCCGGGCGGGCAGAAAGAACAGCATCCATACGTCCCTGACCGACTATCGAATAGCCTTCTTTTCCCAAGCCAACGCCACGAAGCAGTTCGATGATATCGCGCAAACGCACCACGTTCCTGTTAAGCAAATATTCGCTTTCGTTGTTACGATACAGCTTGCGGCTGATGATTATTTCGTCCAGTTGAATGGGGAAAATGCGCGTTGTGTTATCCAAGTAGAGGGACACTTCGCAATAACTCATGGATTTTCTGGCGTCCGTGCCGTTGAAAATAAGGTCTTGCATGGCCTTACCACGCAAGCTTTTTGTGCTTTGCTCGCCCAAAACCCATCTTATGGCATCGGAAACGTTACTTTTTCCGCAACCATTGGGGCCCACTATGCCGGTTATGGGGTGGTCAAAACGCATTTCTACCTTATCGGCAAAGCTTTTGAACCCGTAAATTTCAATTTTCTTCAAATATAGCACTAGTTTATTCTCCAATCTTTAACAATTTTAGAAGCGGCGTCGCGTTCGGATTTTTTTATGCTGGAACCAACGCCATCACTAACTTTTTTTTCGTCTATCCACAACGAACAAAAGAACGTTGGGCTGTTATCCGGCCCTTCCTTTTTGTCCAGTTGATACCTTACTGCAAGTTTTTTTTCCTGGCAATATTCCTGAACCAAAGTTTTGCTATCCTTAGAGGCGCGCTTTTGCGCTTCGTCCAGTTGCTGTTTTAGCGTTCGAAGCACAAATGCTTTTGCAGCATCCATGCCACCATCGAAATACACAGCGCACAGAATTGCTTCGTACAAATTGGCTTCGATTTTTTTGGAAAGGGAACGCACGTTGCAATTGGGCGCAACACGCAAATGTTGCAAAATGTCCATTTGGTCCACCACGGGTCGCAACCCGTCGGAAGATACCACCAACGAACGCACTTTGGAAAGCTGCCCTGCATCAAAATTTTTGTGCTTTGCGTAGTAGTATTCCGCAACGACAAAATCCAGCACGGCATCGCCCAAAAATTCCATCCGCTCGTTATCGTCGACATTTTCGACGTTGGCAAAAGAAGAATGAACAAACGCCTGCGTAAGCAACGCCTTGTTTTTGAAAACGTAGCCAATTTTTTGCTCGATAAGAGCAATTTCGTTTCTGCGCACTGCCACTCCTCCTGCCATAATTTTTGCAAAACTTTGCACGGCAAGTCATATTATATACCAAAAACCGCCTTTTTGCAATACTATTGGGCAATTATGTGGCATTGTTTCACGAAATATAACACAAATATATCATTGTTTCACAACGCAAAAAACCACCGATTATTCATCGGTGGTTAGAAATGCAGAATGACTTGCCGCTAGTTATTTTTCAGCGGAAACTTCTACCACTTGCTTGCCGTCGTAATATCCGCAAGCGCTGCACACTTTGTGAGCAACTTTAAGTTCGTGGCATTGAGGGCACTCTACCAAAGTAGGAGCAGAAGCTGTCCAGTTTGCTGCTCTCTTGTGTTTTCTTTGTTTAGACGTTTTTCTCTTGGGTACTGCCATTGTGATGCACCTCCGTTAGAATTTTAGATTTTTAAGCGCCGAAAAGGCGTTTTCTTTTTGAGTGTTACAATCGCACTCTGCAACGTTTTTGTTTGCTCCGCAAACGGGACACAACCCTTTGCAATCGTCCTTGCACAAAAACAAGGTTGGCACGGACAAAACAATTTCGTCTTGCACCGCTTTTGTTACGTCCAACTTGCTGCCGTCGTAGCCATATTCGTCTTCCGACGGGTTCTTTTTGAAAGTTTGAAAGAAACTAAGTTTAAAACTGCGTTTCGTTTCTTCCAAGCAACGGTCGCAACAACCACTGACGATGCAAACTATTTGCCCTTCCACTTCTACGTCCGGATTAGTGAACGTAACGTCGAAGGATACGGAAACTTCGTTTAGTTTTGCTTTTGGGTATGGCAACAGGTTGCCATCCAAAACAAACTTGCCACAAAAGGGCAATGCAGTTCCGACGTTTGCCATCGGTTTTGCCAATTCAATTACGATTTTTTCACACACTTCAACATTATACAAAGTTGCAACGATTTTGTCAACGATTTAAGACAACTTTGCAACAGCCAAAGTTTCACGAGCGATAACAAGTTCTTCGTTGGTGGGAATAACCAAAACTTTAACTCTGGAATCGTCCGCTTGAATTTCGGCAATGGTTCCTCTGGGGCAATTGACGTTTTTGTTTTCGTCAAGTTTTATTCCCAAATAGTCCATATCTTTCAAAACGCGGCGACGAACGTCGGGGTCGTTTTCACCAATACCGGCGGTGAACACCACCACATCTACGCCGTTCATTGCTGCGGCATAGGCGCCAACATATTTTTTGCAACCGTATGCAAACATTTCTAGCGCCAATTCGGCTCGCTTGTTGCCTTGTTCGGCAGCGGCGGCCAAATCTCTGAAATCGGAAGAAACACCGCTTACGCCAGCAACACCGCATTGCTTGTTCAAATAGGTTAGCATTTGCGAAACGTCCATGCCTTCCTTGCGTGCAATATATTCTGCCGCGGCATAGTCGATATCGCCGCTTCTGGTGCCCATAGGCACGCCGGCAAGAGGTGTGAAGCCCATGGAAGTATCAACGCACTTGCCACCGTTAACTGCCGTGATGGAGGATCCGTTGCCCAAGTGGCAGGTGATGGTTTTAAGCTGAGAAATATCCTTGTTCAAATACTTTGCGGCTTCTTGCGCAACAAACTTGTGGCTGGTGCCGTGTGCGCCGTAGCGACGAATTTTGTATTTTTCGTAGTGTTCGTATTTTACTGCGTACATATACGCATAGTCGGGCATTGTGAAGTGGAAACCTGTGTCGAAAACCAACACCATGGGAGTGTTGGGCATTTCTGCCAAGCAAGCGTTTACGCCCACTATTGCAGCAGGGTTATGCAAAGGCGCAAGGTCCTTTATTTCTTCCATAAGTTGCATGGAATGTTCGCTTACCAAAGTGGGTTGCTTGAAGGCTTCGCCGGAAGCAACTACACGGTGGCCAACGCCGTCAATTTCTTTCATGGAAGAAATGACGCCAACTTGCTTATCGGTTAGGGTGGAAAGCACCAACTTGACTGCAACGTTGTGGTTGGGCATATCCACTTTTTGTTCGATGGTTTTGCCGTTTGCCTTGTAGATGAAGTTGGAATTTTCTATTCCTATGCGTTCGCAATTGCCTTTTGCAAGCACTTGTTCCGTTTGCATATCGATAAGTTGGTATTTCAACGAGGAACTGCCGGAATTGATAACGAGTATTTTCATTTTTATCTCCTGTCTCGCGGGCCAATGCCGCGAAATATTTTTTGTGCTAGTAAACTAAAATTGAGTTTGCAATGCCGTTATTGCAACAGCTGCAACGATATCGTCGGATTTGCATCCGCGAGAAAGATCGTTCATGGGTTTTGCAAAACCTTGGCAAATGGGGCCAACAGCCATAAATCCGCCCAAGCGTTCGGCAATTTTGTAGCCAATGTTGCCGGCTTGCAAATCGGGGAAGATAAACACGTTGGCGTGTCCTGCAACGGAACTGCCAGGGGCTTTCATTGCGCCTACGGAAGGAACAATGGCTGCATCGAACTGCAATTCGCCATCCAACTTCAATTCGGGTGCTTTTTCCTTTGCCAAACGAGTTGCTTCGGCCACCAAGGTTACGTTATCGTGCTTTGCACTGCCCTTAGAGGAGAAGGAAAGCATTGCAACTTTGGGATCGATGCCGGCAATGGCTGCCGCCGATTTAGCCGTGGAAATTGCGCAATCGGCCAAACCTTCCGAAGTGTAGGTGGGGTTAAGTCCGCAATCGGCAAAAACAACTAAACCATCGGGGCAATATTGGTTGCCTTGTTCGGGACAAATCATAAGGTTGAAACTAGAAACTGCCGAAACACCGGGAGCCGTTTTGATAATTTGCAAACCGGGGCGCAACGTGTTTGCTGTGGAATGGCAAGCGCCGGAAACCAATCCGTCCACTTCGCCCATTTTTAGCATCATTGCTCCAAAATAGGTTGCATCTTGCAACAACACGGAAGCTTGTTCGGGCGTCATACCCTTGGATGCGCGAAGTTCGCACAACTTTGCGTTGTAGGCAGGCAATTTTTCGCTAGTTAGGTGATCGATAATAGTAACACCGGTCAAATCCACGTCGGGATTGTTTTGGGCAATTTGTTCGGGATTTCCCAACAACACTATTTTGGCAATTCCTTCCAAAGTTGCATCTTGTGCTGCTTTTACAACACGACTATCTTCACCTTCGCAAAGCACTATTGTTTTGTGCAAATTTGCCGCTTTTTGCTTTATTTGTTGCAAAATGTTCATAATAACCCCCAAATGTTGCGCACGCCTATTCGGCAGAAACGCTTTATTTTTTAGTTTGTTTCGTGTATAATAAACGAAAGATTGCACGAGCAACGACCACAAAAAGCATATTGATGGCATTGCTTGGCAAAATTCGCCGACACAAGTTAAATTATACCACACCCGTTCGGGAATGTAAACAAATTTAACAAAACAGCGCGCGGCAATATGCCGTCAAAAATTTTTATTGCACAGGTACACATGAAAACTTCAGTGATTATTTGCGAATTCAACCCACTGCACAGCGGGCACGAAAAAATTATTAGCTTTGCCAAAAGCATTTCGGATAAGGTTGTTTGCGTGATGAGCGGCAATTTTGTTCAACGTGGCATGCCGGCTTGCTGCAACAAATACAAACGAGCAATTCACGCCATAAAGGCAGGTGCCGATTTGGTTGTGGAACTGCCCACCGTCTACGCCACTGCTTCGGCGGAAAATTTTGCTTTGGGCGCAGTTAAAATAGCCAACAAACTGCATGCAGACATGTTGGTGTTCGGCAGTGAGTGCGGCGACATTGCTCCACTTAAATTTTGTGCGGAAAAACTTGACGACAAAGAAACTAACGAAAAAATTCGTCAACAACTGGCGCTTGGCATTAGCTATCCCAAGGCGCTGTGGCTGGCAACGGGATTGGACGTTTTGCAAAAGCCAAACAACGTGCTTGCTGTGGAATACATTCGTGCACTTAACGCCACAAAAAGCACCATAACGCCGGTTACGCTCGTGCGCGAAGACAACTACAACGGACAAGCTGACGAGTTTGCTTCCTCCACGTGCCTGCGCAAAAACGCAGACTTGCGCCAAAAATATCTTGCGCCCTTTGTTTTGGCGGATATGGACGACACCATAGAGGAAAAATATAAGGATTTTGCAACGAAACTTGTTGCAACAAAAACCAAAGAACAATTGGAAAACGTTGCCGGTGTTTGCGAAGGATTGCACAACAAAATTTTTGCCGCCGACAAAACCAATGGCTACGATGCAATGATCGAGGACGTGAAATCTAAGCGCTACACACGAATGAAACTGCAACGCATAATTTTGAATTGCGTGCTGGGCATCACTAAGGATGCGGAAAAACAAAGCAAAACGGCAACGCCGCTAGTTAAGGTGCTTGCGGTGAAATCCACTTCCAAAACCCTTTTGGCCGGACTGGAAAACCAAAGCGACACGCTTACGCAAATTGCCGACCGCCTTTATGCCACGCTGGACGGCGAAAAGGCGCCAACAAAGTTGATTTCGGTGGATTGAACGTTTGGGACAGCACGGCAAACTGCAAAGACGAGCCTGTTTTTTACGGCAATTCGTTTTGCACAGAAAACTGTGCTGCAACTGTTTTTCCAAAAACGCGGAAAGTTGCAAAACCGGATGCAACCGCTTTTGATATTTTCACCAAAAACTACGTGTTTGGGGTACCATTGCTTTGTTGCACTGTTTTTCACCTATTGCAAAAAAATATAATTCATCTACACTGCAAACAAAGACAGAACTTTTTGCGTTCTGTCTTTTATTTTCAAAAAAACTGCGCACCACTGCAATTGACGGGCAGTGCGGCAAAACGCAAATTTGGCAAAACGGCCACAAAAAAACAAAGCGCTGGGAAGGCACAAAAACTTTTTGGGCGCTTTTTTGCGTGCAAGGCAATGAGTTTGCAACAAATATCCCAAATGGCATATATGGGCGGCCAAAACAAATAAACTAGCGTTGTGAAATATGCAAGAATTCCCGTAACCATTTTGTTTGCAGCAACTTTTGCGATGTTTTTGAGCGCACCGCAAATATACATGCAAAGTTTTTTGGACGGAGTGACTGTTTGGGCGTTAAACGTGTTGCCGTCACTTTTTCCCTTTGCCGTGCTAGCGCCGCTTGCAACGAAGTTTTTTCCGCGAGGAAAACGTTCGCTGACAAAATTTTTGTTTGGCACCGATGCCGACGACGTGTTTTTGATAAGTTTGCTGTGCGGCTACCCAATGGGCGCAAAAGCCATTGCCGAAAGCCGTTTCACTAAGCAAACGTCCACCACGCTTTGCAGCTTTTGTTCCACGGCAAGTCCGGTTTTTGTGATTGCCACAGTTGGCGCAAAATTGCTGAAAAACGCAACGGCAACGTGGATTTTGGCGCTATCGCTCTGGTTTTCGGCCATAGCAAACGGATTGCTGCACAGAAATGCATCGCAAGAAAAAAGCCGGCTTATGCGCACGCTAGGCGCGGGAGACCTATCTGATGCCATAACTTCGGCAATACTATCGGTGCTATCTGTGGGCGGGCTTGTTGCATTGTTCTACATGCTGACGGATATAGCAAAAGCATTTTTGCCATCCAACTTGGCAAATAGCCCGGCAATAAGTTTTGCCTTTGGCCTTTTGGAAATGACAAACGGCATAGTTTCAATTTGCGCCACAAGCAACACCATGGCGGCTACCGTGGCATCTTCCGCTCTGCTATCTTTTGGCGGAGCGTGCGTGTTTTTGCAAAGCCTTGCGCTATTGGGCGGCAACGTTAGGCCACTGAAATTTTTGCAAATGAAGGCAACGCAAGCAGGCATTTCGGCACTAGTGAGTTTTGTTTTGTGCAAAATATTTATGTGAAATGGCCGCAGAAAACCAAATACGCACTGCATTTTTTGCAACACGGCGTGCGCTGAATGCAATTTTTGCACAAAAAAACATGAGCCCGAAAAAAGCGAGCTCATATCAACTGCATTTTTATGTTTGCCGCCGACGCAAAGTTTGTCGCCGTGCAAATGACAAAACTATTTTAACAAATATTTTTTGATATCTTCCAAGCAATTTTGCGGAACGTATGCGGAAAAATCTTGTTGCAAAAAGGCAAGTTCGCGCACCAACGAACTGGAAACGTTGCGATATTCTTTGCTACCCACAACAAAAACCGTTTCGCCATCCCAATAGTTGTCGTTGGTATCGGCCAAATCTATTACCGATTGCAAATCCAAGGCGTTGCGAATGGATTTTATCATAACCGTTGCGCCAACTTTTTTGCAAAAATCCGTCATCATGCCACTGACGGCAACCACTTCCACGTTTTTCACGTGGCCAAGCGCACGGCAAGCCATTTCCACACGAGCATCGTCGGGAATGGCATATTTTTTGTTCACGTTGAATCCAACGGCAACGTAAAGTTTATCCACCAACTTTGCCGATTTTTCAATTGCATCCACATGTCCTTTGGTTATGGGACAAAAAGAACCGGCATAAACACCTATTCGCATATTTCCTCCGTTGCACTGCCATTGTTTTTGTAGAAAGTGAATTGCACAGTGCCCATTTTTCGTTTGTCGCAAACGCAAAAGTTACCCAGAGCTTCCGGCAAAGCATCTTGCGCCGAGTGTTCGCACACCACTATGCCGCCTTGCGCAACAACCTGGTGCTGTTGCAACAGCGTTAGCACGTTTAGATAGATGCCGGCTTTATAGGGCGGATCCACAAACACCAAATCGACGTTTGCACCGCCGAGCCTTGACAAACATTGCGCATAATCGCAAACGTACAGTTCCGGCACTTCGCCAACCTTTTGAAAATTGGCTTTTATGGCCTGCACTGCATCTCTGCCGTTGTCGCACAAAATGGCACGTTTGGCATTTCTACTTAGACATTCCAACGCCAACTGGCCGGAACCGGCAAACAAATCCAACACCACACTGCCACCAATAAGGGGGCTTAGCACGTTGAAAAGTGTTTCCTTTGTTCTGTCTAGCGTGGGACGAGTGTCCGTTTTGGGGGCCACCAAAGTGCGCCCCTTGTATTTGCCGGTGATAATTCTCATAAACATATTTTACTACATTATTTCAAATTACACAACAATTCATAAACAATTATATTTTTGTCGCAAGTGTTTAGGCCATCGCCAAACACAACGGCGTGCTCGCCGACGGCAACAGGCAAATCGCCAACGTCCACCATGCAAGCTGCCATGCAAACGTTGCCCACAACCGGACAAACTGTATTTTTTAGCCTTACCACGGGATTTTTTAGCGCACGAGAAAAGCCGTTGGCATATCCGCACCCCAGCACGGCAATTTGGGTGTTTCGCTTCACAACTTTGCCGCCGTAGCTAACCTTTTCGCCCGCCAACACGTTGCGAACGGCCAACACCTTTGCTGTGACAACTTTTGCCGGCACAAGGTTGGGCGCGCCGTAGCCATACAACCCCAAACCGATACGCACCATATCCAAAAAATATTTTTCGCCCAGCTGTGTTGCGGCGGTGTTTGCAACGTGCTTGGTAAGCTTTGTTGAAAGGGCCTTCTCCAAAAAATTGCAGGCCTGCAAAAACACTTTAAGTTGCTTGTTGCACTGACCGCTTGTTGTTCCGTAGAAATGCGAAAACACACCTTCCACCGACAGTTTTGAAGATTGCAATGCTGCGGCAAGTTGCTCCAACTGTGGCAGACAAAAGCCAAAACGATTCATTCCGCTTTGAATTTTGACGTGTATTCTTGCTTTCTTGCTGCGGGGCACACTGCGAATAATGTTATCCAGCGTTTGGAAACTATCCGCTGTTTGCACAAAACCATGCTCGCAGGCCAGCGCCGAATCATCCCCCAAAAGCGGCAGCAAAATTAGAACGTCTTTGGCAAAAGGCTTTGCTTTTATTGCTTCGAAAACACTGCCCACGGCGAAATAATCGGCAACAGAAGTTAGCGCGCTTGCCGTGCGCACCAAGCCGTGACCGTAGGCATCGTTTTTTAGCACGGCGCACAACTTTGTTTTGCCAAGTTTGTTTTTGAAATATTCGGCATTTTTTACTATTGCATCGAAATTTATTGTTTGCAACAAACTTCTCCCTTGCAAAAGCACGCAAATAATGCAATTTTGTTGCTAAACCTTGTGTACTTTTGCCGCTTTATGTGGTAGAATTATTGTATGAGATTTCTTGCTAATTTTACACCGATAATAAGAATTTTGCTTTGGGTTATGTTTGCCGTAAGCTTGTGCGCAACGGTGTTTTTTGCACTGATTGCATTTGGCGTTCAACTGCCCGTAAACGTTTCGCCTGCGCAAGCATCCGTGGCGTTGTTTTCCACAACTATTGTGATGGTATTTTCATTGCTGCTTGCCACCATTCACTACCATGTGGACGAAAAGCATTTGCGCTTGAAAATTGCCTTCTTTGACGTGTTGGGCGGAAGAATTGCCATTGAAAACATTTTGAACGTGGTTGTTAAGGACGGCAAACTTTACATTAGCTACATTTGGAAAGGTTCCGACCCGATTATTGCGCAAATAGCTGTGTCGCCAAAACATTTTGGCAGCATAAAGGACGAATTGATGCGCAAAAACCCCGGCATTGTGTTTTGGAACGACGACGAGGAAAAATAGAATGGAACTGATAATTGCCAGCAACAATCAACACAAAATTGACGAAATAAAAACCATATTGAAGGACAATTTTTCCGCAATATATAGCCTTGCGGAAGCAGGCATTGTTTGCGATCCCGAAGAAAACGGCAAAACCTTTTTGGAAAATGCCTTGATAAAAGCCCATGCCGTGGCGCAACACACCACTTTGGCCGTGCTTGCCGACGACACCGGACTGTGCGTAGATGCCTTGGGCGGCGAACCGGGAGTGTTTTCCGCACGATATGCCGAAGACGGTCACGATGACAAAGCCAACCGCAAAAAACTTTTGCAAAAATTGCAAGGCGCAACTAGCCGCAAGGCGCATTTTGAATGTGCCGTTGTGCTAAGGTACCCAAACGGCAAAACTCTTTGCGTAAGCGGAAGGGTTGAAGGGAAAATTTTGGCGCAGGAACAGGGCGAAAACGGCTTTGGGTATGACAGTTTGTTTTTCTGCACGGAACTGGGCAAAACCTTTGCCGAGGCCACCGCACAGGAAAAAAATTCCGTTTCGCACCGCGGCCGTGCGCTGCAAAACCTTTCCACCTTGTTGCAAAATTGCGGCAACGCCTAGCCGCATAGCAAACACATAACACAAAAATCCTCGCAATTGTATGCGAGGATTTTTTCTGTTTAAAAAATATAACTGTTGAGCATGGCTGCAATGCTCTGCAAATTGCCACAACCAAATGCGAGCAAAAAACACTTGCACAAAGCAACGCAAATTGCGTTTCAACGCGTGTGTTCTACACATAAATTGCAGAAACCACTGCCAGCACCACGCCTAGCGCAAAGGAAAACAAATTGGCAACAAAGGCATACAAAATGGATTTCCACACAGGCACGGGCGACGGCATCTTTTTGAGTGCAATGGAATAGGTTACGGCTTCGATGGCAAACACAAAAAACTCCGCCATGAAATACACCAACACCATGGAAAGCCAACCGTACAAATAGTTGAAAACGTTCAAAATTACGTTTAGCACCACTTGCGTTACACAGTTTGTGATAAGCAAACACAAAATTGTTTTTTTGTCACGCAAGCGGAACAGCCACGCAATGCCCAATTCCAACGCAACGGTAATGGCAATACGCAAAATTAGGGCGGCAATTTCGCCAAAGTAGTTGTAGTTTTTAGTTGCCGCAAGCATGCCGTTTTCCACAGCAGCCAAATCCACCTTGTAGTAGCTGGCAAAAGCATAAATTTGGTAAACTTCGCTTGTGACGAAAGTTTCCGTTTGCGGATAGTATAGCAAAATTTTGAATGTTTGCGGCGGATGATAATCCCAAATGAAGGTTTTTATTTGGTTGCACTGCTGGCCATACTGCAAAAAGTAGTATCCGTCGGCATCGTTGTAGTTGGCAAAGGCCATAAAAACGTCGTTGGGAAGATGAGAATAAATTTCACCGCCGTCCCACGGATAATAAGGGCCGGCGCTTTTAGGAGAAATAAGCGTGCAATAAAAAACTTCGTCACCGACGTTTTGGAAAGTTATTTTAACAAAATTTTTGGGACCAAAATCAGCAAACGCAACGGTTGGCGCAAAACATGCAAAAAGCAAAACCGCCATTAGCACGATGACAAAAACGCGTTTTTTGTTTGTATTCATTTTTGCACCTCCTTTTTTGCACGCTAGCGCGAAAGCCTGCTGTTATTAGACAATTTCCAGCAAAGCGCGCAAGTCGTCAATTTCGTAGGTGGGAGATAGCCCACTGTTGTTTGCAACGCCGTGCGGATTAAACCAACAAGTATCAATTTGCGCGTTTACACCACCTTGAATATCGCTGGTTAGCGAATCGCCAATTATTAGCGCCGTTTGTTTGCTAAAATTTTCAATTTGAGCAAAACTGCGGCGAAAAAATTCCACACTGGGCTTGGGAATGCCGATTTCTTCGGATATGAAACGCTTCAAAAAGTATTTATCCAAACCACTGCCCTGCATGCGACTGTTTTGAATGGACAAAACGCCGTTGGAAACAACGTAGAGACGTCTGCCGCTTTGCAGCAAAGTTTGCAGCACTTCTTCGGCGTGATCCACCTTGTAGAACCCAGAGTGCAAACCTGTTTCGTACAGTTCTTCCAAAAGTTTGACGTTGCAGTTTGAAATGCCAAGTTCGTCTAGCGTCAGCAAAAAACGGTTCGTCAGCACTTGGTCACGTGAAATTTCGCCACGCTCGTAGCGTTGCCATTGCAAAATATTGTTGCGGCGATAAACGCTTAGCACGTGATTGTCGTATGGCAAACCGCACTGCGCAAAGGCATTGGCAAGCGCCGTTTCTTCCGATTTGTCAAAATCTAAAATTGTGTTATCCGCATCAAAAAGCAAAACGTCGTATTTCACAAAAAATTCTCCCAAATGTTTCTTGGCTAAATTGTGCCACAAAACGATGCAGATAGCAACAAAAATTTGAAAAAAGTGCAAAAAAAAATGCCATACGCATGCGCTAAATATGCAAAATTGCTCCGTTCAACAATGGAACGGAGCAATAAATTTAACAGAAAAGCGTGGCGCAAAATGAACCTTTTGCGTGGCAAACGCTAAACAACGCCTTGAAATTTGAAAAAATTTTGTGCGAAAAGGCCTCGAAACAATTCACGTTTGCACTGCAAAACATTTTGCCTGCAACAAAATAATTCCACGTGCAATTGCTAGATAACTGCAATTTTGCCAAAAATGGCTTTGTGCGGGCCACGATAGTGATTGTGCGTGACAATTTTGTCCGTCAAACGCAAGGTTGCAAGCGCTTCGCTAAGTTTGCCGCTTATGGAAATTCCCGTCAAAGCAACCTTTTTGGTGCCGTCAAAATAGTAGGCAAGGCGCACTTCGCCGCCGATATAGTCGTTGTAGATATCCACTTGCAAACCACTCATCGAAACGCATTCGAAATAGGGCTCTTTGGAAATATCTTGTTCGCTAACACTGCCGGCAGCCACCTGTATGCAGGGCAAGTTACCGGTGATTTTTTCGCCAAGATATTGACCAAAACGATTGCCGCCGTGGTAGTTAACTGCAACGCCGTCTTGCACCACAACCGTATCCACCAAAGTTACACCGTCGCTATCGAACAAACTGTTTTTGTGACTGCCTTCAATTTGACCACGCAACGTGATGGTAAGTTTGTCGCAATCGCCGTTTTGAAGATTATCGCCCTTAGAAAAGGCGTTGGAATGGGCATAAACTGCACTGAAATCCAGTTCACCAACAACATCGCTAATCAAAGATGCAATTTCCGGAGCGTTCAAAATAACTTTGCAATTGGGGCACACTTGCGGTTTGGTGGCAAAATAGCGATCCTTAACTTCTTGCATTTTGCTGGCAATTTCCGCCTTCACATCGTCGTAGCTAAACGTGGAAAAGTTGTAGCACTCGTAAAGTTCCACCGATTCACCGTCCGTCCAAGTGGGGATGGCTTCGATCATGGCCGTATACTTTTGCTGGCACTTATCCAAACCGTTGCTGTTAACCACGCGGAAACGGATTTTGTTGATGAAAATTTCCAATGCGTTGATGGAACCGTTTTGCTCACTGTTGGCATCGAAACACGCCTTTGCAATTTGGCAAGCAAGATCCTTTGGCTGATACTCGCTCATGTTGGAATAGATGTCGTCCACAAGTTGTTCCTTGGCAGGCAAGGTGTAGGGCTGGTTGTTTACCAATTGAGCCTTTTCGATTGCAAGTGCAATTTTGTCGCGCAGGCCCTGTTCCGTTGTGGAAGAATACACGACAAACACACTGGAACCAAGTTTTCCATCGTGCTCTACGTATACAGTAACGGATTTTTCCGTTGTGGATGTGGAACGAACCGTTTCCAACTTTTCGTGCACGAAAAACGTTTCGTAGGAAGTTCTTTGTGTTTCGCAAATTTTGTAGTCGCTTATTTGCGGAAATTCTTTCAAAATATCTATGATGTGTTTCATTATGCCAATTTCACCTTCACTTTAAGTGCAGGCCCTCCGTCTGATACTCTGACCCATTCTTTGTAGCCTTTTCCACAACTGCCGGCGCCAATAACTTTGAAATCGTCGGATATCATTGAAATGGATTTTAGCAGGTCGGGAACGTAGCCGCTCATAACAACCGGCGCAACGTAGTTATCCGTCAACTTGCCGTCCACAATTTCAATGCCGTATTCGGCAGTGCATTGAATTTGCCAGTTTTTGGGATCTTCCATGCCGTTGTTGGTTTCAAACAGCATGTAGCCGTGCTTGATGGAAGCAATCATATCTTCCAGTTTGTCGTGTCCGGGTTCAAAAAAGGTGTTGGTCATACGCGAATATGCCTTGCGCTTGTAGCTTTCGCGGCGGCCGTTGCCCGTAGGGCTGGTGCCAAGCTCGCTTGCACTGGTAAGGTCGCTTATGCCGTTTACTAAAATGCCGTCTTTGATGATTTGCGTATCTTGCGCCAAAACGCCGTCGTCATCGAAGAAGTAGGATGCTGTGGAAAATGCCGCAGCGGCGCCATCGTGCATGTTGCAAATGGGTGACGCAACGTATTTGCCTACGTATTGTTTGGCTAGTGCGCGATCTTTAACAAATTGATCCATTTCCACGCCGTGGCCAAACGCTTCGTGCGCAATAAGCCCCGTGATGGAAGGATCGGTGATGCAATCGTAAACGCCGGGCACAATGGGTTTTGCGGTGGAAAGTTTGTTTGCTTTGTGCACAAGTTTATCCAGCAAGGTGGGCAACTTTTCCAACGCTTCGCTCATCAGGTTGGAATAGCTGCCTTCGCGCGCCATAACCATTTTTTCGCCGTTGCGATAAACCACCATGGCGGTAGCGTTAACCCAACTGTAAAATTGATCCAATTCCTTGTTTTTGGAAATAAACAACTTGGATACGGTGAAAAAGTTAAGCCCGCAAATGGCGTTGACTATGTTTTCACTTTTGGCAAGAAGTTGATCCTTGATGTCTTCGCAAAAGGCAATAAGTTGATTGGGTGTGTAGTTTTGGAAATCGCAAGGACGAGAGAAAGATTGCACCAACTTTTCGTCGGCAATTTCGTTTGCTACAATTTGAGAATCAACCAAACTGTCGGCAATGGCCAAACTATCAACAATTTTTTGCGCAAGTTGTTGCTTGTCGCCGGAGATATCGTCAGTGGAATACTCGTAGAAACTGCGACCGTCGTTAAGCTTAACAACAAAACCGCATTCGCTTGCACCACCCTCGCTCATAGTGGAACTGCGACGGTTTGCATTTACCATAGATGCTTGCACGTCCGTTGCCAGCACACTTACGTAGGCAAACTTTTTGCCCAGCTCTGCAACAAGCTGTTTGATTTCGTCTCTTTTGGAATGGAGATATTCAGAAAAAGCCATAAAATGTGTCTCCTTTGTTTTTTAAAATATTCTATCACTTTTGCACGACCTTTGCAACTAAATGCAGTTTGGTGCATGGCAAATAAAAATGGATAACATAAGCATGAATAAAAAACACAAAAGTAGCAAGCAAAAACGCACTTGCGAAAATAATTAAAAAATGCGCCTCTATCAAGGCGTAGCCTTGCATATCATCAATTTCGAAGAAATTGTATATCATCAATGCGAAGCATTGCATATCATCAAGCCGCACAATATGCACGGCTTTGCCGTGATGATATACGTCAGCGTTCCGCTGCCGATGATATGCCACCTGCGGTGGATGATATGCCAAGCCTTGCGGCTTGGATACAAATAAAAATCCATCAGCAATGCTGATGGATTTTTATTTGGAGCGGGAGACGGGATTCGGGGGTTCCCGCGATCCTCGCGGGTCCTTCACCACTGCATAAAAATTGCTCCGTTCGACAATCGAACGGAGCAATGGAGCGGGAGACGGGATTCGGACCCGCGATATCTGCCTTGGCAAGGCAGCGCTCTACCACTGAGCCACTCCCGCATATTAAGTTTTTTGTGGTGCGCATAAAGGGACTTGAACCCCCACGTCGAAGACACTAGATCCTAAGTCTAGCGCGTCTGCCAATTCCGCCA